>OMXK01000005.1 GCA_900314995.1 uncultured Prevotella sp.
CAGCGCGTCTTGTAACGCACTGATATTAAACCACATAGAAAATTCTCGAATTTAATAGAATTAAATGGATTTTGCGCGAAGTAGGGCAGTAATCCCGACTTAAAGATAATAAAGACTGAGAATCTACGGTTCTTGGTCTTTTTTCATTACGACAAACTATCCTTTTAGTCCCTACAAACTCAACGTTTCTTACCGAGAAACTTAGTGCTTTGTAACTATCAGGAAGTCAGATAGATACAAAAGGCTTCCCTTAAAGTGGGTAATTTGAATAAAGTTTACAAGGCATTCCGCATTTTTATATTTTGCCTATGGTTTGGATACAGCGTATCGCTCAAGTTCTGTGGGCAGGGTTTCGAAGTCACCGTACTTGCCTGGCTCATGTGGCTGGGCTTTCAGGGCTTCGTAGCGTTTCAGGCCGTCTGGCTTATGGGACTGTGCAAAGTCAAGTATCTGTCGGATTACTTGCTCGTAGTCGCCTGAGAGTTTGTAGGTGTCGTTGAATTGCAGGTAGCTGCCCTTTGCATCATAGAAAGCACACCCCCAGCCGCTACCACCTGAACTATAGTCGTGGGAGTCGACAGCAGAGAATTTGACTTTAGAAAGAGTGGTTATAAGTGCCTCGAACTCCTGTTTTTCATAGGAGGTTACATCTCTCAAGTGACGGTTGTACCGCGGTTCGGTGAAATCCCAAACAAGGGATTCTGCCGACAGTTCGAACCTCGTCTGTGAGGCGACTCCAGAGTTGGCATGTTCGGCATACACGATCTTCGTTGTACCCGTCGTGATAGGGTAGGGCTTCAGGCTCATGCACGAGGCTAGTCCCGTAAGCGATAGCATACGTAAAGCCATTCTTATTAGTTTCATAGGCTATCTGTAGATCATCATTACTGTGCCACCGTCGCTCTGGCAATACTTGCGGATAAGTTCCTGAATGAAGCGGGCATTGTCGGCGACGCGCTGTTCGTTACCGTCGTAGCCGTTGATG
Source organism: uncultured Prevotella sp. (assembly GCA_900314995.1). Taxonomy (GTDB): domain Bacteria; phylum Bacteroidota; class Bacteroidia; order Bacteroidales; family Bacteroidaceae; genus Prevotella. The sequence continues at coordinate 986 of OMXK01000005.1, forward strand.
AGGACGACGAGATGAGTAGTGTCTAAAGTCATCTTCGTGCGCTCGTTGTCGCTAGTAGGGGTTCCTACGCCGCCAACTGCATCGCGGTAGACGGGGAGCCCGGCGATGTTGAGCATACCGCGTCCGATGCCTTCGTAGGGCTCGCCTTCGCATCCGACCCCTAGAGTGAGAGTATCACCTACAAACTTGTCGGCATCGAAGCCGCCTATGCTGTAACCGTAGGCAATTGAAGCGAGATTGACAAGGTCGACGAGCGTGTCTATCTGATAGAGCTCCTTGCCCTGCAGCATGCGGCGGATGAGTTGCTCGCTGGCAGGACGGTATCGGGATGGATCCTTGCCGCAGGCTTTGTAGACACGGCGTGTGGCTGCAATGCCCGACAGCTCTTTAAGGCTCTCGGTGGTCAACTCCGCTCTGAAACGCTCCTCCAAGGAATGAATCTCCTGCCAGAGAGCATCGCAGTAAGGGGTGTTGACCACCGAAGCCTCGACGGCAGCCCCGACGAAGCCGGGGCATACGCGTTCGATCTCTTGTGAAACGATTATCTTCACAGGGTTGGATCAATCGTCAGGATTACGCTTGTAGTGGAATTCCTGGATGTTGGGGTTCGAGCCCAGATCGGTATCGGGGATGACACCGGTGCGGATAAGTTTCTGATTGTAGCCTTTATGGACTGGACCTGTGCGCAACAGGAAGTCGTTGAAATTGACTGTCGGCACACAGACACCGAAGGCACCGATACCCACGCGAACACCCTCGGCACGGATGTTATTATAGATATAGGCGGTGGTGAAGAATGTGTGGCGGTAGATCTCCAGACGATTGTATTTGTCAAAGGCCTCGCGCCATTCCTGAGCCACCTTGGTGGTGTCGGCTGTGGTGAAGATAAAGCCAATGTTGTTGACATAGTCGTCGATTTGGTCACCACGGATGCTGTCGTTCATCTCCATGCACTGCATGATGGCATCGTTCATCTCTGCACGCATCTCCTTATCGGTGGGGGCAGTGAAATAGGCGATGACGAGAATGACAGCTAGAATGGCTCCCAGAATGAGAGACTTGCCAAGACAGCTATGCATAAAAGCCTGGGAAACTGTCTCGTCGGATTGGCCGTAATTGATTCTACTTGACTGGTTCATCGTTAATTAAATTTGATTGTTATGTATTAAGTTCATAAATTCCTGACGCGTCTTGGCCTGGTTAAAGGCTCCGCTGAAGTCACTGGTGGTCGTAATGCTGTTTTGCTTCTCAATGCCCCGCATCTGCATGCACATGTGCTTAGCCTCGACAACGACCATCACACCAAGAGGCTTCAGGGTATCCTGGATGCAGTCCTTGATCTGCTGGGTCATGCGCTCCTGAACCTGCAGTCGATGGGCGTAGATGTCGACGACACGGGCAATCTTCGACAGCCCTGTTATATAGCCGTTGGGGATATAAGCCACATGAGCCTTTCCATAGAAGGGCAGCATGTGATGCTCGCAGAGGGAGAAGAAATCGATGTCCTTGACAATCACCATCTGCGAGTAGTCTTCCTTGAAGAGGGCGTCGGTGAGCACCTTGTGGGCGTCCATCTGATAACCGCGCGTCAGCACCTGCATGGCCTTGGCGACGCGCATCGGGGTCTTCAGTAGTCCTTCGCGGTCAGTGTCCTCACCCAACAGGCGGAGCACCTCTTTATAATGTACGGCCAACTCGTCGAGTCCTTCACGGAACGAGTGGTTGTCGTGGGTCTGTATGTCTATTTCCTGGTTCATGGGTATGCTACGGTGATTTTTCCCTTTACGATAATGGCCGATTGGTAGCCGAGCTGTTTGACACTCCGTAACACCTCGCTGGCTTCCTCGTAGGTGCGATAGTTACCCATACGGCAGATCCATCTCGGTGAGTAGAAATGGACGTAGACAGGCACTCCAGGGAACATTCCCTTGATCTCGCTGCCGGTTCTTTCAGCCTTGATACGGTCGGAACGGGAATTGCCGCCGGCAAAGACCTGTACGCGGTAACCATTGATCTTGTAGCCACGCATGACCTTCTTTTGAATGTCGGTAGTATCGGGCTCGGCTATGGGAGTCTGCGTGTCCTGAGAAGTCAGCTTCACGGGCTTGTCGTCTTGCTCTTTTTCTTTCTCTTTTTGGGTTGTAGCAGTGTCGCTTCGCTTGTCTGACTGCTGTTTCTGACTAGTAGGTATGGTTGAATTGCTTATTGAGCCGTTAACCAGGTCGTCGATATGTTTGTCCTGGGTGACGGTCACCTTGCCTTCACCGCTGTTATGTTGTTGCAACTGCTGGGTGAAAGTAGCTTGTGCATCGGCTACGATGATGCAGCCGATACACAATGCTAATATGATAAGTAGTCGTCTCACTGTGATTACTTCTTCCAAGCGTCGATGATACCCTTGAAGTCAGCGCACTTCAGCGATGCACCGCCAATCAGACCACCGTCGATGTCGGGTTTAGCGAAGAGCTCAGGCGCGTTGCTGGCCTTGCAGCTACCGCCGTAGAGGATGGTCGTATCCTCAGCAACGGCGTTGCCATACTTCTCGGCGATGATGCTACGGATGTAGGCGTGGATCTCCTCTGCCTGCTCAGCGGTAGCGGTCTTGCCAGTACCGATGGCCCAGATTGGCTCATAGGCGATGACAATCTTACGGAAGTCCTCCTCAGAGAGGTTGAATACGCTGCCCTCGAGCTCAGCCTTCACCACTTCGTTCTGCTTGCCTGCTTCGCGCTCTGCCAGACTCTCACCGATGCAGAAGATCACCTTCAGACCGTTTTTCTGTGCCAGCAGCACCTTCTCCTTCAGGATCTCCGGAGTCTCCTTGTAGTACTCACGACGCTCAGAGTGACCGAGGATTACGTACTGAGCACCTGTTGACTTAACCATCTCAGCGCTTACCTCACCAGTGAAGGCGCCCTTCTCCTTGTCAGCGCAGTTCTCAGCACCCAGACCGATGATGTCCTGGTCGAGGAACTGTGCGATAGATGCAAGGTGGATAAACGGGGTACAAATCACAACACCACAGTTGGGCTTGTCAGCCTTCAATGTCTCATTAAGCTCCTTTGCGAGAGCAATGCCGTCCTGGAGATTCATGTTCATCTTCCAGTTTCCTGCAACAATTTTCTTTCTCATAATTACTTTTTCTTTATTTAAAGGGTTGTTATTATTTCTTTTGCGAAGCCAGCCGCTCCATGCCCAAAGGCGATCGGCAAGCGTAAGGAGTACCAGTGGTAGTACAAACCATGTGAGTATCCAGAGTATTTTGGTGGCAACGGTGTCGCTGGGCAACTGTCCAAGTTCTGACGTTTCCAGTTCTCCTGTCAGATCCTGCTCATCGGGCAGATTGTTGTGGCTCCACTTGCGGATGATTACACCGTTTTTCAGGAGCAACAGCCCTGGGTTCGAACGGATGATAGTCTTCAGCGTGATATCGTCGGTATTGCAGAACGGGTATTCTGCTCCAGTGATGTTGCGCCAATGATTGATGCCCTTCTCGGTGCTGGCTGTCAGACAATAGAACGGATAGCCGTTGTCGAGGCTGTATTCGTAGATCTGGTTCAGTGCGTCGAGTTGGGAGTCGTCGGCTTGTTCCAGATGGGGCGAAACGAGCAGAAAGGTATATCCCTCACGATTCAGCACATCCTCGGTGATGTCTTCACCTTCATCAGTGAGCTCCATAAAGAACTCGGCATAGGGCGAGTCCTCACCCTCCATCATGCGCTGCCAACCTTGACGCAGGTTGGTTCCCACGTGGTAGGGACGGAAGTCGAACTGAGGTAGGGTATAAAGGCTTCTGCCTGCAATGACTAGCAGGATGAACACACCCGAGTAGTTCATGACAATCCACTGGTTAGTCTCTCCGATGAGTCGCGGCATCAGCAATGGATACCTCCACACGATGACCGCAGCTGTCAGCAGCACGATGTTCTTCCAGAACGTCTGCCAATTGGTAAGCACTAGGGCATCGCCAAAGCAACCGCAGTCGCTGATGGGATCCGTCAGAGCCAGCCAGAGCGTCAGCAGCGTCATAGCCGCCATCAAGACCAGGACAATCTTCGACACCATTCTTCGCCGGATAGCGAACAACAGGCAGATGCCGAGGATAAACTCGATTGTCGAGAGCAATACGGATGCAGAGAGCGTCATGAAGTCGGGTATGAGTCGACCTAAACCCATAGCGACCAAATAGTCCTGAATCTTGTACTGCGTGCCCAGCGGATCGACGGCCTTGACGAATCCTGAGAGGATAAACGCGACGGCGAGAATCAGACGGGCAATGTTGACGGCGAGTTTCTTCACTCTGTTAATTTAATTACTCCAAAGACCGCATAGTTGATAATGTCCATATAGTTGGCATCGACACCTTCAGAAACGAGTGTCTCACCACCGAGATTCTCGATTTCCTTGATGCGCTCAATCTTTGTCAGGATAAGGTCAGTGTAGCTGCTTACCCTCATGCCGCGCCACGCCTCGTCGTAATCATGGTTCTTCCTTTTCATCAACTCAAGGGCTTCGTGGGCATACTTGTCGTAGAGGCGCATAGCCTCGTCGTTGCCTATGTCGACGGTGTCGGCAAAACCTTTGTTGAGTTGGATAAGACCCACGATGCCATAGTTGATCAGGGCGATGAACTCCGGACGGATGCCTTCGCCCACCAGCGATTCTTTCTTGATCTCAAGTGAGCGGATGCGCTTAGCCTTGATGAAAAGCTGGTCGGTGAGCGACGTCGGGCGCAGGATGCGCCACGAGGCTTTATAGTCGTGGAGTTTCTTCTCGAACAGCGCCCGGCATTCAGCCAGCGTCTGTTCAAATTGAGCGTTTGTCTTTTCCATATTGGGCATAATCGGGTGCAAAGATAGTGCAATTCGCGCGAAAAACCAAATTTTATTTGATTTTTTCCGAATTGAAGCCTATCTTCGCCCTCTTTTTTTGATTTAGCACACTTATTTAAGGCGAAAATGCAGTTATTCTTCCTGTTTCTGATGGATGTAGCGGATCTTCGCACCAAGGGTTTCGAACTGAGTGCGGATGGAGTCGCGCCAGATTCTCGTTCTTGTCAGGCGGGTCAACTCCTCAGAGGTTGCCTTTAATGCAGCTTTATGATTGTCAACTTCTTTCTGCAAGGCTTCAAGCTCTTTGTTGGCTATTTGCAACAGACTGTCGGTCTTGGCTAATTCATCTTGAGCAGCTTTCAGTTCAATTTCCTGATGCAACTTTAGGGCTTCTTTTCTGGCTTCGACGATATTGGGAAATGCTTTTTTTATTGAGTCGATGTCGGCTCTGGCAGCATCAAGTGCCCCTTCTTCGAAGTGCGCCCTAGCCTCGCTTAATAGTTGGGTGGCCTGCTCTTTCTCACGATTACCGCAGCTTGCCAATAATAGGCAGGACGAGATGAGAATGGTAAATATTTTTATATTCATAAATGATTGATGTTTACTGTTTGTTCCTGTTGCTATGATGCCGCAAAGATACATATATTTTTAGTTTATTTGCAAAAAAAATAGAAAAATATGCTTGATAGCACCCGATTTTGTTCACTTTCTCAAAAAAATGCGCTACCTTTGCACGCTCAAAAGACGTAATACAGCATGAAATTGTATTCCGATGATGAACTGGCAGAGATCTTAGACCAGGAGATTTTCCATCAGATTAGCGAAGCCGCCGACAGGTTGGGCGTAGAGTGCTATGTGGTGGGAGGCTATGTCCGTGATATTTTCCTGGAGCGCCCTTCAAACGATATCGATGTGGTGGTTGTCGGCAGTGGTATCTCCGTAGCCGAGGAACTGAAGCGGATGGTTGGCAAGAAGGCGCATCTGAGCGTGTTCCGTAATTTTGGAACGGCTCAAGTGAAATTCCGTCAGAATGGTAGGGAATACGAGGTGGAGTTCGTGGGTGCCCGTAAGGAAAGCTATAGTCACGACTCCCGGAAACCAATCGTGGAAAACGGTACGTTGGAAGATGACCAGAACCGTCGTGACTTTACCATCAACGCGATGGCTATCTGTCTGAATAAGCGTCGGTTTGGTGAACTTGTCGACCCTTTTAATGGTCTGGCTGATCTGGAAGACGGTATCATTGCTACACCGTTGGAGCCGGGCATTACATTCTCTGACGATCCGTTGCGTATGATGCGCTGTATCCGTTTTGCCACCCAACTGAATTTCCAGATTGAAGATGAGACATTCGAGGCGCTTGAGCGGATGGCCGACAGAATCAATATCGTCAGTGGCGAGCGTATTAAGGATGAGCTGAACAAAATCCTCCTCTCGTCGGTGCCTAGCAGAGGGTTTGTGGATCTGCAGCGTTGTGGCTTGCTGAATATCATCTTGCCTGAACTGGCTGCCCTCGATATCGTGGAGGTGAAAAATGGCAAGGCCCATAAAAACAACTTCTACCATACGCTTGAGGTGCTCGACAATGTGGCACGAACAGATGCAGGGGCAGTGAGGGAAGACGGCAGCGATATGCGCTTATGGCTTCGTTGGGCTGCACTCATGCATGATATTGGTAAGACAAAGTCGAAACGCTGGGATCCTGCTATCGGGTGGACTTTCCATAGCCATAACATGATTGGTGCCAAGATGGTGCCTCAGATATTCCGCAGGCTGATGCTACCGATGGATGCGAAGATGAAGTATGTACAGAAACTTGTGGATCTGCACATGCGGCCTATCGTCATTGCTGATGATGAAGTGACGGATTCGGCCGTACGTCGTCTGATGAATGATGCGGGCGATGATATCGACGACCTGATGACACTTTGCGAGGCGGATATTACCTCGAAGAACGAAGTGCGTAAGAAAATGTTTCTGGAGAACTTCCGCATGGTGCGCGAGAAACTGGCCGATCTGGCAGAGAAAGACTATAAGCGACTGCTCCAGCCAGTGATCGACGGTAATGAAATCATGGAGATGTTCAACCTGAAGCCCAGCCGAGAGGTGGGTGTGCTGAAACAATACCTGAAAGATGCTGTACTCGACAACAAAGTGGAAAACGAGCGCGAGCCGTTGATGCAATTGCTGATGGCTAAAGCGCAGGAGATGAAACTCATATAAAAAACTAATTGGCAATAAATATTGTTAAATTTGTGTACGGCAGATATATCTAAAGATATATTTTTCGTACCTTTGCACCTCGAAAATCATCAGGAAACTCTTGTGTTTTCGATGTGAAAATCGTTTGCAAACAATTACAGTATTTATATTTTATGAAAAAGAACAAGTTTTTATTGATGGCTGCTGCAGCATTGATGCTTGCATCATGCGGTGGCGGTGGTGGTCGCCCCACTTTTGGCGACAATGAGTATCCTGTAGTGACCGTGGGCACTTCCAGCACTACCATGCAGTCTACTTACCCTGCAGTGATAAAGGGTGTTCAGGATGTGGAGATTCATCCGAAGGTTCAGGGATTTATTACGCAGATCAATGTGAAGGAAGGTCAGACGGTAGGTGCTGGGCAGGTACTGTTCGTCTTGGATAACGTAACTTATCAGGCTCAAGTGCGCCAGGCGCAAGCTTCTGTGAATACGGCTGAGGCAGCTTGCAATACTGCCAAACTGAGTTTCGAGAACTCCCAGAAGCTGCACGAAAATGGTGTGATTGGTGATTTTGAGCTCCAGTCGGCTACTAATCAGTATGAGCAGGCTAAGGCTGGCTTGGCTCAGGCTCAGGCATCACTCTCTTCTGCCAAGGAGATGCTGAGCTTCTGTTATGTGAAGAGCCCTGCAGCTGGTGTCGTTGGTTCCCTGCCTTTCAAGGTGGGTACGCTTGTAAGTGCTGGCAATACGCTGACTACCGTTTCTAATATCAGCTCTATGGAAGTGTACTTCTCAATGACAGAGAAGGATGTGTTGGAGATGGGCAAGAATGCCGGTGGCCTCGCTGGTGCATTGAAGGATATACCTGCTGTAAAGCTGAAGTTGGCTGATGGCAACATGTATGGTCTCGACGGTACGGTGACGAAGATGAGTGGTGTGATTGATCCTACCACTGGTTCTGTTCAGATGATTGCCGTGTTCCAGAATCCCGAGAAATTGTTGAAGAGCGGTGGCTCAGGAACGATAGTCATCCCTCATAGCAATTCCTCCGCCATCGTGATTCCACAGGCTGCTGTATCAGAGGTACAGAACAAGAAGTTCGTCTATGTTGTCGATAAGGACAATAAGGCAAAATATACAGAAATCAAAGTTGACCCTCAGAACGATGGTAACAGCTATGTCGTAACCGAGGGCCTGAAGGCTGGCGATAAGTTTATCACCAATGGTATCACGAAACTTTCCGATGGTATGGAAATCGTGCCCATTACGCCCGAGCGCTATCAGCAGAAGATTCAAGAGCAGGCTAAGGCCATGAGTGCTGGCGATATCGTAGGCGCAATGAAGAAATAAATTGTGGAATTGTATTCGCGTAAGCGCTTTTACAAGCGTAGCGACTAAAAGAAATTGTCAAATAGTAAAATCGTATGACTTTTACAACATTTATCAAACGCCCGGTGCTCTCGACGGTGATCTCTATCCTCATCGTGCTGCTGGGCTTTATCGGACTAGTCTCACTGCCCATTGAGCAGTATCCTGATATCGCGCCGCCTACCGTTGTGGTATATACCAGCTATCCTGGTGCCGATGCTGAGACTGTGAAGAATTCCGTCATCGTTCCGCTTGAGGAGAGTATCAACGGTGTGGAAGGAATGGACTATATCTCCTCGTCTGCTTCTTCAGGATCTGCGCAGATCCAGGTTCTGTTCCGTCAAGGTATGAATGCCGATATGTGTGCTGTGAATGTGCAGAACCGTGTGCAGCAGGCTCAGGCTTTGCTGCCTGCTGAGGTTACCCGTATCGGTGTGACGGTGATGAAGCGTCAGACCTCTCAGGTGCTGATGTTCACATTGACATCCGACGGACGATACGACGACGAGTTCCTGACGAACTATAATAATATTAATATAATACCCGCCATCAAGCGTATTCAGGGTGTAGGTGATGTGCAGTCGCCTGGTCTGAAAACATACTCCATGCGTATCTGGTTGAAGCCCGACGTGATGAAGCAGTACGGTCTGATGCCGTCTGATATCTCTGGCGTTCTGGCTGAGCAGAACATTGAGGCCGCTCCTGGTACGCTGGGTGAGCAGTCGAATGTGGCTTATGAATATGCCATGCGCTATACGGGAAGACTGAAGTCTGCTGAGGAGTTCGGCAATATCATCATACAGAGCAGGGCTGACGGTTCAACACTGAAGTTGAAGGATGTGGCGAAGATCGAACTTGGAGGACAGCAGTATTCTGTGTCGATGAAGAACAACAATATCCCCTCTGTAATGGGTATGGTTCAGCAGATTGCGGGTTCTAATGCCAACGAGATTGCCAAACAGGTGAAGGCCGAGCTGGAGGAGCAGGCCAAGCTCTTCCCGCCGGGTATGATCTATAAGATCAACTATGACGTGACTGAGTTCCTCTATGCTTCTATTGAGGAGGTGGTGTTCACGCTCTTCTTCACGCTGTTCCTTGTGTTCATCGTGATTTACATATTCCTGCAGGACTGGCGTTCTACGCTGATCCCGCTGATAGCTGTGCCAGTATCTCTGGTGGGTACCTTCTTCTTCCTCAGCGTGATGGGCTTCTCCATCAACCTCCTGACACTTTCCGCCTTGCTGTTGGCTATCGCCATCGTGGTGGATGATGCTATCGTGGTGGTTGAGGCCGTACATGCCAAGTTGGATCAGGGCTACAAGTCACCGCTGACAGCCTCTATCGATGCCATGAATGAGATTTCAGGTGCCATTATCTCCATTACGCTGGTGATGGCGGCAGTGTTCGTGCCTGTGTCGTTTATCGGAGGTACCAGCGGAACGTTCTACCGTGAGTTCGGTGTGACGATGGCTGTTTCTATCTTGATTTCTGCCTTGAACGCCTTGACGTTGTCGCCGGCTCTGTGTGCCATCTTCCTGAAACCTCACGACAAAGAGGGGCATGAGAATAAGATGTCGCGTATTGACCGTTTCCATGCTGCTTTCAATACCGCATTCACCACTACGACCAATAAATACAAGAATATCTTGGAGAAACTGGTGCGTAAGCCTGTAGCCATTATCTTGGCGGTAGTCGCAGGTGCTGTTGTGCTGGGCGTGACGATGTTTACCACGAAGTCGGGTCTTGTGCCTGATGAGGATACGGGTACTGTGTTCTGTACTGTCTCGATGCCGCCAGCTACTTCTGTGGCTCGTACACGTCAGATTATCGATGATGTGGATGCCATTCTCGGGGCAGATCCGGCTATCCAGAGCCGTGAACAGATTCAGGGTTACAACTTCATCGCTGGTGCTGGTTCCGATCAGGCTACGTTTATCATCAAACTGAAACCCTTCTCCGAGCGTCAGAAAGGTTTCTGGTGGAAACTCAGTGGCTTGTGGCAGGGCGACGGTATCTATCGATTCTTCCTTAATCCTTATGATGCCACAGGTGTCATTGCTCAGATATTCATCAAGACGGCTCATATCAAGGATGCCCAGATATTGGCCTTTGCACCGCCTATGATTCCTGGCTTCTCTGCCAACTCGGGTATCTCACTGGTGATGCAGGACCGTACTGGTGGTGATCTGACAAAGTTCTATAACATCGTAAAGGATTATCTGGCAGAGCTCAACAAACGTCCGGAGATTCAGACTGCCCAGACATCCTATAACCCGAACTATCCCCAGTATATGGTGTCGGTAGACGTGGCCAAGTGTAAGCAGAGCGGCATTTCCCCCTCTACGGTACTTAGCACGCTGCAGGGTTACTATGGTGGTCTCTATGCCTCTAACTTCAACGCCTACGGTAAGCTTTACCGTGTGATGATTCAAGGTTTGCCTGAGACCCGTCAGACGCTGGAGTCTCTTAATAGTATATATGTACGCACGTCTGCAGGCATGTCTCCTGTCTTGGAGTTCTGTAACGTCAAACGTGTCTATGGCCCGTCGAACATCAACCGTTTCAACCTGTTCACCTCTATCACGGTGACAGCCACTGTAGCCGACGGTTACTCTTCGGGTGAGGCTATCAAGGCCGTACAGGAAGTGGCTGCCGATATGCTGCCTACAGGATATACTTACGACTATCAGGGTCTGACACGTGAGGAAGCCAAGGCCACAAACTCTACGGCTATCATCTTCCTGCTGTGCTTTATCTTCATCTACCTGATTCTGTCGGCCCAGTACGAGTCGTACATCCTCCCGCTGTCGGTAGTGCTCTCCGTGCCTTTCGGTCTGGCCGGCTGTTTCCTCTTCACGCAGCTCTTCGGCCACGCCAACGATATCTACATGCAGATCTCGCTCATCATGCTGATCGGTCTGTTGGCTAAGAATGCCATCCTGATTGTACAGTTCGCCCTGGAGCGCCGTCAGACGGGTATGGCCATCTCATGGTCGGCCGTGCTGGGTGCTGCCGCCCGTCTGCGTCCTATCCTGATGACTTCTTTGGCAATGGTCATCGGTCTGTTGCCGATGATGTTCGCCTCGGGTGTAGGTAAGAACGGTAACCAGACGCTGGGTGCTGCAGCCGTGGGCGGTATGCTCATCGGTACTATCCTCCAGCTCTTCGTCGTGCCTACGCTGTTTGTTATCTTCCAGTCTATACAGGAGAAGATTTCACCGCTGAAGTTCGAGGATGAGGAGAACGAGGATGTAGCAGCTGAGTTGGCTCAGTATGCGCATGCGAGACCTGTCGATTATGAATTGGAGAAATAAGAAATAAATAGGTGATATGAAAAGAAATATGATAAATAAGGTGTGGAAGCATATCGCCCCCTCCCTTTGGAGGGGAGTCGGAGGAGGCTTGCTTCTTCTGCTGTCGAGTTGCGGACTCTATAACAAATATGAGCGTCCTGAGGTGAAAGCTGACGGTATCGTGCGCGACCCCGTTTCTCTGACGGATACCCTTGCTGTGACAGACACTACGTCGTTCGGCAATATGCCTTGGCGCAGCGTGTTCACGGATCCTCAGCTGCAGACACTCATCCAGCAGGGACTCGACAACAATCCAGACCTGCTGAATGCCGCTCTGAATGTGAAACAGGTGGAGGCTGCCCTGACGGTAGCCCGTCTGGCATTCCTGCCCTCTCTCACCCTCACGCCACAGGGAACGATTGCTTCTTTTGATGGCTCTAAGGCCTCGAAGACCTATCAACTTCCTGTGAGTGCCAGCTGGAATCTCGATCTCTTCGGCAATCTGCTCTCTGTCAAGCGTTCTGCCCAGATGCAGCTCATCGGCACGAAGGACTATCAGACGGTGGTGAAGTGTAATATCATCTCTGGTATCGCTAACCTGTATTATACCCTGCTGATGCTCGACCGTCAGGTAGAGATTGTCACCGATATGGAACAACTGACGAAGGAGACATGGGAGAAGATGCAGTTTATGCACGAGAATCGCGTTGGCTATCGTTCTACGGCTGTGCAGAGTGCTGAAGCTGCCTACTATAGTGTTCAGGCGCAGAAGGTCGATCTGCTTCGTCAGATCCGTGAGAGTGAGAATGCCCTGTCACTGCTCATTGGCCAGCAGGGACAGACGATTCAGCGAGGATCGTTTGCAAACCAGAGCTTGCCTACAGAACTGGCAGCAGGTGTCGGTATCCAGTTACTCAACAATCGTGCTGACGTTCATTATGCCGAGATGTCACTGGCACAGTGCTTCTACAATGTGGAGACGGCCCGTAGCCGTTTCTATCCCAACATCACGGTGACGGCCACAGCAGCCTTTACTAATAGCGCAGGCGGTGCTGTCATCAATCCAGGCAAGTGGCTCCTCTCTGCTGTAGGCTCGCTGGTGCAGCCTATCTTCCAGCATGGACAGATCGTTGCTGGTCTGAAGGTGGCTAAGGCACAGTATGAGCAAGCTTACAATAACTGGCAGAACGCCGTGCTGAAGGCAGGCAACGAGGTGTCGAATGCCCTCGTGTCATATAATGCCTCTGCCGAGAAGGCTGAGCTCGACGGCAAGCGCGTGAAGGTCATGACGAAGAATGTGGAGGATACCAAGAAACTGATGGAGTCATCGAGCAACACCACGTATCTTGAGGTGATCTCTGCCCAGAGCAACCTGCTCAATGCTGAGATTGCCGAGGTAACTGATCAGTTCAATAAAATGCAAGCAGTAGTTAACTTGTACCAGGCCCTTGGTGGTGGTGCAAACTAAAACGTATGAATTATGGCAAGTGAAATCAGTCCAAAGGCCGAAATCTCTCCAAAGGCGAAAATAGGCAATAACTGTAAGATATTCCCCTTCGTGTATATCGAGGACGATGTGGTGATCGGCGACAATTGTATCATCTTCCCCTTCGTCAGCATCTGCGACGGGTCGCGTATAGGAAAGAATAATAAGATCCATCAGGGTAGTGTGATAGCTGCGCTGCCGCAGGATTTCAATTTCCGTGGAGCCAAGTCGTATGTGGAGATTGGCGACAACAACGTCATCCGCGAGAATGTAGTCATCAACCGTGGTACCAACCGTGATGGCGTCACCAAGATCGGCAACGAGAACTTCCTGCTCGAAGGAACTCATATCAGCCACGATGTGGTGATCGGCAATAACTGCGTGTTTGGCTATGGTACGAAGATTGCAGGCGACTGCGAGATCGGCAATGGCGTCATCTTCTCCAGTGGCGCCATCCAGAATGCCAATACCCGTGCAGGCGACCTCTCGCTGATCCAGGCTGGTTGCGCCTTCTCTCACGATGTGCCTCCTTACGTCATTGCCGGTGGTAACCCGATGGCTTACGGTGGACCTAACTCTACGGTGATGAAGTTAGCGGAAATCGACGAGAAGGTACAGAAGCATATCGCCAATGCCTACCGTCTGCTCTTCCACGGAAAGACGAGTGTGTTCGATGTAATCAATCAGATCAAGGATCAGGTGCCCGATGGCCCTGAGATTCAGAACATCATCAAGTTCCTGGAAGGTACGAAGCGCGGCATCATGTGTAAGTAAACCAATAATCCCTGCCAACTGGCAGGGATTATTGGTTAATAACTGGCCGTGCAGGGAATGCCGGCAGCGATGACGCGGTCGCGTATTTGGTCGAGTTGTTCGTGGGTGGCCTTGAGCAGACCTTGGGTGGGCGTCTCGCGGTCGATGGTGTAGATCATCACCTGCCGGGGCTTGATGTCCTTGACGGCCTCCAGCCAGGGAGCAACGTATGCCTCACCTGTGTTGTCGACGCTCTCCCCGTTACATTCCCCGCGCATAAACATCGTCTGGATGATCAGATGGCCATTGAAAGCCTTCATCCGCTCGATGATGGTGTTCACATCGTAAGTGCCGTTAGGGTGGTCCACCTTATTTATATATATGGGGTCGATGGTGTCGAGTTTCAGGATGTTGTTGTCCACTAGCATCAGCGCGTCGTGTACTGCTTGGCGGTGAATCATCGTCGAGTTGCTCAGTACGCTGACTTTTGCCTTCGGGCAATACTGATTGCGCAGACGGATGGTGTCTGCGATGATTTCTGCGAAATGCGGATGACAGGTGGGCTCGCCATTGCCTGCAAATGTCAATACATCCGGCAACTGCTGCTCCTCGACCATTGCCTGCAGTTTCTGTTCCAGTTTCTCTGCCACCTCCTCACGGGTGGGGAGGGGGAGCGACGGGCGGTGGTCTTCGTTAAAGCCACATTCACAATAGATACAGTCGAAGGAGCATACCTTGCCGTCGGCAGGCAGCAGGTTGATGCCCAGCGAAATGCCTAGTCTGCGGCTATGAACAGGGCCGAAGATAGGCGATGGATAGATAATTGTACTCATAACAGGGCGCAAAGTTACGATTTTTTTTGGATTTGCAAAAAAAATATAGTATCTTTGCAGCCGAATTCAAAGATTACGTACGTAAAACTAATGAGAAAACGCAAAAAAAAGACTGGCAGCCGTCGAGGTGTGCAGTGGATGACGCTTTGCATCAGCACTTCGATGGTCTTGGTATTGTTGGGCATGGTGGTATTCTCGGTGCTTACCTCCCACAATCTCTCGCAATGGGTCAAGGAGAATCTGACGGTAACGGTGATGCTGAATGATGAAGTCAGTGTCAACGATGCAAAACTGTTGTGTCGCGACCTCTACCACAGACCTTATTCCCGAAACATCGATTACATCAGTCGTGAACAGGCATTGAAGGAACAGTCTGAAGCCATGGGATCCGATCCTTCGGAGTTCCTGGGTATGAATCCTTTCTCGGCCACGCTCGAACTGCAGCTGAAGTCCGACTATGCCAACCGCGACTCCCTCAGGTGGATAGCCAAGGAACTGCGGAAGAATCCGAAGGTTAACGATGTGGCTTATCAGGTGGATCTGATGGACAGCGTGAATCGTAATCTGGCCAAGATGAACATCCTGCTGCTGGTGATAGCCTCGCTGCTCACGTTTGTTTCGTTCACGCTGATCAGCAATACGGTGCGGCTGAATGTCTATTCCCGTCGTTTTATCATCCACACGATGAAGCTGGTGGGTGCCTCGTGGGGCTTTATCCGCCGTCCTTTCATGCGCCAGGGGCTGGTTGTCGGCATCGTGGCTGCCATCATCGCCATCGCTGTGCTGGGAGCCTGTGTGTATGGGCTTTATTACTATGAGCCCAATCTGATGACCATCATCACGTGGCGCGAACTGGCGATAACGGGGGTGGCTGTGTTGCTGTTTGGTGTGATACTCACGAGTATCTGCTGCTACATTTCAGTCAACAAGTTCCTGCGTATGACGCCAGGCGAATTGTATAAGATTTAGTGAAGAGTAAAAAGTGAAGTTTTATGGATAAAAGAAATTTTGCATTCGACAAGATGAATTTCATCCTACTTGGTATAGGAATGGTTATCGTCATTGTCGGTTTTCTGTTGATGGTAGGTCCTAATTCGACAGACACGTCTTTCGAGCCCGATATATTCAGTGTCCGTCGTACGAAGGTGGCGCCAATCGTGTGCCTCTTCGGCTTTGTATCTATGATTTATGCCATCATCCGCAAACCAAAGGATTAAGATTGTATTATGGATTGGATTGAAACCCTTATTGTGGCTATCGTCGAGGGACTGACGGAATTCCTGCCTGTATCTTCGACTGGTCATATGATTATTGCCCAGAATCTGCTGGGCGTGCCTCAGGGAGACCCCTTTGTGCATGCTTTCACGTTTATCATCCAGTTTGGAGCTATCCTTTCGGTGGTGTGCCTCTATTGGAAGAACTTCTTCCGGTTCGACTATTCTCCGGCGCCTGCCGGCAGTTCGTTCTGGCAGAAGCTGAAGCATAAGTACCACTTCTACTGGCTGCTCATCGTCGGTGTGCTGCCTGCCATTGTCATCGGTCTGGCTGCCAAGAAGTCTGGTCTGCTCGACTGGCTGCTCGACAGTGTCGAGGTGGTGGCCGTCATGCTGGTAGTGGGTGGTATCTTTATGTTGTACTGCGATAAACTCTTTAACAAAGGCAGCGAAAATAACAAGGTGAATGAGCTCCGTGCATTTAAGATCGGCTTGTTCCAGTGTATCTCAGTCATTCCCGGCGTATCACGTTCGATGGCAACCATCGTGGGTGGCATGGCCCAGGGACTGACGCGCAAGCGCGCTGCAGAGTTCTCTTTCTTCCTGGCCGTACCGACGATGGCTGGTGCAACGCTTCTCGACCTGCTCGACCTGATGAAGGAAGACGCGTCGTGGGCTACGCCCCATAATATCACCATGCTCATCTTCGGTTGCGTGGTGGCCTTCGTGGTTGCCCTGTTAGCCATGAAGTGGTTTGTGGGCTACCTGACCAAATACGGCTTTAAGGCCTTTGGTATCTATCGCATCATCGTGGGCAGCATCATTATCATACTGCTGCTGACGGGTCATTCACTAGCAATGGTTGACTAATGGATTTCCAGCAAGGCGCATATATCTATATCAACAAGCCCTACCGGATGACAAGCTTCGGTGCGCTGGCCCATATCCGTTACGTCCTCTCGAAGCGACTGGGCGTCAAGCGGGTGAAGATAGGTCATGCAGGCACCCTTGATCCCTTGGCCACTGGTGTCCTGATCCTCTGTACAGGTAAGGCTACCAAACAGATTGAGCGGCTGCAGCTTCATACGAAGGAGTACACCGCCACCCTTCAGCTTGGTGCCACTACGCCCAGCTTCGACTTGGAGCATGCCGTCGACGAGCATTATCCCACCAGCCATATCACTCGCGAACTGATTGAGCAGACGCTCCCGCAGTTTGTTGGTGATATCAAACAGGTGCCGCCAGTCTATTCCGCCTGCATGGTGGCTGGCGACAGGGCTTATGAGTTAGCGCGTAAGGGGCAGGAGGTGGCTCTGGCGCCGAAGGATATCCATATCGACGATATCCAGCTGGTCGATTTCAATCCCGAGACGATGCAGCTGTCCATCCGCGTTGTCTGTGGCAAAGGCACCTATATCCGCTCTTTGGCCCGCGATATCGGCGAGGCTTTGGGCAGCGGTGCTCATCTCACGGCACTTTGCCGCACCCGTGTGGGCGATGTCCGTCTGGAGGATTGTCTCACCTTCGATGATTTCCCCCAGTGGCTCGAACAGAATTTAAATACGTAATCAGAATTATATAGAATGAAATTATCACAGTTTAAGTTTAAGTTACCAGAAGAGCAGGTTGCCCTTGAACCTACTTTCCACCGTGACGAGTGCCGTCTGATGGTCGTTCACCGTAAGAGTGGTCGTATCGAGATGACCCGTAAGGACGAGAATGGCGAGGAACTCAAGGATAAGGAAGGCAATCCTGTCTATCTCGACTTCCGTAATATCATCGACTATTTCGATGAGGACGACACGTTTATCTTCAACGACACCCAGGTGTTCCCTGCCCGTCTTTATGGCACGAAGGAGAAGACCGATGCCAAGATTGAGGTGTTTCTGTTGCGCGAGTTGAATCCCGACCTCCGTCTGTGGGATGTACTGGTAGAGCCTGCACGTAAGATCCGTATTGGCAATAAACTGTTTTTTGAGGAAGACGGGCCGATGGTGGCTGAGGTCATCGACAATACCACCAGCCGCGGACGTACCCTGCGTTTCCTCTACGACTGTCCTCACGACGAGTTCAAACGCGAGCTCTTCGCTTTGGGTGCAGCCCCCCTGCCGCGCTATATCATCGACCGTCGCCCCGCCACTGAGGAGGATATGGAGAATTTCCAGACGATCTATGCGAAGAAAGAGGGTGCGGTGACCGCTCCGGCCACAGGTCTGCATTTCAGCCGCGAACTGATGAAGCGCATGGAGATCCGAGGCATCAACTTCGCCTTCATCACCCTCCATTGCGGCTTGGGCAGCTTTGATCCAATCGAGGTGGAAGACCTCACCAAGCATAAGATGTCATCCGAGCAGATGTTCGTGCCGCGCGAAGCCTGCGAGCTGGTCAATAAGACCAAGGAGGCAGGTCGTTGTGTCTGCTGCGTAGGTGTCAGCACCGCCCGTGCTACGGAGACGGCTGTGGGTACCGACGGACTCCTGAAGGAGTACGAGGGATGGACCAATAAGTTCATGTTCCCGCCTTATGAGTTCGGCCTTTCCAATGCCCTCGTGGCAAACTTCTACCATCCCGAGTCCACGATGATGATGACGCAGTGCTCCTTCGGTGGCTACGACCTGGTCTATGAGGCCTACAAGAAGGCTGTCAAGAACGGGTACAAGTTCGGCTGCTATGGCGATGCCCTGCTGATACTCGACGACTGATGCATCACGTATATCTGGGACTCGGGAGTAATCTGGGCGACCGTCGGCAGCTGATAGCCGAAGCCATCCGCCTCATTGGCGAGCGGGTGGGGGAAGTGCTCCGACAGTCGTCGTTGATAGAGACCGAGCCCTGGGGATTTCAGTCTGTCAATCGTTTTCTCAATGGTGTCATCCTCTGCGAGACGCGGCGCACCCCCCGAGGGGTGTTGCGCGCCACTCAGCAGATAGAGCGTGAACTGGGGCGCCGCCATAAGGGCGGCACCTATCAAGACCGAACCATCGATATCGACATTCTGCTCTACGACGATCTCCACATCGATGAACCCGATCTCAAGATTCCCCATCCGTTGATGCAGCAGCGCGATTTCGTGATGGTCCCCTTACAAGAAATACAAATGAATGACTAAAACAATATGCAAATGAAAAAACTAGCCACTCTGATGGTCTTCATCGCCTTCGCGATGAACGCCTTCGCCCAGCACGCTTCCCACTGTGGAAACTGTGAGAACCCTTATAAGAAGTACACGCAGAATCTGCCCTTCGCCATGCCCGAATTGAAGGCGCCAGCCATTCCAGACACAAAAGTGTGCCTCAGCGATTTCGGGGCTGATGCTACGGGCAGCAGGCTCTCTACCGAAGCCTTTGCCAAAGCCGTCGAGGCTCTGACGCAGCAGGGCGGCGGTCATCTGATTGTGCCTGCTGGCGTGTGGCTCACGGGCCCCATCGTACTGAAGAGCAATATTGACCTCCATCTCGAGATGGGTGCCGTCATCCAGTTTGCCGCTGACGAGACGCTCTATCCGATCATCAAGACCTCCTTCGAGGGGCTCGACACCCGTCGCTGTCAGTCACCGCTGTCAGCCAATGGTGCTGAGAATATCTCCATCACAGGTCGGGGTGTCATCGACGGCAATGGTCAGTATTGGCGCCCCGTCAAGAAGGCCAAGGTCAGCGAGAGTCATTGGAAACAGCTGCTGGCTGTTCCTGGCAGCGTGGTGATGCCAGGCGACTATTGGGCTCCCACTGCCAGCTATGCTAAGGGACATGAGGGTGCCGACCTCAATGTGCCCACCGCCAAGACCGATGCCGAGTTTGAGGCCATCCACCGTTTCCTCCGCCCAGTCATGATCAGCCTCGTCGGCTGCAAGAACGTGCTGCTCCAGGGCGTCATCTTCCAGAACTCTCCCGCGTGGAATATCCATCCGCTCATGTGTGAGAACATCATCATCGACAATGTGCTGGCCCGTAATCCCAGCTATGCCCAGAACGGCGATGCCCTCGACCTTGAGTCGTGCAAGAATGCGCTGATCCTTAATTCCAAGTTCGATGCAGGCGATGACGGTATCTGCATCAAGAGCGGTAAGGATGCCGATGGCCGCCGTCGCGGTGTGCCCTGTGAGAATGTCGTGGTGAGCGGGTGTACTGTCTTTGCTGGTCACGGCGGTTTCGTCGTAGGATCCGAGATGAGTGGCGGCGTGCGCAATTTCAAGGTGCAGAACTGCCAGTTCCTCGGCACCGATGTTGGCCTGCGCTTCAAGTCTACCCGTGGTCGTGGCGGTATCGTGGAGAACATCTTTATCGACGGCATCTCGATGATGGACATCAAGACCGACGCCATCACCTTCAACATGTATTATGGTGGCAAGTCGGTGGCCGAGATGATTGCCGACGGTGATAAGCCCGACAACACCACGAAGAAGCCTGTCGACGAGACCACGCCCATCTTCCGCAACATCGACATTCAGAACGTTGTCTGCAACGGCGCTGGCCGTGCCATGGAGTTCAACGGTCTCCCCGAAATGCCGATGGACAACATCAATCTGAAGAATATCACGATTATCGCCCGTCAGGATGCCTCATTCACCAACTGCACCAACATCCGCAAGGACAACGTAAAGGTTATCGTGAAATAACGCGCACGAATCACAAGAATCGAAAAAGAAAAAGCCTCGCGGTTGAGCGAGGCTTTATTGTTTTGCTTACTTACGAAGACCGAGGGCCTTGATAATAGCACGATAACGATTGATGTCGTTATTGTAGAGGTACTTCAGCAGCTTGCGGCGCTTACCTACGAGCATGGTCAGCGAACGGGCTGTGTTGTGATCCTTGTGATTCTTCTTCAGGTGCTCTGTCAGATGAGAGATGCGATAGCTGAAGAGAGCGATCTGAGCCTCAGCAGAACCAGTGTCCTGTGCGTTCTTGCCATACTGGCCGAAGATTTCCTCTTTCTTTGCTTTGTCTAAATACATAATTGTAATGTGATTAATGTTGTTTGCAAATACATCTTTCGGACGCTTCTACCTGCCTAATCACGGGCGGTTTACGTCGTCAGATGCTCCGGATTTTCCGAAATGCGGGTGCAAAGGTACAACAAAAAAGTGAAAAGTGAACAATGAAAAGTGAAAAATTTACGGTTTTTATGAAAAAAAGCGTGGATTACACGGATTTTTTGTAATTTTGCAGCCGAATTTGAATAAAATAGGTATGCAGGATATAAGTAATCGTTCGAATGAACGCTTAGCTAGTCTAAGAAATATCGCAATTATTGCCCACGTAGACCACGGAAAGACGACACTCGTGGACAAGATGATGCTGGCAGGAAATCTCTTCCGTGAGGGACAGAATCTCAGCAACCAGGTACTCGATGCTAACGACTTGGAGCGTGAGCGTGGAATCACTATTCTCTCCAAGAACGTCAGCATCAATTGGAAAGGCGTTAAGATCAACATCATAGATACTCCGGGACACTCCGACTTCGGCGGCGAGGTGGAACGTGTGCTGAATATGGCCGACGGCTGTCTGCTGCTCGTGGATGCCTTTGAAGGGCCGATGCCTCAGACGAGGTTCGTGCTGCAGAAGGCACTGCAGATCGGATTGAAGCCCATCGTAGTGGTGAACAAGGTGGACAAGCCCAACTGCCGCCCCGAGGAGGTCTACGAGATGGTGTTCGACCTGATGTTCTCGCTGAATGCTACGGAGGATCAGCTTGACTTCCCCGTGGTGTATGGTTCGGCCAAGAATGGCTGGATGGGTGAGGACTGGAAGACACCTACGGGCAACATCACTTATCTGTTGGATAAGATCCTGGAGGTGATTCCTGCCCCGAAGCAGATAGAGGGTACGCCCCAGATGCTGATTACATCGCTCGACTATTCGAGCTATCAGGGCCGTATCGCAGTAGGTCGCGTGCATCGCGGACAACTGAAGGACGGTATGCAGGTGACCATCGCCCATCGCGACGGTTCGCTTGAGAAAACGAAGATCAAGGAACTGCATACATTCGACGGGATGGGACACGTGCGCACGGACTCTGTTGACTGTGGTGACATCTGCGCCGTCATCGGATTGGAGAAGTTTGAGATCGGTGATACCATCTGTGACCTGGAGAACCCAGAGCCGCTGGCACCTATCGCCATCGATGAGCCCACCATGTCGATGCTCTTTACGATCAACGACTCGCCTTTCTTCGGCAAGGAGGGTAAGTTTGTGACTTCGCGCCATATCAACGACCGCCTGGAGAAGGAACTGGAGAAAAACCTGGCGCTGCGTGTAGAGCCCTTCGAGGACTCCACCGACAAGTGGGTCGTCTCCGGTCGTGGTGTGCTCCATCTGTCGGTGCTCGTAGAGACCATGCGCCGTGAAGGCTATGAGCTTCAGGTGGGTCAGCCGCAGGTGATCTATAAGGAGATCGACGGCAAGAAATGCGAGCCGATAGAAGAACTGACCATCAACGTGCCCGAGGAGTTCTCCTCCAAGATGATCGATATGGTGACGCGCCGCAAGGGTGAGATGACGTCGATGGAGAATCAGGGTGAGCGTGTTAACATCGAGTTCGACATCCCTTCGCGTGGTATCATCGGTCTGCGTACCAATGTGCTGACGGCTTCGCAGGGCGAGGCCATCATGGCCCACCGCTTCAAGGAGTATCAGCCCTATAAGGGTGAGATCGAGCGCCGCGTCAACGGTTCGATGATCTCGATGGATACGGGCAACGCCTTTGCCTACGCCATCGACAAGTTGCAGGACCGTGGTAAGTTCTTCATCGATCCCGGTGAGGATGTCTATGCCGGTCAGGTGGTTGGCGAGCATGTCCATGACAACGACCTCGTGGTGAATGTCTGCAAGGCCAAGCAGCTGACCAACGTGCG
Organism: uncultured Prevotella sp.; assembly: GCA_900314995.1. Classification (GTDB taxonomy): domain Bacteria; phylum Bacteroidota; class Bacteroidia; order Bacteroidales; family Bacteroidaceae; genus Prevotella. The sequence continues at coordinate 23,819 of OMXK01000005.1, forward strand.
TGCCTCTGGTACCGACGAGAAGGCCCGTATCATCCCGAAGACGGTGATGAGTCTGGAAGAGTGCCTTGAGTATATCAAGCAGGACGAACTTGTAGAGGTCACCCCGAAGTCGATGCGTATGCGTAAGGTCATCCTCGACCACGATCAGCGCAAAAAAGCCTCTATACAGCGAGGATAGAGCGAAGTTCTACTTCGACTCTGCCGAGCGCAAGCAGGCTCGACCGCAGGTCAGGGCTGCAATTCGCGAGGGTAGGAGCCTATTTGGACGGGGACTGAGGCCGTGCTTTCAAACCTTTTGCCTTGGCGCAAAACACCTTACGAGCCTACACAAAAGACCTTGCGCCTATACGCAAAATAGAAGTCGTCAAATTTTGATAGTGCCGGGTTGTAGCACAGTTATAGCATAGTTTTCAGAAACTATGCTATAACTTATCTTATTGATAATCACTCGCTTGAATTGCACTAGTAGCACACATAGCATAGTTTGTTTATGTTTCTCAAAATTGTGGCTGACTATATGTCTTCAAAAACACATAGTGTTTTTCTTATTGGACAGCAATGAAAATAATCTCCTTTTTATTTGCTTGTTTCAGGAAATCTTCTTAAATTTGCAGTCGACTAAGCCGGTCCATTCAGGGATAAGGCGGGGTCAAAACAAACATCGATGGAATCCTGAGGCTGACGTAGCTGTTTGTAGGGCTGGCCAAAGGGAAAGGACGTTTTCTAACGTTACTGTCTGTGATCTTCAAACTTCGCAACTTTGAATCCACTTCACAGAGGTAATGCAACGAAGCGTTCGCGTGGGAGTATTATACCACGATGGGGCTTTACCTTATTATATAATATAAGGCTGAAGTGTTCATATCGTTTCTATAATATTACTCGGCGTGGGTTGGCTTGCGTTGCTTATCCTTGATATGGGGGCAATGCGAAGGCCTGAAGACGGGGATAGGCACGAAGGAACTAACTCCCACGTCTTTTTTATTTCCAAACCTAAAATGATTATTAACGCCGAATTGGGGAGAAAGAGGCAGCCTAAAAATGATTATTATGGAAAGACTTATTAATGTTTCGTTAGAGTTGAGACGAATGATGGTGTTATCGGTGTTATTACTTGCATACCATGTATGCTTCGCTCAGTCAGCCGACAGAATAATTGAAGAAGCGAGGACATACAAAGGAGCGGAGTATGTTACTTACAACAAGTCTGAGATAAAGAAACTGTATAATGAACAGCCAGAGGATTTTATGAAGGTTCTTCTCAAGAATGCCAATAGTTTAAAAGGAGTTTCTTTCGAGAAATTACCATCTCGAGAAGCAAATAAGTTGCATAGTAATATACAGGACTTAGATAATTGTGATTACAGTAAGTTACTAGATGAAAAAGATGATAATGGAAATATCTTGTCGATATGGTTTCTGGAAGATGATGACAACTATCGGGTAACTGACGTGATTGTATTTTTAGTGCAGAATGGACAATCTGCGATGTTGGTTTATGCGAAAGGGAAATATGCAGAAGCAGATATTGAAAAGGTAGAAGAGATGATAATGCAATATTGAAATCTCTTTATTTACAGAACAATATGTTTTGATTATGCGAAAAGTAATAATAGTTATATTCTGTATATTGCCTTCTATTGGAATGGCTCAGAGTGAAGGATATGAAGCATTTATTTATACAAGTGAAGAGTTGACCAATGAAATCAATTCCGGAATGGAGGAAGAAAGGGGGCTCCTCGGAGACTTATTTGATGCGGGTATACAGTCAGTAAAAAAGATTGGTCTAGGATATGCAAGCTCATTAGCAACTGTCGGAACCGATGTCTTAAAATCATTGCTTACCCGTAATGCACAGTTGAAACAGCATTGGGAAGAGACTGTGAGAGCAGAGAACGTATTCACGACAACGATAACCACCGTACAGGGGATTAATAACTTTTATAAAGAAAAATCATACTCAGGAGCACTAGACCCTAAAGGGTTGTATTTTGACGGTATAGGTTGTTTGCGTAAGGAAGGAACAGATACTGTTTTCTACATTTCATGCCATATAGACCGTTCGAAAATCAATCGCATCCTAGACCACTCAAAATTTGAGCTTACAATAGATACACTTATTATAAGCCCTTTCCATTCCAATCTACCCAATTCATCTTCTGACATACCTTTTTCATTTGAAGAACGGAAAGATTTCGTATTCTCTATGAATATAAAAATAACTTCATCTTGGATAAATGAACTCACACAATTGTATAAAGATCAAGAACTAGGAGAGTTTGCTATAACGATTCCTGTAAATCAAGACTCACTGGATTCGAAAGGTTTTCTTAGATATGTTCGTAAAGAAAACAAAAGCTCGAACTATGCCATTAGCGGAGAAAGTTTTATTGTTCCCCGCTCATTCATGGGCTATCGTGATGCCACTGGCAATTACAAGAATTGTTGGGGGACTGGTGAATATCAGCTTTCAATAGAATTAAAAGAGACATGTGATATTACAGAAGAATATCGCAGCAGTTGGAAACAAGATTGGAAACGTCGAAAAGCAAATTATCCTAAAGAAGGTTTCTTCTCAAAATGCTGGCATACCATAACGAATCAGTCATGGGATGATTCATCAAAAACTTGGGTAATCTCAACCCAAAAGACTTCTTCAGAGCCCACCTCCCTAAAATAATCCACTAATGTGGAATTTTGTAAATTTTATCATCGCAACCAAAAGCATTGCATTATGAAATGTTTTATTCAAATTATCATTTTTCTTAGTTTGACAAATTTCCTTTATTCACAAAACAATTTGATGTTAATGGGAGATTCTCTAATCAATCAGAGCCTTAAGGAATATTCTAATGGGAATCCAAAGACCGCATTGGATTATGCAAAAAGAGGAATTGATTGTTATAAGACATATGGAATCAGAGATAGTTCTCAATACGATTTTGCTGTTTCAACAGCTGCATTCATATTTGCACAGAACAACCAACTTAGCACTGCTATAACTTTAGAGAAAGGAAGGCTGGAATGGTTGGAGGGAAAGTATGGCAAGCAAAGTGTAAATTTTGCGGATGTTCTTACATCAATATCATTTTATTATTCTAGATTAGAAAAGAACGACTCTTCTATATTGTACCTAGAGTCAGCAAAAATGATATATAAAGAGGTGAAGGGAGAAGATAGTCAAGAATATAATAGAACACTAAATTGGCTTTGTGACAACTACTATTCTACTCTGGATTATGATTCTGCAATCAAATGTGGAGAAGAGTACAAAATGTGGGCAGAAAAGAAATATGGAAGTAAAAGTGTTGAGTATGGTAAACTTCTGAACTTGCTGTGCAACTGTTTTATAGGGAAGGAACAATACCAGAAAGCCATACATTATGCGACTCAGGCCTTGGACATTTTGGAGAAGGCTGATGATGGTCAGGATCCGTTGGCTTCTGTCAATTATGATATGGCAATGATGTCAATTAGTACTATACATTATGAGAAGGAAGACTATAAGGCATTAATTCCTTTTATAAAACGGCAACAAAAGCACTATTCAACGATTTATGGAGACCTAAGTGACCAGTATGAGAGAACATTTTCAGATCTTGGTATGATTTATCTTCTGACAAAAGATAGAGAAGGTGATTATGCAAATAATCAGGAACGCTTGTCTTTCTGCGAGAAAAAGTATGGTGCGGACAGCTATGAGTATGCCTCTGTTTTAAAACGAGTAGCTCATGATTATGTGATTACAAAGGAATATGTAAAGGCAGTGAAGAGTATAGACCTGGCACTACAGATTGCAGAATTAAAGAAAGGTAAAGATAGTAAAGAATACAATGAGATGCTTTCCGAAAAGGCGGACATTATGAAAAGAGCCGGAGAGCACGACTATTCAAAGACATTTGTCCTTCAGTCATTGAAAATGAAAGAGGAGCAACTTCGCTCCGACTCCCCAGAATATATATCACAACTATATCGGATTGCACATGATTATGAAGAATATGAGGAAAGGGGTGAAGCGGTTCGTATTGCTCAGATGATAGTAGCCACCTATGAGAACAAGGGAGATACTGACAGTAATGGATATGCTGAGGCTTTGGAGAAACAGGCAGAATACGAGATGAGTGCTGATTACTTTACAGATTGTGAGAAGTTGTTGAAAAAAGCTTTGCAGATAAGAGGAAAAAATATAAACCTTGAATACGCAAAGTTGCTGCTTAAATTAAGTGATTTTCAACATAGTATCGGACAATATACAGAATCCTTAGAGACGGCGGAAAAGGTACTTGACGTTTTGCGCTTGATAAACTCATCAGAAGCCGCTATGTGGCGAGGACTCGCACTTTCTTCTTTAGCACTATCATACAGTAGTTTGGGGAACAAAAGAAAGTCCGCTATGATTTCTAAAGAACTAATGAAGATTGAGGAACAAAATGGGGAGAAATATGAGGATATAATATGGAGAGATATAGAAGATAAAATAAATGGAGGTGAGGGCTTAGGCAGTACAGAAGAAGGGATAGAGTTTGCGTTATCTCTGAATGATGAGGATCTTGCAGACAAAGAGGCTCGTGGAATGACAAAAACAGCTTCCTATGCAAGTTCACTTAGGGACAGAGGCGTATTCTACAGAGAAATGAAGGAGTATGAGAAAGCCCTTGAATGGATTGAACGAGGAAAGAAGATTCAACAAGAGACCGTTGGTAAAAACACACTTGAATATGAGCATACACTCGAATTAATTGCCTCCTGCAACAGAGCCTTGGGGAAATTTGATGAAGCAAAGGCAGAATTGAATGAGGCTTTGGGTGTATTAAGAAATCTCTTGCCAGATAATCATCCTGACATTCTGAGGGTACTGACTTTGATAGCAAACATTGAGTCACATACTTCGGCATCTGTTGCCATGCAATATGCCAAGGAGGCTACTTATGGACTGAGGGATGTGGTCAAAAAAACTTTTTCACAACTTGGTTCTGTAGAGCGTAATATGTTTTGGCAACAGTATAGTCGGTGGTTCCAAATGGATTTGCCATTTCTGGCCAGTATCTGTGAGGGGGAAACGTCTGCTTGCACAGCATACGACGGCATTTTGCTAAGCAAGGGACTGCTGCTGAACACGGAAACAGAAATGAATCATCTGATAGCGGAAAGCAATGATGAAGAGTTGTTAAACAAATACTATAAACTATTTACGACTCGCTCAAGGCTGAATAAACTCAAGGATGCAGATACACAGACAATAGATTCTTTGGAACATGTTATTGAAACGACAGAGAAAGTTCTGCTTCAGAAGTGTAAGGCATATGGGGACTATACGAAGAATCTTTCTATAACTTGGCAGGATGTCAAGACCCATCTGAACCCTGAGGATGTGGCAATAGAATTTGTAGAAGTGCATGACCAAAAAGAGGGCACTTCCAAATACGCTGCCCTTGTCATCAGGAAAGAAGACCAATCGCCAAAGTGGGTCAGCCTCTTCTCTGAAAAGGAATTATTCACAGCCAAGTCTGCAGGGTATTATAAGAGTACAAAATTGAGTCGTCTGCTGTGGGAACCCCTGAACATCTATATACAGAATAAGAAGAACATATACTTTGCCCCTGATGGCGAACTTTATAACATTGGGGTCGAATATCTGCCTCATTGGGATAAAAATTGCATTGTGTCTGATGCATGGAATATGTTTAGAGTTTCTTCCACCCGTCAGATTCTACAGCCAGCCCAGAATACAAAAATATCACAGGCTGCGGTATATGGAGGCATCAAATATGATGCTGATACCACAACTCTTGTAAATGATAGTAAGAAGTATCCATCATTCAGGTCACTTGATAATGTCTATTGGATTGCTTCTGATACCACAGACCTTCGCTCGGGTGCCAAAGAGTTGCCTGCGACAAAGCCAGAGGTAGAGGATATTGACAAGATGCTAAGAGCCGCCCACGTTGCTAATAGCCTATATATTGGAACAGATGGAACGGAAGCGTCGTTCAAGGCTCTTTCTGGAAAGAAGAAAAACCTACTGCACATAGCTACCCATGGATTCTATTCTCCAGCAGCAAAACCACAAAACGATGATACAGGATCTACAGTCCAACATGAGGAAAGAATTATGATGAGGTCTGGCCTACTGTTAGCAGGGGCTAATACGACCCTTACGGGTAAAAGTATGCCAAAGAATGTTGAGGATGGCGTGTTGACAGCTCAGGAAATAGCCACATTGGACTTTAGAGACCTTGACCTCGTCGTGATGTCTGCTTGTGAGACGGGTTTAGGAGATGTCTCTGGCGAGGGCGTATTCGGTTTGCAGCGCGGGTTCAAGAAAGCTGGAGCGAAATCGCTGCTGATGAGCCTTTGGAAAGTGAATGATGAAGCAACTCGCCTGTTAATGACCCAGTTCTACAAGAATCTGACTTCTGGTTTAAGTAAATATGAGTCTCTTAGGAGTGCGCAAAAGTTTGTTAGGGAATACGAAGTAGAAATAGAAGAACAAAACGACAAAAGCAGTGTTTTGGAAAAATTGAGTACTCGTCAAACTTCTCAAGTTGAAACAGATAATAAAAAAGCGAAAAAGAAGGTGAAAAAATATCAGGACCCCAAAATGTGGGCTGCTTTCATTTTACTTGACGCTATTAATTGAATATAATCAATCATAGTTCTTCATAAAAATGTCGAAAATGAAAAAGAATTTATATTTAGGAATAAATAAAGATATATCATGCCTCATAATATTCCTTTTTTTACAAATGGGGCATGTAAACGCTTCATCTCATTATGACTTTAAGTCCAATGGCATATTTTACGCAATAAAGAGTAATACAGAAGTTATTGTTACTTCTGAAGGTGATTTAAAAAAGGCATATAAAGGAAAAGTTGTTATTCCGTCAACTGTATCATATGGCGGGAAAATCTATAATGTGACCGAAATTGGGAAATGTGCCTTTTTGGCATGTAAATCCTTGAATAGCGTTGTTATTCCGAGTTCTATAAAGATAATTGGTTCAGAAGCTTTCATGAATTGTAGTTCATTAACGAAAGTCTCTCTGTCTGATGGCCTGGTTGCAATCTTGTATGGAGCATTTCGTGATTGTCCTCTGAAGTCAATTAATTTCCCTTCAAGTGTTAGACTTATTGAAAGTCGTGCTTTCCAAAATACTAATTTAACAAAAGTAAGACTCCCTGATGGATTGAAAGAAATACATTCAGAAGCTTTCTCAAACTGTCATTACCTTGTCTCTGTATATTTACCCGATGGAATAAAGAAACTTAATGATACATTTATTGGATGTACATCTCTCAATTATGTAAGATTACCAAATACTTTAGTCTCAATGTGGAAAGCCTTTGCTGGGTGTACATCCCTTACTTCTATTGCTATTCCGAATAGTGTAGAATGTTTGTTTCATGGAACGTTTCAAGATTGTACAGCTCTAAACTCTGTGATCCTACCAGAAAATCTAAAACTAATAGGGCCTCTCGCTTTTAAGGGATGTATCTCACTTGAAACAATTAATCTACCTCATAATGCAAAAGTTGATAACGGCGCTTTTCTTGGGTGCTATTCATTGAGAAGCGTTAAAGCTTATAAGGGCCAAAGAATCAGTAATACTGCATTTAAAGGATGTGACAAAGTTAAAATGCAATGGATAAATAAAGAATCCAATACAAGTAACAACGGAAAGCTACCACCTTATGAACAGGAAAATGGAGAAGACACAATAGTAATCCAAGACAATACCGATCTTCTCGATACACTCTACTCACAGCAAAACTTAAAAAAAATAAAATAATTGGAAAAAGCAAAGTCCCAAGTATAATAGAGTTATTATTTATAAGAACTTTTAGGGTTACTTTTTTCAATTTGTTGCATTAAGTAATGAACAATACGAGTATAAACTAAAAGATTATTGTATGAAAAGAATTATTATCATGGCGATGGCCATAGTGTTTCCTGATATCCAAATCTGTTTTTATGATAAAGATGTTTTCGATTCGTATGATTTTGAAGAAGGTAAAAATAGGGCAGTAGAGGTATAATCAATTTAAAATTATAAATTATGAAAAGGTATTTGAAAAAAAGTATTCTGCTTTTTACGGCACTTTTTGCTTTTTCCATTAATATTTGTGCACAAACTGGATCCGACTATTTATTAGATCTTTTGACTTTTGGAATGCATTCGATGGAACAAAAAGCTTACAAACCTTCCCCCAAGAAGACCATTGACAGATTGGAGTATGATTATGATTCTAGTTTGAAAGCGCATTTTGTCTATTGTAATGAAAAAACAAGCCTATTGAATTATAAAGATACGTATGGTGTACATCGTTTGACACTTGTATATTACCCCAATAAACAATTTATTCAGTTTGGTTTTGATTTTTTAACATCAGCCTTAGATGGTAAAGATAAATTGTACAATTTGCTCAGAAGCACTAAAGAGGTTACAATTGAGAATTGTGTATTAGCCTTTAAAAATAGTAACAAAAAATATCATATTGATTTATCTATTAATAGGAATATAAAAGAAGGGTATGGGGATGCTGTTATAAAAGGAGGAATGATGTGGAGTACAGTAATTATTGAAGGAAATGTGAGAAATGATTTCAAGACATTTTGTACATATGACATAAAGAGTATCACCATTCAAGGCTATACTTATACCCTACAAGACTCTCAAACCGCGTCCAAATGTAGGGAGATGATAAAACTCATGGAGCAAAAGATGAATAAGCCCGGATTTTTCGGAATTGATGGAACCTCGAGCAATAGTAACAGAAGCTACAGTAACAGAACGAACTCTTCTGGAAAAGCAACCAATCAGGGTAGTACTACAACTACATTTCCATCCCAAGCAACGAGCCAGACTGGCGTCAGTAGATCTCAGGTGAAAGATAAATTTAAACCCTGGAACATAGACGGGTTCAATGGTGCAAAGGAGTATGAACCCGTGGGGCTGTCTGTTGGTTATGTGTCAAAGCAGTGGCGGATAGAGAGTGGTGGCCAGACTACGAAATTGGGGCATTGGCAAGACTCCAAACAGGTGCAGGGCATTCAGGCAGGTCTTGTTGCCGAGCCACAGTTCAAATACGGTTTAGGCTTGTTCATAGGAATCTTCTACGAGTATTATTATACCAAGGATGAGCCATGGAAGAAGGATGAAAGCAGCCAGACAGATAAACCAGCCTCAAATATCAGTGGCGAGAATCATCCTGTGCAGCGGACTCGGGGGTCAAACTATAAAGGAAGAGACCATTTGAAATACACCCAGTCTGAACACGCCTTGTATATTCCTGTCAGACTGGAATATCGGGCGAATTTCTCCAAAGACTTTCAACTCTTCGCCTATGGTGGTCTGGCTGCGGATATAGGTCTCGGAGGTAATTATGAAATATATAATGAGACTGCTGACTTTGAAACGATTTCAATGTCAGGAAGCGACATCTATGATAACCCTAATCTCTGTCATGGGTGGAAGAGTTTCAATCTCTCTTATGAGTTTGGCGGTGGTCTGCGTGTTGCCCGTCATATACAATTAGGCTTCACCATGTCGAAGGGTCTCTTGAATATGTCTGAGAGCGACAACTATAAAGTATATCAGGACAAGAACCTTATGCTGACGTTAGCCGTGATGTTCTAATTCGTGTTCGATAACAAGAATTCGCCAGATAATTCTTTTGTCTGGCGAATTTTCCGTAACTTTGCACTTGATATCCGATTTACATTAAAGGCGACGGATTGTATGGCTATATTTAAAAAGGTGTATTCCGATGTAGATTATATCATCGGAGTGCAGAAGAGAGACGAACGCATCACCAAGGCGTTCTTTCTGGATTCCAGGAAATACTTCAAAGAACATTTTAGGGCAGTATTCTTTGCTGACGAAATGGAGGATGAAGTATTTCAGGAGTCTTTTATTACGCTCTGGAGTGAAATAGAGCATCATAGAATCAATACAGAAGACAGTAAGGTATTCAGGAGAGATCGCCTCGGAAATGTCAGACAATTAACATGCAGTTTGGCAACCTTCCTATTGGCCATAGCTAAGAACAAATACCGCGAGTATGCAAGAGGGAACCAGAACTTTGGTTTGGATGATAATGCAAATTATGTTTCCAATGTGCTTGAAGAAGTCATAGGCAATGAGGATGACAGTTACAACCTCAAGATCGAGATCGTAATGGATTGTCTTGCCCAAATGCCTAAGGGCTGTAGGAAACTGCTCACCATGTTCTATTATGAAGAGAAGAATTTGGATGCGATGCTGGAAGAGTTAAGCCAGTATTCTTCGAAAGATGCTCTGAAATCGGGCAAGAGCAAATGCCTGAATACGTTGAGAAAGAAAGTCACTACGTTGTTTGTTCAATATCACTTAATGCCCTGAAACTTATGCAAGAAAAGGATTTACATAGCGAGATCGATGATATTATCCTAAGAGGTATCATTGAACATGGAAAGAAGGCTGAGCAAATGAAGAAATGGCAACGTGATGGTCATAAGTCTGTTGTTAGACGGCTTTCGTATGTGGCACTGGTTGCTGCTGCGATACTCCTATTAGTATTTGTAATCACACCTGCTCCGAAGGATGAACCGCTGGAATCTGATAAGAATGTTGCACATACTCAGGAACCACCCAACTCAATAGGCACGGATACTTTATCTACAGTACTCAAATCGAAGGAGAAGGACCGCCAGTTGGCATACACGGACCTCAAAAAAGCAGAAGCAAAAGGCAAGGCTATTCAGAAGGCCGACCCACAGGCAGATAAGAGGTTGGTGCTGGCGGAAACTGGGAAAAAAGTTTCTCTAAAAGACTTCCCATTCATTGTTGAGGAAGAAGAAAGGGAAGGTAATGGGGCATCAGAGCTTTCTATAGTGATAGATTCTGGACTGAAAGAGTTTGGAATGGAGCGTTTGTCATTAGAAGGTTCGAATGCAGATTCGCTTATGAATCATTTGGATCTCTTTGTAGATGACGATGACGATTATGATGCTGAGTGGGCAAGAATCCTTATATTGGCAAAAGTGAATCGAGAGGGAGAATGCCGTGAGTTGCTGAAAGAATTTATAAAAAAGGAGGGGTCACACAAGGAGCAGGCCATCAGGTTAAGTAAATTGATAGAATAATCTTAATAGTTGTTAAGCCGTTTTGGGAGTGGGTTACCTTTGCCATTATTCTGCATTAAAGGGTAAAAGAATAGCAATTTTTAATACCCATGTCAGCAGAAGATAATAAGCAAATAAGGAGTATTGATCACTATATCAATAAAGGTATAGCCGAACGTGGTAGAAAGCAGGAACTGCTTAAGTTATGGCTGCAACGCCATTGCATCGGGTCAAAGATATAAAGAATCAAATATAGGGAGCGTGAGTCATGGATAAGAGAAAGGAGAACAAGATACTTGGCTGTCTTTTCGGGCAGGCAGCATGTGATGCACTGGGTATGGGGGCTGAGTTCCTCGACAAAGAGAGTGTATTGAAGAGATACCCTAATGGGTTACGTCATTATGACGATATAAGATACAACATATCTCGCGGGTTCAAGCCCGGTGACTATACTGACGATACGGAGATGATGGAGAGTATCGTGTATTCATTGAACAAAGAAGGGAAATATGACCTGATGGGCATTGCCCAGTTCTTCCGCAGATGGTATGAGTATGGGCCGAAAGACTGTGGTCTGCTAACTTCCAGGGTGCTGTCCAATCCACTATATAGGCTAGATCCATTGGGCGTATCACGGACAACATGGGAAGAAGAGAACCGCGATGCCGCTGGTAATGGCGGTGTGATGAGGACTTCGGTGATAGGTTGTCTCAACGGCGACATAGAAGAGATGGCTGCTGACGTATGTAGGCTCACACATTATGACCCCCGATGTGTTGGCTCGTCTGTCATAGTCTCTATGGTGATACACCAACTTATCTACCACGACCACACGATGACACCCGACGAGGTGATACAGTTGGGCAGGAAGTATGACGAGAGCATAGAGTATTACGTGCAACGGGCTTCCGACCCTGACATATCTCGCCTGACACTTGGCGATAAAGCGAAACAAGGGTACACGCTGAAAGCGATGGGGGCTGCTCTTTGGGCACTATGGCATCCCACGGATTTCACAGAAGGGTTAGTTGCCGTTGTCAACGAAGGTGGCGATGCCGATTCCAATGGTGCTCCTGCCGGTGCAGTCCTTGGAGCCCGCTTCGGCTTTGATGCCATACCTGGAGAATATACTGAACGACTGAACAGGTATAAAGACTTGAAAAGGATATTCGCCAAACTATTGACTGTAATCGAATCGTCAATAGTTAAAGATTTCACTTTATAACAAAGTAGAACAACATAGCATGATGGAACTAAAGACTAAATATATCTGGTATTGGCTGAAAGACCAGCTGAGTCACCCAGGATGGTTTGAACGACTATTTGTTCACCGTACAGCTTGGGGTGCTTTTACCGTATATTCCCATCTGAGACGGACTGACAATAAGGAAAAGATAGAATACCATACTCGGGAGGAAGCGCAGAAAGCAGCTAACGACATGAAAAAGAAATATGGTGCTGAGTTCGTGGTCTATAAATGTCTTTATTGCGATGACTGGCATGTCAGCAAAGACGTCCGCGCTACCGAAGCAAAGCGGAAAGCTGCGGAGGCTAAGGCATTGAAGCAGTTCTCTGTCAAGGAGTCAGAACGATCAGACAGTCTGGATGTCGAATTGATTCTGTCTACCAAGATTCCTGATCTGGCTCCTGTCTATGGTGGTTTCCGTGGACGGACACTCTCATCACAACGTCAACTACCGGTATGGTCGAAAATGGTGGAGGGAGGAATCCGACAGGTGATAGACTTAAGGGCTGACTATAAGTCAAGCTTCTACCAAGACCTGTGCAAGAAAGGCGGTGTTGGCTATTTCCATTACCCTGTAGCATACGAAGAAGAGAGAATCGCAAGAATGGCAGAACTCTTTCCTGAATTGTGCAGGCTCATAGACGAGGGCAGGTTCTACATCGCCTGTGCCCAGGGGCTGCATCGTACAGACATCGCCCTCTGTTCCTATTGGATGTTCTATGCGGCAGACAAGGGTATGGATCCGCCAGCCCTCAGAGGCTATCTGAAAGTGAAAGGAATGAATACGGCCAAAATCATGAGAGTGCTGAATGCACTATACAAATACTGGACAGAGAAGAATGGGACATCTCCGATTCCAGAAGATGTATTTAGGGAGCGTAAGGAGATTATTAAAGAATTAAATTTAAGAAAGGAATCAGAATGAAAAAATTAGTATTAGCACTTTTGCCAGCGTTGGTCGCCCTGTACAGTTGTGGACAGAAAAGTTCTTCATATCAGTCCGATGCCAGCGACACGATACCCATTGTGCATCAGCATCAGGAGTTCAGCGAAGCAGTCGATAGTCTTGTCTATCAAGAGCTATGGGGGAATAGCTGCTTTAAGGGCGTTGCATACGTCACCGAAGCAAAATCTATTAGGATTGTGGCGCATACTTCTCTCGTCAAAAGAGGAGAATTCACAGATACTGGCACAGACTCTTATAGAGGAATCATTGAGAAGGGGTTGACGAATTACATCTCCTCGAATCAGTTCGGAAAGACCGCGTTGACAGGAATCTATGATGACATTCCCGTTTATTACCGCAATAAGATGATAGGCAGTGATACTATCATAAGCGAAGCATGCTGCCTTTTCCCTGAAGAATTCAGTAAGTATGAAATATTCGTTGCTCTGATGAAGATTGGTCCGACCACAGATACAGAGAAAATGTGTGGGGCAGCCATAGAAGGAATCATCAGTGAGATAGTTAGACGCGATATGATTGGACTTATGATTCAAAAAGACTCTGTGATGGAAGGTAACTCTGGAGTCTGGGGCTATTTCCAATCGCTTTGCAAGAATAAAGGAGCCGAGATATGGACGCACTCAGATACAAGGAACGACTCTCTGGACGTTTGGAATGCCGTAGTCATGCTAGATCTATTTGCCGGAGGAAAACTGGATAAATATCCCCAGAAGGAGTTGAAGAAAGCACTCCGCGATATGGCACTTGAACAGGCATACAGAGAGAGCCATGGAGGAGACGAATATAAGGGGGACAATCCTGGAGAGAAGTTCTTATTTAAGCTTTTGGAGAAGGCAGCCTACTACGCTCCAGACATCAGTTGTATTTGCGACTCATCAATGAACAACGAAGATTCTGGATTATTAGTGTTCAGGGATTGGAGTGGTATGGATACTTTGTATTCTTTTTCAATTAGTAGAAATAATAAGGGTAGATATAAGGTGAAACGGATAAAATAGTACATTGCCAGATAAACTGTCACAGTTTAACAGCCCCTATTTTGCCTAAATAATAATCCCCAGCCACGTGACCGGGGATTATTATTTAGGCATCAGCGAAGACCTTGCCGTCGTCGAGCGTGATCTGTAGCTTGGTGTATTCGCAGTGGAAATCGTGCTGCAGGCGGTCGAGATAGCGGGCAGCCTCCCACTTACACATGGGCAGGTCGTGGAGCAGGTAGTTGCCGCAGGCCTCAGGCCGTGTGGCGGGCACCTCGTCTTGGGTGAGGATCCACTGGAGACACGCAATGGTGAGGCGGCGCATGTCATCGACGGTATAAGTGCCGGACTTCTGACCTTCGGCTGAAGGACCTTGGTCTTTCATGATGATATACATGCCCGTGAGACAACCCATAGGACCCACATAGACCACATCATCCTTCGCCTCGGAGTTGCGGAACCAGGTAGCCATCAGGTGCTCCAGGCTGTGCATGGCGGCCGGGGCAACGGCAGGCTCCTTGTTGGGTTCGGTGATACGCAGGTCGAAGGTGGTGAAGCCTTCATCTTCGCGTGAGACATAGATGCCTGGCTTCAGGTGGGTGTGATCGATGGTGAAACTTTGTATGACTTCCATATTATAAACTTTCGATGAATGTCTTGGTGACTTGGAATGAGTTCTCGGCGATGGTGTCCCAGAAATTGTGGTACATCGCGGCATTGGTGTCGCGCAGGGGAATGTCGCTGATCACGCGGAAGGAGATAAACGGCACCTTATATATATAACACGTGTGCGCGATGGCTGCCGACTCCATATCTACCGCCCTAGCCTCGGGGAAATGCTTTATAATCTCACGCATCTTCTCCTTGGTGTCTACAAACCAGTCGCCTGTGACGATGAGGCCTGGGTGTACGCTGATATCCTTGAGATGCTTGTTGAGATTAAAGGCTTTCAAGAGCAGATTCTTGTCGACCTCAAAACGAGGAGGGAGACCTTGCACTTGTCCGTAGACACATTTGCCTATCGCTTCTCCGCAATAGACATCATGATAGGCAAGCTGGCTGCTCACTACCACATCCTGCACATTGATGTCGTCACCATTACCACCGGCACAGCCTGAGGAGATGATGGCATCGGGGTGATACTCACTGATCATCTTGGCCGTCTGCAAGGCGGCATTCACCTTGCCTATGCCGCTTTTCTGGATAATGACATCCTCAGAAGAGAAAAGAGACTGGAGCTGATCAAACTCCTTATCCATCGCTACGATTATTCCGATTTTCATATTCAACAATTGTTTATTTGACGATTTACATAGTTGCTTTCTTGTAGGTCTGATGGCGTTGGCGCACGGCCTCGTACATCAGGATGGCAGCACTCACGCTGACATTCAGCGAGTCGAGACGACCCAACATGGGAATGCGGATATGCACATCGGCAGCCTCGCGCCACTGATCGGTAAGTCCTGTCGACTCCGTACCCATCACGATGGCAGTTGCGCCCAGCATGTTGTAGTCGTAATAGTCGTAGGAGTCCTGCAGCTGAGCCGTAAGGATGCGGATCTTGTGCTCCTTGAGGAAGGCGATACATGCCTTGGAATCGCAAACGGCCACTGGTACGCTGAACACACCGCCGATGCTGGCACGGATCAGGTTAGGGTTATAGAGATCCGTCAACGGGTCGCAGACGATAACGGCGTCCACTCCCGCAGCCTCGGCTGTGCGCAGGATGGCGCCCAGGTTGCCTGGCTTCTCTACGCTCTCAAGCACCACAATCAGCGGAGTTGGTGATGCGTTAGGAGTGAAGAGTGAAGCGTTTAGCGTGGCGAGGGAGTGGTCTTTGGCCTTGGCGACGGCAATGATGCCCTCCGTACTCTCGCGATAAGCCATCTTCTCGTAGACCTGGTGCGATACGAGGGTGGGAGTGATGCTCCCCGTGTAATTGAGGCTGTCTAGGACAAACAGCTCCTGAATCTCGTAGCCACAGGCAATGCAGTGCTCTATCTCGCGCTGGCCTTCCACCACAAAGAGACCTTCCTCCCGTCGGAGTGAAGATTTCTGCTGAAGGGCAACGACATGCTTGATGCGGGCATTCTGAACGCTGGTAATAATCGTTTCTTCCATATTTTTGCTGCAAAGGTACAAAATTTTAGGTACGGATTACACAGATTACACAGATTTTTTATACTTTTGCACACAGAAACAATAAAAATTGATATTCAATGTTCAATATTCAATCGTCCATAAAAAAATGTCTGCCTGACGTGCTGGCAGTGTTGCTGTTCGTGGTTTTGGCTTTCGCCTATTTCTTCCCTGCCGACATCGAAGGGCGTATTCTCTACCGTCACGATGCTTCTGCGGGGCGCGGCGCAGGACAAGAAGGTATCGAATATCTGCAGAAAACGGGTGAACGCAGCCGTTGGACGAATGCCCTCTTCGGCGGAATGCCTACCTACCAGATGGCACCATCGTATGGCTCTACCGATTTGCTGACAAAGGCGATTTATGCCTATCACCTGTGGTTGCCCGAAAATGTGTGGTTCGTCTTCGCCTATCTGCTGGGCTTCTACATCCTGCTGAGAGCCTTCGACTTCCGTCAGCATCTGGCTGCCTTGGGCAGTATCATCTGGGCTTTCTCCACCTATTTCCTTATTATTATTGCCGCAGGCCATATCTGGAAGGTGTGGGCCCTGGCTTATCTGCCGCCGATGATTGCGGGTATCGTATTGGCCTATCGGGGAAAGTACCTGTGGGGATTGTTGCTGACAGCTGTATTCTCGGCCTTTGAGATCAACGCGAACCATGTGCAGATGACCTATTATTATCTGTTTGTCATTCTGTTCATGGTGATAGCTTGGCTCGTGGAGGCTATCCGTCAGCAGCAGATGGCCCGTTTCCTGAAGGCTACGGCTGTCTGTATCGCGGGTGCTGCCATCGGTGTATGCGTCAATCTGTCGAACCTCTACCACACATGGCAGTACAGTAAGGAGTCGATGCGTGGCAAGAGTGAACTGGTGAAGGCCAATAATGCCAATCAGACCAGTAGCGGACTGGAGCGCGACTATATCACCCAATGGAGTTACGGCATCGGTGAGACATGGACCTTGCTGATTCCGAATACCAAGGGTGGTGCCTCAATGCCGCTGAGCCAGAACGAAACGGCGATGAAGCATGCCGACGAGAACTACGTGAGCATCTACCAGCAGATAGGTCAGTACTGGGGTGAACAGCCTGGAACATCGGGCCCCGTCTATGTCGGAGCCTTCGTGGTGATGCTCTTCATTCTTGGCCTGTTTATCGTGAAAGGTCCTATGAAGTGGGCCTTGCTGGCTGCAACGGTTCTGTCTATCCTCCTGTCATGGGGTAAGAACTTCATGGGTTTTACCGACTTCTTCCTCGACTATGTACCGATGTACGACAAGTTCCGTACCGTTGCCTCTATCCTCGTGATTGCGGAATTCACGATACCGCTGTTGGCTATGCTTGCCCTGAAGAAAATCTTCGACGAGCCTGAGGTGCTCAAGGAAAAGGCGAAATATCTCTATGTAAGTTTCGCCCTGACGGCAGGTGTCGCCCTGCTCTTCGCCCTGATGCCGACAGCTTTCTTCGCAGGCTTTATCTCGACTAGTGAGATGCATGCCCTCCAGTCACTGCCCGCAGAGCATATCCAACCCTTGATTGCGAATCTCACGGAGATGCGCCAGGCTGTCTTTACTGCCGATTGCTGGCGTACATTCTGGATTATTGTGATTGGTACAGCCTTCTTGCTGTTGTTTAGATATGGCAAGTTGAAGGCAGAATATACGGTAGCAGGTATCCTGCTGCTCTGCCTCATCGATCTGTGGCAAGTTAACAAGCGTTACCTGAACGACGAGATGTTCGTGCCGAAGAGTGAGCGTGAGGCGCCCCAGCAGAAGACACAGACGGACGAACTGATCCTGCGTGACCAGGCCCTCGACTACCGTGTGCTGAACCTCGCCTCAAACACCTTCAACGAGAACGAAACGAGTTACTATCATAAGAGTATCGGCGGCTATCATGCTGCCAAACTGCGCCGCTATCAGGAGATGATAGAACAGTATATCAATCCCGAGATGCAGGCACTTTTCGGGGCTGTATCCGAGGCTGCAGGAGATATGACACAGGTGAATGGCGACAGCATCTGTCCGGTATTGAACATGCTCAATACACGCTACTTCATCTTCCCATTGGAAGGCGGACAGACGGTTCCCATCCAGAATCCCTATGCTTATGGCAATGCCTGGTTCGTAGACAAGCTCGACTATGTGAACAATGCCAACGAGGAGATGGCGGCAGTGGGCAAGATCGACCTGCGCCATCAGGCCGTTGCCGACGTGAAGTTCAAGGCACAACTGGGTGAAGCCGTCGAACAGGATACTGCCAGCGTGGTGACGATTACCTCGTATGAGCCTAACCGTCTGACGTATGATGTGAACTCAGGAAAGGGTGGCGTGCTGGTATTCTCGGAGATATATTATCCGGAATGGACGGCTACCGTCGATGGTCAACCTGTGGAACTGGGTCGTGTAGACTATCTGTTGCGTGCCATCCAGATTCAGCCAGGCAAGCATCAGGTGGAATTGTCGTTCTTCCCGAAATCCGTCAGTACCACGGAGACTATTGCCTATGTGGCTATCGTTCTGCTGATACTGACCTTGCTCGGAACCATTTTCCTAGAATATAAGAACCGTAAGAAGTTGGCAAGATGAGAAAACTGCTGTCCCTGCCGCCTAACCTTGTAGGCAGTTTCCATGATGTCACAGGTCTGAGCCGTGAGGAGTTCTTCTGTACCAACGACCCGATTGGTCATAAGTTGGGTAGTGGCGGAGGAACCACGTGGCTGCTTCAGGCATGTTGTCAGGCTGATGGTGCCGAGGATATATCGACTTGGCTCTCGGCAGAGAAACGTATCCTGTTGCATGCAGGCGGACAGAGTCGTCGCTTGCCGGCTTATGCACCATCGGGAAAGATCCTGACACCAATACCCGTCTTCCGTTGGGAACGTGGACAGCGACTCTCGCAGGATCTGCTGAGTCTGCAGCTGCCGCTCTATGAGAAGATCATGGCGATGGCGCCAGGGTCGATCCATACGATGGTGGTGAGTGGCGATGTACTGATACGTGCTACCCAACCCCTGCAACCGATTCCTGAGGCGGATGTCGTCTGTTATGGCTTGTGGCTCGATGCTTCAGTGGCCAAGAACCATGGGGTATTCGTCAGCAGCCGTCAGACACCTTCCGTACTGAAACACATGTTGCAGAAACCCTCGGTGCAGACCCTTGGCGAACTGCAGAAAGAGCATTTCTATCTGACGGATATCGGCATCTGGCTGCTGAGCGACAAGGCAGTTAAACTGTTGATGAAAAAGAGTGGGGTAGAAGAAGCCCAACTCAGGGAATACGACCTTTATTCTGAATTTGGCTGTTCGCTGGGTACCGATCCATTGATAGCCGACGAGGAACTGCGGCAGTTGAAGGTCGCCATCCTTCCGTTGGCAGGCGGTGAGTTCTATCATTTCGGCACATCCCGCGAGATGATCTCATCGACGATGCGGATACAGAATCTGGAGAACGACCAGCGGAAGATCATGCACCACGACAGGAAACCCCATCCGTCGATTTTTGTGCAGAATGCCGTGATGGACATTGCGTTTACTGAGGAGAATACGAATATCTGGGTAGAAAATAGTCATATCGGCAAACACTGGCAACTCTCCCACGATCATATTATTACAGGTGTGCCCTACAATGACTGGCAGTTGACTTTGCAACCAGGCGAGTGTATTGATGTCGTCCCTATTGGTGAGACACAGTATGCCCTTCGCCGCTATCATATCGACGACCGCTTTGCAGGGGCTGAGCAGCAGAGACAACAGTTCCCCGTCGTGGAGTCGCTTGAGCACTTGTCGTCAGCAGAAAGTCAGGCCGTGCGGATGATCTCAGCCGAAGAAATATCCAATGAGGCCAATCTGCGCCGTCTCTTTGCCCAGCGCTCCGCCTTCCGTAAGGAGAACTGGCATGCACTGGCTCAAAACTGGAGTCATAGTGTCTTCTACCAACTCGATCTCGCCGATGCGGCTGCAGCATTCCAGAAGGAACAGATTCCGCTGCCGCCTTCGCTTCCTGACGAGGCCCCGTTGATGACCCGTATCCATGATGCGATGTTCCGTGGTGACAGTGATAAGGCGTTTGCTTTGTTGCGTGAGGGACTGACTGATGGTGCCGTAGGGATGCCTTCGCCTGTCAAGTCTGTCTATGACGATCAGATAGTCTGGGGGCGTTCCCCTGTGCGTATCGACATTGCTGGAGGATGGACGGATACACCGCCTTACTGTCTGATGGAGGGTGGACATGTGCTGAACTTCGCCATCGAACTGAATGGACAGCCGCCCTTGCAGACGTTCGTGCGACCTTCAAAGGAATTGCGTATCGTGTTGCGCAGCATCGACCTCGGCGCTATGGAGGTGGTGGAGACATATGAGCAGTTGACCGACTTTATGCATGTAGGTTCACCGTTCTCTATCCCGAAGGCTGCCCTGGTGCTTGCAGGGTTCAGTGAAGCCTCAAAGTATCCTGACCTGAAAACCCAACTCCAGGCCTTCGGCTGTGGCATCGAACTGACGTTACTGTCTGCTATTCCCGCAGGGAGCGGACTCGGCACGAGCAGTATTCTGGCAGCTACGGTCCTTGGTGCCGTCAGCGACTTCTGTGGTCTGGCTTGGGACAAGAATGAGATAGGACGCAGAACGTTGGTTCTCGAGCAGATGCTCACCACTGGCGGTGGCTGGCAGGATCAGTTTGGTGGTGTGCTTGGTGGCGTGAAACTGCTACAGACGAATAGTGGCTTTGATCAGAGCCCGCAGGTGAGATGGCTGCCCAACGACCTCTGGCTGCAGCCTGAATATCGTCCGTGTCATCTGCTATATTATACAGGTATCACCCGTACCGCCAAGCGTATCCTGGCAGAGATCGTGCGCCGCATGTTCCTGAATCATGGCGGTGAACTGCGTCTGCTCAGGGAAATGAAGGAACATACGATGGAGATGTATGAAGCCATTCAGCGTAATGACTTTGAACGGATGGGAACCCTGGTGCGCAAGACCTGGTTGCAGAACCAGCAACTCGACAGCGGCACAAACCCCGAAGCCGTCCGTGCTTTGACAGATCTGGTCGATGATCTTTGTCTCGGCTACAAACTGCCGGGTGCCGGTGGCGGTGGGTATCTCTATATGATTGCCAAGGATCCAGAGGCTGCGGCACGTATCAAACAGATTCTGACGGAGCATCGTAACAACCCCAATGCCCGTTTCGTGGAAATGTCGCTCTCTACGCAGGGGTTGCAGGTGAGCAGGAGTTAAATGGTTGTGCCAATGGATTTTAGGACTATCGTCGACATACCGGATCCTGGTTTCAGAATCGGCCCCTGCGAAGAGCTGCTCTTTGTGGGCTCTTGTTTTGCAACAGAGATCGGACGGCATTTTCAGGAAGAGAAATTCCGTGCTACGGTCAATCCTTTTGGGGTAATGTACAACCCTGCTTCCATCCTCCATACCATCGAACGGTGGGATACTGCTTCTTGTAAGGTCGTGTTCTTGACCCTTGGTACGAACCATGTCTATCGGCTGAAGGAGACAGGCGAAATCGTAGACAATTGTCAGAAGCGTCCTTCATATCTGTTTCAGGAAGAAGAACTGTCGGTGGAGGTATGTACCGAGTATCTGGAGCAGTCAGTCAAGATGCTCCGTCAACGGAATCCTGATGTCAGCATCGTGCTGACCGTCAGTCCTATCCGCTACCGGAAATACGGCTATCATGGCTCCCAACTCTCAAAGGCCACCCTCTTGCTGTCAGTGGAAAGACTCATCGCTCAAAACTCTTCACTGTCCTACTTCCCCGCCTACGAGATTGTCAACGACGAACTGCGCGACTACCGCTTCTACAAGGAAGACATGCTCCATCCCTCTAATCAGGCAGTAGAATATATCTGGCAGCGGTTGTCGGAGACTTATCTGAGCGATGCAGCCCGTGCCTTCATCGCAGAGTGGCAACCCTTGAAAGCAGCCCTCAACCACAAGCCTTTCGACGCTTCTTCGGCCGAATACAAGGCCTTTATGGATAAAACTATGTTAAAAGTAGAGGAATTGCAGAAAAAATATCCTAACTTTGCATTATAAAATCAAATGACATGAATTACTCAATAGAAAAAATCGCAACACTCATTGGTGCACGCCGTATTGGCAGTGCCGATGCTCAGA
Source organism: uncultured Prevotella sp. (assembly GCA_900314995.1). Classification (GTDB taxonomy): domain Bacteria; phylum Bacteroidota; class Bacteroidia; order Bacteroidales; family Bacteroidaceae; genus Prevotella. The sequence continues at coordinate 46,385 of OMXK01000005.1, forward strand.
TAGGTTGGCTGCTTACCGACAGCCGCTCACTCTGTTTCCCCGAAGAGACCTTATTCTTTGCCTTGAAGTCCTCGCGAAACGATGGTCACAGGTATATTGATGACTTGTATCGTCGTGGTGTCCGTAACTTTGTCGTTGAGGCAAAGGGGCTGCAGGAGTTCTTTCCCCATGGTGGTGTCGACCACATGCCCGATGCCAATTTCCTCGTGGTGCCTTCACCGCTGGCAGCCCTGCAACGGTTGGCAGAGCGCCATCGTGACGAATTCATCGAGCGCGACGGCCACCGTATTCCTATTGTAGGTATCACGGGATCCAACGGTAAGACGATGGTGAAGGAATGGCTTTATCAGTTGTTGCTCCCTTCACAGAAGATTGTGCGCTCTCCGCGAAGCTACAATTCCCAGATCGGTGTGCCGCTCTCGGTATGGCTGTTGAACGAGCAGACGGAGATTGGCATTTTCGAGGCAGGCATCAGCCAGCCTGGTGAGATGATGGCCCTGCGCGATATCATTCAGCCTACCATTGGTGTACTCACCTCCCTGGGTAGTGCCCATCAGGAGAACTTCCGTTCGATGGAGGAAAAGTGTATGGAGAAGCTGGAACTGATGCACGATACTGAAGCGATGGTCTATTGCTCTGATAATGATATCGTCAGCCGTTGTGTCCGTCGCCTGCAGTATCAGGGTGAGAAGATCGCCTGGTCGCAGTGTGACGAGAAGGCCGCTTTCTTCGTGAAGGACATTAAGAGCGACAGCAAGCAACTTGCAGGTGGTACGCGGGTGACCTACATCTGGCGGGAAGAAGAGAATATGTATGTGATACCTTTCATCGACGAGGCATCTGTGGAAAACTCCATTACCTGTGCTGCTGTAGCCTTGTACCTGGGACTCACCCCTAGTGAACTGGCTGACCGTATGCCGCATCTTGAGCCCGTTGCCATGCGTCTGGAGGTGAAAGAAGGCCAGCGCGGCTGTCTGCTCATCAACGACTCCTATAACTCAGATATCAATTCGCTCGATATCGCCCTCGACTTTATGCAGCGTCGCCAGCAGAGTACGCAGCACGCAACGCGCAACGCACAACTCAAGAAAACGCTGATTCTCAGTGACATCTTCCAGACGGGAACCTCGCCCGAATTGCTCTATGCCCAGGTGAGTGATCTCGCGGTGAAGCGGGGTATCGACAAGTTTATCGGGATTGGCCCTGAACTTTCTGCCCATGCCGATAAGATACAGATTGCCAATAAGGCATTCTTTGCCGATGTGCCTCATTTCCTGTCGAGTGAGGTTTTCGCTAACCTCCGCAACGAACAAATACTGCTCAAGGGTGCACGTTCTTTTGGCTTCGATCAGATTACCGAACAACTGGAGCAGAAAGTACATGAGACAATCCTCGAGGTAAACCTCAATGCCGTAGTGGAGAACCTGAACTATTACCGTTCGTTCCTGAAGGCTGACACCAAGATGGTATGTATGATTAAGGCCGATGCCTATGGGGCAGGAGCGGTGGAAATCGCCAAGACCCTGCAGGATCATCGGGTTGACTATCTGGCTGTCGCTGTGGCCGATGAGGGCGTCACCCTCCGTAAGGCTGGCATCACCGCCAACATCATGGTTATGAATCCTGAGATGACGGCTTTCAAGACGATGTTCGACTACGATCTCGAACCCGAGGTCTATTCCTTCCGTCTGCTGGATGCCCTCGTCAAGGCTGCCCGTAAGGAGGGTATCACAGGCTGGCCAGTTCATATTAAGCTTGATACGGGCATGCATCGTTTGGGCTTCGATCCCGTGCACGACATCTACAAACTCGTGGATCGTCTGAAGCATCAGACTGCCATCATCCCGCGCAGCGTATTCAGTCATTTCGTGGGCTCCGACAGTGACGGCTTCGATGACTTCTCTGCCCAGCAGTTTGCGCTGTTCGAGGAGGGTAGTGAGAAACTGCAGGCTGCTTTCTCTCATCATATCCTGCGCCACATGGATAACTCAGCAGGTATCGAACACTTCCCGGAGCGTCAGATGGACATGTGTCGTCTGGGACTCGGACTCTATGGTGTCGATCCCCGTGATAACCGTATCATCAACACCGTTTCTACGTTGAAGACCACCATTCTCCAGATGCGGAATGTGCCTGCAGGCGATACGGTGGGATACAGTCGTAAGGGCAAGATCGAGCGCGACTCGGTGATAGCTGCCATTCCTATTGGCTATGCCGATGGTCTGAATCGTCATTTGGGTAACCGTCATGGCTACTGTCTGGTGAATGGTCAGAAGGCGGCGTATGTGGGCAATATCTGTATGGATGTAGCGATGATCGATGTGACGGATATCCCCTGCCAGGAAGGCGATCAGGTGGAGATATTCGGCGAGCATCTGCCCGTTACGGTGCTCAGTGATGCCATCGACACCATTCCCTACGAGGTTCTTACTGGTGTCAGCAACCGTGTGAAGCGCGTCTATTTCCAAGACTAGAGGCTTACGTTAACGATAACGTAAGAAAAAATAGTGAAATGTATGTCGTTTCACTATTTTTTTGTATCTTTGCACTCGATAACCGCTAAAACAAACAACGTATCGATAATAAAAACAAATGGAACAAGTATTCAGTTACATTATCAGTCTGGGTGCATCGGTGATGATGCCTATCCTCTTTACCATCATCGGCCTGTGTATCGGCATGAAGTTCGGAAAGGCGCTCAAGAGTGGTCTCTATGTGGGTGTCGGTTTCGTAGGTCTGGGCATCGTGACGGCCTTGCTGACGAACAATTTCGGCAATCCGCTGAGTGAGATATCACGCCTCTACGACCTGCAGCTTGGGGTGTTCGATATGGGATGGCCGGCAGCAGCTGCAGTAGCTTATAACACGGCAGTGGGTGCGCTGATCATCCCAATCTGCCTGGGTGTCAATTTCCTGTTGCTTATCACCAAGTGTACCCGAACGGTGAATATCGACCTGTGGAACTACTGGCACTTCGCCTTTATCGGGGCTGTGGCTTACTTCGTGATGGATCAGAGTCTGATATGGGGCTATTTCGCCGCAATCGTGTGCTATGTTATCACACTGGTGATGGCCGACTTGACTGCCGACAAGTTCCAGGGGTATTACGACGATATGGAAGGTATTTCCATTCCGCAGCCTTTCTGCCAGAGTTTTACGGCCTTTGCCATCGGCATCAACTGGCTGCTCGACAGGATTCCCGGCTTCTCGAAACTTGATATCGATGCCGATGGCTTGAAAAAGAAGTTCGGTGTACTCGGTGAGCCGATCGTGCTGGGTGTCATCGTGGGTGCCCTGATTGGTGCTGTGGCTCAGCTTGATATCAAAAAGGTGCTGTTCCTCGGTGTGACCATGGGTGCCGTGATGGAACTGATACCCCGCATCACGAAACTCTTCATCGACGGTCTGAAGCCGATTGCCGAGAAGACCCAGGAGGTGGTACAGAAGAAGTGGGCCGGCAAGAAGGTGTATATCGGTATGTCGCCTGCCCTCGTGATAGGTCATCCCACAACGCTGGTAGCATCGCTGATACTTATTCCGCTGGCGCTGCTGGTGGCTGTGGCTTTGCCTGGCAACGAGTTCCTGCCCCTGGCATCACTCGCAGGTATGTTCTATGTATTTGTGATGGTTCTGCCTTATACGAAGGGCAATGTGGTGAAGACCTTGATTATCGGTTTCGTGGCTGTTGGCATCGGTCTTTGGTTTGTTACCGATATGGCTCCGGCTTTCACACAGGCTGCCCAGACGGTTTATGCCCAGACGCAGGATCCTGCAGCTAAGATTCCTGAGGGATTCCAGGCTGGTGCCCTCGATTTCGCCTCAAGTCTCTTTGGCTGGGTCATCTATAAGTGTGTGAACAGTCTGGCTTATGTAGGGGCTGGTATCCTGACGCTCATCACGATCGCTATGGTGGTGTGGAACCGTCAGCGCATCGTTGCCGACGAGAAGGCCGCTCAATAATAGATAGTAAACTTATAAATAGCATAACAATGAAGAAAACAATTCTGACTATTGTGGGGGCTGTGGCCCTCTCGCTTTCTGCCAATGCGCAGGAGGCCGACAGGTTTGTAGGGGCTCAGCATGTGAAGTTCCAGACTGCCTGCCATCCTGAAGACGTGAAACACTACGACACGAAGTTGCTGCGTGAGCGCTTTGTGATGGAAAAGGTGATGTCGCCCGACTCTATCCTGCTCACTTACTCTCACTACGACCGGTTTATCTTCGGTGGCGCCATGCCTGTGAACACTACGCTGACGCTGGAGAACTTCTGGGAACTCGGTCTCGATGTCGACAACACCATTAAGGAAAAATATTTCATGTATAATCGTGAACTGGGTGTCGTGAACTGCGGTCAGGGCGATGGCGTGGTCATCGTGGACGGTAAGGAGTATGCCCTCTCACCGAAGGAGGCGCTCTACATCGGTCGCGGTCATATCGGCAAGGATAACGATGTGAACAAGAAAGTGCAGTTCCGTTCTAAGGATGCGAAGAATCCGGCTAAGTTCTACCTGAACTCGGCTACCGCTCATCAGCATTACAAGACCCAGTGGATCACGCTCGATGGCCGTAAGGGTTCGCTGAAGGCTGCTGTATGGGGACCAGTGGGAACCGTGGAAGAGGCCAACAACCGTACCGTCTATAAACTCATCGTGAACGATGTGCTCGAGGAAGGTCCCTGCCAGTTGCAGCTTGGTCTGACACAGCTCAATCCGGGTGCTGTATGGAATACCATGCCCCCTCACACACATGGTCGTCGTATCGAGGCCTACTACTATTTCAATCTGCCCGAGGGTCAGACTATCTCTCACGTGATGGGACAGCCTCAGGAGAGCCGTAACGTATGGCTGCACAATGAGCAGGCCATCATGTCGCCCGAGTGGTCGATGCATGCTGCCGCCGGTACTTACTACTACACCTTCATCTGGGGTATGGCCGGAGAGAACCTCTACTATAATGATAAGGACAATATTCCTGTCATCGATATCAGATAGTATATCATAAATTGTCAAATTGTAAAATATAATGACTCCCGTACAAACTACCAAGATGTCCAACTTCCGCTGGGTCATCTGTGCGTTGCTCTTCCTGGCAACCACCGTCAACTATATGGACCGTCAGGTCTTGTCATTAACGTGGAAGGACTTTATCGCCGTAGACTTCCATTGGACTGATGCCGACTATGGCACCATCACTGGTCTCTTCTCACTCTTTTATGCCATCGCCAACCTCTTTGCAGGTAAGTTCATCGACTGGATGGGCACCAAGAAGGGCTATCTCATCGCTATCTTCGTATGGTCAACGGGTGCTGTGATGCATGCAGGCTGCGGATGGGTGGCAATGACCGTCGAGGGGTATGACTCTATCGAGGCGCTGCGGATGGTCCAGGCTGGCAGTGATGCAGCTGTGGCCATCGCCACTATCTCGGTGTGGCTCTTTCTCTCTTGCCGTCTGATTCTGGCTGTCGGTGAGGCAGGTAACTTCCCCGCAGCTATCAAGGCTACGGCCGAGTATTTCCCCAAGAAAGACCGTGCCTTCTCCACCTCCATCTTCAATAGTGGTGCCTCTGTAGGCGCGCTGGCAGCACCTGCCACCATTCCTCTCCTGGCGCGTGCCTGGGGGTGGGAAATGGCCTTTGTCATCATCGGTGTGCTCGGTTATGTGTGGATGGGCCTCTGGATGTGGCTCTACGACAAACCTCGCAAGAACAAGCGTGTGAACCAATGTGAGTTGAACTATATCGAGCAGGACAACGATCTGGCTGATGTTCAAAATCGCGACAATGCGAAGGATGAAAAGGCTATCCCGTTCTTCAAGTGCTTCACTTATCGTCAAACCTGGGCTTTCCTCGTGGGTAAGTTCATGACCGATGGTGTGTGGTGGTTCTTCCTTTTCTGGGCGCCGGCCTATTTCAGCGACCAGTATGGCTATACCTCCGACTCCACGATGGGTATTCTGCTTATCTTCACGCTTTATCTCATCGTGACCGTACTCTCTATCGGCGGTGGCTATCTGCCTACTTATTTCGTCGACAAGAAGGGCATGAATCCTTATCTGGGCCGCATGCGTGCGATGCTGATCTTTGCCTGCTTCCCCGTTTTGGGACTGCTCGCACAGCCGCTTGGAGCCTATAGCGCCTGGTGGCCAGCCATCCTGATTGGTCTGTTGGGTGCAGGACATCAGGCTTGGAGTGCCAACCTCTTCTCGACTATCGGCGATATGTTCCCCAAGTCTACTATTGGTACGATTGTAGGTCTTGGCACAATGACGGGCGGCTTCGGCTCTATGGCTATCAACATGGGTTCTGGTAACTTCTTCACTTGGGCAGCAGCACAGGGTGCCAACTTCCAGTTCTTCGGCTTCGAAGGCAAGCCTGCAGCCTACATGGTGGTGTTCTGCATCTGTGCCGTTGCCTACCTTATCGGCTGGTGCATCATGAAGACACTCGTACCGAAGTACAAGCCCATTACGCTCGAAGACTAATCCTGTCTCCAGTCGCTAAAGGGTAGTTAGTCGTAATGTAACTGGCAGTTTCCTACCGAGAAACTCATAGCTATCTGGGAGGCTGGAAGAGGTCGCATGGTCGCACTGCAACCATGCGACCAATCGTTTTTTACCAAAAAGTCGCATAAAGATGATCAAGTAATCTTCATTTTTGTTTGAAACACCTGTATTTATGCACCTTTCCAGATATGGATGAGGAGGTGAGGTAACATGGTCGCACTGCAACCATGCGACCATTAATTAATAAAAAAAGTTAATTATTGCCGAATTGAGTCCCTAAAAGCGGCATTAAGTGTCAATTGCCTTTTGACCCATCGTACTTTTGCAACTGTCGCACCTAAGTTGTTTCCATCCAAGATGGGAGTATGTTTGGCTAATTCAATCAGTGGCCAGCCTCGCAAGGCGTCGCTCGCTGCTGTCCGTGAGCTGCAGACGGAAAATCATGTTGACGAGATTCTCTTCGACGTGAAGCAGAACAACAAAAGACCACCAGTAGTCGGCAGCCTGCCCAATGTCACGATGGGTACTACGACCTATCCTTCGATTTATAAGGGCATCGAGTATGACCTGATAGTGAAGCGATTGTTGCTGAAAATGGGCTATGGTGATCGTCCTATAGATGGTGAGCGTAACAATGCCATCTTCGCCTTGTCGCGCTACTTGCGCTATATCTGTGATTTTAATGTGGAGTGGCTCTTCCAGGTGATACCCCATTGGAAACTGCCTGACCATGAGGTGCTCTCAACACTGAAGAGTGGGGTTAACACCGTGCGGAAAGAAAGTATCCCGCCAACCCTTGGTGACCTGCTCAAGGGACTGGAGGCAGAGATGCAGGAACAGGGATTGGCAGAGAACGCTGAGGATGAGGACGACGGCCTTATCCCACGTGTGCCAGGACTGCTGCCCGGTATTCTGCAGCAGGTGGCCGACCATGCGCCTGCAGAGTTCAAGGAAGCCTCGCTGCTGTCGGCCCTGCCCATGCTGGGAACCGTGGCTACCGGTCTGCGCGCCAAGTATCGTGACGGTAAGGTTCAGTCGCCTTCTTTCATCGTAGATATCTGGTCGGATCAGGCCACAGGTAAGTCGTTTGTCGACCAGCTGATGGAATTGCTGATGGATCCCGTTATCAAGCAGGACGAGGAAGAGTGGCGGAAGGAGACGGAGTACTCGTTGGCAAAGAAAGACGGTCAGGAGGTGGAGAACCCTCGTGCGGCCATCCGTATCATTGAAGCTAATATCGGTGTGAGTGCTTTCCTCGAACGGGCCATCTATGCCAAAGGCAAGCATCTTTTCACTTATGCGCCAGAGATCGAGACGGTGCAGAAGAACAATAAGGGTGGTGCGTGGACACAGAAGAATGACCTCATTCGTCTGGCCTACGACAACAAGCCCTGGGGACAGCACCGTATCTCGAAGGAATCGTTCTCGGGCAAGGTAGTTCTCTACTATAATATGCTGATGTGTGGTACGCCCCACAAGTGTCGTGCTTTCTTTTCCGATGCAGAGAGTGGTACTGTCAGCCGCACTATCTTTGCAGAGCTGCCCGACATGATGGGTGCCAGGATGCCTGTATTTAAGACATGGACGAAGGAGGAGCAGGACGAGGTAAAACGTCAGTGTATGTGCCTGACGGACGAGGAAGGGGAGGTGGAATTGCCGTTGTTGAACAAGGCTATCGAAGAATGGGATGAATCGAAGCGCACGGAATATCTGAAGACATTGCGTCCAGCCCTCGATGTGTTCCGCCGTCGTTCGGCTCTCAATGGCTTCCGGGCAGGAATGGTGGCCTATGCGTTGGCTGGTTATCAGGAGACAGCTGAGGTCATCAACTTCGCCCTATGGGTAGCTGAGCGTTGTCTCTATTATCAGGTGAAACTTTTCGGCAACCAAATTGACGCACTCCACAATGAGGTTCCTGAAATGAACGGGATATTCCACAATGTCGATCTGTTGAAACTTCTCAGCAAAGAGTTCACGAAGGAGGAACTGGTGAACCTTCGTCTGACCTATGGTCAGTCACCAGTAGTCAAGTCGGTCATCCATCGCCTGAAGAAGGAAGGCCTGATCATCAAAATCGGTCCCAACCTCTGGCGGAAGGTAGACCTTTGACAGGCATGTATGTTCCTCTTTGTTTGAGATTCGAAGTTTTTTTGGGGATAATATTTGCATCTTGTTTAAAAAAGTAGTATCTTTGCAGCGATAATAGAACTACAATATTATTCACCTTTAAAAACAATGATACAAAATACCAGGCTTCTGATGGTGCTTACTGCTCTCTTTGCCTTTTGCGGCAGCAAAGTGCAAGCACAGGACGAGACGATCGTGTTCACGCCCCAGTGGACGGCGCAGGCGCAGTTTGCCGGCTATTACGTGGCCGAGGCGAAGGGCTTCTACCGCGAGGCAGGGGTGAAAGTAAAGATTGAGCACCCGTCGGCAACGCAGCCCGCCATGAGCCGTCTCCGTAAGAACGAGTGTCAGGCCACAACGCTGCAACTCTGTCAGGCAATGGAAATCATCGACGACGGCATCCCCCTGGTGAACATCCTTCAGACATCGATGAACAATGCGATGGTGATCGTTTCTGCCCGCGGAGTAGACCCGCTGACGCAAAAGGGAGCCAAGGTGGGCGTCTGGAGCGTGGGTTTCGGACATCTGGCCATTTGCATGAGCATCAAGGATCATCTGAACTACGAGTGGATACGTTTTGCCCAGAACATCAACCTTTTTCTGGCTGGAGCCCTCGATGCCACTCTGGCCATGAGCTACAATGAATATTATCAGCTGGTTCAGGCAGGCATCAAGATGACTGACAAGAACGTGTACCGTTTTCGCGATCACGGCTACAATGTGCAGGAGGACGGCGTGTATATGACCCGCGAATACTACCAGAAGCACCGCGAGCAGGCCAGGAAGTTTGCCGATGCCAGCCGCAGAGGGTGGGAGTGGGCTGCCGAGCATCCCGAGGAGACGCTCGACATCGTGATGCAGTATGTCGAGAAGGCGCATATTGCCACCAACCGCGTGATGCAGCGGCTGATGCTGAAGGACATCCTGCAGCTACAGGTGGACCGTGAATCGAAGAAGCGCGAGTTCCGCCTTCGCCCCGACATGGTGAGGCTGGCCAGCCAGTTGATGGTGGAGCACCAGATGCTGAGCCGCGAGGTGGCGTATGAGGAACTTGTTGATGAAAAGTGAAGAATGCCCTAAAATACTGACATAGAAGAATATGAAAGAAATTCTGCAATATATCCGCCGCAAACTTTACGTCAGGGTCAGCCTGTGGGTGGTGCTGTTTGCTGCCATCATCTTCATCGTTGCCCTGGGCTTTCTGTTCTTCCAGTCGCGTGAGGCTGTACGTCAGGAGGCAGTCAACAGTGCCACGCAGATACTCGACAAGACCTCGCTGCGCGTGGAGAGCATCCTGAACCGTGTGGAAGTTGCCTCTGCCATGACCAAGTGGCTCGTTGAGCGCCATCCCGACAAGGCCGACTCAATGTTCGTCTACAGCCGCGGCATGCTGCTGAACAATCCTGACTTCTACAACTGCTCCATCGCCTTCGAACCCTACTACTTCAAGGACAAGGGCCGTTACTTCTCGGCCTACACCAAGCATGTCGGCGACAGCCTTCGTACGATTCAGGGCGGTAGCGACAACTACCAGTATTTCTTCATGGACTGGTATCTCTTGCCTTCGCTGCTCGACAAGCCATGCTGGACGGAGCCTTACTTCGATCTCGATGTGGCTACGAACACGAGTGAGATGGTGACCAGCTACTGCCAGGCCATCAAGGATAACGAAGGTCGGATGATAGGTGCCATCAATACCAGTCTTTCCATCAGTTGGCTCTCGCAGACTATATCGGCCATTAAGCCTTATCCCAACTCCTATAGTGTCATGATCGGGCGTGGCGGTACCTATTTCGTACATCCTGATTCCACCAAGATTACCCGCCAGACGATCTTTACCAAGTCTTTGGAACAGCCTGACACAGCTCTTGTCGCCTTGGGGTATGCCATGCAGCGTGGCGAGGAGGGCATGAAGCGCATGAACATCAATGGGCAGGATAGTTATGTGTTCTACAAACCACTTGGTCAGACAGGCTGCTCGATGGCCATCGTCTGTCCGGAAAGTGACATCTTCAGCGGCTTCGACCGTCTCCGTCGTACCGTTATGGCCATCGTCATTGTGGGGCTGCTGCTGATGCTCTACATGTTCATCCGTATTATCACCAGCGAGCTACAGCCCCTGCGTCGGCTGGCAAAGGGAGCTGAGACCATTGCCTCGGGACATTTTGACGTCCAATTACCTGACTTGCAACGCATCGACGAGATCGGACAACTGAGCCATTCTTTTTCCGACATGCAGCAGTCGCTTGTGAAATATATCGAAGAACTGAAGGAAACCACCGCCAAGAAAGCCTCTATCGAGAGTGACCTCCGTATTGCCAGCAGCATACAGATGGGCATGCTACCCGAGAAGTTCCCCACAAAGGCTGACCGCGATGATGTGCAAATCTATGCCTCGCTGACCCCTGCCAAGGATGTAGGTGGCGACCTCTTTGACTTCTATTTCCGAGATGAGAAACTCTTCTTCTGCATCGGAGACGTATCGGGAAAGGGTGTCCCTGCCTCACTTTTCATGGCGGTCACCAGAGCCGTGTTCCGCACTGTTTCTGCCCACGAGTCGATGCCCGACCGTATTATTATCGCTATGAACAAGACAATGGCCGGCATGAACAAGACCCACATGTTCGTGACCCTCTTTGTCGGCGTGCTCGACCTGCCTACTGGACGCCTGCACTATAGCAATGCCGGGCACGACGCGCCGCTGCTTGTCGGAGATGGTGTCGGAGAGTTGCCCTGCGATGCGAATATTCCCGTAGGTTTTATGCCCAAGTGGAAGTACACGCTGCAGGAAGCCCAGATATTCACGGGAACTACTATCTTCCTCTTCACCGACGGACTAACCGAGGCGATGGATGTAGACAATGCCCAGTTCCAGATGGAGCGCATCAACGATGTGGCATTAAAGGCGCTCTCCCAGCAACAGCAGGAACCGAAGCAACTCATCGACCAGATGACCGATGCCGTTCATCAATTTGTCGGAGATGCCGAGCAGAGTGACGATCTGACGATGATGGCCATCCAATACATCAAACAGCAGAGTGCTGTGAGTATGCGGAAGAGTATAAAATAGTGAATAATAAATAATAAGGTATTAATTAAATCATCATCAAAATGAAAACGACAATTCAAGAAAAAGACGGTTGCATGGTTGCCATTTTGGAGGGTAGCCTCAACACCGCAGAAGCTCCTGAGACTGAAAAGGCTATGGCACCTCTGTTCGACGTAGAGGGAAAGGATATTATTCTCGACTGTACGAATCTCGAGTATATCTCATCTGCAGGTTTGCGTATCTTCCTTGCTGTACTGCAGAGTGCTGAAGAAAAAGGTGAGCATGTGTACATTTCGGGCATCAACGACAATGTACGCTCCATCTTTGCTATTACCGGATTCAGCAATATTTTCGAATTCAAGTAAACGGTGGCTGAATTGATGCGGCTAACGACAGTCCTTATCAGTAACGAACATTCAATAACAGATGTGAGATGGCAGCAGAATCGAGTAACAATACAAACTTAATTTATAGACTGACATTTGGCGGGTTCATTGGCTCCAAAGGTAAGCAGCCGGATGAATTACAACTGAACCAGGGAGTCCGTAAAGTGATTTCCGACGACAATAGAAACTATTACATGTTGCTTTGCGGTGTCAAGGTGAACCGTAAGATCTACCAGCCTACCGAGATTGAGGCAGAACTGGATTTCACTCACGAAACCACCGACGCGCAAAACAAGAAAAAGAGCACCGCGCCCAAGTTTAGCGATATCAAAGGTTACCTGCTGCAACGAGAGGTGACGGTCGACATCGTTGATAATGATAAAAAGGACAAAGACGGTAAGCCGGTGACCTACAACGTGGCCAAGAACTGTTATGTGTTTGAAATGACCCCGCAGCTGCAACGTGATGTGGACGGCACGAAGATGTATGTGAAACTGAGCATCTTCAGCATGGATAAGCTGATGACCCTCAACAAGTACAGCAAGGCATACGTGGCCCGCAAGCTCGGCTCTGAAATCCTGCAGCCAGAGAGCCTGAATTTCGGAAACGTCTCCGATGGTGTTCCCTTGATAGACTCCTATGTCGGCAACCAACAGCATCTGACGTACACTGTTTCCGGCGAAAAGTTCGAGTTCATACAGCCCTATCTGGTACAGTATAATGAGTCGTTCTACGACTTCCTGGTGCGCACCTCCAACCGTTGTGGAGAGTTCCTCTTCTTTGAGGACGGCAAACTGGTGTTAGGTTTGCCAAAAAGCGAATCAAAAAGCGACTCGCTTGTAGAAATCGACAAATACGAGACTGTGACCGTTATGGAGAGGTCGGTCGATCCGCTGATAATCAGTGGCTATGCCCGCGACAGCGTGAAAGACGGCGACGGCACGCTGAAGGGAACTGCCGGCGGCAGCGACAGTAATCCCGAACTGAACATCTCGCCCATAGCCAAGGAGCAAACCGGATTCCCCAAGGATGTCTTCCCCACCTACACTGCGAGCAATGCCGAACTCGCCCAGGACGACTACATCTTCCCGCTCTACAGGGGCAAGTTCACCAATCGAAAGCGTGAACTCTGCTATGACGGCAATACCGGCCAGAATGCCTTAGGCAGATCGATGCTGCTCGGCAAGACCCTACTGGGCAATGAATTAGACCTTGGAGGAGGAGGCTTTCCCATCTCCTTGGCCATAGATGCGTTTCTCAACGAAGCCGTGCCAACCGTTTTAGGCGATATGAGGGTGAAGTCGTGGAACGGCACGCAGGCCGCGCGGTATATGGATATCCTGAAAGGGAAAAACGATCAATGCGACGATCAGAAGACCGTGCAGTTTGGCACGCTGAAGAGCGAAGGATGGACTACCCTGAAATATTATAAGGATATCCTTCTGCACGAAGAGGCACAGCAGCGGAAGATCGTGTGCATCAATATGGGCACCAATTTTGTCAATGTGAAGTTAGGCCAGAAGATCAAGGTCGATGGGCTCGACGATGTCTATGTCATCATTCAGATACAGCAGAACTCCGAGGTGGCCTGGAAACGCAACTACGACAGATACGGCATGGAGGCAGACGATAAAGACACAGGCGTGCGCTCGCTGAAAATCTATGCCATCCCAGGGTATGGTGATGACAATATTCAGTTCATTCCCCCTGTGCATCCGGTACCAGTCATCCGGAAGGTGGGACCTCAGACAGCCTTCGTGACCGACAATGAAGACCCGAAGTTCCAGGGGCGTGTACGCATCGCCTTCCCTTGGCAGTCGCTGGGCGGCCCGGAAAGGAGTCAACTCAATGAAGTGGCTATCAAACTTCACGAGATGGTGAGCAGCATCGAGGACTTGAGAAAGAAGGAGAAAATGCTTCTGGAAGAGTCAACGAAAGCTAGCCAATACTTAGAGGAACTCAAGAAATATGTAAATGCCACGAAAGATGAGCGTGAAGAACTGCTCAAGCAGAGGAAACAAAAAGTAGAAGATATAAAAAAGGATCTCGACCAGTTCAAAGCCTCACTGAACCAAAAGGAAAAAGAGGAAAAGGAGGCCCAGAAAGAAAAGACAGAGAAAGAGATAGCCGAATTTGAGGCAGCGGCTAAGGAGCACGACGAGAGGAAGGGCAAGGCCGGCTATCAGAATCCTGAGAAGGACAACACCATAATCCGCAAGTATAAGGATATCTATGACAAGAAGAACGGGGAGTACCTGAAGGCCCATGTCGACTTGCAAACAGCCGGAAATAAGGAGAAGGCTATAGAAGCCGAAGGCCAGAAACTGAAAGAAAAGATAGAAGAAAGCGTGTATGCCATGTCGTCGCCGTGGGTGCGCGTCGTCACGCCGATGGCCTCGCCCGGCGGCGGCACATTCTTCCGTCCCAGAGTAGGCGACGAAGTGATGGTGAACTTTGAGAACGACAACGTGGAGCGTCCCTATGTCATAGGCAGCGTGTTCTCCAAGAACACCCTCACCCCCGACGAGAAGATGTATCGCCAGCGTGGCCCTGAGTTGCAAGGCAAGGATGTGAGCATGATGATGGTGTCGCCCAACGGCCATCACATCACCTTTACCGACCCCGACGGCGGCACTAACTTCCTGACCAATCTGGTCTCGCCGGGACTGGGCCTGTGGGGGACTATCGTGGGAGGGTGGTTCAACAGTCTCCTCCCTGGTGCCAAGGACCTGGCAGGCGGTATCCATATCGGCGACCGTTACGGGCTATACGAGATAGACATGAAGAGCCACAAGCGCTCCATCGAAATCAATTCGCCTTTCGGCACGGTGGCCATCAATGCCTTCTCGGGCATCACCATCAGTGCCCCCAACGGCAATGTCACCATCAAGGGAAAGAACATCAATCTGGAGGCTAGTAACAAGGTGAACATCCTCTCGGGGCTGAATATTGATGACGACCCGGGCTTTGGCGATCCCGAAGGAAAGGCCTACCAGGCTGGTAAGGCACTTACCGACCTCTTCGCCGAGATTATCCCTGCAGAACTCACCAAGTATATGTTCAGTTCGGTGACCGACCTGAGCTACATTCGCCACGTGGTGGAGGTGTTTGTGCGCCCCGTTGACGGCACGCTCAAGCTCAAGTCGAAACGCTATCTGATGCTGGAGGCCGGCAAGGGTAATGCCACCATCCGTCATGACCGCTATGCCACGGCAGTGGCAGGAAAGAAGGAGTCGCAGGAGGATTTCTTCAAGGCCATGCTCGCCGGGGTGAAGTTCATCTGTGAGAAGGTCGACCTCTTCTACGATACCTATGAGGCATTATGGGCCGACGGCTACAAGAAGAGGATTGCCTACGAGGACACAGCCTACGCTCTACAGATAAAGGATGTCAAGAATCCAAATCTAAGGAAGCTTGCCTATGACACCACCGATGAATGGACTGATGACATCATCACAGAATCCACTTACAAGGACATCCTCGCCTCTACTATGTTCCATATGATCAAGGACCCTGCAGATGCCTTTGCCGAAGCAGCCTTCAAAATCTACCGGCATGTGGAGAGCTTCGAAGAAATGCTGAAAGATTATTCGGCTCTTCCCATCGGCAATTTCCCATGGATAGGCGATTGCTTCATGACAGCGATTGGTAATGTGAACAGCAAGTGCAAAATGACAGAAGAGTGGGCGCAGGCATTCGCCAAAGGCAAGGAAGACGAGCTTTTCAACGATTCCAATCCCGATCCGAAAACCGACAAGTTTGCGATGGCTAACAAGAAACTGTTCAAACGCAAACTTCTGCTCTGTTTCATCCATACTGTGGGCAAAGATCCCGGAAACGAGAAGGGCAAGTACTTCAACTGCGGACTCCGCATCGACGAGATACTGAAAGAGGAGTGGATCAGACAGGAATTCTACTGGAATCGCACAGTGTTCTTCCTCGACCGTGACAAGAGGATGAATTACCACAACTTCTGGCGTAAGCTGTATGACAATACGTGGGGCATGGTTGTAAGCAATGCCAAGAAAATCGCGGCTCCCTTCGACCGTGACATCTGGAATGACACGGCCGATGGGCAGATACTCTTCTCTGAGAAGGAGAACAAGACCCTCAACTTCCAGGGCGAGGGTCTCCACGAGGAGAGCAGTTCTAACATCGGCACGCTCGCACATCTGAAGAAAGAACTGATGGCTATCAAGTAAAAGGTAAAAAGGTAAAAAATGGATTATATATTCAAGGAATGGGAGAAGAAGCTCTCCACCTTTGAGAGCAGCGTAGAGAAAGACCTGGCGGAGATCAGGAAGTGCAAGGCAGAGATGCAGCAGATAAAGCTCGACGTAGTGGCAGAGCTGCAGAAAGGTCGCTATGTGCGCGACACCCAGCGGCTGGTGCTGTCGGCACCGGAAATCATCATTGGCAATGTCGACCGCAACGGCACCCTCTTTGCGGGAGGCTCCAAGGTCATCGTCCGAGGCACCCAGGTAGGTGTCGAGGGAGCCGGAGAGGGCGGCCGCCTGGAGCTCCGGGCACCCAGCATCCGCGAGATTGCCGAAGACCCGGGCACCGACGGGCGGGAGCATGTCGTAGGATCGCTGTCGGAGGTGGTCAGCCAGGCGCGCAATATCATCATCCAGAGCGACGATGCCGAAGGGGCCTTTTCTGCCCCCACGGCGCCCACGGGCGGCAGCGGGGTGCGCATCCATGCCGACAAGACCATCGACGTGCATGCTGCTATGACGGCGGAAAGCCGAGAAGGACGCCTGACAGACTTGATCAGTGAGACTGAGAAACAGAAAGACTATCTCAAGGAGCAAGCCAGTGCCCATAAGAAGTCGTTCACGGATCTGAAGAAAGAGATGGAGGAACTGATAGAGAAAAGGGATACGCTGGCAAAAGACTACGAAAACGTCCGTACTAACTATCGGGAAATCAGAAAAGCATCTGAAGAGATTGAGGCACTTTCCATGTCAATCACTGAGGAGACCTACGCCTATGCAGAGATTCTGTCTATGCTGGCAGAGACCAACCGGAGACTGAAGTGCTTCAAGGACGAGAAGTCGAAAATCAAGAAGGGCGACGACTTCAAGAAAAAACCGACCGGAGCGAGTGTCAATATCACGGGTGAGAACATCAGCTTGACATCTGCCGACGGCGAGAACAATCTGCGCGACAACGAAGAGTCGGGAATCACCATCGCAGCCAACACGGTGAGCGTCGCTTCCCTGGACAAGGAAGGAGCACTGAATAAGGAAGGCAAGGTGAGCGTGGTGGCCATGAACATTGAAATGGCCACGGCAGGCGGTGCCGACCAGAAATTCGACGAAGAAGGAATACTTGAGAAGGCTACCTATACAGCTGAGGGCGAATTCAAGCTGACGTCGAAGAACATCACCATTGAGGGTGTCGACTATGAGGTGGCCGACAAGAAATTGAAGGAGAAGCAGCTCACCGCCGACAGCAAGATCAAACTGCGCGCCAAGACCATCGAGGTATCCACAGAAGGCTCCGCCAACGTGGAGGTGGATGACAAAGGCAAGATGACCAAGGCCAACTACACCTCGGAGGGCGACATCATCGTACACTCGAAGACCCTCACCGTGGAGAGTACCGACACCGACTTGGAGAATGGCGAGACCAAGGAGAAGGCCCTCACCGCAGACAGCAAGGTGGCCATCCGTGCCGAGAAGATGGACCTCTCGGCCACTGATACCGAGGGCAAGGCTACGGGCAGCGTGAGCATCAATGCCAAGGCCGTCAGCGTGAAGTCGATGGACGTGGAGAAAGAGAAACGCACCGACGACAAGTTGGCCGAAGGCAGTACAATGACCATCGTCGCGGAGAAGATGTATGTGGGTGCGAAGTCGAAGGATGTCAAGTCGAAGAAGGTGCAGGTGGTGTCCGAGGAGATCGGTGCCTTTGCCGACAAGACGCTGGAGATCCAGCAGGACGAGGGCAAGGCGCTGGTGCAGCTCTCGGGAGGCAATGCCTCGCTGGGCGGCAGCAAGACGCAAGTCTACGGCGAGACCACGATCAATGCCAAGACCGAGGTGAAGGACGAACTGAAGGCGCCGAAGGCTACCATCGACAATGTCGAGGTGAAGAGTGCCTTCAAGTCGCCGAACATCCAGGACGGCATGGGCGTCAGCGCCGGCGGTGGCGGTGGCAGTCTGAGTGCAAAACTGAAGACGGAGGATGCCCCGAAGGATTAAAATATCAAAAATAATAGAGGAGTGAAAAGTTATGAATAATTATATTTCATTTGAGACAATCGATTTTGCGAAGAAACTAAAGGGCTATAACATGCTCTTCAACTATCGGATGTCAAATCTTTGCGTCAAGGCAGAACCCACTGCCCTGATGCCCGTAACCGTCTTTGTGGCTGGCACGGAGTACAATCTGGAAGAGGTGGCTAATATCCTGAAGCCCGACGATTTTTCATTCGATGTCTATCCCAAGAACCAAAACAACCTGCAGGATATCATCAGCGGCATCTTCGACGTCCATCCGGAGTTCAAGATGGAACTCAAGACCGATAAGGCAGAGAATGAGGGAGGGGCTGACACCCAGCATGTCTTCTATACCATGCCGCCAGTAGATAAGGACCGCCGCAAACTGCTGAATGAGACCACCAAGACCTTCCATAAGGAGTGCAAGGTTAACCTGGATATCACTTATGCAGAACTACAGGCTCGACTCGTGGAACCCTATACCCAGATGTCACCTCAGGATGTCGACGAGGCAAGGAAAGGCTTCAAGAAAGTCTATGATAAAGCGAGGGAAGAGTGTGACAAGATGCTGCAACTGAAGCTCAACGAGATCGAGGAGGGCTATCAGCGCTATCTTACTGAGTATAATGACCGGTATGCTGAGCCAGAAACGGATGACCATGAAATGGAAGTATCGGAAGATCCTGAGATAGATGCACTATTCAAATAACTTAAGCAATACGTAACAATATGGATAATGATTTTATTGTCACTCTGAACGGCACGTCCTTGGTTGTCGAGCTTGGCAGAAGTCTCAATACGACTAACGCACCGGCACTGGCGGAAGAACTCACCAAGTATAAGGGTCAGGCTATTGAGAAAGTGGTTTTCGATGCCTCTGAGCTGATGACCCTTTCCAGCAGTGGTCTCAGGGTAGTTTACTTTGCAAAGCAAAGGCTGGGTAACAAGCCGGAAATCGTCTTCGTGAACTGCGCTAAGGAAATCTACAACACACTGAAGATTATCGGCCTTGCCCCCTCCATCAAGTTTGTGAAAGTAGAGGGAAAGAAAGTCGTACGCAAACAAGAGGAGCTTGATAGTTTTGCCGCGAACAACGATGTGGTGTGTTACTCAATGAAGTTGGGACAAAGCGACGAATGACAAGAGCGTTTTTGAGATGAGGCTATGACTCGACTGCATTTCCAGCCTATTCAGGGCAAGTCGCTTGACATCATCGATGCCATCCTCCAGACAGAGGAAGTGGCATCGGTAGGAAATGCGTGGGAAAAAATCTGCGTGGTGGTTGAAGAGCTTGTACTGAATATTGTCGACTATTCCAACTCCAACTATCTTGATGTAGAAATCCTTCGCAATGAGAGGAGCATCACCCTGCGTTTCCACGATGCCGGTGTGCCGTTCAATCCACTTAAAAAAGACCCGCCTGATATCACTTTGCCGATGGAAGAACGAGAAATAGGCGGACTAGGAATCTTCTTGGTCACCAAGTATATGGATACAGTGGCTTACGAACATACAGGAGGAGAGAATATACTGACCGTCGTGAAAAGCATAAAGGGGTAAAGTGGTTTAAAGATAAAGAATGTATGGGACGATTTCTGGAAGTTATAAAAAAGAATCTCAGCCTGAGCATTATCATTGCTGCAGCTATACTGCACGTATTGATAGTGGTTTTCATGTCTTATACCAGCCATAATATCATTCAGGAAACGATGGAACAGCTGGTAGAAAGGGAAATGGCAGGCATTTATCTCGGTATACGCAACCATTTGACAAAGATAGAGATTACGGTCGATAATATGTCGTGGGTGGTGAGAGATGACCTAGGAGATCCCGATGCAATGTATGTGAAAACTCGCCGTTTGGTGGAAAACAATCCTGCTATCCTTGGCAGCAGCATCACCTTCATTCCTGACTATTACCCACAGAAAGGACGCTGGTTTGAGCCGTATGCAGTACGACGGGCCGATGGCACAGTCGAGAACCTTCAATTAGGTTCTGCCGAACATGACTATACGAAAAGCGAATTTTATGTAGTGCCGATAGAAACTGGTCGTGGTCACTGGTGCGAGCCCTATCGGGACAACGACGGGGCTAAGGCGATGGTAACCACTTATGCCGTTCCTGTCCGTGATTCAAATAATAAGATCGTAGCTGTAGTCGATGCCGATCTGCCTATTAGCCTGCTTGAAGGAATGGTGGAAGAAGGTAAGGTCTACAAGAGCACTCAGCGCTTTCTGATATCTGGCAAAAACCATCTGCTAGCAGGTCAGGATGGGCCTGTGTTTCAAATGGTACTCAAGCAGATTTCAGATTATAGTGACAAACAAGGGTATTTCACTCTGGAAGACGAGGAAGGTCGGGATTTGCACGTATTCTACCACCCTGTAGGAGGTATGACAGATTGGGTGTTAATCAGTGTCCTTGAAGATGGTGAGGTGTTTGGTAAACTGCGTAATGTGCAGCTTTTGTTGCTATTTGTCGTTTGTGTAGGCTTGTTGCTTGTAGGCTTTGTCATAAGCCGTGCCTCTCGGAATTTGGAACGGCTTCGTCAGACTAACGCCGAAAAGGAACGCATCGCTTCCGAGTTGCATGTGGCCAGTCAGATACAGCAGAAAATGCTGCCTAATGGTAGCATGATCTATGATAACGTTGAAATCTTCGGTAAGCTTGTGCCTGCCCGTGAGGTGGGAGGTGATCTATTCGACTATATTATCCGCGACGAGAAACTATTCTTCTGTATTGGCGATGTCTGCGGTAAGGGCACCCCCGCCGCTATGCTGATGGCCAGTATCCATTCGCTGCTGTATGCATTTACGCTTCACGAGAACAATCCTGCCCGTGTCGTTCATGCACTTAACGAAGTGGCCTCTGACGGTAATGAGGATTGCCTGTTCTTTACCTTCTTTATCGGGGTGCTCGACCTGCCTACAGGACGTCTGCGCTATTGTAATGCAGGCCATAATGCACCATTTATATTAGGTGATGAACTCATGATGCTTGACTGTGATCCCAACGCGCCTATAGGTCCCATGGACGATGCGGAGTTCAGCTTGCAGACCATTACGCTAAGTCCAGGTAGCACAATCTTCCTCTATACCGACGGACTGACTGAGGCTAATAACGCAGAAGGGCAGGAACTCGGTCTTGAGCGCACGAAAGAAGTGTTGAATGATTGCGTTAAGCGGCGTTTGAAGCCCGAGGATATTGTAAGTACAGTCACCGAAGCGGTGCATCGCTTTGCGATGGGTGCTGAACAAAGCGATGACCTGACAATGCTCGCCGTGCGCTACACACCCCAGAAGTTTGAAAGTACCATGACAGAGACAATCACGCTGGATAACGATTTATGCGAAATAACACGCTTATCTGATTTCCAGGTCGCGGTATATCCCAAGATGAATGTCGGGAAATCGTTGGCCAGTAAGCTTCGGCTAGCCGTTGAAGAGGCGGTGGTGAATGTGATAAAATATGCCTATCCGTCTGGCAGGCATGGAAGTATCCATGTGGCATTCATGACAGATGGTCGTCAGCTCAAAATTACGATCACTGATACAGGTGTCTCTTTTGACCCGACAACCATTGCGAAAGTAGATACTTCGCTGTCAGCTAAGGAGCGGAAGATAGGCGGGCTGGGTGTATTCCTGGTGCGTGAAATCATGGATTCCATCAATTATGAACGCGTTGACGACCGAAATATCCTGACCTTGACTAAAAAGATTGAAAAAGAATAGGAAAAAAGCAATTATCGAGAAGCGTGAGTTTATAGGTAACAAACTACCAGTTTGCAGGGATGAAACTGGTAGTTCGTCGTAATGAAACTTCCCTTCAGATGGGATGCGATTATTTCTTGTCGTAAGCGTGGACGGGGTAGTCAGTGGTGAAGTGGAGACCACGGCACTCCTTGCGCTCCAGAGCCCAGCGGGTGATGAGGTAGCCGACGTTGATCATGTTACGCAGTTCACAGATGTCCTTCGAAGCCTTGACGCGCTTGAAGAGGCGCTCGGTCTCTTCGTAGAGCATATCGAGACGGTCCCAGGCACGGTGGAGGCGCAGGTCGCTGCGTACGATGCCGACATAGTCGGACATAATCTGGTTCACCTCCTTCACGGACTGCGTGATGAGCACCTTCTCCTCGTTGGTCATCGTGCCTTCGTCGTTCCACTTAGGCACTTTCTCGTTGAAATCGTAGAGGTCAACGTGCTTCAGCGAGTCCTTGGCGGCAGTGTCGGCATAGACGACGGCCTCGATGAGTGAATTGGAGGCCAGACGGTTGCCGCCGTGCAGACCAGTGCAGGAACATTCACCGAGGGCATAGAGACGCTCGATGCTGCTCTGTCCGTTGAGATCGACCTTGATGCCGCCGCACATATAGTGGGCTGCAGGTCGCACAGGGATATAGTCGGTGGTGATGTCGATGCCAATACTGAGGCACTTCTGATAGATGTTTGGGAAGTGACGGCGCGTCTCCTCTGGATTCTTATGAGTGACATCGAGGCAGACGTGGTCGATACCGTGAATCTTCATCTCCTTGTCGATGGCACGGGCAACGATGTCACGAGGCGCCAGTGACAATCGCTCGTCATACTTCTCCATGAATGTCTCGCCGTTGGGCAGTTTCAGTATGCCCCCATAGCCGCGCATGGCCTCGGTGATAAGGTAGGCGGGGTGAGTCTCCTTGGGGTTGTGGAGCACAGTCGGGTGGAACTGCACGAACTCCATATCAGCCACCGTTCCCTTGGCGCGATAGACCATCGCAATGCCGTCGCCCGTGGCGATGACGGGGTTAGAGGTGGTAAGATAGACGGCGCCACAGCCACCTGTACACATGACGGTAACCTTCGAAAGATAGGTATCAACCTTCTGCGTCTTGGGGTTAAGCACGTATGCCCCGTAGCACTGGATGTTGGGCGAACGGCGGGTGACGCGCTGGCCCAAATGGTGCTGGGTGATAATCTCCACAGCGAAATGATTCTCCTTGATGTCGATGTTCGGATCCTGACGCACAGCCTCCATCAGACCGCGCTGAATCTCGGCCCCCGTATCATCGGCGTGATGCAGGATGCGGAACTCAGAATGCCCGCCCTCACGATGCAAGTCGAAAGAGCCGTCGTCCTTCTTATCGAAGTTGACACCCCATTTCACGAGCTCTTTAATCTGCTCGGGAGCCTTGCGCACCACCTGCTCAACGGCCTTCTGGTCGGAAATATAGTCGCCAGCAATGATTGTATCGGCAATGTGCTTGTCGAAGGTGTCGACCTTCAGGTTTGTTACCGAGGCTACGCCGCCTTGTGCAAACGAGGTGTTCGCCTCGTCGAGCGAAGTCTTACAGATCATACATACTCGGCCTTTGTTGGCCTTAGATACTTTCAGTGCGTAGCTCATACCTGCCACACCAGCACCGATCACCAGGAAATCGTATTTGTACACCATAGGTTTTTGACTTGTTTTTTGTTTATTTGGTGCAAAGGTAGTAATTTTTTCGGATATTATTTGCATCATGATAAAAAAAGTTGTATCTTTGCAGCAAAACCAAGACGAAGATGAGAAGACTATGGCTGATAATCCTGTTGCTTGCACCACTAGCAGTGTTTGCTCAGCAAGTGGTGATTAGCGGCAGTGTGGTAGACGAAAAGACGGGTGCTGAGCTGGGACAGGTGAGCGTTTCTGCCGGCAGAGTGTCGGTAGTGACCAACGAAGACGGGGTGTTCTCTCTGAAACTGGCTGAGATGCCGGGTAGTATCATGGTGTCGCATCTGGGGTATAAGTCCCGTCAGGTAAAGCTGACTGAAGGTGCGACGGAACGCTTGAAAATCAAGCTCCAGCCTACGAGTATCCTATTGCGTGAGATCGTGGTGATGAACGAGGATCCGCGTGAGTTGGTGGATATCGCCATCAGTAAGATTCCGGAGAACTACAGCAAGGCCCCGGAGTTGCTGAAAGGTTTCTATCGTGAGACAGCGATGAAGCGCAAGCACTATATCTACGTGGCTGAGGGGGTAGAGGATATGTACAAGACCCCATATAGTAGAGGTACGGCGCGCGACCGCGTGGCAATCATCAAGGGGCGTCGGCTGTTGAGTCAGAAGTCGGGCGACACGCTAGGCGTGAAGGTGATGGGCGGTCCTACACAGGCAGTTATCATGGATCTGGTGAAGAACCGTGACTTCCTGCTGAACCGTGAGTCGCTGGACGAATACCGTTTCTCGATGGGTGTGCCCGAACTGATCAACGACCGTCCGCAGTATGTGGTGCTGATGGAGCCTTCGAAGATTGTGCCCTATGCCCTCTATTACGGCAAACTCTACATCGACCAGGAAAGGCTCGCCTTCACCCGTATCGAACTCGACCTCGACATGCGCGACAAGGATAAGGCCACCCAGACGATGCTTGTCAAAAAGCCCTTCGGCGTGAGGTTCAAGCCCCGTGAACTGTCGTGTGTGGTCGACTATCGTTATGAGGACGGTGTGACGCGTATAAGTTATCTGCGGAATACATTCCGCTTCAACTGCGACTGGAAGCGCCGGCTGTTTTCCACGTCGTTCACGGCTACCTGTGAGATGGCGGTTACTGATTGCTCGTCGGATAATGTGCAGCCTATCGCCAGCCGTAGTTCTTTCGATTCGCGCGATGCGTATTATGACAAGGTGGAATATTTCCTGGATCCAGATTACTGGAGCTCCTATAATATCATAGAACCCTCGGAGTCGCTTGACAAGGCCATCCAAAAGTTGGTGTCGCGATATCGGAGGAATTAGGAAAATAAATTAAGGTATAAAGTGAAAAATAAGAAAAGATATTTATTAACGGTTATTTTTGCGGGTTGTTCTTTATTCGGTTTGCAGGCGCAGACCGAAGATGTTGTGTTGGACACGGCGGCAGTGAGACTGCCTTGGCCCGAAAACCTGCAAGCGCGTATTGACACAATGATATCGGAACCCTTGTTCGACTACTCTCAGCTCGGACTGATGGTCTATGACCTGACTGCGGATTCCGTGCTCTATAGTTATGGTGAGAAACAGACGCTGAGGCCTGCCTCGACCATGAAACTGCTGACGGCCGTGACGGCACTCGATCGTTTGGGACCTTCGTATCAGTTCCGTACTTCCCTCCGTTATACGGGTACCGTTGTCGACAGCGTGTTGACGGGTGACGTGTATTGTGTGGGTGGCATGGACCCGATGTTTGAAACCATCGACATGAATGCTTTTGTGGAGAGTGTCCAGCGACTGGGTGTGAAGACTATCCGTGGGCGAATGGTGGCTGTCACCTCGTTCAAGGAGGAGCCGCTCCTGGGTGAAGGCTGGTGCTGGGATGACGACAATCCGCAGCTGACACCGCTGCTCGTCTCTCGCCAGGATGCATTCATGAGCCGTTTCATTGAGATGCTCCGTGCTGCGGATATCGAGGTTGATGCAGCCGTGACCAATGGGTCGTTGCCCAATGAGGCGCTGACCATCTGCACCCGTAACCATACGCTTAGGGAGGTGCTGTGGCCGATGATGAAAGACAGCGATAACCTCTATGCGGAGTCGATGTTCTTCCAGGTGGCTGCCGCTGGTGGGACGCGGCCTGCAAAGGCTGTTCACGGGCGTCAGGCTGTCAAAGATCTGCTCGGCAAGGCTGGCGTCAATAATATCCAGTACAGGATTACCGATGGTAGCGGACTGTCGCTCTATAACTATGTCACCCCCGAACTGATGATTCGTCTGCTAATCTATGCTTATCGCCATCTGAATATCTTCACGGAACTCTATCCGTCATTGCCGATAGCAGGTCAGGATGGAACGTTGAAGAAGCGCATGACGGAGTCGGTGGCTAATGGCAGGATACATGCGAAGACAGGTACGGTGACTGGTGTGACGACGCTGTCAGGCTATTGTTCCTCTGCCAATGGACACATGCTGGCATTCAGCATTATGAATCAGGGTGTATTGAAGATTGCCGACGGCCGTGATTTCCAGGATCGTCTCTGTGCGGTGATGAGTGACCCAAATAGGTTTGAGTCACCCCAGCCGAAGGTTCAGAAGAAAGTGACAAAGAAAAACAAAGCGAAAGCCAAAAGGAGTAAGAAGTAATGGAAGCAATAAAGACAACACTTGAGCGCCTGATAAGTCTGACGGGATTGACGGATGACTATGTCCCTATGGTGCGCTATACGATACTGGTCATCCTGGCATTCGTGCTGGCATGGCTGGCAGGGTGGCTCTGCCGACGGTTGGTTGTGCCCCTGCTGATGAAGGTGACAGGCAAGACGGATGCGAAGTGGGACGATATTATTTTCAGCGAGAAGGTGCTGGTTTCTGCCTGTCGTATCGTTCCTGCCATCGTCATTTGGGGTTTGTTGCCGCTCGTGTTCTTTGAATATCCAAAGGTGGCAAATGTCGTAGGCAGGCTGACGTCCATCTATTTCACCATTATGATGGTACGCACGATCATCGTGTTCATTGACTCATTCAAACTCTTGGATCATGGTGCGCGCAGTTCGAAACAACAGTATGTCTACAGCATCTGTGGTGTCCTGAAGATTCTCATGATCTTCATCGCGGCCATCGTGGTTATCTCCATTGTCGTCGATAAGGATCCCTCGACGCTCCTTGCCGGACTGGGTGCCGCATCGGCCATCCTCATGCTCGCCTTCCAGGATACGATTAAAGGATTGGTAGCTGGCATCCGCCTTGCCTCCAACGATATGTTACATATCGGCGACTGGATTACGGTGCCTGCTGCAGGTGCCAACGGTAGGGTGGAGGAAATAACGCTTACGACGGTGAAAGTGCGTAACTTCGACAATACAATCGTCACCGTCTCACCTCAGGCACTCGTCGACGGTTCCTTCCAGAACTGGCAGGGCATGCTCCAGGACGAGGGCCGTAAGCAGGTGCGACAGGTGTACTTCGACTTCCGCTCGCTGAAGGTCGACGAGGCGAGTGGGGTAGCTAATATCACCCAATTCCGCCAGCATATCGAATCATGGTTGAAGCAGCATCCGAAGATCGTTGCCGACAAACCTGTGCTGGTGCGTCAGGCTGAGGCTAGTCAGGCAGGCTGCTGTGTAGAGTTCATGTTTTGGCTCAAGGCCCAGACTGCCGTCGACTATGAGCACGATACGAGCGATATCATTGAGTATATCTATGCGAAGAGTGCCGATTATGGCCTCCGCATCTATCAGCAATTCCCAGAACAATAAAAAAACAATAAGAAACATGGCATCAGAGAATAGATTCGAACAGATACTAGTGAGGATAACAGGTCAGGACCGTCCTGGACTGACAGCCTCCATCATGGGCATACTAGCCAAATATGATGCACAGATCCTGGATATCGGACAGGCGGATATCCATTCTACCCTTTCACTGGGTATTCTGATCCGTATGGATGAGATGAATTCAGGACAGGTGATGAAAGAACTGCTCTTCAAGGCTACGGAACTGAATGTGAACATCGGTTTCTCGCCTATCAGCGACGATGAGTACGAAGACTGGGTTGGTCATCAGGGAAAGAACCGCTACATCCTCATGGTGCTGGGCCGTCAGTTGGAAGCCCGTCAGATTGAGGGGGCTACGCGTATCCTGGCAGATCAGGGGCTGAATATCGACTCCATCCTTCGACTCACAGGTCGTAAGAGCATCAAGACTCAGGCTACTCATACCCGTGCCTGCATCCAGTTCTCGTTGCGAGGCGAGCCCGTCAATCGTCAGGAGATGCAGTCAAAGTTGATGAAATTGTCGCAGGAGATGGAGATCGATTTCTCATTCCAGAAAGATGATATGTTCCGCAGGATGCGCCGTCTTATCTGTTTCGACATGGATTCAACACTGATACAGACCGAGTGTATCGACGAACTTGCAGAACGAAACGGAGTGGGGGCTGAAGTGCGTGCCATCACGGAGAGTGCCATGCGCGGCGAGATCGATTTCAAGGAGAGTTTCACCCGAAGAGTGGCCCTCTTGAAAGGTCTCGATGTCAGCGTGATGCAGGAAATAGCGGAGAATCTGCCTATCACCGAAGGCGTCGATCGTCTGATGACCATTCTGAAGACCTGCGGTTATAAGATTGCCATCCTCTCCGGTGGATTTACCTACTTTGGTGAATATTTGCAGCGACGCTATGGCATTGACTATGTGTATGCCAATGAGCTGGAGATTGGTGAAGACGGTAAACTCACGGGCCGTTATGTCGGTGAGATTGTAGATGGCCATCGCAAGGCCGAACTTCTGAAACTCATTGCCCAGGTGGAGAAGGTAAACCTCGCCCAGACCATAGCCGTGGGCGATGGGGCCAACGATCTGCCGATGATCTCAGAAGCAGGTTTGGGTATCGCCTTCCATGCGAAACCTCGTGTGGTGGCTAATGCCAAGCAGAGCATTAACACCATTGGTCTTGACGGTGTGCTATATTTCCTCGGCTTCAAAGACTCTTACCTTGGTGATCAGGGTAAACTATAGAGTGAAGAATAATGAGTGATTTTTCTCTCACATTGATTCGTTGGTTCCGTGAGAACGGTCGCGATTTGCCTTGGCGGCATACGCGTGATCCTTATGCCATTTGGCTCTCGGAAATTATTCTTCAGCAAACCCAAGTCAAGCAGGGCTGGGATTATTGGGAGCGCTTTATGCGTCGCTGGCCCAAGGTGGAAGACCTTGCTGCCGCTTCAGAAGATGAGGTGCTTCGTGAGTGGCAGGGATTGGGCTATTATAGTCGTGCCCGTAATCTACACTATGCTGCCCGGCAGATTGTGGGACTTGGACATTTCCCCGATACATTGGAGGAAATTAAAGCATTGAAAGGTGTGGGCGACTACACCGCTGCTGCCATCGGTAGTATTGCTTTCGGACTGCCTGCAGCGGTGGTAGATGGCAATGTGTATCGTGTGTTGGCGCGCCATTTCGGCATTGATACCCCTATCAATACTACAGAAGGCAAGAAAACCTTTGTTGCCCTCGCCCAGTCATTACTTCCGTCTACCTCTGACTCTTCCACCTATAACCAGGCTATTATGGACTTCGGTGCCATCCAATGTACGCCCGCCTTACCCAATTGTGTCAAATGTCCCCTGATAGAAACTTGTGAGGCTTTCCGTTCCGCCAGCGTTAACCAACTCCCCGTGAAACTGAAGACGATAAAAGTGCGTGAACGTCACCTGACCTATATATATATCCGCTGGCAGGGGAAGGTCGCCATCCATCGTCGTGGTGTAGGCGATATCTGGCAAGGACTGTGGGAACCTTTGGTGCAGGAGACAAAAAAGGAGGTGGATATCAAAGGAAAAGTGACAGTTCTGAAACGTGCCGTAAAACACGTACTGACGCATCAGGTGCTGTTAGCTGACTTTCTCCTGTTGGAACCAGAAGTACAACCGCAGTTGCCGGCAGACTACCAGTGGGTGCCTGAGGAATCGCTCGATGACTATGCTGTTCCCCGATTAGTGGAACACTTGTTTGAAGCTGTGAGGATAAACGACGAAAAGTCGTATTAAAGGGTCTCTTCTAGCCTTTGAAGAATTATTTTTGCAGTTTTAACTATTTTTTTAGGCTAGTTTCGTTATTTTTTTCTATCTTTGCAAAATATAACCCAAAACAGTCGTTTTATGAAAAGATTTTTGTCTCTTATCGTGCTGGTACTGCTCACCGTTGTAGCATGGGCACAACAGATTTCAGAAGAGCAGGCGCTCGAACGTGCTTTGCAGTATCTCACAAATAACAGTTCTTCCAAGGCCAGAGGTCTGGAGGGTATCGCTGATAGGAAAACAACCACAGCGAAAGTTGATGCAAAGGGTATCTACATCTTTAATGTGGAAGGTGGTGGTTACGTTGTGGCTTCAGGTGACAGTCGTGCGCTACCTGTGCTTGGCTATTCCACCACAGGTTCCATCGATTGGGAACAGATGCCTGCCAATATGCGGGCATGGCTGAAGAACTATGATAAGGCCATTGCATCGTTAGGCGATTCTAAGGACTTTGTCGATGGAATCAGTAAAAGCAGGGAAAAGACCCGTGCTGCGCGTGAAGCTATCAAACCTTTGATTAAGACCCATTGGGATCAGGGCATGCCATATTGGAATAAGATACCTCCCTATGCAGGTGCCAATCCCGATTGGGAAGGGGAAAATTCATATACAGGCTGTGTAGCCACGGCGATGGCCCAGATTATGAACTACTATCAGTGGCCGAAGGCAGCCTGTAAAGCTATTCCGGCTTACGATATTCCGACTGCCTATGAGAATGAGGAAAAAGTCTGGCATATCGACGCCTTGCCTGCCGTTACCTTTGATTGGGCCAATATGCTCGATGATTATTATGCGAACAGAGATGTCCAAGGTACTGCAGCCCAGCAAGATGCGGTGGCTACCCTGATGCGCTACTGCGGACAGTCGATCTACATGTACTACTCCCCAGAATTCTCAGGTAGCGATCATCAGCAGGTGGTTGAGGCGCTCGTCAAGTATTTCGGATATAAGAATTCTGTCTGTTCTAAAAAGCGTATTTCCTATACCATCGATGGTTGGGAGGATTTGATATACAATGAGTTGGCTAAAGGCAAACCTGTGCAGTATGGTGGTGATAGTGATGATGGCGGACACTCCTTCATCTGTGATGGTTACGATGGCAACGGCTTCTTCCATATCAACTGGGGCTGGAGTGGCTATAGTGACAACTATTTCTCGCTTGCAGTGCTTAATCCTTATAACAATACGAGTGCAGGTGCGGGCAGCAGCGGCATCGGCTTCAGCATCAACCAAGATGCGATTATCGGGGTAGAGCCTGATACTGATGGTACAAGTTCTCAGCAGGTGACTCCGCAGGCATACCTCGATATGAATTTGCCTATCAGTGTGATTGATCCCGACACGGTGGAGTTTCATTATAACTTTGTTTCGTTCTCTTATGGCGATGATGAAGTACGCATCGACTTTGCCTTGGGTGCTATTGACGCCGATGGAGCTCTGACTCCAATCTTCTATGGTGACAAAGGCGACAGCATCGTGTACAATTTTGCAGGTAACTATCATGATGTAATTGTTGACTCTACAGCCTTTGAGTCAGGTCAGACCATGCGGCTTTATCCGATGGTGAAGTTCCGCAACATTCCTGGTGCAGACTGGCAGATGCTTGGTTCTACGGAGTTCAACGTGTTGGCAGGTCGTATGAAGAACGGGCGTTTCTTCTTGTATCGTGAACTTCCCGAACTGGAGATTAAGAAAATGGAGATCACGAAAGGAATCGGCCTGATCGGTATGCGTAACGATCTGACGGTGACTATCCATAACGCCAGCAATATCGAAAGTACGGTTCCGCTGTACCTGGTTCCATATTATTTCGGAAAAGTCAAATTAGAAGATGTTACAGAGGATACTCCCTATAGCGAAGGAGAGCCAATGTTGGTTGGCTCTTACCTCCGTGCAGCCAAGGATACGCAAGTTACCTACAGTTTCAAGCCCATGGGCAGCGGTTTGGTCAAATTAGTATTGTATACGGCTGATGGTTCCCCATTGGCTGATTATGCGATAGAAGTGTCAGATGTCGCAGGCTCTTACGATGATTTTCTGGTCAATGAGAGTTATGCTGAGATGACGGATGCCTATGTGGGTGACTATGAGCCTGTGGCGCCCAGTGGCACTGACTTACAACTGGGCCATGCCGTCTATCATGTCAGTATTGCTGATAATACCGAGGCAAACATCCCCGATGTGAAACCAGTCGACAATACCAGTTTCTATGCCTGTATCTCGGATGCGAATGATGAGAACATCTCTTCAATCCTTCTGGAAAAAGAAGCTGTCGACTACCTGAAAGGTCTGTATGCGAATGCTGGTGACGGAAACTATAAGTTGACCTACGATCTGCCGCTTGAGATCCGTCGTGGTGGCGAATATTACGTGTGGTCATATTTCAACTCGTATATTGGTGAAGATGAAGAATCCTGTGTGGGACAATATCAGTCTTTCACCGTCGAAGATGATCCCTCAATCCGTGTCGTGGGTAAGACTGCGCTTGCCAGTGAGGAGCCCCTTGACCTCGAAGTGCATCTGAATACCGGTTATCCTTTTGATCCTGATCTGTATGCTGGTAACAAGAAGGTTACTTATACCCTAAATTATGTGAAAGCCGACGGGACGTTGGTAGAGATAGCTTCTCAGTCGGTGCCCATCAGCTTTGATAATACCGAAGGGAATATGGCAGGTGTTGATGCGCTTAGGATCAAGGGCGAATTCTCTGATGGTACATACGTGTTGCGAATCACTACCGATGTGAATGAATTAGGACCGCGAGACATCAATATCACTGTAGGTGCTACAGGTATAGCCGGTGTCCTCAGCGATGATCCGAAGAACAATGTCTATACCGACTTGAAGGGCGTCCGCATGAACAGTCGCCCGATTCGTAAGGGTATCTATATCCGCAACGGCCGTAAGGAGGTTGTCAAGTAATAGTGTAAGCTAAAGACCAAACACAAATATGAGATGAGGAAGATGTTCGCGCGTACCTTATTATGTATAATAGGTGCAATTTTATTGGCTTCATGTACTGAAGAGAAGGTATATAAGATTGCGGTAGCACAGTGCTCAAAAGGGCCTTGGCGCGAGAAAGTGAATCAAGAGATGCTTGCTGCCCAGCATTTGTACGAACACGATGTAAAGGTTAGCATTGCTAATTCGGTTGATGACCCTGAATTGCAGGCTCATCTGATAGATAGTCTGGCTCAGACGGACATTGACCTGATGGTGGTTGCTCCCTATGAGGATATACAGATTATCAATGAAGCCATAGCTCGGGTTCTTAAGGCCGGTATTCCTGTTGTCAGCTTTGATCGCAAGACCAGTGCAGACTATACAGCTTTTATTGGTGGTAATAATGTCGAGGCTGGTTATATTGTTGGGCAATATATTGCTTCGATAGTCAGAGGCCAGAATCAACCTAAGGGCAAGAAACCTTTGGTGGTAGAGATCACTGGATTGTTGAGTAGCACCCCGGCCCTTGAGCGTCATCGTGGTTTTGAATCAGCCATGAAAGCATTACCAGAGGTGGAGTATGTTTGTCGGATAAGCGATTGGTCGAGTGACGCATCCTGCAATATCGTTACTCAATTGATTGATTCGCTCCGACGGTCTGACATCAACCAATTGGACAACACCTTTGTATTCTGTCACAACGACGGTATGGCAACGGGGGTGTATAAAGCTGTGGTAGAACAGAATATTGAGGGCCGTATTAAGATTCTGGGCATTGACGGTATGCCGGGCGAGGGGCTGGAGTATGTAAAATTAGGGCATCAGGTAGGTACCTATTATTATCCTACTCATGGCGAAAAGATTATCAGGCTTGCACTTGATATTTTGACGGGCAAACCTTATGAACGCGAAAACCCGTTACTGGGTTTTGTTGTCACGCCAGACAATGTGGATCTGGTCATTACAGAGGCAGCCGAACTAATGAAGCAGAATGATGATTTGGTGACCATTCACGACAAACTGGAAAACTCAATGGTGCTTTACAACACACAGCGCAAAGTGCTTGTGGGCAGTGTCGTATGTATCGTCGTGCTGGTAGTGGCTATTATTATGATTTTATTTGCTTGGTGGGTGACGAGAAGGAATATACGTAAACGCCAAAGTATGAATGTGGAGCAGACACTGTTCTATACCGATGCCAGCAATCGAAGGCTGCACGAGATATTCGTGACGCCTGCAGAAGAGATGCCAGCCCCCAAGAGCCAGGATATGCTGTTTGCAGAACAATTGAATGAGGCTATTCATAAGAATATGTCGAACCCCAATCTGAAGATGGACGATCTTGGTGAGGAAATGGGACTGAGTCGCGTACAATTATACAGGAAGGTGAAAAGCATAACAGGACAGACGCCAGTGGAACTGTTACGGCAGATGAGACTGCAGCAGGCTTACGCATTGCTGACATCAACTACGAAGACTGTAGGTGAGATAGCATATGAAGTGGGTTTTGGTACCCCCGGTTATTTCTCAACTTGCTTTAAGAAACAGTTTGGTAAGTATCCAACAGAGTTAAGAGCGGAGTGAAATCCGCTCTTTTCCTTTGTATAAAGGGGTGTTGACGATTTTGACATAATAGTCAACGATTGTTTCATGAAACATTTTTGCGAGGTTCTGAACGATTTTTTCTATTTGTGAGTATGATATTGTAGTACTTTTGCAGCAGTTTTTTATTCACAGAAGTACTAACAATTTTAAACGATCAACAATGGAACAACTAAAGAAACTATTTCTGAGTTTGTTTGCTCTCCTGACGTGTACGGTAATGCACGCGCAGAGTGAGATTAGTGGCACGGTGGTCGACGCTACAGGCGAAACGGTCATTGGAGCTACGGTGATGGAGAAGGGTACGTCGAACGGTACGATTACCGATTTCGACGGTAACTTCACGATTAAAGTAAACGAGGGGGCTATCCTCGTTATCTCGTACATCGGCTACCAAACATTGGAGGTAACGGCACAGCAAGGCATGAAAGTGACGCTTAAGGATGACGCCGAGGTACTGCAGGAAGTGGTGGTAACAGGTTATACCACTCAGCGTAAGGCTGATTTGACGGGAGCTATCTCGACTGTAAGTGTCGATGAAATGGCCAAGCAGAACGAGAACAACCCAATGAAGGCTCTTCAGGGACGCGTTCCAGGCATGAATATTACTGCTGATGGTAACCCCTCTGGTGCAGCAACAGTACGTATCCGTGGTGTGGGAACCCTGAACGACAATGACCCACTTTATATCATCGATGGTGTGCCCACAAAGGCAGGTATGCACGAGTTGAATGGTAACGATATTGAGAGCATCCAGGTTTTGAAGGATGCTGCTTCGGCAAGTATCTATGGTTCACGAGCTGCGAACGGTGTGATTATCATTACCACCAAGAAAGGTAAGGAAGGTAAGGTGAAGGTGAATTTCGACGGAAGTATTGCAGCATCTTTCTATACCAATAAGATCGAGACGATGAATGCCAGCCAGTGGGGACGTGCCTATTGGCAAGCTTCGGTAAATGACGGTGTGAACCCTGGCAATAACAACCTTGGATATAATTATGATTGGAGTTATGATGCCAAGGGTAATCCTGTATTGAACAAGATGACAATGGACATGTTTCTCGACGAAAACGCTACAGTACGTGCCGGTGATACTGATTGGTTTAAGGAGATCACGCGCACGGGTGTCATTCAACAGTATAATGTGTCTGTAAGCAATGGCTCTGAGAAGGGTAATTCTTTCTTCTCTATAGGTTACTATGATAATAAGGGTACCATTAAGGACTCTTGGTTCAACCGTCTTTCTGGTCGTGCCAATGCAGACTATAAACTGATTGACGACGTGGTAACCATTGGCGAGAACTTCACCATTAACCGCACAAAGGGTGTTGATGCTCCTGGTGGTGTGTTGGAGCACGCGCTGGAGTTCAACCCCAACTTCCCCATCTATGCAGAAAACGGCAAGTATGCCCAGGCTCTTGGTGCCTACTCTGAGCGCGAGAATCCTTTGAGCATGATTTCCAATGCAAAGGACAATGAGTATACCCAGTGGCGTATGTTTGGCGACGTACATCTGAGCATCACTCCATTTAAGAACTTTATGGTTCGCACCACTCTGGGTATGGACTACACACAGAAAGAGCAACGTTTCTTCACTTACCCCATTGCTAACGGTAAGGTGATGCGTACCGATAGTGCCGTAGAGGAAAAACAGGAGCACACCATGAGATGGATGTGGAATGCCATTGCTACTTATAATCTGGAGATTGGCAAGCATCGTGGAGATGCCATGATTGGTACTGAGTTGAATCGTATGGACTATAAGATGAGCAGTGCTAAGCGCTACGAACTGGCTATTCTGAATACTGACTATATGTGGCCGTCGGCTGGAGCTGGCCGTCAGTTGGCCGAAGGTTTTGGTGAGGGTTTCTCTCTCTTGTCATTCTTCGGAAAGGTGAACTATACTTATGATGACAAGTATCTGGCTTCGGTCACGATCCGTCGTGATGGTTCGAGTCGATTCGGTACCAACAACCAGTATGGTACATTCCCATCTGTCAGTGCAGGTTGGCGCATCTCTCAAGAGAAGTTTATGGAGGGTACAAAGGGGTGGCTCGACAACCTGAAACTGCGTTACTCCTGGGGTCAGACTGGTAACCAGGAAATTTCGAACACAGCTCGCTATACGCTCTATAAGTCGGTTGTGTCTACAGGCCTTTGGGGAAGTGGTCAGGCTGGTTCCTCTTATGATATCGCTGGTACCAATGGTGGTTACGATCTTCCTAACGGATATGTGCGCAACCAACGTGGCAATGATGACATCAAGTGGGAAACCACAACACAGCATAATATAGGTCTTGACTTTGCTATCATGCGAAATGAGATCTATGGTAGTTTTGACTGGTACAACAAGAAAACCACCGACATTCTACTCTTAATGGAAGGTATTGCTGCCATGGGAGAAGGCTCTGGCCAGTGGATCAACGCTGGTGAGGTGAAGAACAATGGTTGGGAACTCACAGTAGGCTATCGCCACAGTCTGCCCAGCGATTTCTCATGGGATATCAGTGGAAACATCAGCAAATATGTCAATGAGATTACCAAACTGCCAGAGACAGTAGCCGCCAACGGTAAGTATGGTGGTAACGGTGTGAAGAGCGTTGTGGGTCATGCGATGTTCTCACAGGTAGGTTACATCTACGACGGTATCTTCAAGAGCCAGGAAGAGATCGACAATCATGCTATACAGGAAGGCGCCGGACTTGGCCGCATTCGCTATAAGGATTTGAATGGCGATGGCCGCATCACTGAGGAGGATCAGGATTGGATCTATGATCCTACACCAGCCTTTACGTGGGGTCTGAACATCTATCTGCAGTATAAGAACTGGGATCTTACCATGTTCTGGCAGGGCGTGCAGGGTGTTGACGTTGACTGTCGTAGCTATAAGTCGCAGACAGACTTCTGGGCCAACTCTGCCATCAACGTACCTTATCTGAATAAGGGCGTACGTTTGCTCGATGCATGGAGTCCTTCCAATCCTGGTAGCGACATCCCGGCACTTACCACATCGGATACAAACAATGAGGGTCGCGTATCTTCATATTATATTGAGAATGGCTCATACGCCAAATTGCGTACTATCCAGTTAGGTTACAATATGCCGAAACAGGTGACCGATAAGCTGCGCTTGGACCGTATTCGCTTCTATGCTTCAGCTCAGAACCTGGTGACCATCAAGAGCAGCAAGTTTACAGGTGTCGATCCTGAGAACCCGGGATTCAACTATCCTATCCCTCTCAATCTTACTTTCGGACTCAATGTTTCATTCTAAAATATAGCAACGATTATGAAAACGATATATAATATTATCTGCACAATCTGCGTTGTCTGCGGTCTTACAGCCTGCTCGGATTTCCTTGAGGAACAAGTGCCACAGGCTACGCTGACTCAGGATGAGGTAAAGAATCCTGAGTATATCGATAATGTACTGATCTCAGCATACGCAGGTCTGGTTACCATAGAGGATATGAACGCCTCATTCTCACTGTGGAACTACGATACCCGTTCTGACGACGCCTATGTAGGTGGTTCCGACTTCTCTGATGGTGAGCCTTTCCACCGCCTGGAAAAGTGTTCAGGTGTGATGACTACCGACTGGCCGTTCAGTTCTATCTGGACCCGTTTCTACAATTATCTCTCACGCGTCAGCCTCTCGCTCGATATCCTGGCTAGCGCCGATCAGGAAAATGCTACCATTCAGCAGCGTACTGCCGAGATGAAGTTCCTGCGTGCCTACGGACACTTCCAGCTGAAGCGCCTGTTCAAGAAAATCCCGTTCGTGAACAAACCCAACATGACCGAAGAGGACTACAACAATCTCTCGAATACAGAATATACCAATGATGAGGGTTGGCAGCAGATTATCAACGATCTTGAGGATGCCTATGCCGTTCTTCCTGTAGTGCAGACAGAGAAGGGACGTCCCACGAAGGCTGCCTGTGCTGCTTTCCTGGCTAAAGTATATCTTTATAAGGCATATCGTCAGGATGATGCTAACTCAAATCAAGTGACAGCAGTGAACGAGGCTGACCTGCAGAAAGTGGTAGAATACACTAACTCTGCTATCTACGCAGGATACGGTCTGGAGCCTGACATGCATAATAACTTCCGTCCCGAGGAGCAGTATGAGAATGGCAAAGAGAGCTTGTGGGCCATCCAATATTCAAAGAACGACGGTACCGTATATGGTAACCTGAACTTCTCTAACCGTCTGATTGTGCCTTGTATTCCTAAAGTTCACGACTCTGGTTGTGACTTCTACAAGCCTTCTCACAACCTCGTAGATGCATATCGCACCAATAGTGATGGTCTGCCATTGCTTGACAATTATGCTGATGTCGATTACGTTGTTGGATCAAATCAGACAGTCGATCCACGCCTGTTTGTGACAGTTGGAGTGCCAGGTACTCCCTATATGTTCAATCCTGGCTTTATGATTAGCGAGAGTAATGCATGGAGCCGTTCTGGTGGTACTTTCGGATACTTTGTATCGCTGAAGCAGAATGTGGATCCTGCTCTTACCGATAGCTATCTCTTCCTCTGTGATTCGCAGTGGGCAAGTTCGATGAATCGCGTTGTCTTCCGCTATGCTGATGTGCTGTTGATGCGCGCTGAGGCTCTAGCACAGCTGGGACAGACTGCTGAGGCCATCGCACTCGTCAATCAGGTTCGCGACCGCGCTGCCAAGATGGCAACCAATAGTGTCGTTTCGAACTATCCTACTAAATATAACGTACACTTCGCAGTAGGCAAGTACAATGGCTCTTATTCGAAGGACGATGCCATGAAGATTATCAAAATGGAGCGTCGACTGGAGCTCGCACTCGAGAGCGAACGCTTCTTCGACCTCGTGCGCTGGGGCGATGCTGCTACTGTCATCAATAAGTACTATGCAAGCGAGAGCGAGAAGATGAACTTTCTGGCTGGTTCGCAGTTTACTGCCAACAAGAACGAGTACCTTCCTATTCCTTGGGAGCAGATGGCTGCCTCTAACGGTCACTATACCCAGAACTGCGGAGAGTGGTAATGAAGAGTTTATGGTTTAATGTTAAGAGTTTAAAGATATGAAAACAATATATAGCATTATCTGCGCATTATGCGTAATATGCGGGTTAGCTGCCTGCAGCGACGATCATACGGGTAGCATGGACGTGAGTGGTTCATGTCTCGTTGAGAAATTCGTGCTCAATGGCCAGTATGAAGGCATCATCAGCACAGATAAACGATTGGTGAAGGTAAAGGTGCCTGCAGACTTTGATCAGAAGGGTAATATGGAAATTACGAGTCTGACGGTTTCTCCTGGCGCTGAGACCAATTTGAAGGTTGGCGACCATGTCAATTTCGATGCCGACCGTAATCTGCACATCAGCAATGGTGACCTCGTGATGGACTATCAGGTAAGCGTTCGCAACGACGAGGCTCTGATGTCGCTCTTTATCCTGGAGGGCGCGAAAGGTGCCATTAACCAGCAGGACAAGACTGTCACCGTGAGTGTGATGGCTAACAGTGGTATCGACCTGAGCAACGCAACTTTCGAGGTGGTGTGTAGTGAAGACGCTACATGTAGTCCAGCCAGTGGCACGAAGGGTAACTTCACAGAA
This sequence comes from uncultured Prevotella sp., assembly GCA_900314995.1. Lineage (GTDB taxonomy): Bacteria > Bacteroidota > Bacteroidia > Bacteroidales > Bacteroidaceae > Prevotella. The sequence continues at coordinate 86,329 of OMXK01000005.1, forward strand.
CCCTTCCAGATTACTCTGAACGACAATACTGCCACAAACGTATATACAGTATATGTAACGCTGATTGCTGATCCTGTAGCTCTGTTTGTCGGCGAGGCTGAGAATATAGAACTGCTGAATGATGAGGAGAAGGCTGCTGCCAAGTGGCTGACGGGCAATATTGCCAGCGCAGCCTACGCTTCATGGGACGACGTGGCCAGCGGAAACATCTCTCTCGAGAAGTGTAAGTTGATATTCTTCCATCGTCATTGCTCTTCGTATGGCAACTATAATGGTTTCGCTGAGGCTGAGAGTGGTGCTATGACGGCTCTGCCCAAGATGAAGGAACTATGGCAGAATGGTGTAGGCTTCGTGCTAGGACGCTCTGCAGTGAACTACGCTATCGCACTCGGTGCTATGCCTGAGGATGCTTATCCCAACAATGTTTGGGGTGGCGGAGGCGGCGAAGGCTCCGACCTGATGGGTGAAGACCCGTGGCATTTCTATGCCTACGACATGACTCATCCGTTGTGGAAGAACCTGAAGACCTATCCTGGTGCTGCCGAGAATGCAGTTTACACTCTGGATAACGGATACACCATCTGTAATACCACGTCTCAGTATGGCTTCTGGGATACTTATGGAGAAGGCAAGGACGCTGTAGAGGCTAAGACTGGCGGTCGTGCTCTGGGTGGCGACAACAGTGTATCGTCTTGGGAACTGAAGGCTGCAAATGGCGAGTTTGGTAAGGGTGGTATCATCTGCCTTGGCTCCGGACTCTTCGATTGGAACTCGCCCACACCATACGAGTCGAACTATCACGACAACATGGGCACCATCATGCTCAACGCATTTGATTACTTGACGAAGTAAAAAGAATAAATGAAAAATTGAAAAATAGAACGATTATGAAGACAATGATATATTCAGTATTCGCACTCATGTTGTCAGCCTCTGCGCTGACGGCATGCAGCGACGACGGGTTCTCTGGCGATCCTGCCAAGGACTGGAACGGCACGACCACATTCTTCGCTCCAACAGACGCTCAGGGCTTCGGAACGTATTATACGCCTGCAGTGGGCCGGGTTGGCGACCCTATGCCATTCTACGATCAGAAGACAGGCGACTTCAAGGTGCTTTATCTGCAGGAATACATTAATAATATGACATTCCGTTTCCACCCCATCTGGGCTGTCACAACCAAAGATGGTGCCAACTACGAGTCCCTGGGTGAGATACTACCATTCGGTAACAACGATTTCCAGCAGGATGCAGCCATCGGTACTGGCTGTGCCTATGAAAAGGATGGTACGTACTATATTTACTATACAGGCCACAATGGTAACTGTAAATACCGTGAGGTTGTCATGCGTGCCACATCAACAGACTTCAAGACTTGGACAAAGGACGAGCTTTGGACGCTGAACGGTCCTGACTTCGGTTACTCTGGCAGCGACTTCCGTGATCCACAGATTTTCGTAGCCGACGATAACCTTTATCACATGATCATCTCTACTTATCCTGTCAATGGTGGTGACCCTGTCTTTGCTGAGTTTAAGTCAGGTGATCTGAAGAATTGGGAGCATGTCGACCGTATCCGTATGATCTGGGACCGTTTCCTGGAGTGTCCTGATATCTTCAAGATGGGCAACTACTGGTATCTGGTTTACAGTGAAAGCTTCCGTACCAGTTGGAGCCGTAAGGTGAAGTACATGGTTGCTTCGACCTACGAGGAATTGAAGAGCTGCTTCAATGATGGTCCCAAATGGCCTGCCGATGGTCATGAGGGTGTACTCGATACCCGTGCCTTCTATGCCGGTAAGACTGCCTCTGACGGTACAGATCGTTACATCTGGGGTTGGTGCCCCTTCCGTTCAGGTGCTGATATCCATGAGAAGAATATCAATGTGGGTGCAGGCGATGGTAACGAGCCCAACTGGAGTGGTGCACTGGTATGCCATAAACTCATCCAGCACGCCGATGGTACTCTGACACTCGGTGCTGTACCGGCCATGGCTGCAAAGTATAGCACAGTTGTCGACGCAAAGGTGATGGATTCAAATGGCTATAGTAATGGAACTTTGTCTGGCGATGGTGCCTATGTGCTCTACAATCGTCTGGGCACTGCCAACCATATTTCTTTCACCGTGAAGACTTCAAACAACTGGGATAAGTTTGGTATCTCGTTTGTACGCGGCTCTGATTCAGATAGGTATTATACGATGGTTGTTAATCCCGAAGATGAGGATCACCGTAAGGTCAACTTTGAGCAGGAAGGCTCAGCTGGAAAGGGATTCGTCGAGGGTGTCGACGGTTACTGGTTCGTGCGTCCTGCAGACAATGTCTACAACGTTGACATCTATACCGACAACTCGGTTCTGACCATGTACATTAACGATGTCTGCGCCTATACCCAGCGTATCTACGGCATCCAGAAGAATTGCTGGAGTATAAACAATTATGGAGGCTCAATTACGGTCTCTGATGTGAAAGTCAGTCAGCAATAAGGACAATACAGAAAACAGAAATCCCCAGCCAATTGAAATGGTTGGGGATTTCTGTGTTGAAGATATGATAGGATCATTTGTTCTTCAGATACTCAGCGAAGATTCTCGCTGCGCTTTCTACCTTGGCAGCGCAGGGGCGACTCTTGTAGTACTCTGCCGTGCGCTCGGAGGCCACGTAGCTGTTCTTAGCCTTCTCGTAGCCATTGATGCCTAATATCTCGGCACAGATGAGACTGCCGTTCTCTTCTTTGGATTTGGCGAGCAGATCCTGAACGACCTTATAGCAGGCTGTTTTGCCTTCGCGATCGCTGCCCTCCGTTTGTCCGCAGTCGAGACCTACGAGCATGACGATGCCTGACACGGCACCACACATCATCCTCAGACGACCAACGCCTCCGCCAAAGCCAGCGGCGATACGTTTGGCCATCGTCTCGTCAAGACCATAAAGGTCGGAAAAGGCTGCCACCACACTTTGGCAGCAGCCATATCCGGCCATGAAGTTATCGACTGCACGCTGAACGCGTAAGTCTAATTCACAATCAGTCATTATTCAGCCTCTGGCTCTGCAGCCTTGAAATTCTCAAGATCCTCTACACGGAAAGCCTTGATGTAAGCAGACTTGCCGAAGACATCTTCCTCAGTCATGCGAACATAGACGTTGGCGCTCTTGGCAAAGAGCTCAGGAGCCTTGGCAGCATCGCGGATGATAAGGAGCGACATGACGAGTTCAGCTGTCATATCGTAGAGACGACGGGCGAGGAAGTCCTGTGCATCCTGATTCTCGAGAGCCTTCACGGTGGCGAGAGCCTCCTCGTAAACGGGGATGAGCTTCTCAACACGAGCCTTCAGGGCAGCGTTAGCCTCAGCAGGCAGAGCTGCGAACATATCCTTGATATTGTTCAGCATCGTGCCGTTGGTGATGTAGCGGATGGCAGCAACAACCTGCAGCTGAGTGGTACCCTCGTAGATAGAGAAGATACGGGCATCGCGGAACAGGCGCTGGCTCTTGTACTCCATGATGAAGCCTGATCCACCGTGGATGCTGATGGCATCGTAGGCATTCTGGTTGGCATACTCAGAGTTCATACCCTTAGCCAATGGTGTAAAGGCATCAGCCAGACGCTGGTACTTTTTCAACTCCTGCTTCTCCTCAGGCTCCAGCTTACGGTCGCGCTCGATATCCTCGAGACACTTGTAGACATCTACATAGCAAGCTGTCTCGTAAAGCAATGAGCGGCCTGCATCAAGCTTGGCCTTCATGCGAGAAAGCATATCATAGACAGCAGGGAAATTGATGATCTTCTCACCGAACTGCTGACGCTCTTTGGCGTAAGCCAGACCCTCGTTGTAAGCCTCCTGCTCAACACCTACTGACTGAGCAGCGATACCCAGACGGGCACCGTTCATCAGAGCCATCACATACTTGATTAGACCGAGACGGGTAGAGCCGCAGAGTTCTGCCTTGGCGTTCTTATAGGTGAGCTCACAGGTGGGAGACCCGTGGATGCCGAGTTTGTGCTCGATGTGGCGCACGTTGACACCGCCCTGGCGCTTGTCGTAGATGAACATCGACAGACCGCGTCCGTCCTTCGTGCCCTCCTCAGAACGAGCCAACACGAGGTGGATGTCTGAGTCACCATTGGTGATGAAACGCTTCACACCATTCAGACGCCAGCAGTTCTCCTTCTCGTCGAAGGTGGCCTTCAGCATCACACGCTGGAGGTCAGAACCTGCGTCGGGCTCTGTGAGGTCCATCGACATACCCTCACCTGCGCAGACGCGGGGGATATACTTCTGACGTTGCTCCTCAGAACCGAATTCATACAGGGTGTCGATACAGCTCTGCAGGCTCCAAATGTTCTGGAAACCGGCATCAGCAGCCGAAATCATCTCACTCAGCATCGAGAAGATGGCGTTAGGCAAGTTCAGGCCGCCGTAGCGACGAGGCATGGAGACACCCCACAGACCAGCCTTGCGGGTGGCATCGAGGTTCTCATAAGTCTTAGAGGCGTAGATCATACGACCGTTCTCAAGGTGTGGACCTTCAAGGTCAACGCTCTCAGAGTTTGGCTCGATGATGTTTGCTGCTACGTCGCCGGTGATGTCGAGAATCTGCTTGTAGTTCTCGATGGCATCGCCCAGGTCAACGGGAGCATAGTCATATTCTTTCGCATCAGCGAAACCCTTTTCTTTCAGCTCAACGATACGAGCCATCAGGGGGTGGTTCAAGTAGAACCCGATTTCCACCTCGCTGAATGCGTCCTACCAATCCTCCTGCGCAGAAAGCAGCGATGAAACGGAGTAAGTCCCTCTGCCATGAGCCTTCTGCGAAAAAATAGCAAGCGACAAGGGACACTATACATCCGATGATGAGAAGATAATCAAAGACTTTCATTTTACTTCGAGTTCTGCTTATAATACTTAATCAACTTCGGAACCACTTCTTCCACCGTACCAACGATCACGTAGTCAGCAATCTTGTTGATAGGCGCATCGGGATCGCTGTTCACAGAGATGATGATACCAGAATCCTGCATACCGGCGATGTGCTGAATCTGTCCAGAGATACCACAGGCGATGTAAACCTTCGGATGAACGGTCACACCAGTCTGACCAATCTGGCGGTCATGATCCAACCAGCCTGCATCAACAGCAGCACGAGAACCACCAACCTCACCATGAAGCACCTTGGCCAGGTCGAACAGCATGTCGAAGTTCTCCTTCGAGCCCATACCGTAACCACCAGCCACCACGATGGGCGCACCCTTCAGGTTGTGCTTGGCAGCCTCCACATGGTGGTCGAGTACCTTGACGACGAAAGCCTCGGGGCTTACATACTTAGAAACCTCTGGATAAACCACCTCTTTCTTGCAAGCACCATCATAGATAGCCTTCTGCATCACGCCAGAGCGTACAGTAGCCATCTGAGGACGATGGTCGGGATTCACGATCGTAGCCACGATGTTACCACCGAAGGCAGGACGAATCTGATAAAGCAGATTGTCGTAGTGCTTCTGATTCTTGGCATCGTCATACGGACCAATCTCCAGTTCCGTGCAGTCAGCGGTCAGACCAGAGGTCAGCGATGACGATACACGGGGACCGAGGTCACGGCCGATGACGGTAGCACCCATCAGACAAATCTGAGGCTGCTCCTCCTTGAAGAGGTTTACGAGGATATCTGTGTGGGGAGCGGAGGTGTAGGGGAACAAATCGGGGGCATCAAAAACAAACAGTTTGTCGACACCGTAAGGCAGGATCTGATCCTCCACCTTACCCTTGATGCCTGTACCGGCAACGATGGCATGGAGTTCCACTTTCAGTTCATTGGCGAGTTTGCGACCTTTTGTCAGCAACTCCTGAGATACTTCTTGTACGGTCGTACCTTCAATTTCGCAATATACAAATACGTTATTAGCCATATCTCTTTATCCAATGATTTTAAAGTCTTCGACTCCTTTGCCTGGAACACGATGTTCTTGATGGCCTTCACCTTGGTGGGAGAGCCTGCAAGACCACACTGGTTTACATCGCCGTCTACATCAGCAACACTCCACTGGTTCAGATTCAGTTCTGGGCGCTCCTCATACAGATAGTCGTATGGCGTACCCTCTGCAGGACGCTCCATCGGACAAGTTGCACGCTTGTACTTCATCACCAGTTTGGCGTTCTGCGGGCGACAGGGGGCAGCGCTGCCGTTCACGGTAATCACCACGGGCAGGGGAGCCTCAACAGTCTCCACACCACCGTCGATCACACGCTTGATGGTAGCCTTACCATCCTTCACACTGAGAACCTCCTCGGCATAAGTTACCTGATTCAGTCCTAACTTCTGAGCCACCTGAGGACCTACCTGAGCCGTATCACCATCGATAGCCTGACGACCACCGATCACGATATCCACGTCGCCAATCTTCTTGATGGCAGTAGCCAGTGCATAAGAGGTAGCGAGGGTGTCGGCACCAGCGAAGAGACGGTCGGTGAGCAACCAACCAGTATCTGCTCCACGATAAAGTCCCTGACGGATAATCTCACCTGCACGTGGAGGACCCATCGTGAGGATTCCTACTGTTGAGCCTGGGTTCTGCTCCTTCAAGCGAAGGGCCTGCTCCAGGGCGTTCAAATCTTCTGGATTGAAGATAGCGGGTAGGGCAGCACGGTTTACTGTTCCTTCAGCAGTCATTGCATCCTTACCCACATTACGGGTGTCTGGCACTTGCTTGGCCAGAACAACAATCTTTAAAGCCATATAATAAATAATGTGTAAAAGTGATATCCTTTTAAAATCGGGCGCAAAGGTACTACTTTTTGCGCACACAGCCAAATAAATTGCACAAAATCGACCAAAATGTGCACACATTGGTCGATTTGTGCAATAAAAAACCTTTATAGTAATTCCTTAATTAACTAAAACTGATTACGCCATTCAGTGAAGAAATTCTTTATGGCATCGTACGCCTTGACAACGTTGGGCTTGGGATCGCGAATACTCCATCTGGCGTTGCATTCCCTGCCGTCGCTGTATTCCATGAAGATACGATAGATTGGTGCTCCGTCCTCTTCTGATAGTTGCTCATAGCCATCGAATTCCCATGGCTTCAAATCGTCCAGCAGATTCCAGAGCCTTATCAACTTTGTTCGCGGAATCGGGATAAATTCACATCTCATCTGCCTCTCGAAATCACTGTTGGCATTAAGGCATACCACCACCGTGATGCTGTCTTCTTTGTCGGCTACGAACTCGCAGAAATCCTTACCTTGCCCAGCAGGTCTGGTCACTGAGTAACTGCAGTAGATAGGGCGCCCCTCCGGACGTTTCTTCTTTTTCATGACACCTGTCCCTTCGGCATCGGCGGAAATGGCAGTGGTTATCATTGCGATCAGTAAAATAAGTGTCTTAATCGTATTCATATTTCTTTCCATATCAGTCCATGTTCATTTCGCAATTCGCTTGCAAAAGTAATATAAGTGCGTGAATTATGCAAATAAATCTGCAAAAACTTGAGCGTATTTGCTAACTCCCTAACTTGTCGCTGATTTCCTGATAAAGGGATTGGTAATACTTTGCGTGACGCTTGTCGGATATGCTTTCGTCAGCGTTGTCAGGAGAATTTGTCTTTGTTTCGATACAGTCGCCGTTTTCGTCAAAATAGTAACGCCATTCATACACTTCTCCCTCCTCGGCAGCTCGTGTGTACGAGAAGATCAGGTCCTGAGTCTTGGGCTCAAAGAGATATTCGTTGTAGGCATTGAATAGCATCGAGGTGGAGTGGCTGTTGATGAAGTAAATACCAGCCTTATCGAAATAAATCCGCGTTTCGATGGTTCTTGGCGGCTGATCGTCACCCAGGTCGTGGATGGTGATATGCAAATCGTCGGACATGTCTTTCTTGTCATTGGCAGCCGATTGGTCTTTGGCCTGTGCATAGAGGGTGCGAATGTGTTTCAGACGTTCAGCCTTGGGCGCAGTTTCCTTTTTCGGCATGTTGGCGTCTTGTATGTTGTTGCCGCCGCGATTCATCGTCATGTCAAAGATCTTCAGATAGGTCTCTGCAGTCTCTTTTTCACTGGCGGGCGAGTACCAGCTGTTGGGCGAGCTGGTCTTCTCTTCGATGCATCGTCCCTCGGCATCGTAATAGCAGCGCGATTCTAACACAAAACCTGCATCCGTTTCGCCTCTGGTATAGCAGAAGATGACTTTATGGGTCTTAGGGTTGAGTAACACCTCACGGTAACGCAGGTGGCCGTGGTTGCCCCAGTCCTCGACAATGAAATAGGGGGGCTTGGTCACCACTCCGTCTTCAGACGGATATTGCTCAAAGTAGAAGTCCAGTCGCACCATATCGTAGAGCGGAATGTCCTCGTCCTCAACTCTGTTCAGGACAATGCGCATATCTTTGGGCGAATTGCCATTCTTGCCGTTTAGGTCTACTTTCTTTTTCGCTTCAGCGTATAGTTGTCTGATCTCCTTGATGATTTCGGCCTTTGTCTGGCCAAATGATTGCAGGCAGGAAGCCGTCAACAGGCATACGATGCATAGTAGAAACTTTCTCATTATCGGTTCTGATTTTAATGCGTTCTGGTTGCAAAGATACAAAGAATTCTCGGAAATAAAAATAAAAACGATTTTATTTTGTATTTCTCTCGATTTGCACTATCTTTGTAGCCCGAAAAGAATATGTGCGATTATGATGAATGGTATCTATACAATCCTGTTGCTCATCATGAGCAATGTGTTTATGACGTTTGCCTGGTATGGTCACCTGCGACTGCAGCAGTCGGGCATCTCGTCTAACTGGCCTTTATATCTGGTGATAGCCTTCTCGTGGATGATAGCCTTCTTCGAGTATTGCTGCCAGGTGCCAGCCAATAGAATTGGTTTTGTGGACAATGGCGGACCGTTTAACCTGGTTCAGCTGAAGGTAATCCAAGAGTGTATCTCGCTGGTGGTGTTTGCTGTCATAGCCAACATGGTATTCCAGCATGAGCAACTGCACTGGAACCATGCGGCGGCAGCCCTCTGCCTGGTGGCTGCTGTCTATTTCGTGTTTATGAAACCATGATAGACAGGGCGACGATAGATAAGATCATGGACGCCACGAACATTGTGGACGTGGTGGGTGAGTTCGTGACGCTGCGGAAGGCGGGCGTGAACTATAAGGGCTTGTGTCCCTTCCACGACGACAAGACGCCTTCGTTTATGGTGTCGCCTTCGAAGCAGATCTGCAAGTGCTTTGCCTGTGGCGAGGGCGGAACAGCCATCAACTTCCTCATGAAGCACGAACAGATTACCTACCCCGAGGCGCTTCGCTGGCTGGCCAAGAAATACAATATTGAGATCCAGGAGAAGGAACTGACTGACGAGGAGAAGAAGGAACAGAGCGACCGCGAATCGATGTTTATCGTCAATGAGTGGGCGATGAAATACTTCCAGGAGATACTGAAGAACGATCCCGACGGCATCGCTATAGGTAAGCAGTATTTCCGTAGCCGAGGCATCCGCGACGATATCATCGAGAAGTTTAGCCTGGGCTTTTCGCTGCAGAAGCGTGATGCTCTGACATTGGCGGCACAGAAGGCTGGCTATCAGCCGGAATACCTTGAGAAGACAGGACTTTGCATCAAGGGCGAGAAAGGACTCCACGACCGCTATGCTGGTCGCGTCATCTTCCCCTGGTTCAATGTGAGTGGCAGGGTGGTGGCTTTTGGCGGCCGTCTGCTGGATGCCAGAACAAAGGGCGTGCAGCAGAAATACGTCAATTCGCCCAATTCCGAGATTTACGTCAAGGAGAATGAACTCTACGGGCTCTATCAGGCCAAGAAAGCCATCGCCAAGGACGATCGTGTGTATATGGTTGAGGGCTACACTGATGTGATCGCCATGCACCAGTGTGGCATCGAGAATGTGGTGGCCAATAGCGGTACGGCTCTTTCTCTCCGACAGATTAAACTGCTTCGGCGCTTTACGCAGAACATCACCTTGTTGTATGACGGCGACGAGGCTGGTATCCATGCGGCCATGCGAGGTACGGATATGCTGTTGGCCGAAGGTATGACTCTCAAAGTGCTGCTCTTGCCTGATGGCGATGATCCAGACTCGTTTGCCAGGAAGCATACCGCTCAGGAATTCAGGGATTATATCGAACAGAACGCCACGGACTTCATCTCGTTTAAGACGCGCCTGACGGTGGAGAACGTCAAGGATCCCGTGAAGCGCTCGGAGGCTATCGGAGGCATCGTGAAGAGCATCTCGGTAATCCCTGACCAGATTCTGCGTTCTACCTATCTCAGCGAACTCTCCCAGCGGATGGGCATCAAGGAGCAGACATTGCTGAATTCAATGAACGGCATGATTGCCAAGGATCTGGAGGAGAAGGAGAAAGAACGCGCAAGAGCTGCAGGTAACGAGACAACGACGGAACAGGTAAGTCAACCACTGCAGCCGATAGGTCTGCACAGTGCTGACGAACAGACACTCGAGGTAGAGAAGATGCTGATCAAGTCGGTGATCAAGGATGGCGAGAAGATCATCTTCGATCAAGTAGAGACTGAGGACGGCGGGACGACGAGTCTGACTGTTGCCCAGTATATAGCCTACGATCTGGGGCAGGATGGACTGACTTTCCATAACGATCTGTATAACCAGATTCTGCAGGAGGCCGTGGAGCATTCTGGCGAGGCGGACTTTAAGGCTGAGAATTACTTTATGCAGCACCCGGATGTCAATATCACTTCGTTGGCCGCAAACCTGGCCATCGACCGCCACCAGTTGGGTAAAGGCTTTCAGGTAAAGGAGCGCGAGGGTGGTCTGAAGCAACATGTGCTGCATCTGGTGCTCGACCTGCGTCTCGACATTGTGGAGAAACGTCTGAAAGAGATACAGGCACAACTGAAACAGGCAGGCAGTGACATGATGCGCATCCGGGAATTGCTGGAAGAATACAAGGATACCCAACTGTTGCGCGATGCACTGGCCCGTCAGTTAGGAAATGATATTGTCATATAATGGGTTGGCTGAACATCATATTCATCCTCTATCAGATCATCGCCATCATCGCTGTGATCCACGTCATCATGGACAATCGTCAGCCGGCAAAGACGATGGCATGGGCGCTGGTGATCTGGTTCGTACCTGTGGTGGGTATCGTGTTCTATCTGTTCTTTGGCGTGAATACCCGAAAGGAGCGTCACGTCAGCGAAAGGAGCATGAACCAGTTGACAAAGCGCTCGATGCTCGAGTTCGCCGAGCAGCAGAACCTGCATTTACCTGAGAAGCATAAGCCGCTGATTGACCTGTTCATCAACCAGAACCTCTCATTGCCCTTCAAGGATAACAAGATGGAAGCCTATACCGACGGCTATCAGTTCTTTCCTGCATTGCTGGCGGCTATCCACGAGGCGAAGAATCATATCCATATCGATATGTATATCTTTGCTGAGGATGCGTTGGGCTGTCTGGTGGCCGATGCGCTGATCGCAAAGGCACAGGAGGGGGTGGAAGTGAAGCTTATCTATGACGACGTGGGCTGCTGGAATGTGAGCCATCGGTTCTTTGAACGGATGCGAGAAGAGGGCATCGAGGTCGTCTCATTCCTGCCCGTGCGTTTCCCGTCGTTCACGAGTAAGGTGAACTATCGCAACCACCGTAAGATCATCGTGATTGACGGTACCGTGGGCTTTATCGGCGGCATGAATATTGCTTTGCGCTACGTGAAAGGTACAGGTACGATGCCTTGGCGTGATACGATGCTGAAGGTGACGGGTGGTGCCGTCTATGCCCTCCAGCGGGCTTTCCTGGTGGATTGGTATTTCGTGGATCGTACGTTACTCTCTGACCGTAAGTATTATCCGCCGATGACAGGCTCACACCAGACGGTGAACAACTGTCTGGCACAGGTCGTGACGAGTGGACCCGTGACACCTTATCCCGAGATTATGCAGGGATTTGTGCGGGTGATTCTTGGGGCACGGCGCTATCTGTATCTTGAAACGCCTTATTTCATGCCTAACGACTCAATCCTGTTTGCCCTGAAGACGGCTGCTCTGGCTGGTGTGGATGTCAGGGTGCTCTGTCCGATGTACAGTGATGCACGGTTTGTGGAGTGGGCGAGCCGCAGTTACCTCAGAGAGGTGGTGGAGGCTGGCGTGCAAGTCAGTCTGTATAAGGCTGGGTTCCTGCATTCAAAGTTGATGGTCTGTGATGATTCTATCACGACCTGTGGTTCGACGAATCTGGATTTCCGTAGTTTCGAGAATAATTTCGAGGCGAATATCTTTTTCTATGACGAGGGCATTGCCTTGCGTATGAAGAAGGTATTCATGAATGATCTGGAACAGTCGGTATCGCTGACAGAAATACCAAGCCGCATGCATGGCAGCTTCCTGATGAGATTGTGGGAGAGTGTTACAAGGATGCTTTCCCCGTTGTTCTGAATAGCGAGAAGTTGACACTGCCGTAACTCCGATGCTCTATGAAATGAGGATCGGCAGAGAAATCGTGATCCTTGCCATGCTCGAAAACGAAGATGCCTTCAGGCTTCAGGAGGTCACGCTCGAAGATGAGACTGGGGATTGTAGGGAGTTCTCTCAAAGCGTATGGAGGATCGGCGAAGATAAAGTCAAACTGCTGCTTGCACGATTTGATGAAGCGAAAGACATCAGCTCGGAGAGGTATTGCATTCTTTTGAGTCGTGTCAAGTTTCTGCAGACACTGCTGGATGAAGCGGTGATGGTCTTTGTCGGCTTCGATGCTGATCACGTGGGCACAGCCGCGCGACAGTAATTCCAGAGTGATGCTACCCGTGCCGGAGAAGAGGTCGAGGGCACTGGCATCTTCAAGGTCGATATAGCCTGTGAGCACATTGAAAATGTTCTCCTTGGCAAAGTCGGTGGTGGGCCTTGCCTTGAAAGTCTTCGGAATATCGAAGTGCCTTCCTTTGTATTTACCTGTAATGATTCTCATGCTTATATCCCTTTCACCAATAGCGTCAGCAGATCGAAAGGCAATCCGTTGATCTTAGTAGCAGAATGGCGCTGGAAATCGGCAGCAGGATTCATGATATAGGCGTTATGCAGATACTGCTTCAATTCCTGAAGGAGCCATTCTTGCTCAGGGATGTCGCCCACGATATGCAACTCGTCGTGCTCGCTTTCCAAGCGGAGCTGCTTCCACACATACATGAGGAAATAGAGGGCATCGCTGCCATGGTCGACTTCAAACGAATTGCAGAACTTGAAACGGTTCTGCTGGAAGCAGAATATGTCGAGCTGGCGTTCGTGGAAGTAGGCATAGAGCTTGTTGCGATGGCCCGTGAAACTACGCTGGTGGAGATAGCGCCAGACTGGTGTCATAGACTGGATGAAGACCACGTCGTCGAACTTGTCGCAGAGAACTCCGCGGAGGTCTCTGTTGATGGCAAAGAGACAGACGGACTTCAGATTGGGCAGCACATTGTATAGGATGGTGCGCTGCTCCTCGCCGGAAGGAAATGTGTGGTTGAAGATCGTTACGATAGAATCCTCTTCGAACTGTTCAACGGGTACGAGCATGGAGGGGGTGTCGATGAGCACCTGTGCCCTGCGGGTGTCAATGGCCATCAGGTCGGCAGTCTTGAAGGCCTCCCGCAGATTGGCTGCCATCGAAATGCCGCCTTTTACAGTATAGGGCTCATGTATATACGGCCTCTCATTGTCGGAGAGGTTGGGCATCGTAAAAGAAAGCGTGTTTCTTCCGATGCGAATGATCATCTTTCTCTTATCCATTATCGGGCACTAGTTATGCTGGCCACACAGAGAGCAAACAGTCCTGCTGCGATGATGGCCAGTATGATATTGATGAGTCTATTGCTGATTTGCATATCTGGCTGCAAAGGTACGAATAAATGCGAGAAAAACCAAATGTTATTTGAGATTTAATTTGTATCTTTGCAGACGATTATGGTAAACGACGAATTGAAATACCGCATCAGACAGTCGTTAGGCTTCATGCCAACGCCTGAGCAGGAGCATGCGCTCGACGTGTTCTCGCTCTTCTTGACAGACCGCATGGAGAATGTGGTGATGGTCATGCGCGGTTCGGCTGGTACGGGTAAGACGACGCTGGCAGGTGCGATCGTCAGGGCCATGGCGGCTCTGAAGCAGAAGATGATCCTGCTGGCGCCTACGGGCAGGGCAGCCAAGGTGTTCTCGCTGAATGCAGGGCATGCCGCCTACACCATCCATCGGCGTATCTACCGCCAGAAGTCGGCAGGCGACCTCTCTGCCTTCAATCTCAACGACAATCTGAATCGTGACACCTTATTTATTATTGATGAGGCCTCGATGATCTCGAATCAGGGCTTTGGCGACTCCGCTTTTGGGAGTGGCTGTCTGCTCGACGACCTCATGCAGTTTGTGTATAACGGCCAGCGCTCGGCCTCGCCGCTTGCCTCGTCCAATAACTGTCGGATGCTGCTCATCGGCGATAAGGCCCAGTTGCCTCCTGTGGGCGAGGATGAGAGTCCGGCGCTGATGGCCGATGTGCTGCGCTGCTATGGGATGAAGGTCTATGAGTGTGACCTGAACCAGGTGCTCCGCCAAAGGCCACTGGAAGGCGGGCAAGGATCGGGTATCCTCTGGAATGCCACGATGATCCGGCAGATGATTACGCATGATGAGATTACCGGACTGCCTCGTATCAGGTTCGAGGGCTTTGCCGATATACAGTCGGTGCCAGGCGATGAGTTGATCGAGACGCTCGCATCCAGTTACAGTCACGTAGGACTGGACGAGACGATCGTGATCACCCGCAGCAATAAGCGGGCGAACATCTACAATCAGGGTATCCGCAATACGGTGCTCGACCGTGAGGACGAACTCTGTCGTGGCGATCAGCTGATGATCGTGAAGAACAACTACTTCTGGACGGAAGGCTCAAAAGACATACCTTTTATCGCCAATGGAGATATCGCCGTCGTGCAGCGCGTCAGGAATGTCCATGAACTCTACGGCTTCCGTTTTGCCGAAGTCACGATGCAGTTTCCTGACTATGACAATTACGAACTGACGGCTACGGTTATCCTCGATTCACTGACCACCGAGGCGCCGGCTCTCACTCATGAGCAACAGGAACAGCTCTACAATGCTGTGATCGAGGATTATGCAGACATCCCCCAAAAGGTAGAGCGCATCAAGAAGATGAAGAGCGATCGCTATTACAACGCCCTTCAGGTAAAGTTTGCCTATGCCGTCACCTGCCATAAAGCGCAGGGCGGACAGTGGACGCATGTCTATCTCGATCAGGGCTATATGACGGACGATATGCTCACCCCCGACTATATCCACTGGCTCTACACCGCCTTCACCCGCGCCACCGAGAAACTCTATCTCGTCAACTGGCCCAAGACCCAAGTAGATACGGGATAACAGCAAAAAAGCAGAGTACAACTGTGAAAGACTATACGTATCACGGAACTAATTGATAGTTACAAGGACAGAGGTAGTTGGTTATAGCCCAGATGCTTGTCTCGATGTATTCTGAAATGCTGAATGAAAATGCGGAAATGTTAAATAATCACAATAGTTTCCTAATTCATGCAAGGTTTTGGAGATGTTGCAGTTATATCTATAGAACATTTAAACTCATATAATATGAAAAAGGTAATACTAAAGGTCGGATTAATGTTACTTGCAGTAGGTCAATTTACCGCTTGTAGCAGCAGTAACAGTGATGATAACAATAGCCCTGTGGATACTGCCGATGATGCCATTCTTGATCTGACGGTATCTGCTCAGACAATTCAATTGACACCGGAACAACGTGCATTCACGCAAAAGAATAATGATTTCTCCTTCAATCTTTTCCGTGTTATATGTAATGCTGAAGAGGCTGGCAAGAGTGTCGTTGCTTCTCCGTTGAGCGTCACTTTTCTGATGGGCATGCTCAATGACGGTGCCGACGGGAAGACGGCAGAGGAGATTGCTAATGTGCTTGGCTTCGGCAATGGTGATAAGATCGCCATCAATGCCTATTGCAAGGCACTAATCGATCAGGCTCCTGTACAAGACCCGCGCGTAAAACTGCAGATTGCCAATATCGTGGCGGCTAATCAAGGTATTGAACTGGAAGATGTCTTCCAGCAGGACATGCAGAATTACTATGATGCGGAAGTGACATCGCTTGATTTCGGGCAGGAGTCGTCATTGGATTACTTGAATGGCTGGTGTAACAAGAAGACCAACGGCATGATACCGGAAATCATCGATTGTCTGAGTGCAGAGGACAAGATGGTGCTGATGAATGCCATCTATTTCAAGGCCACCTGGCAGTATTATTTTGAAAAGAAGAACACTCGTAATGAACCGTTTACGACGGCAAGCGGCAGTAAGAAGGACGTACCGATGATGCAGCGCAAAGCATTACTTAGTTATGGAAAGAATGATGTCTATTCAGCCATCCACTTGCCATATAGTACTGGCTTGTGGAATATGGACATCCTGTTGCCCAATGAAGGCAAGACTGTTGATGACATCATCAACAGCCTGAGTGCTAGCACATGGAATCCATCTCATTTCTATCAGACAACGACTGTAAACATTAAGTTGCCTCGTTTCAGGACTGAAAGCGATATTGAACTGAATAAGATTATCAGTGACATGGGAGCACCGTCAATGTTTAGTGCTGCAGATGCCGATTTCTCGCTGATCAGTAAGAACGAAAAGAATCTGTGGGTAGGCCTGATGAAGCATAAGGCCGCCATTGACGTGAACGAAGAGGGTGCAGAGGCAAGCGGTGCAACAGCGGCGATGTTGGTTGGCGGAGTAGGCACTGTTGAATTAAAGGAGGCCAATTTCCATGCCGATCATCCCTTTGTTTATATCATCAGTGAAATGACATCCGGAGCCATATTCTTCATAGGCAGCTATTTAGGTGATTGTAATTAACCCTTATCTTTGCATCAGAGAAATCAAACATCATTGTCAAACTAAACCAATAATTACAGTTATGAAAAAGAGTTTTTATTTAGTAATTGCTTCGATGCTTCTTCTGGTAGGAAGTATCAGTTGTGGCAGTAGTGATGACAACATCAATGAGGCAATAATTGGCCGTTGGGCTGAAGAATCGTCAGTTTCTTCATCAGAATATGTATATGAGTTTAAATCGGATGGCAGCGGTAACTATATGGTTAAAGGCGAAAAAGGAACAGATGTCATTCCCATACACTATGTCATTACGGAAGCTTCTAATGGTAAATACACATATCTGTTGCAAATTGTCTATGACAGGAAGAACGGCATTGAGGAGGGGCATCAATCTTGGATGAATATCGATTCGGATAGAATGTTCTTGTACGACGTTCTTCCTGATTCAGAGAGTAGTGGAATTATTTATGAGTGTCCTTTGACGCCAATAGTGCTGAAACGCCAAGGTATATAGTCTGAAATGGGCGCAGAGGGGCACCTTTGCGCCCTTGTGGACAGTCACAGGGACAAGTACATGGGTATAGTATCAGAATATTATCATATATTTGCACAATAATAACGAAACAGTATAAGTGTATGAAAAAGAAAATGTTATTTATGGTTTTTGCTGCACTAATAATAGGAGGTTGCTTCTGTGGCTGTAGCAGTAGTGAAGACAATGATGAACAGGGAGTAAAGTACATTGGCAATACAAGAGTTCAATTATCCCCAAAGGCCTCTTTGCCATTGTGGCTGATTGAGAAGATTGATAACCTGGAATCTATTAATGAAGGTTACCAGGTTAAGCGTGGTATTTATAAAGGTGAGACGTTCTTTTGGTTAGTCATATACAATAGTAGTTGTCCAGGATGTGACCTTTATGACTCAGAAGGTAATTGGTTCATGGATAGCAAAGTGTTGACCGAAGATAATGATACTTACAATCTTTTGCGGATAGATTGGGAAATCATATATGCTAATCCCACTGAAGAAGAGATTCTGGAGTGGTGGGAAACCACAGGGAAGCAACTTTATGAAGGTCTTATTCCAACAGAAGAGAACTAAGGCAAAAAGGTTCCTGGAACCTCTGTGACCTGACTGTCACCCCCAGCAACGCGCCGTGAGCCTTGTACTGCCCTCTTATCTCTCAGGCAAGTATGAGATTCAGATTATCCAAGGTAGCCTTTATTTCTGGGGTTATGTAGATCTTTGTAATATATAACGAATTTGATTTGTATGATATTGTTTAGAAATAATGTATCCTGGGTTGGAAGGAAAAACATATTACTGATTGTATTGATAATGAGTTTTTCTTGCATGGCTTGTAACTCTGATGATGATGTCATAAGAACAGTAACTAATATTGAAGGAACGGTTTGGTATGACTCAGACTCACGGTTATGGTTCATTCAAGTTCCTACTTCTATGGATAGCGCAGATCTTTATTATGTTGAAAAGTTTGATGAGAATTATCAAGAGCAAGGCCTTCGAGTACTTTTTTCTGGAGACCTCTATCCTTTTAAAACGAATCATCTAAGGCCAGTTGGTTACGCGGAATACCTAATTGATATAAAAATGATTAAAAAAGCAACTCAACAATGAAACAACTCTTTATTATTCTTGTGTCCTTATTAGGAATTACGTTTCTTTCATGTAGCGATGATGAATTTGGCTTCTCTGATGCTCAGAAAGAGATTGTTGGGAAATGGGAATTGGTAGAAGCAGGAGACTTGCTACCGCCTGTTGGTACATCTATGCGGTATGAGGTTTATAACATTGATGGTACATATAATACCTATTATAAAGGTGATGATCAAGAGCTTGAGGAATCTGGCAATTCTTATATTTTGAGAAAAGCCGAAAATGATGTGTGGACCTATTCTGATGGCAAAATAGTTCACTTCAATTATTTACTTTGCAGGACTTCAGTTCTTACAGGTATCTCTGAAGAATACGGTTGTATCATAAAAGAGAAGACAATGAAGCTATATGTGCTGGATGAAGTGATGACATACACAGGAGGGGTGTTTCAGAATCGTCCTGCTATTTATAAAAAAAGAGATTAACTTATATGAAATATCCAATGTTAATAATGAACAAATATTTGGTTTGAATTACATTATTCACTATATTTGCAATCAAATTCGAATTAACTAATTAATTGTTCTGATTATGAGAAAACGTTTGTTTATTTTCATCTCAACATTATTCCTGTTAGGATGTAGTATCTTGGCTTGCAAGGATTCTGACGATTCTCCCCAAGATAAAGCAGGACTGATCAGTGCGAATGTCTCTTCCTGCAAGGACTTGGCAAATGACGGCAACAGCGCAACCCGAGAGGAGGGAATGGAGGAAGACTGGCAGCACCATCTCGAATATGAAATAGGCAGCGACTCACGACTCTACCTGAAGGATGTCAACCACTATGTGCCCTGTAGTATGACGGCATTCGATGTTGACGCTACGGTGAAAGGCGATACCATCACTGTTACAGAGAAAGCGACTACGGGCGACGTGGTAAGTAGCTGCTTTTGCCCGATAGATGTAGATCTGGTCATTGGACTATCGGAGAAGAAAACCTATACACTGGTATATGCTGTAGAAGGCTTGGTGCCTGAGAAGTTCACGATTACCAACAATCATGGTCAGAATGGCCGATTTGATCCCAAAGCGATTGACCAGCCAATATTCGACATGGAGGTCGACGGCATCTACTATAACATCATTTCATCAGATGAACAGACGGTGGAGGTCACTTATCGGGCCTATTATGGGGAAGGGTATAGGACAGGTTACGAAGGCGATATTGTTATTCCTGAGCAAATCACCAACAAAGGTAAGACTTATACGGTGACGGCTATCGGACAATACGCCTTTGTGGCAAATGTGCTCACCTCCATTTACATTCCCAACACGGTGAAGGAAATAAAGGGAGAGATGTGTTTCATAAATTGCCCTAATCTGGCATCTGTTCGTCTGTCGGATGGTATGACGAAGATTCCTCAACATACATTCAATGGCTGCACAAGCCTTGCAGAAATTACCATTCCAGAGAGTATAACAGAGATTTGTCCTAATGCATTTGTCTATTGCGAAAACCTTACCAAGATATACGTTCGGAGCAGTAAGGCGCCCAAAATTGATATTTATTCTTTTTACGATAAGACCACACAGAATGCTACGCTCTATGTGCCTGTGGGCAGCAAGGAAGCCTATAGTAAGGCCGACTATTGGAAGAACTTCGCCCACATTGAGGAATACGACTTCTAAGTCATGGATTAATTAGGTGATCGTAATTGCCCACCATGAAGACACATGAAGTGATAATTATTAACGAGTGCCACCTGCCGCGAGGTGGCACTCTTTTTACAAAAAGCATAATGAGTCCATAAAAATAGACTATTTATTTGGGTGATTGAGAGAAAAACAGTACCTTTGCACCCAGAGCTATGACAAGCTTCCTGTAACAGCCCTATCGAAATCCCAATTCATCTGGCAAGACTCGCAGGAAAGGATGTCATGTCGGCTCACGCATGCCATAAAGGAAGCGTGGGCTTTTTGGCATTACATCTGCGAGTTGGGATGGGACCCAGATAGGGCTGGTGTATGCCAAAGTGACAAGTCCACGTCTTCCGTTTTTCTCTTTTTCGCCTGTCGGCGTAAAATGTAGTCACAATTAACATCATAACGGAAAGCGTAACAATGAATTACAATAACGACGAGGAAGCAATAAGCTTCTTCAACCGTCTGCTTGGGTCGCTGCATCAGGCAGACTATAGTTTTAAAGGCAGCATACAGTTGGTCTATGTTGCCAAGGGCGCGCAGCATGTAGGCAACATCCGAACACAGAACGTGTATACCAATAAGCGGCAGGAATCAATGCCTCCGCCACCAGACTCACCACCGATACTGCCAGAGGCACTCAGCACCCCCGAGGCCATGGTGCTCTGGGAGAAGGCACAGCGGGCAGGATACGTGGATGCCAACTACCAGCCGAAGATATCTCTTACCAAGTCTGCTTTGTTGGCCTTTGAGATGGCAATAAGGCTGAATGTCAGAAACAAATGGAAGGTCTTTGAGACATTATGGAATCGAAGGAATATGCGGAGTGATTATAACAATGCGCTTTTACAACGGCAGTCACTCGACTTCCAAGATAAGTTGAAACAAGTATTTGGATAATAGGCTAAAAGTCCCGGTGCTCAGGCATCAGGGCTTTTCTTTTTGTTTTCAAACCGTAGGTACTCTCCGTAGGTAGTGCGTAGGTAGTGTAAATTGAAATGACTTTATCATTATGGACGAAGAGAAACCAAAGAAGAAACGCAAGAAGAAAGCCGCCGAGGGGGAGGGCGGCGAGCCGAAGGAGCACAAGCCAAACTGGCGTGAGGTGTATGCGACGGTCGAGGACATCAAGGGCTTTCTGGCCGACCATATCTACCTGCGTCATAACGTGATCACGAGGCGGGCGGAGTGTCGGATACCCCAGGCGGACTATTTCGCGGCGGGGTGGAGCAGGGGCCAGTGCACGGACCAGTGGCAGCCGATCTCCGACCGCGTCGTGAATAGCCTCTGGACGGAGATGTCGAAGCTGAAGCCCACACGGGCGCCGGACATCTACCGCGTCATCGAGTCGGACTTCGTGCCCGACTACCACCCCTTCCGCTACTACCTCGACCACCTGCCGCCCTGGGACGGGCAGGACTACATCATCGAACTGTCGCTCTCGGTCAGTATCCGTGGGGGCGTGGAGAAGCAG
>OMXK01000038.1 GCA_900314995.1 uncultured Prevotella sp.
CAATGCGGGAGAGTAGGAAGCCGCCACTTTTTCAAACCTCAGAGATACAATATCTTTGAGGTTTTTTTGTGCTTTCTGATATTTTGTGTATCTTTGCAGTTGCAATGCAGAGATTGAAATATTTCTTGATCTGGTTGAAGCGGATAAGACATTGTTATGGCTTCGGCATCCAGTCGCCTACGGACTACTGGTTTGTAAGGTATGTCATCAATGAACATTGGCCGTATTATCAGACAGAGAAGTTAGGTGAGTGTGACGATTGGCTCACTCGTAAAGTAGGCAGGTTGTATTTCAGACTTGCGAACTGGCGACAACCTAGTGTGATAGAGGCTGATGGCTATCAGTCATATCTTCAAGCGGGTTGCAGAAAGGCTGCCTTAGGCGAGTCAAAAGAGTTTATTCTGATTTCGAATGATGCAGAATTGATAAAACGGATGAATATTATATATAATAAGGTTCGCGAGAACACGATGGTTGTTATTGATGGTATCCATCGTAATAAAGATAATTGGCAGAAGGTAGTCTCTGATGAACGGACTGTCGTTACTTTCGACCTTTATTATTGTGGAATTGTTTTTTTTGATAAGAAACGACATAAGCAAAACTATATTATTAATTTCTAACTGAATATCGTGATGAAAATATCAAAAGTGTATACTAGAACCGGTGACAAGGGTCAGACCAGTATTGTGGGTGGTATTAGGATGAGTAAAGCAAGTAAAAGGCTTGAAGCCTATGGTACAGTGGACGAATTGAATTCTCATTTAGGACTCCTGGTTGCGATACTTCCTAATGGTAATTACCGCGATATGATAATCAGGATACAGAGTTGCCTGTTTAATGTCTGTACTAATCTAGCTACTGATCAGAGTCAGACACCACTTTACGATTCCGCTAAGTTGCCACAAGGTGAGATTGAATTGTTGGAACAAGAAGTGGATAGGATGATGAAACTGTTGCCTGAGAAGCAGGGCTTTATCCTTCCTGGAGGTACTCAGGCTGCAGCTCAAGCACATGTTTGTAGAACGGTCTGTCGTAGGGCTGAACGTCGAATCGTTTCATTGTCAGAAGAGGCTCAAATTACGCCGGAGACATTGCAATATGTGAATCGTCTGAGCGATTATCTGTTCGTTTTGGCCAAAATAATAAATTTTAACGCTGGTGTTAATGAAATTGTTTGGCAAAATGTTTGCAAATAAGAATAAAATGATTACTTTTGCGGCCGAAAAATTGTAATTGTAAAACCAAAGACTAAGAATATGTATTGGACACTTGAATTAGCATCAAAATTGGAGGACGCTCCTTGGCCCGCAACCAAGGACGAATTAATAGACTATGCGATACGTTCGGGAGCTCCGTTGGAGGTTCTTGAGAATCTTCAGGAGATAGAGGATGAGGGTGATGTGTATGAAAGCATTGAAGACATCTGGCCCGATTATCCCTCGAAAGAGGATTTTCTTTTCAACGAGGATGAGTATTAAGTAATCTGTATTGACATAGATCTCTAAAAAATATGAAGTGTGGAAATGAGATGGTTTCTACACTTCATTATTTTTATCTATCAATACTAGTGTCTTCGGTTTTTTCAATGCTTGAATGACCTAATTAAAGATGATGATATGCAATAAAATGACAGGATCTTGCGTTATTATGATGTGAAAAGATTATTCTTAGCCACATTGTTCCTCATATTGTTAGTCTCAAAGGCAGACGCACAGTATGATGTCTCCTTCAGTCACTATTGGGCGATGGAGCCTTCTTTTAATCCTGCTGCAGTAGGTAAGGAGTCAAAATTGAATATAGCTGCAGCTTACGCGTTGCAGATGGCTGGCTTTGAACATAATCCCAATACGATGTATGTTGGAGCTGATATGCCTTTCTATGCCTTGAATTCTTATCATGGTGCTGGTATCCAGTTTATGAATGATGCTATCGGCTTGTTCTCTCATAAACGCTTTGGGTTGCAGTATGCTTATCAGCGTCAATTAATAGGTGGGAAACTGAGTTTGGGCATTCAATTGGCCATGCTGTCTGAGTCATTTGATGGTTCAAAAGTAGATGCAAAGGATTCCGATGACCCTGCATTTCCGAGTTCTTCTGCTAATGGAACAGGCTTTGATATGTCTGCAGGTATCTATTATAAACATCGTAATTGGTATGCAGGCTTTTCTGTGACACATTTGAACTCTCCTCACGTGGATTTGGGCGAAAAAAACGAATTAGACATCTCTGCAACGTATTATTTGACCGCCGGATACAATATTCAGCTCAGAAATCCGTTTTTATCCATACAGAGTTCTATATTGGGACGCACAGATGGTGTCGCCTATCGTGCAGATCTTTCAGGACGATTGAAGTATGTTCACGAGAAACGGGTTCTGTATGCAGGATTGTCGTATAGTCCTACTAATTCTGTAACGGTTCAGATTGGTGGTAATATTCGTGGAATACGATTAGGATATAGTTATGAGATATATACCTCGGCGATCAGTGTCGGAAATGGGAGTCATGAATTATTCGTGGGGTACCAGACGGAATTGAATCTCTATAAAAAAGGAAGAAACCTGCACAAGAGTGTAAGAATCTTGTAGAAGATGTTAGAAATAATTTGGAAAGAATAAAAACAAAAATAAAGATGAAACGAGAAATTGTTGAAAACAAGGTTATTAGTAAGGTAAGAGGTCTTTCACCTTTTTGCCTGTCTATCCTTTTACTTTTTCTTCTGTCGAGTTGCTTTGGCAGCAAACTTGCTTCGTCAGGTGGCGGTGAGGTGACAGGAACAGGAGGTAAGGCGTTTACTGAACCCACTCCTTATGGTATGACACTTGTAAAACGTGGTCATCTGAAGATGGGTATTGAGAAACAAGACAGCCTATGGGGAAAGAAAACACCTATCCGAGACATCTCTGTGGATGGTTTCTGGATGGATGAGACCGAGGTTACAAATTCCAAGTATCGTCAATTCGTATATTATGTACGTGATTCTATCTTGAGAGAAAGGCTTGCCGAGATCGATGAGTCATATAAAACCATCAAGACCGATAAGGATGGTGAAGAGATAGGCGCCTTTATTAATTGGAAGAAGTCGCTGCCACGCAAACCGAGCGAGGACGAGCAGGAAATCATCGATGGTCTGTATGTGACCAATCCCGTGACAGGTGACAAAATGTTGGACTACAGCCAGTTGAATTACCGCTATGAGATCTATGACTATACTGCCGCAGCCTTGCGTCGTAACCGTCTGAACCCCCAGGAGCGTAACCTCAATACGGATATCTCTGTAAATCCGAATGAGCAGGTTTGGATCTCAAAAGATACTGCTTATATTGACGATGATGGTAAAATCGTACGTGAAACGATTAATCGCCAGTTGACAGGCCCATGGGATTTCCTTAATACCTATATCGTTAACGTGTTTCCCGATACCACCTGCTGGGTAAATGATTTCCCCAACTCAGATAATGAGATGTATATGCGCTATTACTTCTCTAACCCTGCTTATAATGACTATCCGGTGGTGGGTGTAACATGGGAACAGGCAAATGCTTTTTGTGCTTGGCGTACAGAGTATTTGCTGAAAGGCCTTGGCCCCTCAGCTCGTTTTGTTCAGCGATATCGTCTGCCGACAGAGGCCGAGTGGGAATATGCCGCCCGTGGTAAGGATCAGAACGAGTTTCCTTGGGATAATGAGGACGTAGCCAGTGGAAGAGGCTGCTTCTATGCCAACTTTAAGCCCGATGACGGTAATTATACGAAAGACGGCAATCTGATTACAAGCAAGGTGGGAATTTATGCTTCTAACAGCAATGGCCTCTATGATATGGCCGGCAATGTAGCAGAATGGACGAGTACGATCTATACTGAGGCTGGTGTAGATGCCATGAATGATATCAATCCTCAGCTCAAGTATAATGCAGCGATAGAAGATCCCTATCGGCTGAAGAAGAAGAGTGTCCGTGGCGGTTCATGGAAAGATCCCGAGTCGTATATCCGTTCGGCATGGCGTTCGTCAGAGTATCAGAATCAGCCCAGATCGTATATCGGTTTCCGCTGTGTACGCAGTCTGGCCAATACAGTTAGTGAGAAAGCAAAGAAGAAGTAAAACGTAATAGATTGAGCAATGACAACATATAGTAAATTCAATTTCGTTTACCGGCTGCAGAAATGGATGGACAGCGTTCCTGGCCAGACATTCCTGAATTATGCCTATAGCTGGGGTGCCTCAATCGTCATATTAGGTACACTGTTCAAACTGACCCACCTTCCAGGTGCGAATTTCTTTCTGTTCCTCGGAATGGGTACGGAGGTGTTTGTGTTCTTTATCTCGGCTTTCGACCGTCCGTTTGATAAAACCACTGACGGTATGGAACTGGATACGCACATGAAGCCCGTAGAGGAGTCGGAAGTTGCAGGCACAGGTGGTAACGCCACTGTTATCGGTGGTAACGGCGGAACAATCATCATCGGCGGCGGAGGCTCTGGCCATTCTGGCACATCTGGTGAAGCAAGTATGTCCGGTCAGGCTAGTATGCCTAGTCAAACTAGTGTGGATACCGAGGCGATTGCTGCCGTCTCGTCTTCAGTTGTGACGATGTCGGGTGGCGCTGCCTTGCCTCAGATCAATCCCGAGCTCGAAGAGGCTACCACAAACTATGTCGATGAGTTGAAGCGCCTGACGGAGATGCTTTCGAGAGTCTCTGTGCAGAGCGAACGCTTGTCGCATGACTCGGAGGAAATGGAGAATCTGAACCGCACACTGACAGGTATCTGTAAGGTTTATGAGTTGCAGTTGAAGAGTGCCAGCTCACAAATCGGCACAATCGACGAGATCAACGAGCAGACCCGTAAGATGGCGGCTCAGATTGTCGAACTGAATAAGATTTACGCCCGTATGATTGAGGCAATGACTGCAAAGTTGAACGTATAGAACAATGGCAATCAAGAAAAGACCCGTATCGCCGCGCCAAAAGATGATCAATCTGATGTATGTCGTCTTGATGGCAATGTTGGCTTTGAACGTCTCCACGGAGGTGCTCAACGGTTTCTCGATTGTGGAAGAGAGCCTGAAGCGCACGACACAGAACTCAACTTTGGAGAATCTGGCGATATATGATGATTTTGCTGTGCAGATGAAGCAGAACCCGCAAAAGGTGAAGCAATGGTACGACAAGTCACAGCAGGTGAAGAAGATGAGTGATGCACTCTACAATTTGGCTGACGAGTTGAAGGAAGCCATCGTCAAAGAGGCTGACGGTAAGAACGGTGATGTCAGGAATATCCGCAACAAGGAAGACCTTGAGGCTGCCAATCAGGTGATGCTGGCTCCTGGTCGTGGCCGTGGTCAGGAACTCTTTGAGGCTATCAATAATTACCGTGCAAACATGCTGAAGATGGTCACCACGCCGCGACAGAAGAAACTAATTATCTCCAACTTGACGACTGAGATCCCGAAGGATGCTCAGGCAATGGGTAAGAATTGGCAGGAGTATATGTTTGAGTCGATGCCTGCATCTGCAGCTGTGACATTGCTCTCCAAACTTCAGAGCGATGTACGCTATGCAGAGGGAGAGGTGCTTCATACGCTGGTTCAGAATATTGATGTGAAGGATATTCGCGTGAACTTGCTGGATGCCTTTGTGATCCCCAACTCCCAGACGGTTGTCCGCGGTGACCGCTTCTCGGCCCGAATCGTCATGGCGGCAGTGGATACGACCCAGGTGCCTGATATCTATATAGGTAATCAGAAGGTGGACCTGCGTGACGGAATTTATGAAACTGTCTGTGGACGAACAGGTGACTTTACGTTAGCAGGATATATGGAGACGGTCAATGGTAACGGAGACCGTGTACGTCGTGACTTCAGTCAGAAATATACGGTGGTGGATCCCAGTGCTACGGTGTCGGCAGACCTGATGAACATGCTTTATGCCGGCTATA
This sequence comes from uncultured Prevotella sp., assembly GCA_900314995.1. Classification (GTDB taxonomy): domain Bacteria; phylum Bacteroidota; class Bacteroidia; order Bacteroidales; family Bacteroidaceae; genus Prevotella. The sequence goes on from OMXK01000038.1 coordinate 5,938, forward strand.
ACAATCCCATCAGCGTGAGTGTACCAGGCGTACCGTCCAATAAGGTACAGGCAACAATGACCAATGGTACTCTGCAGCCTGTGGGGCCTGGCAAGTATATCGCCCGTCCTTCCAAGATCGGGCAGGATGCTACGATTACGGTCACTTCAACCAATACCGGACGTCCTCAACAGATGGGACAATACACCTTCCGTGTTCGAAAGTTGCCTGATCCTACACCTTATATAGCGATGAAGGATGAACATGGAAATCCTACACGTTACAAGGGAGGCGGATTGGCAAAGTCACAGTTGATTGCGGCAGATGCGATTGGTGCTGCTATTGACGACGGTATATTGGATATCGGTTTCCGTGTGCAGAATTTTGAGACCGTGTTCTTTGATAACATGGGTAATGCTGTCCCGATGGCATCAGATGGTGCGTCATTCTCTGCACGGCAGAAAGATACCTTCAGGAAATTGGCGCGTAATCGCCGCTTCTATATTTCCAGAGTCACAGTCGTAGGTCCAGACGGTCTGACCAGAACATTGCAGAATCCGATGGAAATAATCGTTAAATAGAGTATTTGTATAAGTAATAGAGATATGAAAAGAGTATTGTTCTTATTGATGATAACGCTGGCAGCCTCTTCTATGACGGCTCAGCCTAAGCAGCGCCGTGTGCAGAATACTGAGACACAGCAACAGCAAAAGAAGAAACAGCCTTCTTCTGCCATGTCGTTACGAGCACAGATTTCTTTCCCGACGGCTGTCGATGTCCCCGAAGAAGTGGTTTGGCGACGGGATATCTACCGTGAACTGGATCTGACGAAGGACGAGAATGCCGGACTCTATTATCCGGTAGAACCGCATGGTAAGGAGGTGAATCTTTTTACCTATATCTTCAAACTGGCACAGAATGGTTATATACCAGTCTATGAATACCCCACAGACGGTAGTGATGTGTTTACAGAGGAGGCAAAGGTACAGATGAAGACCATCCTTGACAATTACCACATCTTCTATGAAGAACAAGATGGTAAACTGAAGGTTGACAATAGCGACATCCCGTCAGCGGAAGTGAAGAAGTATTATCTGAAAGAGAGTGCTTACTACGATCAGGCCAATTCTTCATTCCATATCAAGGTGCTGGCACTCTGTCCTGTGATGATGCGTGATGACGATTTCGGAGGCGAGGCAACCAATTATCCGCTCTTCTGGGTGAAGTATAGCGATTTGGAGCCGTTCCTGAACCGTCAGACGGTGATGACAAGTAGTCTGAACAATGCTGCCACCATGTCTATGGATGATTTTTTCACCTTGAATATGTACCGTGGCAAGATATATAAGACGAACAATGCCCAGGGTAAGACTTTGATTCAACTCTGTGATGGCGACACAACCAAATTGTCTGCTGAGCAGAAACGTATAGAGAAAGAGCTGGAGGCTTTCCGCAAGAACATCTTCGGAGATCCTGCCAAGAAGGACTCCCTCGACAGCATCGCCAACGCTAATCCGCAGAATATAAAGGCCAAGCAAAAAGCAGCTAGGAAGAATAACTCGCGACGCTCTAAGGCTTCGAAATCCCAAGGTGGTGGCAGCTCTTCAGCTGCATCCAATAGCTCGGCTCGTGTAACTGTTCGCCGTCAGCGACATTAAATTCATGCTCGAAAAAACTCAAATATATTTGTTTTTTTGCTCGCTTATTCGTATCTTTGCACCGATTAATCATTTAAACTGAAAGAAAGATGAAAAAGATCTTATTTGTAGTAGCCCTTCTTGCTGCCACTATGACGGCTCAGGCACAGGGTCTTAAGTTTGGTATTAAGGGTGGTCTGAACCTTACCAAGATGACAATGAGTGGAACATTTGATGGGAGTACCTTTAGTTCGGATAATCAGGCTGGCTTCTATCTGGGACCCACATTGAAGTTGTCTTTGCCTTTGGGCTTTGGCGTGGATGTCGCAGCCCTTTACGATCAGCGTAGTGCAAAAATTGAGTCGAACGGACAGGCAGGTACTGGTGACGAGAAGATCAAACAGAAGTCTATCCAGATTCCTATTAATGCCCGTTATAATATTGGTCTTGGAAGTGAAGCTGGTATCTATCTGGCAATAGGACCTCAATTCGGTTTCCCTGTAGGCGACAAGGTATATAATACCAAGTTGGGTGATTATACGTTGAAGAGCTCCAACTTGAGTTTCAACTTCGGTGCAGGTGTATACCTGCTCGATCATCTGGAGGTCGGTTTCTCTTATAACTTGGCTGCTGGCAAGTCTGGTGAGTTCAAGAATGCTGGCGACATCGACACCCACAACAACGCTTGGCAGATTGGTGCCGCTATTTATTTCTAAACTGATTTGTTCGTAGATGTCATCCTGCCTCTGCCGCTCGACGGTGTATTCACCTATTCCGTACCAGCATCGATGGAGGGGCAGGTGCAGAGAGGATTTCGCGTCCTCGTTCCGCTAGGCAGGAACAAGACATACGTCGGCGTAATATCCGACATTCATAACAAGGCACCTGAAGGATATCAGACGAAAGATATCCTTCAGGTGCTTGACGTTTCTCCTGTTTTGCTTGATAGTCAACTGAAATTGTGGCAATGGATAGCAGATTATTACATGTCGCCTCTCGGCGAAGTCTATAAAGCAGCCCTTCCCTCTGGTCTGAAGGCCGAAGACGGTTTCCGCCCGAAGACCGAATTGTATATTCGCCTGACTGATAAGTTCAAGAACGAACAGGCACTCCATGTTGCGCTGAATATGCTACAACGGGCAGGCAAACAGTTGACGGCTTTTGTTGATTATCTGGCTTTGTCGCATTGGGATACCTTGAGTGGGCAGACCTGTCAGGAGCCTGTTGTAGAGATTACCCGTGATGAACTGATTAATTCCAGTCATGCGTCACTGCAGACATTGAATGCGCTGGTTAAACGCGGTTTGTTGGAGACCTATGAACTTGAGGTGGGCAGGCTGAATCACGGCGGCGATCCACATTTGGAGAACATCAAGCCCTTGAGTTCGGTTCAACAGGATGCCTATAACCAGATACAGTTCTCTTTCCTGAAAAAGAATGTGACCCTGCTTCATGGAGTTACCTCCAGCGGGAAGACAGAGATCTATATCCATCTCATCCGTCAGGCATTGGAACAGAAGAAACAGGTGCTCTACCTCCTGCCTGAGATTGCCCTTACTGTCCAGATTATGCAACGTCTGCAACATGTCTTTGGCAATCGTCTTGGCATCTATCACAGTAAGTATTCTGATGCCGAGCGTGTCGAAATCTGGCAGAAACAGCTCTCCCGGCATCCCTATGATGTTATCCTTGGTGCCCGTAGTGCCGTGTTACTGCCTTTCCAGCATCTGGGACTCGTGATTATCGATGAGGAACACGAGACAAGCTATAAACAACAGGATCCTGCTCCTCGTTATCATGCACGTTCTGCGGCAATTGTCCTGGCTCAGATGTTTGGTGCCAAAACCCTTCTGGGCACAGCAACCCCTTCACTCGAATCCTATCATAATGCAAAGACGGGGAAATATGGTCTGGTGACATTGCAAGAGCGCTATAAAGGTATAGAATTGCCTGAAATTCAGATTGTTGACATTCAAGATCTGCAACGCCGGAAGATGATGAACGGTCCCTTTTCCCCCTTGCTGCTTGCCAAGACCCGAGAGGCATTGGAACGTGGCGAACAGGTCATTCTCTTCCAAAACCGTCGTGGCTATGCACCGATGATTGAGTGTAAACAATGTGGTTGGGTACCTCATTGCCAGCATTGTGATGTCAGTCTTACTTTCCACCGCAATTTCAACCAGCTGACGTGCCATTACTGTGGTTTTACCTATCAGGTGCCGACTGAATGCCCTGCCTGTGGTTGCAAGGAACTGCGTACAAAAGGTTATGGTACCGAGAAGATCGAAGCCGAGGTACAGGACGTTTTTCCGGAAGCCCGTATTGCCAGAATGGATCTCGATACCACCCGTAGTCGTCAGGCTTACGAACGCATCATCAGCGATTTCTCTGCTGGTCGTACTAATATATTAATAGGTACGCAGATGGTGTCAAAGGGCCTCGATTTCGATAAGGTCAGTGTCGTGGGTATCCTTAATGCCGACTCCATGCTTAATTATCCTGACTTCCGGGCTTATGAACATGCCTTCATGATGATGGCCCAGGTGAGTGGTCGTGCAGGCCGCAAGGGCAAGCGGGGTCTGGTGATTCTTCAGACCAAGAGTCCAGGTCTGCCCATTCTTGACCAGGTGGTACGCAACGACTATCCTGCCTTTTACCAGTCCTTGATAGCCGAGCGCCAGCAATTCCATTATCCACCCTATTATCGTCTGGTCTATGTCTATCTTAAACATCGTCAGGATGCCCTTGTCGAGTCTGCCTCGATAGAGATGAGCAGCCGACTTCGCCAGTGGTTTGGCGTCCGTGTCCTGGGACCCGATAAACCTGCCGTGGCCAAAGTCAAGTCGCTGTCCATCCGCAAACTCGTTCTGAAGTGTGAATTTGGCCTGAATATGGCTGATGTCCGCAAATACTTAGCGCTTGCCCAACAGCAGATGCTGCAAGACAAGCGCTATAGCACTCTTCAAATATATTTTGACGTTGACCCTCTTTAGAGATCCAGCTGGCAGCCGATACCGAGCACACGGTTGGTGCGGGTAAAGGTATCTTTGATCAGCGGTTCAGTTGATGTCACACGGTCATAATCATCATAGTTGGTCTGGAAATAGGCGGCCTTGAGTGTGACCTTGTCTGTGGCCTTGTAGCTGAAACCGAAACCGAAGCTCATGCTGTTGGTTACGAACGACATGTCGTTCATATAAGCGTCGGTAAGGCCGTAGCGTGTAATCTGGGCACCGCCAGAAACCGTGAGTTTATCGGTAACATCCCACTCGGCACCTGCGAGGTATTCGTTGGTGTCGTGGTCGAGCAGATCCTGTGAGTTGTTGTACCAGGAAGCCATCTTGTCGAAGTAGTGGTGATAGCCGAGGTTGAGGCGAATGATATCGATAGGGCTCCACATGGCACCTACGGTAAGCAGGGCAGGCGCATCCTCGTTAACCTCTTCACCGTCGCGGAACTTGTTGACAGCAGCAATCTCACTGGCCTCGTTAACGGTTGACTCGTTCTTCATCCTGATCTGTGTCTTGAACTCATACTTGGCAGCAAAATTGAAGCGGCCAACCTTATAGTCGGCACCGATAATGGGGGCGATGCCTACGCTCGTCTGGTTGCAGAGCAGGTTAACACCCTGAGAATACTTCTGCAGCGCATTGATGCTCTGGCTGGTACCGGCAAGCGTGGCTGCAGTACCCTCCAGTTGGGATCTAGTGGCGATGAGATCAGCAGGAACGGGTACACCGGCTGCCTCATATTGTGCAATGCCGGCATTGACCTGCTCCAGACCAGCATTCACTGTACTGATACCACCGTCGACAAGCGCTGTGGCTGATTGCATGAAGGATCCGAAATCCTGATAGCCGCCAGCTGTATTCACCATGATGTTACTGATCTTGGCCTTATAGGTGGCTGTACCGTAGAGCAGTCGCAGGCCACCGTAAACAGAGAGCTCGGGGAGGATTTTGTAGGCAGCACCGAGTTGGAAGCCGAAATAGTACTGACGACCTTCCATGAAACCGTTCATGTCGTAGCCTTTCACGCCAGGGGCTGGCTGTCCAAGAGCTGTGGCTATCTGATCGAGTCCCTGCAACTGGTAGGCAATGTTACCTACAACGCTCTCGAAGGAGCCAAGACCGTCGCCAAACTCACATTTGCCACCGCCGCCAGGTACGGAGAAGTTGAATTGCACGCTCCAGTTACCTTTATTATAAGCAGCCTGAAGGGAGGGGATGATAGGAGCATCGGCCACACCCTCGAAGGTCTTTGTGATGTTGCCGTTGTTCTTGCGACCAAGTGCAAATACGGGGTTGGTACTGGTGATGGTACGCGTCTGGTGAGCGTACTGCCAGTTGAAACCGATATGGAATCCCTCGGGGAGGAAAGCAACACCTGCAGGATTGGAATAGACACCATCGAGACCGATGGCTGCATCACGGGCAGGATTGCGCAAGAAGTCTATACTCTGGTTTGTGTTGGTTAAGATGCCACCTGCTGTGGCGGTTGTTGCTGCGGCCAGCATCACGCTGGTAAGCATTACAAAAAATTTTTTCATATCCTTAAACATCTTTTTACGAAAATCGGGTGCAAAGGTATATCTATTGTTTAAATATTTGCTGTTTGCGCACACAAAGTTAACGAAGTTTAACGATGTATGCACAAAAACCTGCACAAATGTGCAATTTTGTGCAGGTTTTGCACACCAATAGGTGGAAGTGTGCAGGTTTTGGGTTGTCTACTTTTTCAGTTCCGGATAGCTCAGACGGGTGTGGTAGGTTGTCTTCAGCTTTTCTATCAGTACCGTCTTGGCGTAGGCAATGTCTCTGAAGGTGATGGGGCACTCCTTGAAGTAACCTTCTGCCACCTGGGTATCAATCAGTTTGTTTACCAGTTCGCGGATTGACTTCTCCGTATAGTCGGGGAGCGATCGTGAGGCGGCCTCTACGGTGTCAGCCATCATGAGGATGGCCTGTTCCTTGGTGAATGGATTGGGGCCTGGATAGGTAAACAGAAGTTCGTCGATCTCGTCATTCGGATGCGCATTCTTATACTGCACATAGAAATACTTGGTCTTCCCTTGTCCGTGATGAGTAGTGATAAAGTCCTTAATCACGTTGGGCAGATTGTATTTCTCGGCAAGTTTCACACCTTCCGTCACATGGCTGATGATCATCTGGGCACTGTCGATGGCGCCCATCTTCTCATGTGGGTTCACACCTGACTGGTTTTCGGTGAAATAGATGGGGTTGATGATCTTGCCGATGTCATGATAAAGGGCGCCGGTGCGTACAAGTTGACTCTTGGCACCTATCTTGTTGGCTATCTCTGCTGCCAGATTACCTACCTGAATTGAGTGCTGGAAGGTGCCTGGTGCCACTTCACTCATCTTGCGGAGCAGGTTCTTGTTCATATCCGAGAGCTCAATGAGCGTGATGTTCGATGTGAAGCCGAATGTCTTTTCGATCAGATACAGCAACGGGTAAGAGCAGAAAAGCAGAATACCATTGATGACAAGGTAGTTATACTCGCTGAGGTCGATTTTTGAAAGATCGCTGTGTCTCATCCAGTCGAGCGACAGGTTTGTCAGACCAATGGCGAGTGTTACCAGTACGGCTGTCCAGAAGAGTTGTGAGCGGCTTGACAGTTCTCTCAGTGAGAAGATGGCAACCCATCCGGCAACGAGTTCAACGGCAAAGAACTCCATTGGATACTGCAGGAAACAGGCGCAGATCAAGATGGTCGTGATGTGCGTCATAAAGGCGGTTCGCGAGTCCATGAAGACCCTGATGAAGATAGGGGCCATGGCAAATGGGATGATATAGACATGCAAGACGCTGTGGTCCACCATCATTGCTGCTGTTATGACAAACAGCACTATAAGCGAATAGAGCATGGCGATTGAGCGTGGCTTGTCAAAATAGTCTTTTCTGAAAAGCGTCAGATAGATGGTGAAGCAGGCGATGAGGATGATAACATAGAGGGCTTGCCCCAAAATCGTCTGACTGATTCCCTGCTCGTTTTCTTCCAGGCGCTCTACCTCTTTCTTATATGATAAGAGGATATTATAGGTCTTGTTGTCTACGATTTCACCGCGATCGATGATTTTCTGCCCCTTTTGCACCAGTCCGCTGGCAAGTGGAATACTGTTACGCAACTCGTTCAGACTGGTCTCACTCCGCTCTTTGTCATAGGCAAGGTTGGGGGTGATGTAATCGTTGAGGTTACATTTCTGCAATACTTCCCGATGTTTGGCCAGTGTCTCGTCCTGGAAGATCTGCTCATAGGCAGAGACAACGGAGTTTACCTTCTTAATAGAGGTACTGCTGGCATCTTTCCCGTTGATGATCCTGATCATCCTTGAGGTATCCTGATACAACCTTGTGTATTCGCTGCTGCTCATAATACCTGCTGCATATAGGCTTCTGAGCCTGTTGGCAATAATGCTCAGGTAGTCATCCGTCAGACCTGGAATACCATTGCTATAGTCTTTGTAGAACTGTCGCAGTTGTTTGCCTGCCACCTCGGAATTATAGATATAGTAGGGCTCGTATTGCTGCATCAGACTGTCGCGTTCTGCCTTGACCGCATCGTCACTCTTGTAGATAGGGAAATCGAATGGTGCTTTCAGGTCCGTATGTGCCCAGGGCTTGCCTCGTTCTATCTTGAAATTCATATAGGTACTACGGGGCATCAGCCACACGATGATAACTGCCGTTCCGATGATAAGAGCCGAACGGATGAGAATATCGCGCCAAGAAAGGTCGTTTTTTACATTGAAACTACTCATTTTCCCGTGATTTTTACTTTTATGGATGCAAAAATACAAAAAACTCTCAACTTTCAGCACTGAACTCTTAACTTTTTTGTAACTTTGCAGGCAAATTAACGAAAACAATGTCAGAAAGAAGAGTAAGGGTGCGTTTTGCACCTAGTCCTACGGGAGCTTTGCATATCGGTGGTGTGCGTACCGCCTTGTACAATTATCTGTTTGCCAAGCAGCATGGCGGCGATCTGGTATTCCGCATTGAGGATACTGACTCCAATCGTTTCGTGCCTGGTGCAGAGGAGTATATCATTGAGTCGTTTAAGTGGCTGGGTATCCAGTTTGATGAGGGTGTCTCGTTTGGTGGCGATAAGGGGCCTTATCGTCAGAGCGAGCGTCGCGATATCTATAAGAAATATGTGCAGCAGCTGCTCGATGCCGGAAAGGCTTACATTGCTTTCGATACCCCGGAAGAGCTGGAGGCCAAGCGTCAGGAAATCCAGAATTTCCAGTACGACTGCCACACTCGCAACCAGATGCGCAATTCGCTGACATTACCTAAGGAGGAAGTGGATCAGCTGATTGCCGATGGTAAGCAGTATGTGGTACGCTTTAAGATTGAGGCAGGCCAGGAGGTGCTGGTCAACGACCTGATTCGTGGCGAGGTGCGTGTAAAGTCGGATATTCTTGATGATAAGGTGCTTTATAAGAGTGCAGATCAGTTGCCTACTTACCATCTGGCTAACATTGTCGACGACCATCTGATGGAGATCTCTCACGTTATCCGTGGTGAGGAGTGGCTGCCAAGTGCGCCGCTTCATGTACTGCTCTATCAGGCTTTTGGCTGGGAGGATACGATGCCGCAGTTTGCGCATCTGCCTCTGTTGTTGAAGCCTGACGGTAAGGGAAAACTCTCCAAGCGTGATGGCGACCGTCTGGGATTCCCCGTATTCCCGCTGGAGTGGCATGACCCGAAGTCGGGTGAGGTCTCTCGCGGCTATCGTGAAGACGGCTATTTCCCCGAGGCGGTGATTAATTTCCTGGCTCTGCTGGGCTGGAATCCTGGCACAGAGCAGGAACTGTTTACCCTCGATGAACTGGTGCCTCTTTTCGATATCACGAAGTGTTCGAAGGCTGGTGCTAAGTTCGCCTACGACAAGGGAATCTGGTTCAATCATGAGTATATCCTGAAGAAATCCGCCGACGAGATTGCCGCGTTGTTCTTCCCAATCGTCGAGGAACATTGTCCAGAGGAGACGCTGGATCGCGTAACCGCCGTCACCGCGATGATGAAAGACCGTGTGAACTTCGTGAAGGAGCTTTGGCCGCTGTGCTCGTTCTTCTTCGAGGCTCCTGAGGCTTACGATGAGAAGACGGTCAGCAAGCGCTGGAAGGAGGATTCTGCGGCTGTGATGACAGAACTGATGGCCGTGCTTGAGGGTATCGATGACTTCTCACTCGAGAATCAGGAGAAGATCGTCCATGCATGGGTTGAACAGAAGGAATATAAGCTCGGCAATGTGATGAATGCCTGGCGACTGACGCTCGTCGGCGAGGGTAAGGGTCCTGGTATGTTCGACATCTCGGCTTTCCTGGGTAAGGAAGAGACTATTCGTAGAATGAAACGCGCAATCGAAGTGTTAGGCTAATGATATATAACCTCATCATATACCTTTATCTATTAGGTGTAGCGATCTACAGTCGCTTCAACGAGAAGGTGCGCAAGATGTGGCGGGGAGAGCGTGAGGCTTTCGAGATTCTGCGCGAGAAAGTTGATCCGAATGCCAAGTATGTGTGGTTCCATGCTGCCTCGCTGGGCGAGTTTGAGCAGGGACGCCCGCTGATGGAGCAGTTGCGGAGGGAACATCCGGAATACAAGATCCTGCTGACGTTCTTCTCGCCTTCTGGTTATGAGGTGAGGAAAAACTACGAGGGGGCTGACATCATCACCTATCTGCCACTCGACACGATTACTAATGCCCGCCGCTTCCTCCGGACCATTCGTCCGGTGATGGCCTTCTTCATCAAATACGAGTTCTGGTATAACTATCTGCATATCCTGAAACACCGCCAAGTGCCTGTCTATAGTGTATCTAGCATCTTCCGCCCTGATCAGGTGTTCTTCAAGTGGTACGGCCGCCAGTATGGTCACGTGTTGAACTGCTTCACCCATTTCTTCGTGCAGAATGAACAGAGCAAGGATCTGTTGGCCAAGATACACATTAATAATGTGACGGTCGTTGGTGACACCCGTTTCGACCGTGTACTTCAGATTAAGGAGGCTGCCAAGCAACTGCCTGTCGTTGAGGCTTTTACCAACGGATCGCCGCATGTCTTTGTGGCCGGTTCTTCTTGGCCTCCTGACGAGGAAATCTTTATCAAGTATTTCAATGCGCATAAGGATTGGAAGCTGATCATTGCTCCCCACGTGATAGGAGAGGATCATCTGAAGCAGATAGAACGTCTCTTGGAGGGCCGCCGCGTCGTGCGATATACTGAAGCCGAGAAAGCGAATGCGCTTGGTGATGCCGAGGTGCTGATTATCAACTGCTTCGGCCTGCTCTCCAGCATCTATCATTATGGTGATGTGGCCTATGTGGGCGGCGGCTTTGGCGTAGGTATCCACAATCTGCTGGAAGCAGCCGTTTGGGATGTGCCAGTGTTCTTCGGCCCCAACAATCAGAAGTTCCAAGAGGCTCAGGGCCTGAAGAAGAGTGGCGGCTTCGAGATCAACAACTACGAGGAGTTCGCTGCCCAGATGGATCGCTTCGCTGCCGATAAGGCCTATCTCAAGGAACAAGGTCAGAAAGCCGGACAGTTTGTGCAGGGCCTTTCGGGTGCTACGCAAAAGGTGCTGGCTAATGTCAAGCTATAAGAAATCGGGATGGCTCGCCGCCATCCCGTTATTGTTTATTCTTCCTTTACGGTCATATATCTCGTGCCTTTGCACTTGATGACGCCCAGACTCTCCAGATAGTTGGTGAGCATCACGGAGGTCTGTATGTTCAGCGAGGATCCCGGGTCGCTGATAAACGACTTGCAGGCACTTTGCATATAGCTGTTGGTTACTACCTTGTAAGTCTTGTGGATGTCGAACTCCTGTCCGTCGAGGGTCTTCAGTACGATGCTCCTCAACCTGTCCTTGTTTGTGTCCTCCTTGTCTATCGTTGCCTCACAGACGGCACCCGCTATTCTTGGCAGGTGATAGAGTGAACCGCGACTGTAGGTAGTCAGTATCTTGAGGATCTCTTCTCCTGTCAGATTCATCACGACAGCCTCGTTGTAGAAGGGGTCCATGGAGAGCACATCCTGCATCGTGATGTTGCCTGCAGCCAGGGAGTCGAGACGTACACCGCCGTTGTTGACGATGCTGATGTCTGCCTGACCTTCGTGGAGGAAGGCTTCGCACATCAGGTAGTTCAGTTCGTCCTTGGTGCGGAAGGGAGTCTCGGCATAGCCAACCACACGTTTGAACATCGGGTTGTTGCTGAAGTATTCTACCATCACCTCTGCCATCCTGTTCTTCTCAGGGAATGACTTCACGTCGATATATTCCGCCTTTTTGCTTCTCACCTTTCCGTTCTTGATGGTCAGGGTGATATGGGTTACTTTCTGCAGTTTGTTCTTGTTCTGGGTGATGAGCACGCCATTGTGCAGCGGCTCTTCTTCAGTCAGCTGGGTGTGGGAATGGCCGCCGATGATGAGGTCAAGCCAGGGAAAGGCCTCTGCCATCTCGATGTCATCTTCGTAACCGAGGTGCGAAAGCAGGATGGTGGCATCGCATTCGTGGGCCAGGTGGCGGTATTTCCCGATGGTTTTCTTCGGCAGAGAGAACTTGATGCCCTTCAGATTGTCGGGATGGGTGTCAGGACGTCCTTGGGCATTGATCTGTATGGCTCCGATAACGCCTACCTTGAGGCCATCAACATCGAACACCTTCGTAGGTACGATGTGCAGCCCGGCTTCTTCCGAAGGGAAGATGTTGGCACAGATGTAACTGAAACAGGAATATTTCATCAGCGGCGGCAACGAGTTCACGTCGAACTCATGATTGCCAAGTGTGGTGGCGTCGAAGCCCATTTGGTTCATCAGGGTCACCATCGGCAAGGATGATATCCTGAACATGTCGTTCTTCGGATTGCCTGTACGGTTGTCGCCTGCAGAGAAGATGAGCAGCGAAGGATATAGTTCGCGCAGGCTGTCGGCGATGGCTGCGAACTGTGGAAATGACTCGATAGCGGCATGCATGTCGTTAGCCGCAAGGATGTGTACCTCGCGATTCTGGCTATAGGAATAGTGAGCCAGAAGAAGTGCCAGCCATAGTAGTATAATTCTGTATGTACGCATATATGTAGGTTGGTTTCAAATTGCAAAGGTAGGCATTTTTTTTGTAGAAACCAAAAAAAATCGTACCTTTGTGCCCGTTAAGGTACAAAACCGACTTAATTGATGAAGTTTATGTGGATGTTTGTCTTTTGGATACTGCCCCTCTTGGGCATCCTTTATATCGCCTGGCATGTGTGGACCATTCTGCCTTTGGCAGCAGCGTGGAAAGGGCTGATCATAGCCCTTGGCGTGATGTGCTTTTCTCTGCTTTTCTTGAGCATCTTCCGCAGGTTTGACAGCCTGCCGCTCTCCGTCTCGCAGTGGCTCTACGAGATAGGCACGTCTTCCATTTTCGTGATGCTCTATCTGGTCATCGTGTTTCTTGTGCTCGATCTGGGGCGACTTGTTCACCTCGTGCCGAAGGCTTTCCTCTATCATAACGGCTATACTGCCTTGGGCATCTTCGTGCTGATCTTCGGCCTCTTCCTCTATGGTAACCTCCATTATTATAATAAGGTACGCGTGCCGTTGGAGCTGAAGACTTCCAAGCCTTTGCCCAAGACATACAAGGTGGTGATGGCCTCCGACTTTCATCTGGGCTATCACAATCCGCGCAAGGAACTGTCCCGCTGGGTGGATATGATCAATGCCGAAAAGCCCGACTTCATCCTGATAGCGGGTGATATCATCGACGGCAGCATGCGCCCGTTGCTCGAAGAGAAGATGGCTGAGGAGTTCCATCGCCTGACGGCTCCCGTCTATGCCTGTCTGGGTAATCACGAGTTCTATGCCGGGCATCCTGCCGCCAAGCAGTTCCTGAAGGATGCCGGCATCCGTCTGCTCATCGATGAGGCTGCCGTCATCGACAGCAGTATCGTCGTCATCGGCCGCGATGACCGCACGAACATGCGCCGCAAGCCTGTCAAGGACCTGGTCTCCACGCTTTCCTCTTCACTCTACACCGTCATTCTCGACCACCAGCCCTACAACCTCGATCGTGCTGAGGCTGCGGGTGTGGATTTCCAGCTCAGCGGCCATACCCATCGCGGACAGGTCTGGCCCATCTCGTGGATCACGGACGCCATTTATGAATGCGCCTGGGGCAGCCACCAGCGCGGCAACACCCAGTACTATGTCTCCTCAGGCATCGGCATCTGGGGCGGCAAGTTCCGCATCGGCACCCAGAGTGAATATGTCGTAGCAACAATCAGCAGTAAACAATAAAACAATTCATCGTCTATGAAAAGTCTGAAAACAGTAATGGTATGCATGATGTTCCTGATGTCGGCGAACATCGGCAATGCACAGAACGTGACAGAAGTGGTTGACAGTGTAAAGTCTGGCTTGAAGAGCAAGTCGGTGAAGGAGGCTGTCTCGAAGGTACAGGATGCCTTCAAGGCGAAGGTCGCCGAGGCGGATTCATTGGTCGGCACGTGGGTCTATGTAGAGCCCGCCGTATTGTCTACCTCTGGAAACCTGCTGCGGAAAGCCATCGGAAATGTCTCGGCAGGACAGCTGGAAAAGCTGATGCGGACGTATTCCGAGAAGTGTGGCTTCAACTCTGAGAATACCGAGTTTACCTTTCGCGAGAATGGCACCTTTGCCCGCAATCTGGCAGGCCGTAAGGCCGAGGGCGTGTGGATGGTGAATGGCGACAATCTGTTGCTGGCCCTCCATAATGTCCAGACGGCAGACCTGACGACGCATCTGGAGGACGGACAACTGATGCTGTTGGCAGATGCCCGTGCTATTATGAAGATCTACAAGTCATTCGGCGCCCTGGACGACAATACTTTCGTCAAGGCCTTGGAGCAAGTGGCCAAGGTGGCCAATGGCCTGAAAGGTGGCTTTCTCCTCGTCCGGAAGAAATAGAGCGCAAATTTAGTGACATATGACATAATTTGCCTTGTATATTGCTTATTACAAGGCAATTATATTCTTTTTCTGCGACATTTAAATGACATAAAAGCGACATCTAAGTGACATGCTTATGACATAGTCCGAAAAATCGTTTACTTTTCTTCGGAATACCTGTCATATCCCTATTGACAGATAGTTTCATTACGACAGACTGGTGCTTACATTACGACTAAGTAGGAGTTTCTCGTAATGTAACTATAAAATTCTCTCGAGAATTCATGCTTTTCCTAGTACCACCCTTTTCGTCAATCAGTAGCAAATGTAAGCTTATATAACGATAAAGCATGCTATTGTTATGTCGTTTCTATGTCACTATAATGTCACTTTTATGTCATTTAATGACATTTTTGCTATAACGTAAACAACAGATAATAAAGCGTTTAGCATTAATTTTATGTCACATGTCGTTTATTTGCTGATTTTTATTCAAGGGCGCAAAGGTTCTTGCTAAGAAGGCAAGCGCTTCGCGATTACCTGACCCCATTGCGCCCTCAGATTACTGTTTTTAATCTTCCAGATAGAACTTTGAATAGGCAACGTAGTGCTCGGCGTTGTCAGTCTGACCTGGGCGCACGGGTTTGATGTACTTGGCTGGTACGCCGCCCCAGATTTCGCCGGCGGGAATCTTGGTGTTCTGCAGCACCAGGGCACCTGCGGCAACGATGGCACCTTCACCCACCTCACAGCCGTCGAGTAGGGTAGAGCCCATACCGATCAAGGCGTGATCGTGGATGGTGCAGGCATGGACCGTCACATTGTGACCTATCGTGACATAATTACCGATATGGGTGGGGCCTGTATCGAAAGTGACATGGACACAACTGCCATCCTGAATGTTGGTGCAGTTGCCGATCGTAATCGGCGCCACATCGCCACGGACGACGGCATTGAACCAGACGGAGCACTCATCGCCCATCGTCACATCACCCACAATCGTGGCATTCTCGCTAAAATAGCAATCTCGCCCCCATTTGGGAGCGAGACCGCGATAACTCTTAATCAAAGCCATGCCTCGGGGATTAGAGGTTAGGATTGATCTTATTCCACTCAGCGATGGGAGGAACGATGTTCAGCGTAACCAGCTCGTCGCGCATCTTGCAGAGGTGCTCGTAGCTCTGATCCAGCTTGGCGTTCTCCTCGGGTGTGCCCTGAGGAACCTCGTACTTGGCGCCTTCGGCAGTCATGGTGGTCTTCATGGCCATCATGATGTGGTCGTACTTGTCGGTCTTTACGTATGTTCCTACAGGGAAGCGGAAAGGCTCACCACCCATAGCAGCACGAATCATCTCAACAGAGAGGTAGCTGGGGCTCTGGAATGAAGAACGTCCGCGGAGCTCGATAATCTTCGCACCACCCTTGGTAACGTCGACCTTCATCTGCTCCCACTCCTCAGCGGGGAACTCTGCAGTACCGATGATGTCAGTCAGCTTGCGACCGGCAATCTCTACGTGGCTGCCGAATACAGCCATCTGCTCGCCGTGGCCACCGTATGTGGCGCAACCCTTGATCTGATTCTGCATCACACCGAACTTCTTGGCCAGTGCGCTCTGCAGACGAGTAGTGTCGAGACCTGCGAGAGTGGTTACCTGACCTGGCTTCAGACCAGAGTAGAGCAGGGTTACCAGACCGGTGAGGTCGGCGGGGTTGAAGATGATTACTACATGCTTTACATCGGGGCAGAACTTCTTGATGTTCTGGCCGAGCTCCTCAGCAATCTTGCAGTTGCCGGCGAGCAGATCCTCACGGGTCATACCAGCCTTACGGGGAGCACCACCGGAAGAGATGATGTACTTAGCGCCCTTGAATGCCTCCTCAGCATCGGTGGTGGCAACGATATTCACGTCGTCGAAGCCACTCTGACGCATCTCCTCGGCTACACCCTCGGGAGAGAATACATCGTAAAGACAGATTTCACTTGTCAGACCCATCATCAGGGCAGACTGAGCCATGTTTGAACCAATCATACCGGCTGCGCCGACGATGGTTAACTTTTCGTTTGTTAAGAATGCCATAATTGTAACATTAATGTTTGTTGTATCAAAAGTGCTGCAAAGATAAACAAAAAAACTCATGTTTGCCTTTTTCTAATATTAATCTGTGTTAATCTGTTGAATTTGTGCTGTTATTTTTGTAATTTTGCGAACTGGAAATAGCAAAAAACAATAACGATTATGAGAACTATAACAATTTTAGCGCTGTTTGTGACCATGATGGCCACGACGGCTTGTCAGGAGTCAAAGCAACAGGGAAATGAGGAAACGGAAGTGTTGGATGTCCCGGAATGTGTGGTGACCACCCCGCCCGATTCGCTGCATCTGGATCCCTTCTACAAGAAATATGTAGACGTGAATGGTATCCCGCTGATCTCATCCCACCGTGTACCTGACTCTGCCTTCGTGGCTGCTCACCGTACATTGTATGCCATGACGAGTATGCTGCCAAAGGCGGTGCTCGACTCTATGGTAAATAGAGGTACGCGCGTAGCCATCATGGCCCGTTATGAGGGAACGACGGATATTCCAGAGCACCGTGACCTGGTCAACGATACCACCTTGAACTGGGACTTGCGTGCAAGGGGACTCGGCGGCGACCTGAATCTGCCGTTGACTTCCTGTGCCGAGGAGAATGTGCTGGCTTATCAGATCGACAAGTATCATGCCGAGGATATCCTGATTCATGAGTTTGCACACTCTATCCATCTGATCGGACTGATGCTGGCCGTTAAAGACTTCGACTCCCGTCTGAAGCAGTGCTATGAGAATGCCAAGATGAGGGGAATACTCGACGCGACCTACCGTGTTACCGACAAGGAGGAGTATTTCGCTGAGGCTGTGCAGGATTGGTTTAACGTGAATGCCGAGATGGATCATGCCGACGGTAAGCACAACTGGTGTAACACCCGAGAGGAACTGGAGGAGTATGATCCAGACCTCTATAACCTGTTGGCTGAATACTTCCCGAAGACCAATCTTCAGATCAGCAAGCATAAGAAAGTAAATGAGATTTCAAAATACTAACAGATCCGATTCTACAATGGCTACAACAAACATGAAGATTGAAAAAAGCACTTATATCCGCCGCAGGGCTCAGTTGAAGAAGGATATGGGTAGCGGACTGCTGCTCTTCCTGGGAAACGACGAGGTAGGCATGAACTATGCCGATAACACCTATCCTTTCCGTCAGGACAGCACGCTTTTCTATTTCTTCGGACTCGACTACGCTGGTCTGGCTGCCGTCATCGATGTAGATGAGGACCGCGAGATTGTGTTTGGCAATGAACTCACCATCGATGATATCGTCTGGACAGGTACACAGCCTTCGTTGAAGGATAAGTGTTCAGAGATCGGCATCAGCGACACGATGCCCATGAAGGAGCTGAAGAACTATATCGACAAAGCCCGTGCCAAGGGACAGACGGTCCACTTCCTGCCGCCTTATCGCGGTGACCACAAGGTGTGGCTCTGGGAACTGCTCGGGGTGGAGCCTGCCGCTCAGACGGCTAAGGCTTCCGTGCCGTTCATCAAGGCCATCGTCGCCCAGCGTAACTATAAGGATGAGGAGGAGATCCGCCTGATAGAAGAGAGCGTCGACCTGAGTACGGAGATGCATCTGGCTGCTTATAGGACCGTAAGACCAGGTATTCATGAATCGCAGGTGGCTGCTGCTGTGGAAGAAGTGGCTTGTCGTCATGGCAATGCGTTGGCCTTCCCGACGATTGCTACCACTCAGGGACAGGTGCTCCATAACCACGGATTCATCCACCAGTTGAAGGAAGGTGACATCTTCCTGCTCGATGCCGGTGCCGAGACGAAGTCGCACTATGCCGGCGACCTCTCTTCGTCGATGCCGGTAGGAGAGAAGTTCACTGAGCGTCAGGAGATCATCTATAATATCCATCTGGCCAGTTTCCAGGCTGCGGTGGATACCTTGAAGTTGGGTGTGCCTTTCCGTGATGCCCATATCGCCGCTGCCACGAAGATTGCAGAGGGCATGAAGGATCTCGGACTGATGAAGGGTGATCCTGCGGAGGCTGCGGAGTCAGGCGCCTATGCTCTGTTCTTCCCTTGCGGCCTGGGTCATATGGTAGGGCTCGATGTCCATAACATGGAGAATCTGGGCGAACAGTATGTGGGCTATGCCGAAGGTCAGGTGAAGAGCACGCAGTTCGGCTTCAAGTCGCTGCGTTTTGCCCGTCCGCTGGAGGTGGGGTTCGTCTTCACCGTTGAGCCGGGTATCTATTTCATCCCCGAACTGATGGACAAGTGGCGGGCAGAGCACCAGTTTATGGACTTCATCAACTACGACAAGCTCGATGTCTGGCGCGACTTCACCGGTCTGCGTAACGAGCTGAACTATGTGATGACCGAAACCGGTGCCCGACTGTTGGGTACCATTAAGAAACCGATGACAATTGAAGAAGTATATCAAGCAAAAAACAATTAAGACAATATGAACTTTTCTATTAAGTATCCAGAAAACGAAGGGGGTATGAACGAGCGCATCAAGCGCCTGCGTCAGCAGAATTTTGACACCCCCACAACCTTGAGTATCGAACGCGCACTGATTGAGACCGCCTTCTATAAGGAGAACTATGGCACCATGCCTATCGCCGTGCTGCGTGCTAGGAATTTCTATGAGATATGCAAGAAGAAGACCTTGTATATCGGTGATGACGAACTGATCGTCGGTGAGCGCGGGCCGCTGCCGAAGGCTGTGCCTACCTTCCCGGAACTGACCTGTCATTCGGTGGAAGACCTGCACACCCTGAACGAACGTGAGTTGCAGCGTTATACCATCAGTCAGGAGGATATCGACACCTATGAACGGGAGGTCATCCCCTACTGGAAGGGTAAGACCCAGCGTGAGCGCATCTTCAACCATGTGTCGAAGGAGTGGGAGGAGGCCTACCATGCCGGTGTGTTCACCGAGTTTATGGAACAGCGTGCCGCTGGTCATACGGCCATGGATGGCAAGATGTATCACGAAGGACTGCTCGACGTGAAGGCACGTATCGAGAAGAAGATTGCCTCGCTCGACTATATCTACGATCCCGAGGCTACCGACAAGCAGCAGGAACTGGAGGCAATGGCCATCTCCTGCGATGCCGCTATTCTCTTCGCTGAGCGTCATGCGGAACTGGCGGAACAGATGGCTGCCAAAGAGCAGAACCCGCAGCGTAAGGCTGAGTTGGAGAAGATTGCCGATGTGTGTCACTGGGTACCGGCCCACGCCCCTCGCGATCTGTGGGAGGCGATTCAGATGTACTGGTTCGTACACCTTGGCACCGTAACCGAACTCAACGGCTGGGACTCGATGAATCCTGGTCATATCGACCAGCATCTGTTCCCCTTCTATCAGAAAGGTATTGCCGATGGTACATTGACACGCGACAAGGCCAAGGAACTGATCAGCTGTCTGTGGATCAAGTTCAATAACCAGCCTGCTCCTCCGAAGGTGGGTGTGACGGCCTTGGAGTCGGGAACGTATAACGACTTTACTAATATTAATATAGGTGGTGTGGATCGTAACGGCAACAGTGCCACGAACGAGATATCCTATATGATTCTGGAAATCCAGGAAGAGCTCCATGAGTTGCAGCCTGGCCTGAGCATCCACATTGCAGAGAATACGCCCGACGAGTTCCTGTTGGCAGGTATCAAGGTCATCCGTCAGGGACATGGCTATCCCTCGATCTTCAACCCCGACACCTATGTCAAGGAGATGGTACGTGCCGGTAAGTCGCTGGAGGATGCCCGTGAGGGAGGCTGCTCAGGCTGCATCGAGGTGGGTGCCTTCGGTAAGGAGGCCTATCTGCTGACGGGTTATCTGAACACACCGAAGATCCTGGAGATTACCCTGAATAATGGTATTGATCCGGAAACCGGCAAGAAGCTGGGACTTGAAACGGGTGATCCGCGTACGTTCAAGACCTTTGAGGAACTCTATGAGGCCTGGCACAAGCAGATGGTGTATTTCGTGAACCTGAAACTCTCGGTGAATAACTACATCGAGCGCATGTTCTCCCTCTATGCCCCTGCCACTTTCCTCAGCCTCTATATCGACGACTGTATCGAAAAGGGAAAGGACTACTATAGTGGCGGTGCCCGTTATAACACGACCTATATCCAGTGTACCGGTCTCGGTACGATTACCGACTGTTTCACGACGCTGAAGAAACATGTGTTCGAGGAGGGTAAGTACACGATGGACGAGATTCTGAAAGCCGTGGCCAAGAACTGGGAGGGTGAGGAGAAGATGCGCCAGTATATTCGCAACCATACACCGTTCTTCGGCAATGATGATGAGTATGCTGATACCATTGCCGTTCGTGTCTACGACGATCTGGTGAAGGCTATAGAAGGTCGCCCGAATACCCGTGGCGGCAAGACTGAACTCAATATGCTCTCGACGACCTGCCATAACTATTTCGGCTCTGTCTGTGGCGCAACGCCCAATGGCCGTATGGCCCACTTTGCCATCAGCGACGGCACATCGCCGGCTCATGGCTCCGACAGTCATGGCCCAACAGCCGTCATCAAGTCATTGGGGAAACTGGATCAGACGAAGAGTGGCGGCACGCTGCTGAACGTAAGATTCGTACCGGCATTGCTGAAGCGTGAGGAAGACCAGAAGAAGCTGGGCAGTCTTATCCGTACTTACTTTAAGTTCGGCGGACATCATATCCAGTTTAACATCGTGGATACAGCTACGCTCTATGATGCCCAGAAGCATCCTGATGAATACAAGGCTCTGCTGGTGCGCGTGGCCGGCTACTCTGACTATTTCAATGATATGACGGAGCAGTTGCAGAACGAGATCATCGCCCGTACTGAAAACGACGATTTGTAATGGCACTGATATTCGATATCAAACGTTATGCGATAAATGATGGTCCGGGTATCCGGACCACCATTTTCCTAAAGGGTTGTCCGCTCCGCTGCGTGTGGTGCCATAACCCGGAGAGTTGGTCGCCGCAGCCTCAGAAACTCTATAAGAAAACCAAGTGTATCGGATGCCGGAGTTGTGTGGAGGTCTGTCCGCAACAGGCTTTGGAACTGACGCCCGATGGCATCAGACCGACTCAGAATGCTTGCATCCTCTGTGGCAAGTGTACTGAGGAATGTCCCACTACCGCTTTGGAGATGTGTGGCAAGGAATGGTCGATGGAGGCGCTGATGGCCGAGATAGAGAAGGAACGTCCGATTATGGAGGATAGTGGGGGAGGGGTGACCCTCTGTGGCGGAGAACCGCTGATGCATCCGGCGTTTACGTTGGAGATTCTTCACGAACTGGGGCAGCGCGGTTTCCATCGAACAGTAGATACAACCCTCTATGCCTCACAGGATACGGTGGCGAAAGTAGCTGCCGCGTGTGAACTCTTCCTCGTCGACCTGAAACTGATGGACTCGGAGAAGCACCGCCAATATACCGGTGTTCCTAATGAGGTGATCCTTCAGAATATCCGTTATCTGGCTGAGGCCGGTAAGGATTTCTTCATCCGCATCCCCCTTATCGAGGGCGTGAATGCTGACGATGCGAATATGACGGCTACGGCGGCGTTCCTTGAGGCTTTGCCTTGGGAGCGGCGTACCATTAATCTGTTGCCTTATCATGATGTCGGCAAGGACAAGCACCGTCGGATGTGGAGCGCTTATAATCCGCAGGGCTTCCAGATGGCGGCACCCTCAGAAGAGACGCAACGGCATTGTGCTGGTCTCTTGGAGTCTCATGGCTTCCGAGTTGTCATCGGAGGCTAATCCCTCAACACTCATCCTTAAACAATAAATGCTCAAAACAATATGAATCCAGTTAATCAACGCTTAGAAGACCTTCGTGAAGTGATGCGCCGTGAGCATCTCTCAGCTTGTATTTTCCCCAGTACCGACCCTCATCAGGGCGAATATATCCCCGATCATTGGAAAGGCCGTGAGTTTATCTCGGGCTTCAACGGTTCAGCTGGTACCGCTGTCGTTACACTCACTTCTGCTGCCCTCTGGACAGACTCCCGTTATTTCATTGCCGCAGCTGACCAGCTGAAAGGTACGGAATACCAGCTGATGAAACTGAAGATCGAGGGTACGCCAACTATTGCGGAATGGTTGGGTAAAGAGTGTGGAGCCGGTACTGAGGTGAGCATTGACGGCTGGTGCAGTTCTTCCAATGCCGTGAAGGAGCTGATAGCCGATTTGCGCAAGGAAGGTGGCATCACCGTGCGGACTAATCTGGATCCGCTGAAGCTGATATGGCGTAATCGTCCCGTCATCCCCGAGAACCCCGTAGAGCTGTATCCCTTGAAGTATGCCGGGGAAAGTGCAAAAGATAAGATTGCCCGTATCCGAGAGGCACTCCGTAAGCGTCATGCCGACGGTATGCTGATGGCTGCCCTCGATGATATCGCCTGGACGCTGAACCTGCGTGGTACCGATGTACATTGTAACCCCGTGTTCGTCTCCTATCTGCTGATTTCCTCGAAGACGGTTACATTATATATTAATAAGGTGAAACTCTCGCCGGAGGTATTGGCCTACCTGGATGCTGAGAATATCAAGGTGGAAAATTACGAACAGGTGGAGAATGGTCTGAAGCAATACTTCGAGTATAATATCCTGCTCGATCCTGACGAGGTGAACTACCGTCTCTATGAGGTCGTCAAGAACAAAGGTAGACAGAATAGTTGTCCCCAGACGGAAATCGTTGAGGAAGAGTCGCCTGTGAAGCGGATGAAGACGGTGAAGAACGACACGGAAATTGCGGGTTTTAGGTCTGCGATGCTGAAAGACGGCATCGCCATGACGAAATTTCTCTACTGGCTCTCCGGCTATATCGGGAAACCTGAGATATCAGAACTAACGGAAATCGCGATTGATGAGAAACTGACCTCGTTGCGAGCCGAACAACCTCTCTACCGCGATATCTCCTTCGATACCATCGCCGGCTATGGCACCCATGCCGCCATCGTTCACTATGAAGCCACTCCAGAGACAGATATCCCCTTGCAACCTAAGGGTATGCTGTTGCTCGACAGTGGTGCCCAGTATCTCGAAGGCACGACAGATATTACCCGTACCATCGCCCTCGGACCGCTTACTGATCTGGAAAAGCAGATATATACTCTCGTGCTCAAAGGCCATATCCAGATAGAACTCTGTAAGTTCCCAAGCGGATCCAGCGGTACCCAGATTGATATCCTGGCCCGTAAGGATATGTGGCGTGAAGGTCTGAACTACCTGCACGGCACAGGTCATGGCGTAGGCACCTATCTGAATGTCCACGAAGGTCCCCACCAGTTCCGTTTGGAGTGGAAGCCAGCCCCGCTAGTGGCAGGCATGACGATTACCGATGAACCAGGCATCTACCTCCCGGACCGTTGCGGCGCCCGCACAGAGAACACTTTGCTGATCGTACCCTACAAGGAGACAGAATTCGGCAAGTTCCTCCAGTTCGAGTCGCTCACCCTCTGTCCCATCGACAAAGCCCCCATTCTCATCGAGATGATGACCCAAGAGGAAATCCAATGGCTCAACGACTACCATCAGCGCGTCTTCGATACCCTCTCCCCCCATCTCTCTGACGATGAGGCTGCCTGGCTCCGCGAAGCCTGCGCCCCACTTACATAAACTGTTATGATGACTCACCAAGAAAGACTCTGCAGGGCCGGAGGCTGCTCCGTGATGAAGGATGTCTATTGCTACGCAGAGGTCGTGCCAGAGATACCCTCATCTCAGGATTCAATGGACGGACCTCCTTTCGAGTGGTGGCACTATGAGAACACCACGCTCCATGTGCCCACAGCCTCCGTTGCCGCCTATAAGGCTCACAAGGAATGGGGCCAGTTTAAAAATATCGTGGATATGTAATCTCTTCCCTGCCATTCTGTTCGCGGAGCCTGAAGAAGCAAAACGGTTACGGTTACAGTTGTAACCATGTAACCGTTTCTTTATTTGTAACCATGAAATAAGTTTACAAAATTGAATCATACCCTAAAGATGTCGAGTTTGCCGTAATGTAAGCACTGGTTTCATTACGACAAACTACCCTTTTAGTCCCTATAAACTCAGTGTTTGCTACCGATAAACTTAATGCCTTGTAACTAGTTGTGTGTCAGATGGATACAAAATGGAGCCTTTAAATTGGTGAATTTTGAAATTAGTTTACAAAAGTGATCTGTCGAATCGTAAAAGGTTACATGGTTACAGCTGTAACCGTAACCGTTTTCAGCATTGATGATCATCGTCAATGAGTGTCCTTTCATACCCAATAACCTCAATGTTTTGTGGGATAAAGGCGGAAAATTAGGTTGATTTTAATAAAAATAAGGTAAAAACTTGGTGGATTCCTAAAAATGTTGTAACTTTGCACCCGCTTTTCGTGGCACCTGTGCCCGAAGCGTTAAGTTTAACATAAAATTTAAAGCAAAAGACAAATGATTATTGTACCAGTAAAAGAAGGCGAGAACATCGAGAAGGCCCTCAAGAAGTTCAAGAGAAAGTTCGAAAAGACAGGTGTTGTTAAAGAGTTGCGTCGTCGTCAGCAGTTCGACAAGCCGTCTGTTCTGAAGCGCCTTAAGATGGAGCACGCCGTTTACGTACAGCAGCTCCGTACTAACGAGGAATAAAAAAATATTCCCGAAAATTTGGTAGTTTCGAAAAATTTCCGTAAATTCGTAGCCGAAAAGACATATCGGCAATGATTGACCAGTTTCTGAACTACCTGCGCTACGAGCGGAACACTTCTCCGCTGACTGTGCAGACATACGAGGAAGGCCTTCGGGAGTTTGAATCGTATCTGAATCTTAGGGATGAAGGACTCTCTCTAGATAAGGTTGATACCGATCTGATCCGTGACTGGATGGAGAGTCTGATGGATAAAGGAAACACTGCCTCAACGATTAATAAGAAGTTGAGCGCATTGCGTTCCTTTTATCGCTTTTCCCTTAAACGGAATCTGGTTGAGAAAGATCCTGCCCACTGCATTACCGGACCGAAGAAGTCGAAGCCGTTGCCCCAGTTCCTTAGGGAGGGGGAAATGGATCGGCTGCTCGATGCATTGGAATGGAAGGGTAATTATAAAGAGGTTCGCGCGCGTACCATATTAATATTATTCTATGAGGCAGGGTTAAGACGTTCTGAACTGACGGGGCTCGATGACGAAGATGTGGATTTCTCTGTAGGTCAGCTGAAGGTGACTGGTAAGCGGAACAAACAGCGGATAATCCCCTTCGGTGCCGAATTGGGCGAGGCGCTTGCTGGCTATATGGCTATCCGCGATGCCCAGATGGTGAAGAACAGCAAGGCGCTGTTCCTGAGCGACAAGGGAGAGCGGATGACGGGAGATCAGGTGTATGCCATCGTGCATAAGTATCTGACGGCGGTCACCTCGCTGAAGAAACGGTCGCCCCACGTGCTGCGCCACACCTTTGCGACGGCCATGCTGAACAACGGCGCGGGACTTGAGAGCATCAAGAAGCTGCTGGGCCATGAGAGCGTCTCTACGACGGAGATCTATGCCCACACCACGTTCGAACAGTTAAAGCGAGTTTACAAAGAGGCTCATCCTAGAGCCTGATCCTTATTAATAACTATTTAAATTGAGGTAACTATGGAGATTAAGATTCAGTCGATTCATTTCGACGCTACCGAGAAGTTGCAGGCGTTCATCGAAAAGAAGGTCGCCAAGTTGGAAAAATCTTTTGAGGATATACAGAAAGTAGAGGTGCAGTGCAAACTGGTCAAGCCCGCTACCGCCCAGAACAAGGAAGTGAGCCTTTCTGTGGCAGTGCCTGGAAGTACATTGTTTGTTGAAAAGACAAGTGACACTTTTGAGGAAAGTACCGACCTTTGTGTCGACTCAATGCGGGCTCAACTCCAGAAATTCAAGGAAAAATTAAGGAATAGATAAAAAAACTTGGGAAAAGTTTTGGTAATTCAAAAATAAGTAGTAACTTTGCAGCCGTTTTCCGACAGGTCGTAAATCTGAAACAGAGAACGGCTGCTTAGAAAAGCCTCTTTAGCTCAGTTGGCCAGAGCACGTGATTTGTAATCTCGGGGTCGTTGGTTCGAATCCGACAAGAGGCTCAAAAGTACGGAAACGGGGAATATGGCTTCCCCCTCGCCTGAAGAGGTGAGAAGAAATGGGTGTTTTCCAGAGTGGCCAAATGGGGCAGACTGTAAATCTGCTGTCTTTCGACTTCGGTGGTTCGAATCCATCAGCACCCACTCTCAAGAGACGTTTCGCGGAAATAGCTCAGTTGATAGAGCACTAGCCTTCCAAGCTGGGGGTCGCGGGTTTGAGCCCCGTTTTCCGCTCAAAGTTGCGATCACGCGAGAGCAGAAAGTTCGCTTTTTGCCGAGCAAAAGCAACTTCGCACTTTGAAGTGCAAAACTCGCTGTAATAGCTCAGTGGTAGAGCACTTCCTTGGTAAGGAAGAGGTCCTGAGTTCAACTCTCAGTTACAGCTCTCTTGTATGAAGGAGGAAACTGAAAATTCAGAATTATATAACATTTAATAAACAAGTAAAATGGCAAAAGAGCAATTTGTGCGCACCAAACCGCACGTAAACATTGGTACTATCGGTCACGTTGACCACGGTAAGACAACTCTGACAGCTGCTATCACCACCGTTCTGGCAAAGCAGGGTCTCTCTGAGGTTAAGTCATTCGATCAGATTGACAACGCTCCTGAGGAGAAGGAGCGCGGTATCACTATCAACACCGCTCACGTTGAGTACGAGACTGCAAAGCGTCACTATGCTCACGTTGACTGCCCGGGTCACGCTGACTATGTGAAGAACATGGTAACTGGTGCTGCCCAGATGGATGGTGCTATCCTTGTTGTAGCTGCTACTGACGGTCCTATGCCTCAGACTCGTGAGCACGTTCTGCTTGCTCGTCAGGTAAACGTTCCCCGTCTGGTTGTTTTCCTGAACAAGTGTGATATGGTTGACGATGAGGAGATGCTGGAGCTCGTTGAGATGGAGGTCCGCGAGATTCTGGAGCAGTATGAGTTCGAGGAAGATACTCCTATCATCCGTGGTTCTGCACTCGGTGCACTGAACGGTGTTGAGAAGTGGGAGCAGAAGGTTATGGAGCTGATGGATACCTGCGACACATGGATCCAGGAGCCTCCTCGTGCTACCGACAAGCCCTTCCTGATGCCTGTTGAGGACGTGTTCTCTATCACAGGTCGTGGTACTGTTGCTACTGGTCGTATCGAGACTGGTGTGATCCACGTAGGTGATGAGGTTGAGCTGCTCGGTCTTGGTGAGGACAAGAAGTCAGTTGTTACTGGCGTTGAGATGTTCCGCAAGATTCTTGACGAGGGTCAGGCTGGTGATAACGTAGGTCTGCTGCTCCGTGGTATCGACAAGAACGAGATCAAGCGCGGTATGGTGCTCTGCCATCCGGGTCAGATCAAGCCCTTCAAGAAGTTCAAGGCTTCTATCTATGTCCTGAAGAAGGAAGAGGGTGGCCGTCACACTCCATTCGGAAATAAGTATCGTCCCCAGTTCTACCTCCGCACCATGGACTGCACAGGTGAGATTACTCTCCCCGCAGGTGTTGAGATGGTAATGCCTGGTGATAACGTAGAGATCACTGTTGAGTTGATTTACGCTGTTGCTCTGAACAAGGGTCTGCGTTTCGCTATCCGTGAAGGTGGCCGCACCGTTGGTTCTGGTCAGATCACAGAGGTTTACGAGGACTAATCCTCTAAGATCTCTAGACTCTAGAAATTCTAGTTAAACTAGATATAAAAAACAGCCCCCGCTTATGGGCGGGGGCTTACTTACGGGAATAGCTCAGTTGGTAGAGCATCGGTCTCCAAAACCGAGGGTCGTGGGTTCGAGT
Organism: uncultured Prevotella sp.; assembly: GCA_900314995.1. Taxonomy (GTDB): domain Bacteria; phylum Bacteroidota; class Bacteroidia; order Bacteroidales; family Bacteroidaceae; genus Prevotella. The sequence continues at coordinate 34,401 of OMXK01000038.1, forward strand.
CCTCCTTCCCGTGCAAATAATAAAGATAAAGATTATGAAGAAGTTTATCGATTATTGCAAGGCATGTTATGATGAGCTTGCTCACAAGACAACATGGCCTACGCGTAAAGAATTAACTCATAGTGCAGTGGTGGTCCTCTCGGCCTCACTGATTATTGCATTGGTGGTCTGGGCAATGGACTTTGTCTTCAGATCAGTAATGGGTATGGTTTATCCGGGATAATAAGTTGAACGATGGCTCAGGCAGGATTGAAGTGGTATGTGCTCCGCGCTGTTAGTGGAAAAGAGGCAAAGGTGAAGGAATACCTTGAGGCTCTGATGAAGAAAGACGCGATGCTCGCAGCCAATGTCGGACAAATCTTACTGCCGACAGAGAAGTATGCCCAGCTTCGTAACGGTAAGCGTGTTGTCAAGGAGAAGCTGTTTCTTCCGGGATATGTGCTTGTTGAGGCTAACCTCCAGGGTGAGATAGCCCATACGCTGCGTTTCATGCCCAATGTGCTTGGCTTCCTTGGCGGACTCGACAATCCTACTCCAGTGCGCCAGAGCGACATCAACAGAATTCTGGGTACGGCTGAGGAAACAATCATCAAGACAGAAGAGGCTAGTGTGCCCTACATGGTTGATGAAGCTGTTAAGGTGACAGACGGACCGTTCAGTGGTTTCAGCGGAATCATTGAGGAAGTGAACACCGAGAAGCGCAAGCTGAAGGTGATGGTCAAAATCTTCGGACGCAAGACTCCATTGGAGCTTGGATATAATCAGGTAGAAAAAGAATAGGGTGTAATTGTTACGGTATGCCCGATTCTCTATATACGGTCGTAGGAGGCTTCCACTCCTGAGGCTTATATAAAAATCAATTAATAATAAACAGAAAATGGCTAAAGAAGTTGCTGGATTAATCAAATTGCAGATTAAAGGTGGCGCAGCGAATCCCTCACCCCCCGTTGGACCTGCACTGGGTTCTAAGGGTATTAACATCATGGGATTCTGCAAAGAGTTCAACGCCAGAACCCAGGATAAGGCAGGAAAGATCATTCCTGTTGTTATCACTTACTACACTGACAAGTCATTCTCTTTCGAACTCAAGACTCCTCCCGCAGCAGTACAGCTGAAGGAGGCTGCAAAGGTTAAGAGCGGTTCTGCAGAGCCTAACCGTAAGAAGGTCGCAAGTGTTACTTGGGATCAGGTTCGTGCTATCGCAGAGGATAAGATGAAGGACTTGAACTGCTTTACTGTAGAGTCAGCCATGAAGCTGATCGCCGGTACTGCACGTAGTATGGGTATCACTGTAAAAGGGGACTTCCCTGGTAAATAATTAATAACTTCAATTAAGACAATGAGTAAACTGACAAAAAATCAAAAGTTGGTAGCTGATAAGGTTGAAGCAGGGAAAGCATACTCTTTGAAAGAAGCCGCCGAGCTGGTGAAGGAAATTACCACCACCAAGTTTGAGGCTTCCGTCGATATCGATGTACGCTTGGGCGTTGACCCGCGTAAAGCCAACCAGATGGTTCGTGGCGTTGTATCGCTGCCGAACGGTACTGGTAAGGTGACCCGCGTGCTCGCTCTCTGTACCCCTGATCAGGAGGCTGCTGCAAAAGAAGCAGGTGCCGACTATGTTGGTCTTGACGAATACATCGAAAAGATCAAGGGCGGTTGGACAGATGTTGATGTTATCATCACAATGCCGTCTTGTATGGGTAAGCTTGGTCCTCTCGGCCGTGTACTCGGTCCCCGTGGCCTGATGCCTAACCCCAAGAGCGGTACTGTTACTATGGATGTTGCAAAGGCAGTTAAGGAAGTGAAGCAGGGTAAGATCGACTTTAAGGTTGACAAGGCCGGTATCGTGCATACGTCAATCGGTAAGGTGACCTTTACTGCTGATCAGATCTTCGAGAATGCAAAGGAGTTCATCTCTACCATTATCAAGCTGAAGCCTGCTGCTGCTAAGGGTACATACATCAAGAGTATCTTCCTCTCAAGCACTATGAGTATGGGTATCAAGGTAGATCCTAAATCAGTTGAATAACTCGTTAAAAGATTAGACAAATGAAAAAGGAATTAAAAGATACTGAATGGTCTGGACGCCGCTAAGACAAGCGAGCTCCGTGGCAAGTGCTTCAAGAATGAGATTAAGCTGCTGATGGTGAAGAATACACTTCTCCACAAGGCCTTTGAGGCTTCGGAGATTGATTTCTCTCCGTTGTATGACTGCTTGAAGGGCAACACTGCTGTTATGTTCACACAGACGGCAAATGTTCCTGCTAAGCTGATCAAGGAGTACAAGAAAGAAGGTATCCCCGCCCTGAAGGGTGCTTATGCAGAGGAGAGCTTCTTCGTAGGTGCTGACAAGCTTGATGAGCTCGTAGCAATCAAGAGCAAGAACGAACTGATCGCAGATGTTGTGGCTCTGCTGCAGTCTCCGATCAAGAATGTTGTCTCTGGCTTGAATGCCGGTGGCAAGATTCACGGCCTGCTTGACGCTATCGCTGAGCGTAACAAATAAGCGAATAAAGTAACATTAACATTAAAAACAATTAAAATTTTAAATAAAATGGCAGATATTAAAGCTATTGCTGAGCAGTTGGTAAACCTGACAGTAAAAGAAGTTAATGAGTTGGCAACAGTCCTGAAGGACGAGTATGGAATTGAGCCTGCAGCTGCAGCTGTTGCAGTTGCTGCTGGTCCCGCCGCTGGTGGTGAGGCCGCTGCTGCTGAAGAGAAGACTTCATTCGACGTAGTTCTGAAGTCAGCAGGTGCTGCTAAGCTTCAGGTCGTTAAGGCCGTTAAGGAGGCTTGTGGTCTTGGTCTGAAGGAGGCTAAGGATCTGGTTGACGGTGCTCCCGCTACTGTAAAGGAGGGCCTGTCTAAGGAAGAGGCTGAGAACCTGAAGAAGACCATCGAGGCTGCTGGTGCTGAGGTTGAGCTGAAATAATTAGCACAACAATACTGATTGTGGTTGGGGACTCTCCAGTCGAGGGTTCCCGACCATTTTCTTGTTTTTATTCTAGAGAGTCTAGAGAAACTGGATACATTATTAATATAATATATGGCTTCAAAAGTAATTGATAACAGAGTAAACTTTGGCAGCGTCAAAAATCCGATGCCATTCCCGGATTTCCTTGATGTGCAATTAAAGTCATTCAAAGACTTCCTGCAGTTGGACACTCCGCCTGAGGAACGCAAGAATGACGGTTTGTATAAGGTGTTCGCAGAGAACTTCCCTATCACCGATACACGTAATAATTTCGTTCTTGAGTTTCTGGATTACTATATTGACCCGCCTCGTTACACCATTGACGAGTGTCTCGAGCGTGGTCTGACTTATAGCGTACCTTTGAAGGCTAAGCTGAAACTGTATTGTACGGATCCGGATCATGAGGATTTCGGAACGGTGATTCAGGATGTGTTCCTGGGCCCGATTCCCTACATGACAGCTAACGGTACATTTGTTATCAATGGAGCCGAGCGTGTGGTTGTATCACAGTTGCACCGTTCTCCTGGCGTGTTCTTCGGACAGAGCGTACATGCCAACGGAACACTGTTGTACTCTGCACGTATCATCCCGTTCAAGGGTTCATGGATCGAGTTTGCTACCGACATCAACAATGTGATGTACGCTTACATCGACCGTAAGAAGAAGTTGCCTGTTACCACACTGTTGAGAGCCATCGGTTTTGAGGCTGATAAGGATATCCTCCAGATCTTCGACCTTGCCGAGGAGGTTAAGGTTAACAAGAAAGCATTGAAAGAGGTTGTCGGTTCGAAACTGGCTGCCCGTGTGCTGAAGAGCTGGAACGAGGACTTCGTCGATGAGGATACCGGTGAGGTCGTTTCAATCGAACGTAATGAGGTTATCCTGGAGCGTGAGACCGAGATTACCGAGGAGAACATGATGGAAATCCTTGAGAGTGGTGCTCAGACCATCCTTGTCCATAAGGACGAGGCTATCGCTCAGGACTACTCAATCATTTTCAATACCCTCCAGAAAGACCCGTCGAACTCTGAGAAGGAGGCTGTGCTCTATATCTATCGTCAGTTGCGTAATGCAGATCCTGCCGATGATGCCAGTGCACGTGAGGTTATCCAGAACCTGTTCTTCTCCGACAAGCGTTACGACTTGGGTGATGTGGGCCGTTACCGTATCAACAAGAAGCTGAACCTGAACACAGATATGGATGTCCGTGTCCTGACGAAGGAGGATATCATTGAGATTATCAAGTATCTGATTCAGTTGGTGAACTCAAAGGCAGCAGTCGATGATATCGACCACCTGTCAAACCGTCGTGTACGTACCGTCGGTGAGCAGCTGTCGAATCAGTTCTCCATCGGTCTGGCCCGTATGAGCCGTACCATCCGTGAGCGTATGAACGTTCGCGATAACGAGGTGTTCACTCCGACAGACCTGATCAATGCCAAGACTATCTCCAGCGTGATCAACTCGTTCTTCGGCACCAACCCGTTGTCACAGTTTATGGATCAGACCAACCCGCTGGCCGAGGTGACCCACAAGCGTCGTCTCTCAGCCCTGGGTCCTGGCGGTCTGTCTCGTGAACGTGCCGGTTTCGAGGTGCGTGACGTACACTATACACACTATGGCCGTCTGTGTCCTATTGAGAGCCCTGAAGGCCCGAATATCGGTCTGATCTCTTCTCTCTGTGTGTATGCTAAGATCAACGAGCTTGGCTTCATCCAGACACCGTATCGTAAGGTGGAGAATGGTGTGGCCAATCTGAATAATGATGAAATCGTCTACCTCACTGCTGAGGAAGAGGCAGAGCATATTATAGGTCAGGGGAATGCCCCATTGAACGATGACGGTACATTCATCCGCGACGTCGTGAAGTGTCGCCAGGACGCAGATTTCCCTGTGGTTCCCCCGACAGATGTAGACCTGATGGACGTATCGCCCCAGCAGATTGCCTCTATCGCAGCCTCTTTGATTCCATTCCTGGAGCACGATGATGCTCACCGAGCACTGATGGGATCAAACATGATGCGTCAGGCTGTACCACTGCTCCACAATGAGGCTCCTATCGTAGGTACTGGTATTGAGAAGCAGGTGTGTGAGAACTCTCGTACGATGGTGACAGCAGAAGGTGACGGTGTCGTGGAGTATGTTGATGCTACGACTATCCGTATCCTTTATGACCGTACTGAGGACGAGGAGTTTGTCAGCTTCGAGCCTGCCATGAAGGAGTACCGTATTGCCAAGTTCCGCCGTACCAATCAGAACATGACGATTGACCTGCGTCCTATCTGTGAGAAAGGTCAGCGTGTGAAGAAAGGTGATATCCTGACAGAGGGTTATGCCACAGAGAATGGTGAGCTTGCTCTGGGTCGTAACCTGCTTGTGGCTTATATGCCTTGGAAGGGTTACAACTATGAGGATGCTATCGTGCTTAACGAGCGTATCGTCCGTGAGGATATCCTGACTTCTGTTCATGTGGATGAATATTCGCTTGATGTCCGTGAGACAAAGCGCGGTGTCGAGGAGTTCACTGCTGATATCCCCAATGTCAGCGAGGAAGCAACCAAGGATCTCGATGAGAATGGTGTGATCCGCGTCGGTGCCCGTGTGGAGCCAGGTGATATCCTGATCGGTAAGATTTCACCTAAGGGTGAGAGTGATCCTTCTCCTGAAGAGAAACTGCTCCGTGCAATCTTCGGTGACAAGGCCGGTGACGTGAAGGACTCTTCACTGAAGGCTAATCCTTCGCTGACGGGTGTCATCATCGATAAGAAGATGTTTGCCCGTGCCATCAAGGACCGCAAGTCGAAGCAGCAGGATAAGATAACGCTTGCTAAGATCGACGAGGAGTACGAGGCAAAGGTCGGCGACCTGAAGGATATCCTGATTGATAAGTTGATGGAACTGACCAAGGGTAAGACTTCACAGGGTGTGAAGGACTACACTGGTGCAGAGATTATCACCAAGGGCAGCAAGTTCACTGCCACGGCTTTGAGAAATCTCGAGTATGGTGATATCCAGACCAGCAACTGGACTAACGATGAGCATAAGAATGAGTTGATAGCTCAGTTGATTATCAACTTCATGAAGAAATACAAACTGCTGGATGCAGAGCTGAAGCGCCGTAAGTTTGCCATTACAATTGGTGACGAGCTGCCCAATGGTATTCTGCAGATGGCAAAGGTTTATGTGGCCAAGAAACGTAAGATCGGTGTCGGTGATAAACTTGCCGGACGTCACGGTAACAAGGGTATCGTGTCAAAGGTGGTGCGTCAGGAGGATATGCCGTTCCTCGAGGACGGCCGTCCCGTCGACCTCGTGCTGAACCCGCTGGGTGTGCCTTCACGTATGAACCTTGGTCAGATCTTCGAGGCTATCCTCGGTGCTGCCGGTAAGCGTCTGGGTGTGAAGTTCGCAACCCCGATCTTCGACGGTGCTAAGCTCGACGACCTCGCAGAGTGGACTGACAAGGCAGGTCTGCCACGTCTCTGCTCAACATACCTCTATGACGGTGAGACAGGTGAGCGCTTCGACCAGCCGGCTACAGTGGGTATCACTTACTTCCTGAAGCTTGGACACATGGTTGAGGATAAGATGCACGCCCGTTCTATCGGTCCGTACAGCTTGATTACCCAGCAGCCGCTTGGTGGTAAGGCACAGTTTGGTGGACAGCGTTTCGGTGAGATGGAAGTTTGGGCCCTGGAGGCCTTTGGTGCAAGCCATGTGCTGCAGGAGATACTGACTATCAAGTCTGATGATACCGTAGGCCGTTCAAAGGCATACGAGGCTATTGTCAAGGGCGAACCCATGCCGACACCGGGAATTCCAGAGTCACTCAATGTGCTGCTGCACGAGTTGCGCGGTCTCGGTCTGAGCATCACGCTCGATTAAGCGAGTTTAGTTTTTTAGTCATCAAGAATTAAGAAAGAATAATATATATGGCTTTCAAGAAAGATTCAAAAGTAAAGAGTAATTTTACGAAAATTACCATCGGACTTGCTTCGCCCGAAGAGATCCTCGAGAGCAGCTTCGGAGAGGTTACCAAACCTGAAACCATCAACTATCGTACATATAAGCCGGAGCGCGACGGTTTGTTCTGCGAGCGTATCTTCGGTCCTACCAAGGATTATGAGTGTGCCTGCGGAAAGTACAAGCGTATCCGTTATAAGGGTATTGTCTGTGACCGTTGTGGCGTCGAGGTGACAGAGAAGAAGGTTCGTCGTGAGCGTCCAGGTCATATCGAACTGGTAGTGCCCGTGGCACATATCTGGTATTTCCGTAGCCTTCCCAATAAGATCGGCTACCTCCTCGGTCTGCCTACTAAGAAGTTGGATGCAATCATCTATTATGAGCGCTACGTCGTTATCCAGCCGGGTGCAATGGCTGGCAAGAAGGATGGCGAAGGCAATGATGCCCTCGGTTCCAACATGTACGACTTGCTCTCTGAAGATGAGTACAGTGAGATTGTAGACAATCAGATCTCTCCTGATAATGACTATCTGGATGACAGCGATCCTAACAAGTTCATCGCTAAGATGGGTGCGGAGGCTATCTATGACTTGCTCATCCGCCTTGACCTTGATTCTCTGTCATACGAACTGCGCGACCGTGCCAACAGCGACTCTTCGATGCAGCGTAAGAACGAGGCTCTGAAGCGTCTGCAGGTAGTTGAGGCCTTCCGCCAGAGTGTGGAGAAGGGCATCAACCGTCCTGAGTGGATGATTATGAAGATCATTCCTGTCACACCGCCGGAGCTCCGTCCGTTGGTACCGCTGGATGGTGGACGTTTCGCAACATCGGATCTGAACGATCTCTATCGTCGTGTCATCATCCGTAACAACCGTCTGAAGCGTCTGATGGAGATTAAGGCTCCTGAGGTGATCCTCCGTAATGAGAAGCGTATGCTTCAGGAGGCTGTTGACTCGTTGTTCGACAATTCGCGTAAGTCGAGTGCCGTGAAGAGTGAGTCAAACCGTCCGCTGAAGTCTCTTTCAGACTCTCTGAAGGGTAAGCAGGGCCGTTTCCGTCAGAACTTGCTTGGTAAGCGTGTTGACTACTCAGCCCGTTCCGTTATTGTTGTAGGTCCTGAGCTGAAGATGGGTGAGTGCGGTCTGCCGAAGTTGATGGCCGCCGAGCTCTATAAGCCGTTTATCATCCGTAAGCTCATTGAGCGTGGTATTGTGAAGACGGTGAAGAGCGCCAAGAAGATTGTGGATCGCCGTGAGCCCGTGATCTGGGATATCCTTGAGAATGTGATGAAGGGACATCCTGTCCTGCTGAACCGTGCACCGACACTGCACCGTCTGGGTATCCAGGCTTTCCAGCCGAAGCTCATTGAGGGTAAGGCTATCCAGCTCCACCCATTGGCATGTACCGCTTTCAATGCCGACTTCGACGGTGACCAGATGGCTGTACACCTCCCATTGAGCAATGAGGCTATTCTGGAGGCTCAGCTGCTGATGCTCCAGAGCCACAACATCCTGAATCCTGCCAATGGTGCGCCTATCACCGTGCCTTCACAGGATATGGTGCTGGGTCTGTACTATATCACTAAGATTCGTCCGGGTGCCAAAGGTGAAGGCTTGACCTTCTATGGCCCAGAGGAGGCTATCATTGCCCATAACGAGGGTAAGTGTGACCTTCATGCCCTGGTGAAAGTCATTGTCGATGACATTATCGACGGACAGCCTGGCCGACACATGGTTGAGACTTCTGTAGGTCGTATCATCGTGAATGGCATCATCCCGAAGGAGGTTGGTTATGTCAACGAGATTATTTCTAAGAAGAGTCTTCGTGGCATTATCGCCGATGTGATTAAGAACGTAGGTTTTGCCGAGGCGTGCGAATTCCTTGATGGTATTAAGAACCTCGGTTACCGTATGGCTTATCTGGCAGGTTTGTCATTTAACCTCGATGATATCATCATCCCGAAGGAGAAGGCAGAACTCATTAAGAAAGGTAATGATGAGGTACGTCAGATTACCGACAACTATAACATGGGATTCATCACCGACAATGAGCGTTACAATCAGGTGATTGATACCTGGACACATATTAATAATGATATTGGTAATGTACTGCTGAAGGAGATGACCGAGGCAGACCAGGGATTCAATGCCGTATTCATGATGCTCGACTCTGGTGCCCGTGGTTCGAAGGATCAGATCAAGCAGCTCTCTGGTATCCGTGGTCTGATGGCCAAGCCACAGAAGGCCGGTGCCGAGGGACGTGGTACGATTGAGAACCCGATCCTGTCGAACTTCAAGGAGGGTATGTCTGTGCTGGAGTACTTTATCTCTACCCACGGTGCCCGTAAGGGTCTTGCCGATACCGCCATGAAGACTGCCGATGCCGGTTATCTGACCCGTCGTCTGGTTGACGTCTCTCATGATGTGATCATTACTGAGGAAGACTGTGGTACGCTTCGTGGTCTGCAGTGCACTGCACTGAAGAGTGGCGATGAGGTGATCTCTAGTCTGGCAGAGCGCATCCTTGGCCGTGTGTCTGTTCATGATGTGATTAATCCTAAGACTGGCGATGTAATTGTCGAGGCAGGTGAGGAGATTACCGAACCTATTGCCGAGGCTATCGAGAAGGCTGAGATTGAGATGGTTGAGATCCGTTCAGTGCTCACCTGCGAGTCGAAGAAGGGTGTCTGCATGAAGTGTTATGGCCGCAACCTTGCTACCCGCCGTATGGTTCAGAAGGGTGAGGCTGTTGGTGTGATTGCCGCTCAGGCTATCGGTGAACCTGGTACACAGCTGACACTTCGTACGTTCCACGCCGGTGGTGTGGCTGGTAATGCAGCTGCAAATGCCAGCATCGTTTCAAAGTATGAGCATGCTCAGATCGAGATGGAGGAGGTGCGTACGGTTCCGTTCGATGAGGATGGCCGTGAGTGCGAGATGGTTGTCAGCCGTCTGGGTGAACTCCGTTTCATTGATCCGAACACGAAGATCGTGCTTTCTACGGTGAATGTGCCTTATGGCTCTTCTCTCTATTATGAGAATGGGGCAGAGGTCAATAAGGGTGACAAGATTGCTCAGTGGGATCCGTTCAATGCTGTCATTGTAACAGAATATGCCGGTACACTGAAGTTCAACGATGTCATCGAGGGTGTGACATTCCGCGCTGAGACCGATGAAACAACAGGTCTGACGGAGAAGATCGTCACTGAGTCGAAAGACAAGTCAAGGGTTCCTACCTGTCATATTGTTGATGCAAATGGCGAGGTGCTGGGTACATATAACTTCCCTGTGGGTGGACACGTTGTCGTTGAGGATGGCCAGACAGTTAAGACTGGTGAAACCCTCGTGAAGATTCCGCGTGCTGCTGCCAAGGGTGGTGATATCACTGGTGGTCTGCCACGTGTAACTGAGCTCTTTGAGGCTCGTAACCCGTCTAATCCCGCAGTCGTATCTGAAATCGACGGTGAGGTCACGATGGGTAAGGTAAAGCGTGGTAACCGTGAGATTGTCGTTACGTCGAAGACTGGTGAGCAGCGCCGTTATCTCGTATCTCTGTCTAAGCAGATCCTGGTACAGGAGCATGATGCAGTTCGTGCCGGTACACCGCTTTCTGACGGTGTTATCACACCTTCCGACATCTTGGCCATTAAGGGCCCGACCGCCGTTCAGGAGTATATCGTAAATGAGGTACAGGACGTTTATCGTCTACAGGGTGTGAAGATCAACGACAAGCACTTTGAGATTATCGTCCGTCAGATGATGCGTAAGGTTCAGATTAATGAGCCTGGTGATACCTCATTCCTCGAGCAGGAGATTGTTGACAAACTCGACTTTGCAGAGGAGAACGATCGTATCTGGGGTAAGAAGGTGGTCATCGATGCCGGTGACTCAGAGAATCTGCAGAAGGGCCAGATCGTGACTGCCCGCAGACTGCGTGATGAGAATTCTGTTCTCCGCCGCCGTGACCTGCGACTGGTTCAGGTTCGTGATGCTGTGCCTGCTACATCTACCCAGATTCTGCAGGGTATCACACGTGCAGCACTCCAGACGAAGTCGTTCATGTCGGCCGCATCGTTCCAGGAGACCACAAAGGTCCTGAATGAGGCTGCTATCCGTGGTAAGGTTGACCACTTGGAGGGTATGAAGGAGAACGTGATCTGCGGTCACCTGATTCCTGCCGGTACTGGTCTGCGCGAGTTCGATAAGATTATTGTAGGTTCTAAGGAAGAGTATGAGCGTATTCAGGCAAACCGCAAGAACGTGCTCGACTTTGCTGAAGAGACAGTTCTCGATGAGAAATAATTAATTTTCTTTTTCTACTATAAGGAAGGGGCGTGGTATTGTGAATGCTACGCCCCTGACTAATCAAATCACCTTTATATTATTTATAGCAATGGACGAGAAGGATAATAAGCAGCAAGGACTGCAAATAGAGTTGCCACAGGAGGTGGCGCAGGGGGAGTATGCCAATTTTGCCATTATCACACATGGCTCAAGTGACTTTGTCGTTGACTTCGCACGCGTGCTGCCGGGTGTTCCCAAGGCCAGGGTATGCAGTAGGATCGTGCTGGCGCCTGAACATGCAAAGCGCTTGCTGGGTGCCCTTCAGGAAAATATCTTGCGATACGAAAAAGAGTTCGGCCCTATCCGTATTCCCAATCAAGAATCACGTACGATTGCACCATTTGACCTCCCAAAAGGAGAGGCTTGAGAGCAAAAAACGATTAATTATTGCAAAAAGTGTTATATCTTGTTAAATCAAAACGGATATAACGCTTTTTCTTTATTATATATTAGGTGGATTCGGAAAATAGTTGTACCTTTGCAGCCCGAAACGCCTTTGTGAAGGTGGATTGGCTGCGTAAAGTGCTGAATATAAACAAAATAACATATATAATAAATTAAAATTAAAGTATTATGCCTACAATTTCACAATTGGTAAGAAAGGGCAGAAAGGTGATTGTTGACAAGTCAAAGTCACCCGCGCTGGACAATTGTCCTCAGCGCCGTGGTGTCTGCGTACGTGTTTACACAACAACCCCGAAGAAGCCTAATTCGGCTATGCGTAAGGTAGCCCGTGTTCGTCTGACAAACCAGAAGGAAGTTAACTCTTACATCCCCGGAGAGGGCCACAACCTGCAGGAGCACTCAATCGTGCTGGTTCGTGGTGGTCGTGTTAAGGACCTTCCCGGTGTACGTTATCACATCGTTCGTGGTACACTCGATACCGCAGGTGTGGCAAATCGTCTGCAGCGCCGTTCTAAGTATGGTGCCAAGCGTCCAAAGGCTAAGAAGTAATGACCGGAGAAGGTCAGTCAGGCCGAAACAAAGTAAACAATTAAACAACGTTTTGCTGGAGATAGCCGATAGAATTCGGTAAATGTTAGAAGGTTGAGTAAATGCTCATGAGAGAGTGTTGAAGAACAAGTAAGAACAGCCCCCACGCAGAATTTAATCATTCAAAAACAAAATGAGAAAAGCAAAACCAAAGAAGCGTGTGATCCTGCCGGATCCCGTGTTTAACGACCAGAAGGTGTCTAAGTTTGTGAACCACCTGATGTATGACGGTAAGAAAACCAAGTCGTATGAGATTTTCTACAACGCACTGGAGACAGTGAAGGCAAAGATGCAGAACGAGGAGAAGTCTGCCCTTGAGATTTGGAAGCAGGCCCTCGACAACATCACACCTCAGGTGGAGGTAAAGAGCCGCCGTATCGGTGGTGCCACATTCCAGGTTCCGACGGAGATCCGTCCTGACCGTAAGGAGAGTGTGTCTATGAAGAATATGATCTCGTTCGCCCGCAAGCGTAGTGGTAAGTCAATGTCTGACAAACTTGCTGCTGAGATTATGGATGCCTACAACAACCAGGGTGGTGCCTTCAAGCGTAAGGAGGATATGCACCGTATGGCAGAGGCTAACCGCGCATTTGCCCACTTCAGATTCTAAGATAGGTGTTATAAGGTAAGGACGTTTTTAAAGGATAAACAAGACAATGGCAAATCGCGATTTACATTTGACGAGAAACATCGGTATCATGGCTCACATCGATGCTGGTAAGACTACCACTTCTGAGCGTATCCTGTTCTATACAGGTAAGACGCACAAGATTGGTGAGGTGCATGATGGTGCTGCTACGATGGACTGGATGGCTCAGGAACAGGAGCGTGGTATCACTATTACTTCTGCTGCTACGACTTGTAACTGGACATGGAACAACAAAACTTTCAAGATTAACCTGATTGATACTCCGGGACACGTGGACTTTACCGCAGAGGTAGAGCGTTCACTGCGTGTACTTGATGGAGCTGTTGCAACTTATTCTGCAGCTGACGGCGTGCAGCCTCAGTCTGAGACCGTTTGGCGCCAGGCAGATAAGTATAATGTGCCCCGTATCGGTTATGTTAATAAGATGGACCGCTCTGGTGCAGACTTCTTTGAGACTGTTCAGCAGATGCGTGACATCCTCGGTGCTAATCCTGTTGTGATTCAGGTTCCCATTGGTGCAGAGGAGAACTTCAAGGGTCTGGTTGACCTGATCAAGATGAAGGCCATCCTGTGGCACGATGAGACCATGGGTGCTGAATACGATGTTGAGGAAATCCCTGCTGACCTTCAGGCTGAGTGCGACGAGTGGCGTAACAAGCTGCTTGAGGCTGCCGCAGAGTATGATGAGGCTCTGATGGAGAAGTACTTCGATGATCCCGACTCTATCACAGAGGATGAGATTATCGCTGCTATCCGCAAGGGTACTATCTCTATGCAGTGCACGCCGATGCTGCTCGGTTCTTCTTATAAGAATAAGGGTGTACAGCCGTTGCTCGATTACGTATGTGCATTCCTGCCAGCTCCTGTAGACATCGATGTGATTAAGGGTACTAACCCCAACACAGAGGAAGAAGAGGATCGCGAACCCTCTGAAGAGGCTCCTACCTCAGCTTTGGCTTTCAAGATCGCTACCGACCCGTATATGGGACGTCTGGTGTTCTTCCGTGTCTACTCTGGTAAGATTACTGCCGGAAGTTATGTTTACAATCCCCGCTCTGGCAAGAAGGAGCGTATCAGCCGTCTGTTCCAGATGAACTCTAACAAGGAGATTCCTATGGAGTCGATCGACGCTGGTGATATCGGCGCAGGTGTAGGTTTCAAGGATATCCGTACTGGTGATACCCTCTGCGCAGAGGATGCTCCTATCGTACTGGAGTCAATGACCTTCCCCGACACTGTGATTTCTATTGCCGTAGAGCCTAAGTCTCAGGCCGACGTTGCCAAGCTTGACAACGGTCTTGCTAAGCTGGCTGAGGAAGATCCTACATTCACCGTTCGTACTGACGAGCAGAGTGGTCAGACCATTATCTCCGGTATGGGTGAGCTTCACCTCGACATCATTATCGACCGTCTGAAGCGTGAGTTCAAGGTAGAGTGTAATCAGGGTAAGCCCCAGGTTAACTATAAGGAGGCTATCACGAAGACCGTTATGGGCTATCGTGAGGTTTACAAGAAGCAGTCTGGTGGTCGCGGTAAGTTCGCTGATATCATCGTAAACGTAGGTCCTGTTGATGAGGATTACGATATCAAGGAGAACGGACCTCTGCAGTTCATCAATGAGGTGAAGGGTGGTAACATCCCCAAGGAGTTCATCCCTGCTATCCAGAAGGGATTCGAGGGTGCACTTAAGAATGGTATTCTTGGTGGCTATCCTATGGATTCTCTGAAGGTGACTGTAGTCGACGGTTCATTCCACCCGGTAGACTCTGACCAGCTCTCATTCGAGATTGCTGCCCAGATGGCTTACAAGGCTGTATGTGCTCAGGCTAAGCCCGTACTGATGGAGCCCATCATGAAGCTCGAGGTGGTAACACCTGAGGAGAACATGGGTGACGTGATCGGTGACCTGAACAAGCGCCGTGGTCAGGTGGAAGGTATGGAAGAGGCTCGCAGTGGTGCTCGTGTCGTTAAGGCTCAGGTTCCCCTGTCAGAGATGTTCGGTTATGTAACCGCCCTGCGTACCATCACTTCTGGTCGTGCTACCAGCTCAATGGAGTATGATCACCACGCTCCTCTCTCAAGTGCACTGGCTAAGGCTGTGCTCGAGGAGGTTAAGGGCCGTGCCGACTTGGTATAAACAAGCAAATCCGGAGTGCCGCTGAGCAAATGACTCTTTAGCGGCCTCCTTATATAATAATTAAATATCAAAATTAAAGACATGAGTCAGAAAATTCGTATTAAGCTGAAGAGCTACGACCACAAATTGGTTGACAAGTCAGCAGAGAAAATCGTGAAGGCTGTCAAGGCCACAGGTGCTATCATCAGCGGTCCTATCCCCCTTCCCACACACAAGCGTATTTACACCGTGAACCGTTCTACCTTCGTTAACAAGAAGGCACGTGAGCAGTTCCAGCTGTCAGACTACAAGCGTCTGATTGATATCTACAGCTCAACAGCCAAGACTGTTGACGCCCTGATGAAGCTCGAGCTTCCTAGCGGTGTTGAGGTAGAGATCAAGGTATAGTAATATCTTCTCTTAAATAAGGATATGGCGTGAGTTCGACTGAATTCACGCCATTTTTGTCATCACTCTGTGTGGCTATTTAAGCTTTTGTCAGATTCTTGTCGAATAATTTGGAGAATTATTATTTTATGCTTACCTTTGTGGCGATATAGAATGCCAATAACATTACTAAAACATAAATACATGATGAAAAAGTTTATTATCGCCGTAGCCATTGCCTTCGTGAGTATGGCAAGTATGGCACAGAACTTTAGAGCGAACATGGATCCGAGTGTGAAACCTGGTGATGACTTCTGGCAGTATGCCGTTGGCTCGTGGCTGAAGAACAACCCGATTGACAAGGAGTACCCGATGAATGGTGCTTTTGTTGATCTGATGAAACAGAACGAAGTGCGCATCAATGCGCTGATCATGAAGTATGCCAATGAAAAGAACCTGCCACAGGGCAGCGACGGGCAGAAGATCGGTGCGCTCTATCGTCTCTACATGGACAGCGTGGCGCGCAACAAGATGGGCTATGAGCCGATCCTGCCTTACCTGAAGCAGGTACGTGCCATCAAAACCCGCGAAGAGGCCCTGAAGCTGATGGCAGACTTAGATGCTAAGGGCTTTAACACAGCACCTTACGGTATCAGCCTGAGTCTGAACCCGTTCAACTCATCGGAGTATATGATGAGCGCTGGCCATGGGGGTGCCACTATGGCTCAGGAATATTATGCCAATCCCAACGAGCAGCAGAAGGCCGAAGTTGCCGCTAAACAGAGTCTGTATAAGGATTTCCTGAAGATGGTGGGCAACAGCGATGCCGAGCGCATGATGCAGGCCACATGGGCCATCGAGCACAGAATTGGTGTCAAGACGCTGAACCAGGTGGATAGGCGCGACCCGATGAAGACCAACCACATTATGCCGTGGGAGCAGTTGTTGCAGGATTTCAAGGGCATCGACTGGGTGGGCTATCGCGACGCCCTCAACTATCCGAAAGATATCGACCAGGTGAACGTGAGTGAGCTGGAGCCACTGCATGAGGTGGAGAAGCTGCTGGCCGAAACAAGTGTCGAGGACTTGAAGGCCTATATGGAACTGTGTGTCGTCAAAGCCTACAGTGAATACCTGAGTGATGACTTCACTGATCGTCAATTTGAGTACTCAAAGGCCGTCAATGGCATACAGGAACAGAAACCCCGCTGGAAGCGTGCCGTCGCCGAAATCGATGATAATCTGGAGGAGACTATTGGAAAACTCTATGTGGCAGAATATTTCCCCGAAACCAGCAAACAGCGTGCCTATCGTATGGTGAAAGACCTGCAGCAGGCCTTCGAGGATCGTCTGAAGGATAATACCTGGATGAGCGACTCCACCAAGGCCAAGGCCCTGGAGAAGCTGCATGCCATGCATATCAACGTAGGTTATCCCAACAAGTGGGAAGATATGGAGAAGTTCATTGACATCCGCGAGGATCAGAACCTCGTGGAGAACTTCATCCGAATCACACTGGAGTCGCGTGCAGCCTTGATACGTAAGTATTGGCATAAGCCTGTGGATAAGACCATTATGCCATTCTCTCCACAGACGGTAAACGCTTGTTATGTTCCAATGTTCAACAGCATCAACTTCCCCGCTGCCATCCTGCAGCCTCCGTTCTTCGATCCTGAGGCCGACTATGTCTGCAACTACGGTGCCGTTGGAGCCGTCATCGGTCATGAGATGAGCCACGGCTTCGACGATCAGGGTTGTCAGTACGATAAGGACGGTAATCTGATCAATTGGTGGGCAGCTGAAGACAAGGCCAAGTACGATGAGCGCACGAAGGTGCTCGCCGACTGGTTCTCAGAGCAGGAGGCACTGCCTGGGCTGAAGGTTAACGGCCAGAAGACCTTGGGCGAGAACATCGGTGACAACGGTGGACTTCAGGTGGCCTATCGTGCCTTTGAGGATCGCATGAAGCAGGAGCCGCTGAACACGATCGACGGCTTTACCCCTGCCCAGCGCTTCTATCTGGCCTACGCCCGTGTCTGGGCCAGCAACGTGACGCCTGAGTACATCGCCCTCATAGTGAACAGCGATGTTCATTCGCCGAATATTTTCCGTGTGAATGCTGCCCTGCCGATGATTGACAGCTGGTATGACGCCTTCAACATCCAGCCCACCGACAAGATGTTCATCCCAAAGGAGAAAAGAGCATTGGTGTGGTAACATTGTATAATAGTTTTGGAAGGATATCAATTAAAGATGAATTATGAAAAAGAAGATTCTTGCAGTCTTAGTAATTGCGGTGCTCCTGTTAGGTATGATTGCCTGCACAGACAGTGCTGACAACCCCGTAAGCCCCAGCCAGCAGGAGATGGAAGAGAGTCTCGTCGGCCTGTGGTATGAGGAGTTCGACTATGAGGACGTGACCGAGGACGGCAAACCCTTCAATCGTGCCTTGATTGCTGTAGAAACTAAAGCCGACCATACGGGCTATGTCGCTTTGGCGGTATTTGATGACGCCTTCAACGAACCGCTTGAGATTTATGGCGGTCCGAAGGATGCGCCGTTCACATGGCAGGTGACTGCCGAGGGGCAGGTCATCCTGACTGATCCAGCTACAGGCACGACTTTCTCGCCGACTCGTACTCGCGGCGATAGGGATCACAACGACTTTGTCGATATTGGTCAGATAAAGATGAAAAGTGGCTCAAATAATATTGCCTTCAGCAATACATCCCATCAAGGTACACTTACCAAGTCCGGAGCGAGTAATAACGGCTTGATTAAGGAATGGATGGCGAAGTCAACCCTCCCGCGAGCCTGTGTCGTCGACAGCATCCCTGTGGAGATTTTCCCCGATTATATGAACTACGTGTTCAACTACCCTTCGTTCGATCCCTTCGGCAATCCCTGCACACTCAGCGGTACCATCACGGTCGACAAGACGCTGATAAAGGACAATAAGCCCTACAATGGCATTCTGCTCTACAACCACTTCACCATCTATGCCACCACGCAGGCACCTTCGCGTGGAGCCGTCGAGTTCCCGACGGGGGCAGCCTTCACCAACTTCATCGTTGTAGCCCCCGACTACTACGGCTTCGGCATCACTGAGAAAGAGCCGCAGGCCTACTGTATCTCACGGGCCAACGGCCGCGCCTCGCTCGATGCCTACCTCGCTGCAAAGCGGTTGATAGAAGACCTGAAAGTGAAGAAAGGCGACGACTTCGTTATCGCTGGTTATTCGGAAGGTGGGCAGACCACGATGAGCGTGTTGCGCGAAATCTCTGAACGTCATCCTGAGATCAAGGTGAAACGAGCCTTCGCCGGCGACGGTCCCTACGACATCAACTCGATGTATGACGCCATCACCAAAGGCACCACCGAGATGCCCAGCACCGTCTGCAACGTGCTCTATGCCTTCAACCACTTCTTCCGTCTGGGTTACGATATCCACGACTATCTGAAGGATCCCGTGGCCAAGAACTTCAATAAGTGGTTCCTCAGTAAGGAGAATAAGCGCAGGGCCCTTGACGAGGAGCTAATCAAGACTAAAAAGACGAGTGACATCTGCACAGATGCCGTTCTCAATACCAATAGCGCCCTGTCGCGCAAGTTTAAGGCTGCCTTCAGCCAGGATGCGCTTACTAGCGGCTGGACGCCCCGTAGAGACTTCGATGTGATGCTTTTCCACGACACGAAAGACGATGTCGTGCCAGTGGAGAACTTCTATGCCATGAGCAAGTTCCTCAAGGCTAAAGGCATCAAGACAGAGGAGTTTGTCGGTGAGTACAGCTCTGAAACGACCAAGGAAGCCGGCATCACCAACCACGAGGTATCGGCCCTTACCTTCTTCCTCAGGATCATCGAGTGGATGACCGCGAACTATTGACAATAAGAGCAATTATATACAATAATTCAAAAGAATGATATCAAAATCAAGATTATTATTGCCTTTGGCACTGATAATTGTTGGTCAGAGTATGTTTGCACAGTCATCGGGATTCCAGAAACTCGATGAATGGACATAAAAATGGAAGACAGGGCAGCAGACCTATTTCGGTTATCCTGTCAACCAACAGTCGGAGATGCGTGATTTCTACGAATGGTATCTGGCAGCTGGTCTGGAAGTGGTGAACCTGGACAATGCCGGAGACCCCATGACCGACGAGCCTTGGGCCATGTCGTCGCATGTCTTCGAGCGTGAGGTCATCGACTACTTCGTTCCGCTCTATGGCTTCGACAAGAGCGATGTCTGGGGCATCGTGACCCATAGTGGTACCTACGGCAACAATCATGGCATCTACTTTGGCGCCAACTATCTGTGGGCTCCACCTTCAAAGGTGCTATCGACGACATGGAAACCCTCAATGCTGTGCTCGACCGCCATACAGAGATTCCCGCCGTCTATCGCCATGTAGATGCAGCCCTCTTTGGAGGCTACCTCCCTTTCACCGAGCACAGCCAGATGGTGAGCTCCATGTCACAGTATATTGAGAACCAGCTCGGCTTCTCGAAGAAAGAGCAGCAGCAGTTAAGGGACAAATACCTGACGAACTAGCATCAATCATGTACGATCAGATCCGGGAAGATAGTCATCTCACGATTTCTGTCCCTGCTCGCGGCCCTCATATCTTATTTTTCTTATTATTGAATTTACCTCTACAATATGGTTTACCGATAAACAACTATTCCGCC
This sequence comes from uncultured Prevotella sp., assembly GCA_900314995.1. GTDB lineage: Bacteria > Bacteroidota > Bacteroidia > Bacteroidales > Bacteroidaceae > Prevotella. Next base: position 54,524 of record OMXK01000038.1, read on the forward strand.
ACCGAGAAACCCTTTCTCGGGTTACGACTGAAGGGGCTTCAGTCGTAAGGAAAACCGTAAATTCTCTAGAGAATTTTGTGGCTTGCTACCTATAGACTCCTGCTTACATCCCTTCAAACTACCAGTTTACTACTGGCAAACTATAAGAGAAGTGGTTATAAACTTTGGTAGAATGGGGCAGTCGCTGTCTGCTTGGATGAAGGCTGCGATTGAGCGTAGAGTCAAGCTTGTTAGTTAAATTTTGATAAAGCATTGTTCTTTCGATTTTTTTTCATATCTTTGCAACGTGGAAATGTATATGTTATGAAGAATTGGTTTGATAACATCCGAATCTATCATCTGTTGATTGACAGATTCAACGGAGGTTGGCAGACGCCGCCAGCCAGTGAGAACGTCTTTTGCGGGGGAAATCTGCAAGGAGTGACTGACAAACTAGACTACATCAAGGACCTGGGCTTTACGGCCATCATGCTCTCGCCTATCTTCAAGTCGGCAAACTATCATGGGTATCATACCCTGAACTTCGAGGACGTGGATCCGCATTTCGGCACATGGGAGGACTATCAGAAGCTGCTCGATACGGCTCACGACAAGGGACTGAAGATCATCTGCGACTTTGTGCCCAACCACTGCTGGTATCAGGCACCTGTCTTCGCGGAGTCGCTTCTCGCCAATGGCGGCAAGCATCGCGACTGGTTCTTCTATCCGAAAGAGGGTAGCGACGAATTCGTGTCGTTCCTGGGCTTCGGCGACCTGCCTAAGTTCAACCTGACAAATCCCGAAGTGGTCAGTTTCATGATTGAGAAAGCCGAGCAGCTTGCCCGCATGGGAGTGGATGCTTTCCGTATCGACCATGCTCTTGGACAGCCACATAGTTTCCTGAAGAGCCTTCGCGACCAACTGCAGGCCATTCGTAGCGATATCGTGGTGTTTGGCGAGGTGTGGGCACAGGGCATCGGACCGCAGCTGGCCAGCCAGCTGTACTTCAAGACAGAGGGCAGGCTGAACGAGTTCCTGGCACAGGAAACCAAACCTTTCTCTCAAGACGCCTTGCAGGCTGACTATGTGGAAACGCTGGACGGTGTGCTTGACTTTGCCTATCGCGACATCCTCTTGGAGGAAGTCCATTCAGGCCGCGGCATCAAGGGCAATCAGACCCTGCGCAGCAAGATAGCCGACCACTTCGCCAAGTATCCTGAAGACTTCAAGCTGGTATTGTTCCTGGATAATCATGATACCGACAGGTTCTTGTTCGACTGTCATGATGATGTGAACTTGCTGCAGGAAGCCATCGACCTGACGATGGAACAGCCGCATCCTTTCTCTTTCCTCTATGGCACGGAGCAGCTGATGACCATCAAGACAACCATCTTCAATGCCGAGCCATACGCAGACCTCAGGGTGCGCAACTGCATGGACTGGTCGAAGCAATACAACGAGCTGAATCTTCATAAATAATATAGCGATGGATTGGGATATATATAAATTAGGTGCAGAGTTAAACTCTTACAACTATCAGGAAGTACAGGATGGTATCATGGCCATTCTGGAGAAAGGCAGCAATGTGGTGCTCGACATGACTGGCTGTAAATACGTATCCAGTATGGGGCTGCGTGTATTGCTCTATTCCAAGAAAGTTGCCATGTCGAAAGAACTGCAGGTTTATCTGGTGGGCGTCAATGCCGAGGTCAAGGACATCATGAGTGTCACGGGCTTCGATAATTTCTTCGATTCTTTCGATACAATGGAGGAATGCATGGAGAAAGTGAAGAATTTGTAATACCTTTGTAATAGAGCATAATGCATAGAGTCGATCTGTTTCCCACACACGAGTACCAAGGACTGAAGTTGCGCCCTGGCAGACCTTATCCCTTTGGGGCTACGGTCTTTGGCAATATGGTCAACTTCTCTGTATATTCCCGCTATGCCACCGACTGCACGCTGGTGCTCTTTCACGACCGTGAAGAGAAGCCGTTTGTCGAGATCCCTTTCTTCAAGGAGTTCCGTCTTGGCAATGTGTTTTCGATGATCATCTTCGATCTGGATTATGAGAACATAGAATATGGCTTCAGGATGGACGGCCCCTATGAGCCGGAAAAAGGCCATTGGTTCGACAAGTCGAAAATCCTGCTCGACCCCTATGCGAAACTCATCGTGGGGCGTGATGTGTGGGGACAGGAACCTAATTGGGACAGTTTGTATCAATACCGTGCCCGAGTGGTGCTCGACGATTTCGACTGGGAGGACGATATGCCGCTGGAGACGCCTATCAACGATCTCATCGTCTATGAGATGCATGTGCGCAACTTTACTTGTGGTGCAGCCTCTGGCGTGAAGCATAAGGGTACGTTCGCCGGCATCATTGAGAAGATACCTTATCTGAAGGAACTTGGCGTCAACTGTGTAGAACTGATGCCTATCCATGAGTTCGACGAGTTTGAAACCCGCCGCGTTTCGCCTGTCGACGGACGCCAGCTGTTTAACCTTTGGGGGTACAGCAATGTGGGATTCTTTGCCCCCAAGGCCGCCTATGCCTCGTCGGGAAGGTTCGGCATGCAGGTGGATGAGCTCAAGAACCTGGTGAAGCGGCTCCATGCCAACGGTATTGAGGTGATGCTCGACGTGGTGTTCAACCATACGGCCGAAGGCAACGAACATGGGCCCTACATCTCCTATCGTGGCATTGACAACAAGACCTATTACATGCTGGATCCAGATGGACATTATTATAACTTCAGTGGCTGTGGCAATACGCTGAACTGCAACAACCCCAATGTACGCGACATGATTGTGGAAAGCCTGCGCTACTGGGTCACAGACTACCATATCGACGGGTTCCGCTTCGATCTGGCTGCCATCTTGGGACGCGACCAGAACGGCAATCCCATGTCGAATCCACCGCTGCTCGAATCGCTGGCTCACGATCCGATACTCGGTAAGACAAAACTGATAGCCGAAGCCTGGGATGCAGGTGGACTCTATCAGGTGGGCTCATTCCCGTCGTGGGGCCGCTGGGCCGAGTGGAACGGTAAGTTCCGCGACAGTATTCGCCGTTTCCTGAAGAGCGATGCCGCAGTTCTGAGCGACGTGAAAGAGCGTATCATCGGTTCTCCAGACCTCTATGCCTCGCAAGGGCGGGGCATCAAGGCCAGCGTGAATTTCGTCACGGCCCACGATGGTTTCACCCTGATGGATCTGGTGTCGTATAACAGCAAGCACAACGAGGCCAATGGCGAGGACAACCGTGACGGCGAGAACAACAATAACAGTTGGAACTGCGGCTGTGAAGGTGAAAGCGACGATCCCGAAATTAACCGTTTGCGCCACCGGCAGGTGAAGAATGCCGTCTCGATGCTGTTGGTGAGCCAGGGAATACCGATGGTGTTGTCAGGCGACGAGATGGGCAACTCCCAGCAAGGTAACAACAACGCCTACTGTCAGGATAATGAAATTGCCTGGCTCGATTGGAACGACATGGAGAAGAATGCCGACATCTTCCGCTATTTCAAGCAGATGATCAAGTTCCGTCGTCAGCATAAGGTGCTTCGCTATGAAGATCATCTCCGGCATTGTGACTATCGCGGCCTTGGCTATCCCGACTTCTCCTGGCATGGCGTGAAGGCATGGCAGCCAGAATGCGGTTACAATAATCTCACGGCAGCCTTTATGCTGAATGGGCAATATGCCCAGACCGATGGTGTGGCCGACGATTTCATCTATGTGGCCATGAACATGCATTGGGAGATGCACGGCTTTGAACTGCCCCAGTTGCCCCAAGGTATGGAATGGCGCGTTTTCGCCAATACAGGTGTGGAGGCTCCCAACGATATCTTCGAACCAGGCGAGGAACCGCTCATTGACGGCCAGAGTGAGGTGCTGGTAGGCCCGCGCTCCATCATCATTCTGGTGGGAAGATAACTCCGAAGTATTAAAAAAACATAAAAGTCATAGCTTGGCAGGGATAAATTGTTGGCTATATCATTAATAATGTGTACCTTTGCAGCCGCAAAAGTGCGTATTGCGCTGGCTCGAACGCTAACAATACCCTGATAAAGAGCAACTTAGCCTTCAAGAATGAAGCAGTTGAAGTTCCTTTTTTTAGTGGGTTTGTGTGCTTCGCAGTTGCGAGATGACACTTGAAAAAGAAACTTTATATATTAACAACATTATTAATTATTAAACTGAAATGCCAGGATTAATTGGAAGAAAAATCGGAATGACATCCGTTTTCAGTGCCGACGGTAAGAATGTACCGTGCACTGTTATCGAAGCTGGGAGAGAAGAAGGAGAAGAACACCACCAAACCGATGATGGGTATCTTCAAGAAGGCCAACACAACACCGAAGGCCCACTTGGCCGAGTTCAAGTTTGACGAGGAGATGAACCTCGGCGACACCGTAACAGTCGACATCTTCGAGGGTGCCGAGTTCGTTGACGTTGTCGGAACATCAAAGGGTAAGGGATTCCAGGGCGTTGTGAAGCGTCATGGTTTCGGCGGTGTAGGCCAGTCTACACACGGTCAGGACGACCGTCTGCGCAAGCCCGGTTCTATCGGTGCCTGTTCTTATCCCGCCAAGGTGTTCAAAGGAATGCGAATGGGCGGCCAGATGGGAGGCGACAGAGTGACAACTCAGAACCTCAAAGTGTTAAAGGTAATACCGGAGCATAACCTGATCCTCGTGAAGGGTAGCTGCGCTGGTTACAATGGTTCAACTGTAATTATCAACAAGTAAGATGGAAGTTAGCGTATTAAATATCAAAGGTCAGGAGACCGGAAGAAAGGTGACTCTGAACGAGGCTATCTTCGGCATTGAACCTAATGACCACGTTGTTTATCTGGATGTAAAGCAGTATCTGGCCAACCAGCGTCAGGGTACGGCAAAATCGAAGGAGAGAAGCGAAATCTCTGGTTCTACTCGCAAGCTTGGACGTCAGAAGGGTGGCGGCGGTGCCCGTCATGGTGATATCAACTCACCCCTGCTGCGTGGCGGTGGTCGCGTGTTCGGTCCCACACCCCGTGACTACAGTTTCAAACTGAACAAGAAAGTGAAGGCTCTTGCCCGTAAGTCGGCTCTGACTTACAAGGCTCAGGAGAATGCAATCGTCGTTGTCGAGGACTTCTCTATGGAGGCTCCCAAGACCAAAGAGTTTGTCAGCATCGCAAAGAATCTGAAGGTAGATGGCAAGAAGGCACTCTTTGTTCTCTCAGGCAACAATAATAACATCTATTTGTCGGCTCGCAATCTGCAGGGTGCAGAGGTGATGGAAGCATCGACACTCAATACTTACAAGGTGTTGAATGCTGACGTGCTCGTTATCTCTGAGAAATCTCTGGAGACCATCGACGGTATCTTAAACAAGTAAAGGAGATATAAGATATGGCATTTATCATAAAACCCCTGGTCACTGAGAAGATGACCAAGATCACAGACAAGTCTTCAGAGACAAAGACTTATAAGGTGAAGGGCGAGGAGCGTACGAAGAAGGCAGAGACCAAGTACGGCTTTATCGTAAAGCCCGAGGCCAATAAGCTTGAGATTAAGAAGGAAGTCGAGAGCCTGTACAATGTGACAGTGATCGATGTGAACACGTGTCGTTATGCCGGTAAGCGTAGCTCTCGCTACACAAAGGCCGGTCTGATCAAAGGTCAGAAGAACGCGTTCAAGAAGGCAATCGTTACTCTTAAGGAGGGCGATGTAATTGATTTTTATAGCAATATTCAATAAGAAATGGCAGTACGTAAATTAAAGCCCGTAACTCCGGGTCAAAGACACAAGATTATT
>OMXK01000014.1 GCA_900314995.1 uncultured Prevotella sp.
AAATCCACAATTCGAAATCAACATTCGTAAGAACACCAACGCCAACAACCCGGGGTACGGCAAGTACTACCCGAAGGCAGTAGAGAAGGAGACGATCTCGCTGCGCGGCCTGTGCAACCACATGGCAGAGCACAACTCGATCTACGGCCGCGACTGCGGCGGAGCCTCTCGCTAGGGTCAGGACCTGACGAGAAAGTCGCTCGCGACTTTACGTCAGTGCCAGACCCCAGCGCGAGGCGTTTACGGCGAGAGGTGGGTTCTGACTATTTTCCTTTCTTGAGGATGTCGGCAAGGAGCTCGGCCATCTCGCGATAGCATTCTACACGACGCTTTTCATTGCCATAGCCGGATCCGCCGGCACCGTCGATGTCGATCACGGCAATGGGCTCGGAGGCACCTTTCTTTTAGATCTCCAACGTGCCCCACATGCGGGCGTCGCCGGCACCGAAGCCTACCCATACTGAGGCACCTGTGCTGCCGTAGCTGAAGTTCTTGACCTTTACGACAATCTTGTAATCGGCATCGTCGCCCTCAACGGGGGTCACATGCTTGCTGGCTTTGTCTTTTAATCTGCTGAGGAAATTCTCTTCGGCCTTGGCTATCTCTTTCGGGTAGTCGCGTTTCCATTCATCTCCTTTCTCGTTCAGGAAATCGTTGATCGCTTTGTTCTCGATGGTGCTGTTGCTATAGTCCCACGTGGCGCAGATGGTGGCCTTGGAGCCTTTCAGTTCGGATACGGAACCTTTTACTAGCTTCAGATCGGAGCCTGCAAACAGACACAGATTGCTCATGAGAGTCAGTACGGTAATTAAAAGTAGTTTTTTCATACGCTAAAATATTTAGTTTCGCTTGCAAATATAGGGAGAATATCTGAAAGTTCCAAATTTTATGGAGGTAAAGTTATATCGTCACCGTCACGGGCGTCGCGGCAGTGGTCTTGACATATCCCCTTGTCAGATTGTAAGGGGACATAATCCTCCAAGTGCTATAAGCTGAGGCTGATGCCGGCTGTCAGCCAGCGCCCGGGCTCTTCTACGAGGCCGTAGTCGTGGTATCGGGTGTCGAAGAGGTTGTTGGCCTCGGCGTAGATCTTCCATTTCGGCTGCTGATAGGTGAGGCGGGCATCGAGCAGGGCATAGGGGGCGTAGTCGTTCACCTGACCGTCGAAATCGGTGTAGGAGCCTACGCGGTCCTGCCAGCGGAAGTGCATGTTGAGCGAGAGTTGCGGCAGGAACTGCAGCAGCACGTCGGCCACCAGCTTGTGGCGCAGGTACTCGAGGGCATACTGGGATACGATGGCGGCTTCCTGCTGCTTGTCCTGATCGATGTAGCTGTAGCTGACATCGACCTTGCGCAGCAGTCGTTGCGTGGGCAGCAGCTGGAAGAAGTCGCACCCGGCAGCAATCTCCAGTCCGATACTGTTCACCTTCGTATGGTTCACACTCTGCCAGACGGCTTCGTCGCCCTTTGAGGTGTCCATGATCCAGTCGATCATGTTCCGGCCGTTGTGGAGCCAGCCTGTCAGCGTGAGGCGGGTCTTGCCGTTGTTGAAGCCTGCACCAGCCTCCCAGGCGCGCATCTCTTCGGGTTTCAGGTGGGGATCGGCGCTGTAGCCTTGTACCTTATAATACATCTCGGTAAACGAGGGCATGCGCAGCGAGGTGTTGTAGGAGGCGTGGATGTTCCAGCAGTCATGGGGGCGATAGCTGAGGTCGATGCCCGGATAGACGGTGATGTTCATGTTGCTCCAGGTGTTCTTGACGGCGACGAGTCCTGCCGAGACGGTGAAGCGGGGGAGGATCAGGTTGTGCTCCAGATAGCCGCTGATGTTGGTGCGGTTTACGCCGAGGGTATAGTCGCGATCGGTGCCCTTGATGTGGTGTGTCTGCGAGAGGGGCTCGCCGAGGTTGCTGCTGACGAGATCCTCGTTCCTGAGTTCGGCACCGAAGGCAGTACGGTTCTTGATGGGCGAGGCGTCTGTGCCCCAGTCGAAATAGCTGTTGAGGTTGATGCCGTAGACATCGGTGCGGTTATAGTTGTATTTCATCTTATCCGGCTGGTTGCGATAGCCTTCATAGCGGTCGCGGTTCTGGTTCCAGTAGATGCTGGGACTGAAGTGGAGGCGTCCTCGCTTGGTGGCACCCTGGATGGCGGAGTAGACTTTGGTGGTATGCTCGTACTGGTTGTCGGCCTGCCATTTCGGCGAGGCGTAGAAGGTGCTCGAGCCCCAGCCTTTATCGGCGATGCCAAGATGCCAGTTGAGACGGATGTCAGCGTCTTCGTACTGTCCCTGGTAGAACGCCCTGGAGCCGCTGAAGTCGGTATTCAGACTGCCCTCTCTCGTGCGGCTCCAGCCGTCGCTGCGACGATAGCCTGCACTGATCTGGTTGTTCCAGCGCATCTGCCGCAGGTTTGCCCTGCCGCCGACGTTGGCATAGCCGAAGGAGCCGCCTTCGAGCGTCATGCTGGCGCTGCTCTCCTGGGCGGGGCGCGTCACGATATTGATGGCTCCCACGAGCGACGAGGTGCCGTAGATGCGGCCTGCGGGGCCTTCGAGCACCTCGATGCGGACAATCTCGCTCAGGTCGACGGGCAGATCCATCGCGTTGTGGCCTGTCTGCGGGTCGCAGATGTTGATGCCGTTGAGCAGGAGGATGATTTGTTCGGAAGTACCTCCACGGATACTGATGTCAGTCTGTGCACCAATGGGTCCACGCTGGCGGACATCGACGCCTACGGCGTACTTCAACAGATCGTTAACACTTTGTACGGGAGCCTGCGCAATATCCGCACGTTCCAGTACAGTTACCATTCTCGCAGCCTGACTACGCGTCAGGGGCGCCCTGGAGCCCGTCACCGAGACTTCCTCCAGCAGCATCTCGCGCGCCGTCGTGGTGGCAGTAGAGTCGCTGACGACAGGGGCTGTCGCAACACTCTCTGCCGAGGCGAACGTGAGCGTGGCTACAGACAAGACGCTGCACACCACTTCACGCCCCAGACAGGCAAACAGCGAGTAGCCCTTGTTCCCGAAATGATGGAACACGAGGACCGGGCGCTTCATGTTGAATGTTGGTTTGTACATGTTGTAATTAACTAGAAAAACGCTCTGCATCTTTGCAAAACGACTGCAAAAGTACGAAAAAAAATTGGATATATTTTCATATTTGATAAAAATTGTTTATCTTTGCAGCTGATAAGACAAAAAAAGATGATGAGACGACTGCTAACTATTATTATTTTCCTGTCAATCATGGTGCCTGCTATGGCACAACGACTGATTCACCATCCCTGGGAAGGGAAGCGGGTGGCCTATTTCGGCGACTCCATTACGGATCCGAACAACAACGGATCGACACTGAAATACTGGAACTATCTGCAGGAGTGGCTCCAGATAACGCCCTGTGTGTATGGCAAGAGCGGGCGCCAGTGGAATGATATCCCGCGCCAGGCTGATCAGCTGAAGGCGGAGCATGGCGACAGCATCGATGCCATCATGATCTTCATCGGCACCAACGACTACAATGCGGGTGTGCCCGTCGGCGAGTGGTTTACGGAGCGCGTGGAACAGGTGATGGCGGGTATCCATGAACCCAAGCACATGGTGGATCGCAAGCACCGTTACCCCGTGATGAGCGACTCCACCTATCGCGGACGAATCAACAAGGCGCTCGACTACGTGAAGCGGATGTATCCCCAGAAGCAGATTGTGCTGCTGACACCCATCCATCGGGCTGAATTCTATGCCAACGACAGCAACTGGCAGCCGCGCGAAGACTATACTAACAAGTGTGGCGAGTATATCGACGCCTACGTGCAGTCCGTGAAGGAGGCGGGCAATCTGTGGGCACTCCCCGTGATCGACCTGAATGCGCTCTCGGGGCTCTATCCGCTGATGGACGAGGAGGCGCAGTTCTTCCACAATCCCCAGAATGACCGTCTGCATCCGAACAACGAAGGGCAGCGACGGATGGCGCTGACGCTGATGTACCAGCTGCTGGCGCTGCCGGTATTCTGATCTTTGCCCTCATCATTTTTAGGTATTTTTGTGCTACAAATATCCCCGCTGCATTGGCGGGGATATTTGCTATATCGGGGCCTGACCCCAGCATAGCATTTCAGGCTCTGATGTAATCGACGAAGGCATAGCGGAAGGCGTGCTTCTCGTCGATGGCATGATATTCGCGGATGGATTCCTTCCAGTCGTCCTCGTAGGGCGGGAAGAAGGTGTCTGCCTCGGCAGGGGTATCGTCGATCTCTGTGAGACAGAGACGGTCGGCAAGGGGCAGTGCCTGCTGATAGACACTCGCACCGCCGATGATATAGACCTCCTCGTCCTTGGCGCAGTGGGCGAGGGCTTCTTCGAGCGAGGGGTAGACATCGCAGCCTTCAAACGACTTGACGCTACGGCTCAGTACGATGTTCCTGCGATTGGGCAATGCTCCCTTCGGCAAGGAGAGAAAGGTGTTGCGCCCCATGATGATGGTGTGGCCCGTGGTGAGTGCCTTGAAGCGCTTCAGATCGTTGGGCAACCAGTAAATCAGTTTGTTCTGATAGCCGATGGCGCGATTCTTCGCCACCGCCGCAATAATGTTAATCATACTGATACTTCTGCTTTGATATGTGGATGGGGATCATAGCCTTCGAGCTGGAAGTCCTCGTACTGGAAGTCGAAGAGATTCTTCACGTCGGGGTTGAGAATCATGCGGGGCAGGGGGCGCGGCTCGCGGGTAAGCTGTAGCTTGGCCTGCTCGATGTGATTCAGATAGAGGTGGGTGTCGCCAGTGGTATGGATGAAATCTCCAGCCTTGAAGCCTGTCACCTGTGCCATCATCTGGAGCAATAAGGCATAGGAGGCAATGTTGAAGGGCACGCCCAGGAAGGTATCGGCAGAACGCTGGTAGAGCTGCAACGACAGACGGTCGCCAGCCACGTAGAACTGGAAGATCGTGTGACACGGAGGCAAGGCCATCTCGTTCACCTCGGCCACATTCCAGGCAGAGACAATCATCCGGCGAGAATTGGGATTGTTCTTCAACTGATCCAGCACGTATTGTATCTGGTCGATGGTGCCACCCTTATAATCGGGCCATGAGCGCCACTGGTGCCCGTAAACGGGTCCTAGTTCGCCGTTCTCGTCAGCCCACTCGTTCCAGATTCTCACACCGTGCTCCTGAAGGTATTTCACGTTGGTGTCGCCCTTCAGGAACCAGAGCAGTTCGTAGATGATTGATTTCAGGTGGAGCTTCTTCGTGGTGAGCAGGGGGAAACCGTCGTCGAGGTTATAGCGGCTCTGCGTGCCGAAGATGCTGATGGTGCCTGTACCCGTGCGGTCACCTTTCTGGGTGCCTTCGGTAAGGATGCGGTTCAGGATGTCTAAATACTGTTTCATATCTCTTATTGGACTATTTTCTTCTATTTGTCTGTCTGCAAGTTGATGATTTCCACCGGCTCAGTGGGCAGGTGGGTGGTCTTGATGCGCCAGGCCTTGGGGTAGAGGTTGTTGGCACGGTTACCGATATTCTTCGCAGGTCCGAGCGCAAACCCTTTGTAGGTGACGGTGACGATGCCGCGAGGAGTTTCTGGCGGCAACACCAGAGCCTCGCCTCGCAGGTATCTGAGCGCCTCCTGATAGTCGGTCTCCACCTTCGGAAACTCTCCCTCCGCCGTCTCCGCCTTTAAAATTTTGATGCTAGGGCCAGGCCACAAGTTGCATTTTTTACCTCTGGGGTCAGGCCCCGAAGTAAAGTTTTTGATGCTGGGGCCAGGCCCCGAGTTGCATTTTTTCCTCAGCACAGCCATGAAGAGGCCTTCGCTGCGGGTGATGCCAGGGATAAAGCGATAGACGGGGGCATCGAAGCCTGCGAGCAGCGAACCCGTGATATGCCACGAGGGATCCGTGGGAATCTCGAGTATCTCGGCATCGAAGGTATCGCGTATCCAGCGCACATTTTCCTCGTTCTCTTTCGTATTAAAGGTACACGTACCATATATGAGCAGACCACCAGGCTTGAGACATGCCCAGGCATCGTCTACAATCTCGCGCTGCAGGCGCCAGCATTTCTCCACATTCTGCAGGCTCCATTCGCCGATGGTGGCAGGATCCTTGCGGAACATGCCCTCGCCCGAGCAGGGTACATCGCAGAGAATCACGTCGTATTGCGTTTTCGCCTTGCGGAAATCCTTCGGGTAACTGTTGGTGACGATGCAATTCGGCCAGCCCCATTTCGTGATGTTCTCCAGCAGTATCTGGGCGCGATTGGCAATCGGCTCGTTGCTTACGAGGATGCTGTCAGCAGGCAGCACACTCCGCATCGCCGTAGATTTCCCGCCAGGGGCAGCGCAGAGGTCGAGCGTGAAGAGTGCGCCCGGCCTTTGGTCGCTTGCTTCCGAAGGGACGCAGGCAGAGAGATCAGGGAAGAGTGAGCGCAGCACGTGGGTGACGAACATCGAGGCCGCCTCCTGCACATAATAGCAGCCAGCATGAAACAGCGGGTCGAACGTGAACTGCGGGCGCCCTTCGAGGTAATAGCCCTCTTCGCACCAAGGAACTCGCCGCTGGGGCCAGGCCCCGAGGTCAACTGCAACTTGGGGCCTGGCCCCAGCATCAAAAACTTTAGTTTGGGGCCTGACCCCAGAGATAAGTTTTGGATTGAGGCGGATGCTTGTGGGGGGCTCTTCGTCGAAGGCTCCCATGAAGCGGTTGAAGCGGTCTTCGCCCATCAACGACTTCGTCTGGCGTATGAAATCCTCGGGTAATTGCATAATTTGACGGCAAAATTAAGAAAAATATGGGAAAAAACCACTAACTTTGCAACTAATTTATCATTTGTTTCGTCAAATAGACAAAAAGAAACAAGTTGAACAAGAAAGAAAAAAAGGAGATTTTGATATGAAAAAGTATTTAATCGCACTCGCAATGGTGCTCGCGCTCGGGCTGAATGCCGATGCAGCAGCACAGAAGCACCGCCACACTCCCAGGACGGAGCAGGTGGACTCTACTAAAAACAATCAGGACGCAATCGAAGCCTTTTCTGACACAACAGCCGTTGCCGACTCCACCGTCGTAAAGGTGAACAGCAGGCAAGTCACGGTGTATACTGACGAAGATGTGAAGGATGCGCTAGAGCAGGTGTTCGACAGTTTCGACAACAATACGATCGCTGGAATCGCATTGGTTCTTGGAATCCTCTTCATCCTGTTTGTGTTCTTCCCGATCATCGTCATTTTAGCAGTGGTGTTACTGATCAACCGTCGCCGCAAGGAGCGTCTGAGGCTGGCAGAGATGGCCATGAAGAATGGTCAGCAGATCCCTGAGCAGCTACTGCGCGAAGAGGCTATCCAGAACGACGATGACTATCGCAGAGGTATCCGGCAGATGTTCACTGGCGTAGGTCTGGCCATCTTCCTGGGCATCGTTGCAGGCAGCGTGGGCTTCGGCATCGGCGCACTCGTATTCTTCATCGGCCTTGGCAAGTGGTTTATCGCCCGTCAGGCAGCTTCCACAGGCGGTGACTCTGGTACTTATAAGAATGATTTCAACAACAATTTAAACACTAATGATTATGACAAAGAGACTGATGCGCTCTAACGACAGAGTATGGGCAGGGGTTTGTGGCGGTATCGCCGAGTACTTGGACTTTGACCCCACAATGGTACGAATCGCATACGCTTTCCTTACGATCTTCACAGCTTTCAGCGGACTGATATTCTACTTCGTACTGTGGATCTGCATGCCGGAGAAGAATCTGTTGGAGAAGTAAAATGTAAAAATCAAAAGGCCGTGGCAGAGCTCAACGACTTATCTCTCATCACCCAGGTGGCTGTATTCCACAACAAGCGGGCCTTCGACCAGCTTGTCAGGAAATACCAGTCACCTATCCGTCGGTTCTTCCTGAATCAGACGCTGGGAGACAGTCAGTTGAGCGATGACCTGGCTCAAGAGACCTTTATCAAGGCCTACGTGAATATCACGAAATTCCGTGGTATGTCGAGCTTCTCCACCTGGCTCATGCGAATCGCCTACAATGTTCACTACGACTATGTGCGTTCGCTGCACCAGACTGACGATATCGACAATTCTGCTGCCGTCAGGCAGTCATCCTCCTCGGGCGACTCCAACTTGAAGATGGATGTCTACGCAGCCCTTGCCCTGCTGAAGCCCGATGAACGGACCTGTGTCACGCTGCAGCTCATCGACGGCTATCCCATCGACCAGATCAGCAAGATCACTGGGATTCCGGAGAATACGGTGAAGTCGCATTTGAAACGAGGCAAGGATAAAATGGCAAACTATTTAAAACAGAATGGCTATGACCGATAATGACAATATCATATTAGAGGACTTCTTCAAGCAGGCTGCCCAGCAGCAGATTGAGGATAATGGATTTACGGAGCGGGTGATGCAGCATCTGCCCGACGAGACCTATGCGAAGGCTCACAGACTGTCGACGCTGTGGACACTGTTCTGCGTGATTGTAGGCGCAGTGCTGTTCTTCGTGTTTGGCGGCTGGCAGGTCGTTGTGGGGCTCTATGAAGGTGGTCTCCGCATGCTGCTTGGATGGATGGAGGTGCTGATGGCTACGGCTCCCACGACGGAGATTCCTGTGAATCCGTGGGTTGTGTTGCTTTTGGTTGCCTTTGTATTAATTTACCTTCCTTATCAAACAGGCCGTAAGTTGTCCTCAGTACTATAAATTCCGTGCGACGGTTTAGCTGGTTGCACTGTTCCTGCTGTTCCTCCGGGAGTTGAACGACGAATTCTTCCTTCAGCACGTCGCCCTCCTTGAGGAACGGATATTTTTCTGCCACCTTGCGCTTGATCTTCTTGGGCTTGCCTTCGCCATATCCCTTTGGCGTCAGTCTGTCGGAGGCGATGCCGTGGGCTATGAGGTAGTTCACCACACTCTCCGCGCGCCGCTGCGAGAGTCGTTCGTTATACTGATCCGAACCTTTGTAGTCGGTGTGTGCCGAGAGTTCGATGGTGATGTTCGGATTCTCGTTCAGCAGATTGACGAGTTCGTCGAGTGCCGTCTGCGATTCTGGGCGCAGGGTGGCCTTGTCGAAGTCGTAGAAGATATTCTCTATCAGCACAGGAGCCGAGATGTTCGCCAGCGGGAACTGCAGCACGTATTCCTCTGATTTCGTCACAGGCTCCACGCGCAACTGCTCCTGATGGTTCAGGAATCCCTTGCAGGTGCCGAGGAACACATAGTCTACGCCTGGCTTGATCTCCTGAGTAAAGGAACCGTCGCCACGGACACTCAACTTCAGGTTTGTGCCGTCGTTGCCCACCATATACACTTGTGCGGCAGTCAGTTCGTAGCCATCCTGTTCATACACCCAGCCTTTCACCGTCTGCACGATTTCGGGGTTGTAGAAACTGTAGATATGGTCGTACCCTCTGGTGTCGCCACGGTTCGAACTGAAATAGCCTCGATTGTATCGGCCCTCGAAGGTCATGCCGAAGTCGTCGCCCTGCGAGTTCAGGGGGGCTACGGGATGCTCCAGATTTCGGGCACCTTTCTTCAGGATGTAGATATCCAGTCCGCCCAAGCCGGGATGACCGTCGGAAGAGAAATAAAAATCGCCATTCGGACGGAAGGCAGGGAATTTCTCATCACCAGCTGTGTTCACCAGCGGCCCCAGATTCTCGATTGTGCCCACTTCGTTGTTGCCAAACAGTCTGCAGCGCCAGATGTCGTAGCCACCCAGTCCGCCTGGCATGTCACTGACGAAGTAGAGCCACTCGCCGTCGGGGGAGACTGCGGGATGCGCGAAACTCGTGAGTGTGTCTTTGCTGATTACGATCTCGGTGGGCTTGCTCCAGGTGGCATCGCTACGGTTGGAGGCTACGATGGTGGCAAAGCGCGGATAGTTGGCATCCGTCTTGCATTGTGTGAGGTACATCGTGCGGCCGTCGGGCGAGAAACAGCAGACGCCTTCGTCGAAGGCAGAGTTCAGTTCCGAGTCGATGGCCTGGGGCTTTCCCCATTTGCCCTTGTCGTCTTTCTGCGCCATGAAGATGTCGGCGGCTTTGGCACCCGTGATGCCGCTGTATTCGTCGCCCTGCGCCTGATTGCGGGTGGAGGTGAAGAATAGCTGTTCGTTGTCATCGCCTGCCAGCATGGGCGAGAACTCTGCGCGGCGCGAGTTGAACTGGTTCTCGCGCTTCACGGTATAGGGCGAGGTCTCTTTCTTCCATTGCGGCACCATCTGGGCTGAGTGCAGACCCGTCTTTGCCAGCTGCCAGTGGGGATCGCTCTGCGGCAGCGAGTCCATGGCTGTCTGGAATTGTCTGGCTGCCTCCTTATAGTTGCCGTTTTTCAGATGCAGCTGTCCCAGATAGAAGTGTGTCAGCGAGTCGTCCTGCTTATAGCGCACGGCATTGTTGTAGGCAGTGATGGCTTTGTTGGTAAGCAGGATGCGGCGATAGCACTCAGCCAGCTTCATGGCGCGCTGCCCTTTCAGTTCGCGTTCCTTGCTGGGTGTCTGCGTATAGGCCTTACGGTACTGGGCGGCAGCGTCATAATATTCGCCGACGGCATAGAACTTGTCGCCTTTCTTCATCGCCTGATCTGCCCCGCAGCCGGCGAGCAGCAGCGTGGCGACGATGGCGCATAATATGGTAAAATGTCTTCGCATACCTTATATATAACGATATGCAGCGCGATTTATTGTTTTTTCGGCGACGACTTTAGCTTTTTCAGTTCCTCATCGCTGAGTACGGTCACTCGGCGATTGCTCGGATCAGTCATCACCTGATGGACAATGGCGGCCACCTGGGCCTTCAGTTCCTCGATAAACTGTCCGGCATCGTATTTCTGATGCTCGATGTCGCGCAGCTTCTTTTCCCAGATACCTGTCAGTTCACAGCTCTTCAACAGTTCCTCGTGGATGAGGTCGATGAGCTCGATGCCCGTTGGGGTGGCGATGAGGCGCTTGCGGTCGCGCTTGATATAGTGGCGCTTGAAGAGGGTCTCGATAATGCTGGCACGCGAGGATGGGCGCCCGATGCCGTTTTCCTTCATAGCGGCGCGCAGTGTCTCGTCTTCCACGAACTTGCCCGCCGTCTCCATGGCGCGCAGCAGTGATGCCTCGTTGTAGTAGGGCGGAGGCGTCGTCCATTTCTCCGTGAGTGTGGGCTTATGGTCGCCACTCTCGCCTTTTACGAATGTGGGCAGCGTGCGCTCCTCCTCGGAATTCTTCTCGGAGTTCTCAGAGTTTTCGGAGGAATCGGAGTTCTCAGAGGTTTCCGAGGACTTCTCTCTGACGATGCGCCAGCCCGGATCGAGAATCTCCTTACCTGTCACCTTGAACTCCACGGTCTCGTCAGTGCCCTTCACCTCGCCCAGCACCGTTGTCGTAGAGAACTTGCAGTCGGGCAGGAACACGGCGATAAACCTTCTGGCCACGAGGTCGAACACATGGCGCTCGGCATCGCTCAGATTCTGTGGTATCACGCCCGTCGGGATGATGGCGTGGTGGTCAGTCACCTTTGAGGTGTCGAATACGCGCTTCGACTTCTTCAGCGCCTTGCCGCCGATGGGCTTGATCAGTTCCATGTAGGGCGCAATGCCGCCAAACTTCGTCTGGTAGAGTCCGTTGAGCGTCTGGCCGCATTTGGGGTAGATGTCGTCGCTCAGATATTGCGTATCCACACGGGGATAGGTCGTGTATTTCTTCTCGTAGAGGCTCTGTATCAGGTTGAGCGTCATCTCTGCGGAATACGAGAACTTGCGGTTGCAGTCCACCTGTAGCGAGGTGAGGTCGTAGAGCTGTGGCGGCTGTTCCTTGCCTTCCTTCTTCTCCACCTTCGTCACGGTGAAGGGCTTGCCCTCGATGGTGGCAAAGGCCTTCTCGCCTTCCTCCTTCGAGGTGAACTTGCCCTTGGTAGCTGTGAATGTGGTGTCGCGATACACGGTTGCCAGCACCCAGTAAGGCTCGGGCTTGAAGTTCTCGATTTCCTTCTGACGGTTCACGATGAGGGCGAGGGTAGGGGTCTGCACGCGGCCGATGGAGAGTACCTGACGGTTCTGACCGTATTTCAGCGTGTACAGACGCGTGGCGTTCATGCCCAGCAGCCAGTCGCCGATGGCGCGTGAGAGACCTGCCAGATAGAGCGGCTGGTAGTCGTTCTGGTCCTTCAGATTGGCAAAACCTTCACGGATGGCCTCGTCAGTCATCGACGAGATCCACAGGCGCTTCACGGGGCACTTGGCCTGTGCCTTCTGCATCACCCAGCGCTGGATGAGCTCTCCCTCCTGCCCCGCGTCGCCGCAGTTCACGATGCCGTCGGCGGCCTGCATCAGGCGCTCAATGGTGGCAAACTGCTTCTTGATGCCGTTATCGTCAATCAGCTTGATGCCGAAACGCTGTGGCACCATCGGCAGCTGTGTCAGTGCCCATGGTTTCCATGCCTGGGTGTAGTCGCCCGGCTCTTTCAGGGTACACAAGTGCCCGAAGGTCCACGTCACTTGATATCCGTTGCCTTCCATATACCCATCGTGGGCGCTGTTAGCCCCCAGGATGCGCGCAATATCCCTAGCCACACTGGGCTTCTCTGCTATACAAACTATCATCTGGTCTGCCTCCCTAAGTCGGATTTGACTGCAAAAGTAGGAAGAAAAAGCGAGACTGCCAAAATTTCGGGCATTTTTCTAGTATTGTTTTATCTCCTCTTACCCCTTTAGTCGGGGGAAATGAATGGAACTGTATTTTTATCCATAGAATCAGAATAAATATGCGCTATTTTCGGGGAATGAGTTTGTCGGTAGCAAACGATCGGTTTCTCGGTAGCAAACCCATAGTTTGTCGGTATGTAACTACCAGTTATATGGTAGCAAACTTTTAGTGTATTTATATGCATTTCTGAGTGATGCAGATATGCAGACAGTGATTCTTATTTTGGACACTATGACAGTAATGACGGTATTTTCATAAACTTTTCACGCGTACCGTGCAGGAACCTTATTATATACGTGCGGGTGTGCGCGGTACGCGTGAGGATTCTTAAAATAATCCGTCATTACTGTCATACTGTCCACGAATGAACACAGCTGTTAAAGAACTCAGGTGCAAAGATACAACATTTTTCTGCCATTTGCAAGTTTTCAGGCGAAAAGTTATATCACAGCCCTATTGCCTAAAAATATCTTCCCAAAAGATTATCCCCATCGATTATGATGACGAGATGCATTATGCCAACAATTTCCTGACGATAGCCCCGCGCCATATCATGGCTGTAGCAGGACAGTCGGAGGAGTTGCAACAGCGTCTCAGATGCCGCTGACGATAAAGCGGGTACCCTTGGTGTAATCCAGATCGAGGGTGACTTCGTAGCCCATAGAGTTGGCGAGGCGGCGAGCCAGCGGCAGGCCGATGCCAAGCGAGTGCTCATCTGGGTAAAGGCGCACAAAAGGCTCAAAGATGCGCTCAGCGTCTTCAGCGGCCACGGAGGGGCCTTCGTTGGAAACGGCGATGGCATAGGTGCCGTCAGGGCAGGCATGACAACTCATCCTCACGGCGCCACCAGCGGCATACTTATCCGCATTGTCGAGCAGACAGTTCAGCAGGTCTTGCAACAGCGGATTGGTGTTCACCTCCACGTCGTCGGCTACCTCTGTCGAGAATTCTGTGGGCAGATGGCGTCCCTGGTCGATGGCCGAGGGGTGCAGGTCCCAAGAATTCAGGATGGTTTCTGCCACTTCATTCAGTTTGGACCTGTCAGGTTTGGGTATCGGCGCATCGTCGCCATAGAGACTGAAGAGAATGAGCTGGTGGGTGGAGGTGGCCACATGGTAGGCATCACGGCATACGCAATTGCGTAACTCCATATATTCATCGTGCGGAATCTCTCCATGCCCTTCGATGATGACCTCCGACGTGTTGATCAGTGTGAGCAGCGGCGAGCGGAGTGCATCCATGCAGATGCGCTTCTCCTCTTCCGTTATGCTGGCAGTGCCCCTGACGTAGGAGTTGAGTACGGGGTCCGTCAGCGATTCAATGCTTTTGGCGGATGAGATGATGTCGCTGTAGCGCTTGGGGCGCTCCTCGGGCTTCAGCATGAAATTCGGGTCACTGAAGATGCGTGCATAGCCTCTCAGCACGTTGATAGGCGACTTCAGTTTGTTGTAGATTGTATTGACAAAGGCACGACGAATGGCTTGCCCTGCCTCTGTCTCGCTGCGAGCCTTCTGCAGCTGAAGGAACTGCTCCTTCAGGCGGCGATTCTTCCGATGGCGGTAGACGAGCATGCCAATGAGCAGGCCGATGATGGCCAGCGCCATCAGGCCGACGATCACCAACTGTATGTGTCGTATCTTGGCCTTTTCCTGTTCTGCCTGAAGCAGGTCGATGTCATGTTCCATGTCCTTCGTGTGGATCTCAAGTGCTTCGCGCTCGTCGAGAAGTCTCAGACTGTCCCTTATTTCCGAGGCACGGAAAGCCTGTTTCCAGTCGCCCATTTGCTTGTAGACGTCGATACGCAACTCCGTGGCCGTCAGCGGCACATCGATGGAGTCGCACCAGGCAAGAGCCTGCTGATAGTCGTTCTGCATGAGGCATCGGCAAACCATCACCTGATGGAGGTTGGTGGCATTGAACTGGTCTGGCTGGTTCTGGCGGATGCTGTCGTATTTGGTGAAATAGCGGTTGAAAGCCTTGCGGTCACCTAGCGTATTGGCGATGATGCAACGGTAGCCCAGCACACCGCTTTCGTACATCGGATTCTGCAGCATTTGTCGGGGCAGGCTGTCGAGGCATGCCATCGCTTCTGCGGGACGCGTAAAACTGAGCGACTGTGCCAGCGAGAGATATGAATTGAACACTGCTGCGGGCTCCTTTTCGGCGTCGATACCCTGCAGTGCACGACGGAAATACTTCTCGCCTTCCTCTGGCTGATTGCGACCGTTGAAGAACAAACCCATTCCCAGATGGGTCGTGTAGAGATACTGCTCCTGATGGCGATCCTTGATGTCGTCCGTGATGTAGTTGATCTCGGCGAACGCACGATGGAAATACTTGTGGTTGACATCGTAGATAACACGATTCAGCCATGCACGGTAGTATTTCTCCCAGTCCTGGCGGCTTTCCAGATAGTTCATGAAAGCCTCATGCGCCTGATAGAAGTCGGAGTCGCTGCCGTTCATCTGGGCATCATAGACGCGCTGGAACAAGACCTGCTCCTTATCCTCTGGCAGCTGCTTATCGAGTGTCGTAGGTTTCTGCCTGGCAGTAAGCGTCGTGCTTACAACCAGCATAACCATCCAACAGACAATCCTTTTCATATTTATATCAAATACTTCTGTCATGATAATGTCAGTCTATCTTTAACTAGGTTTATGAAAGACACTGCAAAAGTATGAAAAATCACTGATATTTGCAATAGTTAAGGGGTGGATTGGAGCAGATTTTGTTAATTCTGAAACATTTTTTGCATATTCTGCTACTTGGAGCCCAAATGCAACTCCCCGTCAACGGTTTTGGCGGGGAGCATGATTATCTAGAGGGCCTTGGCTCTCTCCTGTGCGGCGATGACGCGATCGCACCACGCATCGAACTCAGGATCTTCCGTCTGGAGTTCTGGGTGGGCGAGGATATGAGCCACGCAGCGGCGCACGCCTTCATGGAAGGGAGTGATGGCACAGAAGCCAGGCACGGCGCGCTTCAGCTTGCTGCAGTCGAAGATGACGGTAACACTCTTGTCGCCGATAAGGTTGCCCTCAAAGTCCCAGGTCTTGGGCGAGGTGGCCACGAGGAAGTCGGAAGCGACGTGGTAGAGCTTGGGCTCCACACCGAGTGCATTGGCCACGCAGTGGTAGATCTGATCCCACGACAGCTGTTCGTCGCTCATGATCTGGAAGGCTTCTCCGAGTGCCTTTGGATTGCCGAGCAGGCCGATGAAGCCGCGGGCAAAGTCTTCGTTCCAGGTGAGTGTCCAGAGCGAGGAGCCGTCGCCATTGACGATGACGGGCTTGCCCTCCATCATGCGCTTCAGCACCTGCCAGGAACCTTTCGGACCATGTACGCTGACGGGTACGCCTCGCTCACAATAGGTGTGGCTGGGGCGGACGATGGTAACGGGGAAACCGTTGTCGCGCCATTCGCGCATGAGCAGTTCCTCGCAGGCAATCTTGTTGCGTGAGTACGCCCAGTGGGGATTGGCCAGCGTGGTTCCCTCGGTGATAACGTGATTGGCGGCAGGTTTGTTATAGGCCGAAGCCGAAGAGATATAGACGTACTGGCGCGTGCGCCCCTTGAAGAGCCGGATGTCACGCTCCACCTGCGAGGGCAGGAAGCCGATGAACTCGCAGACGGCATCGAACTGTGCGTCGCCCAGCTGGCGCAGCACCTCGTCGGTATCGTCGATGTCGGCGATGACTTGTTTCACACTGGCAGGCACCTCGTTCTTGCGGGAGCCGCGATTGAGCAGCCACAGGTCGTGGCCGCCGGCTGCTAACTGTCGGGTGATGGCACTCGAGATGGTGCCGGTTCCACCTATCATTAATATCTTCATCCTCTTGCCATTTTATATCTTGTCGAGCAGTCCCGAGCGCACAGCACTCTTGCCGCCGTAATGTACCAGCACCTTCGTGCCACCATATTTCTTGACTAACTGAGCAACCTGCTCTTCAGACTGTTCACCGAACACAACTTCCGTCGGTGCATAGTAATTGAAATCTTTCATGTTTCTTCTATTTGTTTGATGAGTGACTGGCGGATAGATGAGATGGGTCTGAACATCATCACTTATTTTTCCTTGTTGACGATATTCTTGAACGACGAGCCGAAGATGATATACTGCGTATTGCCGGCAATCGTTCCTTCGTTCTGTCCCCAGAGGAAGGGCCAATCGTCGAAGTTCTCGAAATGATCAGGCTTGCGGAAGAGCAGGCCTGGTGCCACATTGCCTGGGATGAACGAGAAGTCAGCGCGGTTGTTGCCGTAGAATACCTGCTTCGGACGTGCGGCTCCCACGGCGGCTACAAATGAGTAGTTGTGGTAGGGATGACAGCCGAAGAGCCAGTTGGCTACGCGGTAGATCTCGTCTTTCTTCACGATGTCGGGATAGTAGATGTGGGCGTAGTTGACGGTGATGCCGTAGTTGAGCACCATGTTCACACCTGCCCAGTTGCCGAGACCGATGGGCACTCCGTAGGGGTTATTCTGGTCGAAGCCCTTGATATAGGCATTGTATTTCTCCACATAGGGGCGCAGCTTCTGTTTGTAGGCTTCGTCCATATAGGGCACGGCATCGAGGGCTGTCTGCATGTTTGCCTCCAGACGAAGTTCGAGGGCATCCCATATCTGCTGCTCGAAGTTCGAGAGATACTGGCGTTCCTGCGTGGCGCTGTAAAGCATCAGATTGGTAGCCATATCGCCGAGCAGTTCACGATTCTTGCGAGTGCGCTCGATGAGCTTCTGGCGTTTCTTGTCTGGCTTCTGCTGCTGGGCACGGTTACTCCAGTCGAAACCGTCAATCCAGTCGAAGTTCTCCTCTGTCTTGTGCTGGGCGATGAGTTCGGTAGCCTCTTTCATGAGCCGTTTCGATTGTGTGAGTGCACGGGCGGCGAGCTCGTCGTTGTAGCCCTTGAGGGCATGACTGGCAGCGGCAAACATCGTGGCGGCACGGAGGTCGAGCTGTGGACTGCGCGTAGTGAAGGCCCACATGTCATCAGGAGTACCCGAGCACTTGCCGTCGGCACTTACCTCGTAGGGCTTCAGACTCGGATCATAGTGCAGACCATCGGTAATCGAGGCGGCATCGCCCAGGTGATGGTAGTTGTCGAGGACGGAGTTGGAGAGCGTAGAGGCCATGTGGCCGATCTGCTCTGCCTGAGCCACGAGGTTCAGGGTGCCGTGCTCGATGAACTGCAGGATATCGGGTGTGCCATCTGGACGGTGGAGATCCACGTAGCGCTGCTTCTGGCTGACGAAGGTCTCGTCGCGCAGGGGCTTGAAGAGTTCCCAGGTGCGGATGAAGTTCTGCACCACGTTGATGTTGGAGCCTGTCTCGATGTCGAAGTCACCGGCATCGAAGAAACCGCCGATGTTCAGCCCCGGTATCAGTTCAAGGGGCTTGTATTTCGTATCGGTGGTGGGCCCTTGGCGGTGAAGGTCGAAGTGATCGCTCTCAGGTGCCTGCAGATAGCCTTCCTTGAAAGGTTCGCCGTGCCAGGTGCGATAGCCCTCGGTGACGTACATGTGGTTCATGTGGATGGGCACCCACACGTCGGTGGTGGCATCGGTGATCTTGTCGTACACATGCGCATCGATGAGGAAATTGTTGGTCTTGGTGTTGCCATACTGGACGTAATAGACACCTGGCTGCTGGACGCTTGAGAAGTCGAACTTCACATAGTTATATTTAAAGTAAGGCCCCCATGACTGGATGTCGCCCTTGAAGGCTACCTCCGTCGTACCGTCGTCCTTGATACGCATGAGCTTTGCTGTGGCCTGTACCTTGTCCTTCTTGTCGAGCTCGATGACGGCCACTTTGGGCTGCTCGGGGGTATAGCCTACCTGCGAGATGCCGATATTCGGTTCACGGATCCAGCCAGGGATGGCATTGGGCTCTACGGTCCAGGTGATCACCTTACCCGTCTTTCCCTTCGGCAGCACACTGCGCAGTACGTACCAGCCGTTCTGGGCGAGCATGCGACCGTCGTAGAGTTTCAGTTCGGCATCGTTGCTGCTGATGCGGATCATCCGCTCGGGGGTGTCGCTGGCCATCACGATGCTGTGGCCTGTCTCCATCGGACAGGGATCCACAAAACGGTCTGTACCTCTGTCGTCGTAGGTCTTGAAACCCTTGAACTGACGGGGCTTTTCGCTATTGGGGCGGGTGATGGTCTGACTGGCGGCATAGCGAGGCAGGCGTCCTAGGCGTCCGTCCATCGTGAAGGTCTTGTGCCAGTACTGCGAGGGCAGGAACTCCAGATTGAAGCCTGCTTCCCCTGCCAGTTTCTCGGGCACGGGTTTATCGAGCCACACGGCAATCTCAACGGCCTTACCCTTGGCAGTCACAACCACGCGACTGTCGAAGTCATAGTCGTCGTAGCGCATCGTTACCTCGATGCTGCCTTTCTCACGGTCTACCTTACGGCTGACGGTCTTCGGCACAAGATCCCACTGCTCTGGGGTATTGTTCAGACGGACGGCACCACCCTGTACCGTGCGTACCCCGTGGTGGATGATCTCGATACCCGAGTTCTTCTCGTCGTTGAATCCGCCGTTGAAACTGTTGCTGAACACCAGCACGTTGACACCCTGGCGCTCGAAGTATTCACGGTCGTTGAGCTCTAGATCCTGAGCCTGACAGATAGTGGCTCCCGCCAGCAACGTAAGTAAGAATAGTTTTCTCATCTTTGTTTGGCTTTTATTTCGGTTATTATTCGTCCATCGGATAGTGCACACCCCACTTACGGCGCAGTTCGTCCATCAGCTGCATGATGTAAAGGGTTTCCTCATGGGGCATCTCACGCGGCTCCAGCAGTCCCTCGATAAGTGCTTCGCGACAGGCGAGGAACTGGTATTCGTAGCCTGTGATCTGCCGGGGCACATGGATATCCTCTACAAACACACGGTCGTGAGTGTTTACGGTGATCTTCTGGGGATTGTTGATGTTGTCGATGATCAGGTTGCCTTCAGGACCGGCGATGACACCGATATTGTCGCCTACACAAGCGGCACTCGATTGCAGGTTGCAGAGCTGTCCGTCGCTCAGCACCAGGGTGATGGCATTCGTCAGGTCCATGCCTGTCTTGCTCTTCACACACTGACTGTCGATGCTGACGATATCGGCAGGGAAGAACATCCTGACGAAGTTCAGGGCATAGACACCGAGGTCGAGCAGGGCTCCGCCGCAGAGGTCGGCACGCATGATACGGGGTTTCTCACCCATCGAGTAGCCGAGGGTTGCCGTCACGAGCCTGGGCTCTCCGATCCGTCCGTTGCTGATCAGGTCGCGCACCATCTGCACCACAGGCTGATAGCGTGTCCAGATGGCTTCTGCCAGGAACACTTTCCGTTCATGGGCCAGATCGACTATCTCCTTGGCCTGTCGGAGATTAGCCATGAAGGCCTTCTCCACCAGACAGGGCTTATCCGCCATGAGCGCCTCCTTCGTCACGTCGTAGTGGTGGGAGTGGGGCGTGGCGATGTAGACCAGATCTACGGCGGGATCGTTGATCAGTTCTGTGTACGAACCATAAGCCTGCGGTATCTGCCACTTCTCGGCAAATGCCTGGGCTTTGTCCAGCGTTCTGGAGGCAATGGCGTAGGCCTCGCATGTTTCCAGTCCGTTCAGGGTGATAGCTGCCTTCTCCGCAATCCATCCGGCACCGATAATGCCGACGCGTAATATACTGTCTTGTTTCATTTCTGGTTGGTGTGTTGATTATTGTGATACTGTACTCTTGGAGAAATACCTGTCTCTGAGTGTCTTGCTGAGGGGCTTGCCCTTCAGCTCCAGCTGTTGCTCGAGCTTGATGTCTGTCGATGAGGCTCCCACCTTTACGATGAACGTTCCCGGCTCGATGTTCCACTGGCGGATGTTGTTCTCGTGGCTGTAGTAGCCCAATTGCTCCACGAAGAGTCGGGTCGTAACGGTCTTGGTCTGTCCCGGCTCCAGCGAGATACGGGCAAACCCCTGTAGCTGTATGGGGCGTATGTGCTGCTTCTCATCCTTTGGCGAGAGGTAGATCTGTGCCACCTCGTCGGCCTTCACCTCGCCTGTGTTCTTCACCTGAAAGGTCAGTTCCACGAAGTCGTCGGTTGTCTGCGCCTCACTGTTTACCTGCAGGTTCTGATAGTCGAAGGTGGTATAGCTCAGCCCGTAGCCAAAAGGCCATGCTACGCGCGGATCCTTTTCCGTCTTGTAGTTGTAGCAGATAGGCTCATTGATCTCAACATTGGGATAGCTGACAGAGAGTTTGGCCGAGGGGGATACCTTGCCATAGAGAATATCGGCCACGGCATTGCCGCCCTCTTCCCCGGGATACCAGGCCTGAATCACAGCTGCGCACTTCTCGGCGATGCCGGATACCACCTGGGCACGGCCACCGAACATGATGAGCACCACGGGCTTGCCTGTGTTCAATAGTTCCTTGACATATTGTTCCTGTTTGCCGGGCAGACGGAGACCCTGACGGTCGCGGTTCTCGCCACAGAGCATCACGTTCTCACCTACAGCAGCGATGATTACGTCGGCTTCCTTGGCCATCTTCAGCGCCTCTGCCTTGTCGGCTTTCTCTCCGCTGTCTACCTTACGGTGCAACAGCTCATACTCCCAGGCGCGCTCATCGCCCAGCTCACTGAACTTGGTCTCTACCTCTTCCGTCCAGTCGCAACCACGGGAGTACATCACGTTCATGCCTTCGGGCTTGCGGTTCTGCATGCCCTCCAGCAGTTTGATGATATGGGGATTGTCACGGTCAGCCACGTCCTCCACCTTCTTCCAGAAGTACGACATGGCAGGGTAGGTGTAGTCGCCGCACATCGCCCAGATGGTATTGGCGTTGGGACCTGTGAGCAGCACGTTCTTCACATCTTTCAGCGGCAGCACACCGTTGTTCTCGAGCAGCACCACTGATTGCGTGGCGATGTCGTAGGCCGTCTGCCGCTCCTCGGGGGTATCGAGTTTGATGTCTTCCTTGGAATAGAGGTAGGCATCCTTGTCGAAGAGCCCTGCGCGGAATTTCACGCGAAGCACGTTCTTCACGGCGCGCTCCAGCACCTCGGGCTTCACCATTCCCTTGTCGATGGCTTCCTGCAGATACTGGTAGTTGGCACCGTAAGGGAAGTCCACGTCGTTGCCCCCGTTGATGGCAGCCGCAGCCTTCTCAAGCGGCGTCGAGAGATTCGGTATCTGGTCGATTGCCGTATAGTCGCTCACCACCATGCCGTCGAAACCTACATATCCGCGCAGGATATCCTGCAGAATTTCACTATTGGCCACACACCTGATGCCATGCACGTCATGATAACCCGGCATGACGGCCACACTGCCCGTCAGGCGGATCATTGTCTCATGTGGCAGCAGGATTTCTTCCATCAGCTCCTTCTCTTCGGCATCACCACCGCCGCCGTAGCCCAGGTAGTGCTTCGAACAGGCACCCACGCCCCTTTTCATGTTGTTCTGCTGCAGACCCTTCACGAAGGCTGTTCCCATGACGGCCGACAGATAGCCGTCTTCGCCATACGACTCTTCAAGACGGTTGAAGCTAGGCGTGCGACAGACGTCGACCATGGGCGACAATGCCAGGATGCCACCCATCTTGCGCAGGGTGGTGCTCGTCTGATATGTCTTCAATTCTGCCAGCTCCGGGTTGAATGATCCTGCCTGACCTATCTGCTGGGGATAGATGGTGGAACCCAGGGTGTTCACGCCCGAGAGCACCTCTTCGTGCAACAGAGCCGGTATACCGTTGGGGGTATTCTTCATCAGCCAGTCCTGAATGGCGATGGCACGGTCGCGCAGTTCATTGGGGTCTCTTGGCTGCTGCATGCAGAACTGCGAGAAGTGCCCGATGCCATAGGGAATCAGTTCGCGACACTTCGCTGTGTCGAGTTTGCCCTGATCGTCGAAAAGTTCGTCCATATACATGCTCTTCAGCTGAGCAATCCGCTCTTCCTGCGGCATCTTGCCATAGAGTTCGTCAATTTGTTGTTCCATATCGGGTGCAGCCTGACATCCTGCCAACAGTGTTGTTAGTCCCATCGAGATAATGCTTTTGAATTTGATAAACATATAATTGGTTTTTATTTTTTTCCGTTTCAGCTTGCAAATATATAAAAAAAAGATGGAACGTCAAACTATTCTGCGGATAATTTTGTACTTTTGCAGTCAAAATTAAAAACTTGATGATATGAGAATGCTTTTTTCCCTGATATTCGCGCTTGCAAACCTGACTGTATACGCCCAGGAACTGCCTAACGACGGCCCTTTGACCCTGCGCCCAGCCCTTCAGCAGCTGGGTACGCAACTGTTGCAGGGAAAAACGGGCAGCATCGTGGCCATCAACCCCGCCAACGGCGAGATCCTCTGTCTGGCCACCAATACGCCGCAGGGTTTCGATGTGCGTCAGGCCATCGGCAAACCCAATGCCCCGGGCTCTACCTTCAAGACCGCCCAGGCACTGACGCTGCTCTCCGAGGGTATCGTCACGCCCGAGACCACCGTTGAGTGTGTCAATGGCGTTACCGACGGCAATATCAAGGTGGGCTGTCACAAGCACCGTTCGCCGCTGGCACTCAAGGATGCGCTGGCACAGAGCTGCAACACGTGGTTCCTGATGACCTTCGCCTCGATGATCAACGACGACTTCATGTATGAGTCGCGCGATGAGGCAATCACCACCTGGCGCTCCTATATGCAGTCCATGGGACTTGGCGGTCCTATGCATATAGATATACAAGGTGAGCAGGGCGGACTCCTGGCGGGTGCCGATTATCTGAACCGCCGCTATAAGGACGGGTGGGATGGTAAGACCATCTGGTGGGCAGGCATGGGGCAGGGCGATGTCACCTGCACACCCCTGCAACTCTGTAACCTCGCCGTCACCATCGCCAATCGCGGTTGGTTCTATGTGCCCCACATCCATCAGAATACCACCAATAAGCGCTACCTGACGAAGCGGCAGACGAAGGTGTCGCCCGAAGCCTATCCCATCGTCGTTGACGGCATGCGCCTGGCGGTGGAGAAGGGAACGGCCACTTGTATCAAGACCACCTATCCCATCTGTGGCAAGACGGGTACCGTCGAGAACCCAGGTGAAGACCATTCCGTGTTTATCGCCTTCGCCCCGGTGAATGATCCGAAGATAGCTGTCAGCGTCTATGTCGAGCATGGCGGTTTCGGTGCCGATCTGGCCGCTCCAATGGCAGGCCTCATCATCGAGTCTTACCTCAAGGGAAAGCTCTCCTCTGCCTCTGAAGCACGCCTCAAGCGCATCGAAAATAAGAAAATCAACAAATAGTGTAAGTTTTTTGCCGTTTCTTTTGTCTATTTGAAAGAAAAACATTACTTTTGCCGACGCAAGAACCACTAAACTTTCAAATCAATGACAAAATGAAACGTAAAACTTGCAATTTCCGAACGCTGGCAGTGATACTGGCAGTGTTCAGTAGCGTTGCCGCCATGGGGCAACAAGAGAAGAAAAAAGGACAACCAGAATGGTTGAATGATCTCAAGAGTCGTATCACGCTCAATGGTTATGCCCAGGGAGGATGGTCTTATCAGAATCCCAACGAGAAGGCAACCAACGCCTACAACCTTAAACGCACGCTGCTATGGGCAAAAGCACGCATCACCGACCGCTGGTCGTTCTTGTTCATGCACGATTTCTCCAGTGTTGTTCAGGAGTTTTACACCGATTACCGTATTTCCAATGACAATGCGCTGACCGTCCGTCTGGGACAGTTCAAGCATGCCTATTCGATGGAGAATCCCCTCTCGCCGACACAGCTCGAACTGATCGATGTCTATTCTCAGGCCGTGCTCTATCTGGCTGGCGAGGGTCCTGATCCGCTGAATGGCGTGAACTATGGTCGTGACATGGGTCTACAGGTATTCGGCGATCTGGCGAAGGGAGTCCTGCATTATGAACTGGCGCTGATGAGCGGACAGGGAATCAACCGTAAAGACCAGAACAACCAGAAAGACTTTATCGCCAAGCTCGAGGTACGCCCGATGGACGGTCTGCGTCTCGTGGCCTCCGGCTATCTGGGCACGGGCTGTGCCGTAGGTACGGCTGCCTGGAATCCCGAAATCAAGGTTGGCGACAACTACAAGCGAAACCGTTACAGTGTGGGTGCGGAGTACAAGACAGCTCCTTACTCGCCTGCCAAATATAAGGAAGCGCGTCCAGCCAGTGTGCGTGCCGAGTGGCTCGGTGGCAAGGATGGCGACGTCAGCAGCCGTGGTGGTTATGCCACGTTCTGCATCCCTGTCTATGATGCCCTCGACGTTGTAGCCAGCGGTGAGACCTTCGACCGTAATACGAAGATGGATGGCTGGGATCAGACGAACCTCACGCTGGGTCTTCAGTATTGGTTCTACAAGAAGTGCCGTGTGCAGTTTCAGTACACCCGCTGTTTCTGCGGTGACAATATTTCCATAAACGATTATAATTGGCTCCAAGCCCAAGTTCAAGTAGCATTCTGACAATATGATTATCAAGATAACCCTGACCATCATCTTCCTGGCCGTGATGATTGGCGTAGGTCTTTACACGCGTAAGCAGGCCAGCAGTGTCGATGGTTTCGTATTAGGCGGTCGTGCAGTGGGCCCGTGGCTCACGGCTTTCGCCTACGGCACCTCTTATTTCTCGGCTGTGGTCTTCGTGGGCTATGCCGGACAGTTTGGTTGGCGTTATGGCCTCTCTTCTGCCTGGATCGGTATCGGCAATGCCGTCATCGGCTCACTCCTGGCATGGATTATCCTGGGTCGGCGCACGAAGCTGATGACCCAGCATATCGAGTCGCGCACGATGCCTGATTTCTTCGGCACCCGTTTTGCCGATCAGGGCTTGCGCGTGGTAGCCTCCGTCATCGCCTTCGTGTTCCTGATTCCCTATACCGCAGGTGTCTATAGCGGCATCTCACGTCTCTTCGAGATGGGCTTCAGCATCCCTTACGAGTATTGTGTGATTATCATGGCCATCCTGACGGCTGTCTACGTGATTCTCGGCGGCTACAAGGCCACGGCGATGAACGACTTCATCCAGGGCATCATTATGCTCTTCGGTATCGTGGCGGTCATTTTGGCCGTGCTCAATGCACAGGGCGGATTCTCGGCAGCTGTTGAGAAGCTCGCAGTCATCCCGTCGGATGCTGATCCTACCGTCAATGGCGGCTTCGCCTCGTGGTTCGGACCTGATCCATGGGGACTGCTCGGAGTGGTCATTCTGACCTCGCTGGGTACGATGGGACTGCCCCAGATGGTGGGTAAGTTCTATTCGATCACCGACGAGAGTGCCATCAAACGCGGTACGGTCATTTCCACCCTCTTCGCCTTTATCGTGGCTGGCGGCTGTTACTTCCTCGGTGGCTTCGGCCGTCTCTATGAGCCGGTGATCGGTGCCAACGGCAAGATCGCGTTCGACTCCATCGTGCCTGCCATGCTCGTCACGCTGCCCGATGTGCTCATCGCCCTCGTGGTGCTGCTGGTGCTCTCGGCCTCGATGTCTACGCTGGCCTCGCTCGTGCTCACCTCGAGTTCCACGATGACGCTCGACCTTATCTACCGCGACAAGAAATCATTGCCCGGCGAGGTGGAGGACGGTGCCATCGACGATATCGTGGCCGAGAAGATCGAGCGTCGTAAGGTGGTGGTGATGCGCGTGCTCATCATGTTTTTCATCGCCATCTCCCTGCTGATTGCTCTGAATCCCCCGACATTCATTGCCCAGCTCATGGGTATCTCCTGGGGAGCACTTGCCGGTGCCTTCCTCGCACCATTCATGCTCGGTCTCTACTGGCGTGGCGTTACTACGGCCTCTGTCTGGGCTTGCTTCATCTGGGGCGTGGGCCTGACGGTCATCAACATGCTCGCAGGCAACCCCATCAACCCCATCAACTGCGGTGCCATTGCGATGGTGGGCGGATTCCCAGTTGTATGGATTGTCAGTCTCCTGTCGAAGAAACTCCCTCAGCAGATCGTCGATTCCATTTTCCAATGTTACAAATAATCTTAAAATCCCCGAACTCCTTGCAAGTTTGGGGATTTTTGTATACCTTTGCAGCCGACAATAGATTAGACAGATTATGAAGAAGACTTTTTTGACCCTTACGCTGTTGACGGTGACCATCTCTCTGTTGGCATCTTGCGGACAACGCGTGAAGACGAGTGAGACTGTCGCAGAGACGGCTCAGGTAGAAGAGACAACAGCCGATATGGCGCCCGATTTTGAGCTGCCCGACTTGCAGGGCAACAAGCTGGCACTGTCGTCGCTGCGTGGCAAGTATGTCATCATCGACTTCTGGGGATCGTGGTGCCCCTGGTGTATCAAGGGCTTCCCCGGCCTGAAAGCGTCGTATGCGAAGTATAAGGAAAAGCTGGAGATTCTGGGAGTTGACTGCCGCGACACTGAGGAGAAGTGGAAGGCAGCCGTCGAGGAGTATGCCCTGCCCTGGCTGCAGGTGCGCTGCGCCGACGAGGAACTGCAGGCGCTGGCCATGAAGTACAGCCTGGAGGCATTCCCCACGAAGGTGGTGGTCGATCCCGAGGGCAAACTGGTGAAAGTCGTCGTTGGCGAGGATCCTAATTTCTATCCCTATCTCGACGAACTTCTAGGCAAATAGGCTCTTTGCAACCGAGTTGCAGAAAATGTGCCGTACCTTTGCAGCGTGAAATTAAAAAAACTGCAAAGATATGGCACATTTACATTGCGACAGTTGCTCACATGAGCACGAGGCTCATGAGCATCATCACGAGCACGAACATCATCACGAAGAGCATTCGCTGAAACAGCAGCTCTGGCTGATCGGTATCACGGTTGTCTTACTAGTCATCGCCGTCCTCATCGAGAAATCTCTGGCGCTGACCACCTGGCAACTGCTGCTTGTCTATCTTGTACCTTATCTGGTCATCGGCCACGACACGCTGAAGGAGGCTGCGGAGGGAATCGCCCACGGCGATGCCTTCAATGAGCACTTCCTGATGTCGATTGCCACCATCGGTGCCCTCTGCATCGGCTTCCTCCCAGGGGCAGAGGCCGAGTTCCCCGAGGCCGTCTTCGTGATGCTCTTCTTCCAGATAGGCGAACTCTTCGAGGGCTATGCCGAGGGGAAGAGCCGCGAGAGCATTACCCACCTGATGGACATCCGCCCCGACGTGGCCAATGTGGAGCGCGATGGTCAGTTGCATACTGTCAGTCCCGATGCGGTGAGGGTAGGCGAGACCATCGTCATCCGCCCGGGTGAGAAGGTGCCGCTCGACGGCGTGATCATCGAAGGCACCAGCGCCCTGAACACCGTTGCCCTGACGGGCGAGTCCTTGCCCCGCGATATTACCATCGGCGATGAGGTCATCTCCGGCTGCGTCAATATCTCGGGTGTCGTCAAGGTACGCACCACGAAGGCCTTCGGCGAGAGTACAGTGTCCAAGATTATCAGCTTGGTGGAGAACGCCGGCGAGCATAAGTCGCAGAGCGAGACCTTCATCACCCGCTTTGCTCGTGTCTATACCCCCATCGTGGTGTTCTTGGCCATCGCCCTCGCCATCATCCCTACGCTGTTGGGCGGTAGTTTTGCTACATGGCTCTATCGTGCGTTGATGTTCTTGGTAGTCTCCTGCCCCTGCGCCCTCGTCATCAGCGTGCCGCTGTCGTTCTTCGGCGGCATCGGCGGTGCCTCGCGAAAGGGTATCCTCGTGAAGGGCGCCAACTATATGGATGTGCTGGCAAAGGTTCATACCGTCGTCTTCGACAAGACGGGCACCCTCACCCATGGCCAGTTTGCAGTAACCGCCGTACATCCCGATCTGATTGACGAACGCGAGCTCCTGCACCTCGCCGCCCATGTGGAGCACTTTTCCACGCACCCCATCGGCGCAGCCCTGCGCAATGCCTTCCCCGATGAGGCTACCGACGGCTGTCAGGTTTCCGATGTCGAGGAGATACCCGGTCATGGCATCCGTGCAAAGGTAAAAATGTTCAATGATCCGCTCGCCCAAAGGCCGCTTGCTACCAACGGGACGCAAGAATATTCAATGGTCAATGGTCAATGTTCAATGGTCAATGTTGGAAACACGAAGATGATGGATGCCGTGGGTGCCAAGTGGCACGACTGTCATCATGTGGGCACGATTATACATGTGGCGATCAACGGCACGTATGCCGGCCATATCGTCATCAACGACAAGGTGAAGGACGACAGCGCCGCGGCAATCGCCAGTCTCCGGCAACTAGGTGTCGCCAAGACCGTGATGCTCACGGGCGATCGTCAGGAGGTGGCAGAAAATGTGGCGCAGGCGCTCAACCTCTCAGAATACCATGCCGAACTGCTGCCCGCCGATAAGGTCACCCATGTGGAGCGCCTGCTGCAGGAAAAGCCCGCCGACGGTTACCTCGCCTTTGTGGGCGACGGTATCAACGATGCCCCTGTGCTTGCCCGCGCCGATGTAGGTATCGCCATGGGCGGTCTAGGCTCCGATGCCGCCATCGAGGCCGCCGACGTGGTACTGATGGACGATAAACCCTCGAAGATAGCCCTTGCCATCGGCATTGCCCGCCGCACGCTGGCCATCGCCCGCCAGAATGTATGGTTCGCCATCGGTGTCAAGGTAGCCGTCCTCATCCTCGCCGCCCTGGGCATCGCCACGATGTGGCTAGCCGTCTTCGCCGACGTAGGCGTCACCGTCCTCGCCGTCCTCAATGCCATGCGCACCCTTCGCGCCTAGTCAGCCCAGTGTAAGGCTAGTAGGCGTGATCGGTTTGGATCTCTTCCTTGGTGAGTTTCTTCTTGTCGATGGCGCGCCAGGCGTAGATGATGTAGGCGAGCACGAAGGGCACAAGCAGGGATACCCAGAACATCGTGTTGAGCGTGAACTCGCTGGAGCAGGAGTTCTCCAAGGTGAGCGATGACTGGAGATCGGCTGTTGAAGGGTAGTAGGCGGTGTGGTTCCAGGCGCAGCTGAGGAGCAGTGCGAGGACGGTGAGTACTGTGCCGATGCCTGCAGGCCAGATGCCGCCGATGTATCCCTTCGAGAAGATGGTCTTGCCGATGCCGTAGAGCACGAGCACCACGCCGATGAGCAGTACCACGAGCAGGTACCACATGTCGATGAAGTTCGTCAGGTACTTATAGGGCTCCATGTAGATACGGCCTGCGTCGTTGTAGGCGAAGCCGTCCTTCAGGAGCACATGGACGAGGTAGGCCACAAAGAGCACCAGGAATGGTACGGCAGCACCGATGAGACGCCCTGGCACGCGACTGCGGATATCCTTATCGTCCACATTGTTCATGACGTAGAGGATGCCCAGCACGCGGGCGAGGAACACCACGGCGAAGCCGAGTACGAGCACCCAAGGATTAAGCAGGGCATCGAGACCGTGAGAGGCGTTGGCCCAGCGCGATATGATCGGGGTGATGGCCTCGGGATCGATGAGGTTGTTCTTCTCGACGATGAAGTTGCTGCCCTCGAAGAAGGTGGCTACGGCGCCGCCCAGCAGCAGCGGTCCTACGATGCCGTTGAGCGTGAGGAAGAACTGGAAGGTGCGCGGCCCGAGAATGTTGCCGATCTTGTTCTGGAACTCATAACTGACGGCCTGGAGCACAAAGGTGAAGAGGATGATCATCCAGAGCCAGTAGGCTCCGCCGAAGCTGGTGGAGTAGAAGAGCGGGAACGAGGCGAAGAAGGCGCCTCCGAAAGTGACGAGGGTGGTGAAGGTGAACTCCCACTTACGGCCTGTAGAGTTGTAGACGAGGCGGCGGCCTTCGTCAGTCTGTCCCAGCGAACGGGCTACGGAGTTGGCGCCCTGCACGAAGAGCAGGAATACCAGGAGTGCGCCAAGCAGTGATACGATGAAACACCAGTAGTGTTGTAAAAATTCGTATGTCATAGTTGTCATGTTTTAGTGTGAATACTCGGGACCCTTCTTGATTTGCTTGAGCAGGATATTGATCTCGACAGCGAGCATCGTAGTGAAGAGGATCAGGAAGAGAAAGAACGTGATGATGACGCTCGACGACTGGAGGTCGCTGACGGCAGCCCACGTGGGTAGCATGTCCTGAATGGTCCAGGGCTGACGACCGAACTCTGCCACGAGCCAGCCGCTCTCAGAGGCGATGTAGGCCACGGGAATGAGGGCGATGGCGAGCCAGTAGTGCCAAGAAGGCAGGGCGGTGATGTCGCGCTTGGCAAAGAGGAACTTGGGCCAGCGATAGGCCACTGCCAGTATCACGGCAAAGAAGAGGATGAACAGGCAGCCTGCGCCCACCATGATGCGGAAGGCCCAGAAATTGATGGGGATATATGGCACGATGTCGTTCTTGTCCTTGATGTAGCCATAGCCGAAATACGGCATGTTCTCCTTGAGGACGCTCAGATGCTGGGCAGCAATCGTGCCGTCGTCGCTGGAGTTGAACTTCGCCTGGCGATAGGCTGCCAAGGCCGCGATGGCTTTCTTGCCGCGCTCGATCTTCTCGTCGATGGGCAGTTCTACCTTGCCGTCGGGGGTGGTATAGCCGTTGAGGATGTCGTTGATACCAGGCACATAGCCGTGAGGATCGTTGGTGGCCATGAGCGAGAGGGCGTAAGGCATCTCAATCTTCAGGGACGGTTCCTGCTCGTTGGCATAGTCGGGTTGCTTGAAGGGGTTTACCCAGGCCACAGCGGTAAGTCCCTGATCCGTGCCGCCGTTGTAGAGGGCCTCCATCGCGGCGAGCTTCATGGGCTGCACGGCGGCCACGTCCATACCCGACTTATGACCTGTGGCGGCAGCGAGCAGCGAGGCCACGAGACCTACGGCAGCACCGATCTTCAGACTCTCGACGGCCAGCTTCGTCTCGCGCTTCTTCAGCAGATACCAGCAGCAGACACCCACGCAGAAGACGGCACCAATGATCCAGGCGGAGGTGACGGTGTGGCAGAACTTCGAGACGGCGAAGGGGGAGAGAGCCACCTCGAAGAACGACACCATCTCGTTGCGCATGGTGTCGGGATTGAACTCGCAACCCACGGGATACTGCATCCAGGCATTGGCCACGAGGATCCACCAGGCGGAGATGGTCGCCCCAAGACCCGTGAGCCACGTGGAGGCGAGGTGGAAGCCTGGCGATACCTTCTTCCAGCCGAAATACATCACGGCCACAAAGGTCGACTCCATGAAGAAGGCCACGATACCCTCTACCGCCAGCGGGGCGCCGAAGATGTCGCCCACGAACCAGGAGTAGTTACTCCAGTTGGTACCGAACTCAAACTCGAGGATGATGCCTGTGGCAACACCCATGGCGAAGTTGATGCCGAAGAGCTTCTGCCAGAACATGGCCGCATCGCGCCAGAAGGCGTCCTTCGTGCGGTAATACTGTGTTTCTACGATTCCCATGATGACTGCCAGCCCCAGCGTGAGCGGGACGAAGAGCCAATGGTAGATTGCCGTGAGGGCAAACTGCGCTCGCGACCAGTCGATGGTCCCGGCATCAATGGATAAAATCAGATTGTTGAGCATAGTATATTTTGTTTAATGTTCGTTGTCAGGGTCATTTGGCACGGTCCACCAGTTCGTTGGCCACGTAGCCAGATTCGTCGCCTTGGGCATTCTGCTTCAGGAAGTTGGGAAAGAAGAAAACCTTTAGGATTGCAAAAATAATGAACAGCTTGATGAGGATGATGGCCCACAGCGTCTTGCCGAGGCGCATGGAGCGGAAACCGTCATAGTAGAGGTCGAAAACCTGATGGAGAAAACCGTTCTTGTTCATAGGCAATCATTAAATCGTGGCAAATATACAAACTTATTTTAAAAGTTCCAAATGTTTTTATATATTTCTTTGTGTTTTCAAAGAAAAAGGTTACCTTTGCAGCGTTTTTTAAAAAAGTATATGAATAAGAAAGTCATTATTCCCCTTGTTGTCGTCATCCTGGCCTTGCTGGGCGGACTTGCATGGCTCTACTTCAG
Organism: uncultured Prevotella sp.; assembly: GCA_900314995.1. GTDB lineage: Bacteria > Bacteroidota > Bacteroidia > Bacteroidales > Bacteroidaceae > Prevotella. The sequence goes on from OMXK01000014.1 coordinate 32,616, forward strand.
CCTACAGGAGCAGAAGCAGGTGAATCAGGATATGCAGGAACTGGCAGCCCTCGACAAGCAGGAGATGGAGAACGAATACGAGCGTTTCGCCTTGCAGTATAGTGAGATGAAGACGCAGATCAACAATGACTCGATCATCGCCCAGCTGACGCAAGAGCAGATGAAGACGCAGCAGCTGCTGCAGGAGCTGAAGCAGGTGAAAGCCTCTGATGCCCGTGAGATTGCCCGTCTGAAGAAGGAACTGGCCACGGTGAGAGCCGTGTTGCGCGACTATGTGATGCAGATTGACTCGCTGAACCGCCTGAATGAGAACCTGAAGGCCGAGAATACCCGCGTGAATGCCGAACTGGAGCAGCGCACAGCCCAGGTGGCAGGTCTGAGCCATGAGAAAGCTTCGCTCTCGGAGAAGGTGGCCATTGCCGCACAGCTCGATGCGACGAACATCAACCTCGTGATGGAGAATGATCGCGGCAAGAACGTGAAGAAACTGAAGGACTGCACTCGGCTGAAGACCAGCTTCACGGTTTCCAAGAACGTGACGGCCTCCAATGGCAACCGCACCCTCTACGTGCGCATCCAGAATCCGGGCGGCAATACACTCAAGGGCGGCGGCAGTTTCGGCTACGAGAACCGCACCCTCGACTGCTCGGCCAAGAAAACCATCGAGTACACAGGCGAGGAAACGCCGGTGACCGTCTACTGGAACATGACGCAGCCGCTGGAGGCTGGCGACTACCGCGTGAGCATCTTTGCCGACGGTCATATGATTGGAACAAGAACGTTTAGTTTTAAATAAAAGTATGAATAGAATCTTTGTAACGTTGTTATTAGCAGGCTTGCTATTGCCAGCGAGCGCCCAGAGACTGTTGACACTCGACAGCTGTCGGCAGATGGCACTGCGCAATAACAAGCAGCTAGGCATCTCGAAGCTGAAGCAGGACATGGCTGCCGATCTCCGGAAATCGGCGCGCACGAAGCTCCTGCCCCATGTGAGTGCCATCGGAACCTATGAGCATACCAGCCGTGCGATTTCGCTGCTGAGCGACACCCAGAAGGAAACCCTGCCGAAGATCGGTACGGGCGTCGTGGGGAGCATGCAGCCGCAGATGGCTGGCATAGAGACTTCGATGCAGCAAATTGGTACCGCTTTCGTGAAATTGGGCGTGCCTGCTGCCGAGGTGCAGCAGATGATGGGTGGCCTGCAGACCAGCATGCAGGGCAGTATGCAGGGTATGGAAGCCACGCTCAATGCACTGGGACAGCAGATCGTAGACGCCTTCAACACGGATACCCGTAACCTCTTTGCCGGCTCCATCATTCTGACGCAGCCTATCTTCATGGGCGGTAGTATCATTGCCCTCAACAAGATGGCCGCAATTAACGAAGAACTGGCAGAAAACTCGCAGAACGCCCGTAGGCAAGCCACCATCTATGGCATCGATCAGGCTTACTGGCAGGTGGTATCCCTCTGCCATAAGAAGAAACTGGCCGAGAGTTATCTCGAGTTGGTGAAGAAACTCGACGCCGATGTCCACAAGATGATAGAAGAGGGCGTGGCTACCAGAAGCGACGGCCTGAGTGTAGACGTGAAGGTGAACGAGGCAGAAATGACGCTCACGAAGGTGAACGACGGTCTCGTGCTGTCGCGCATGCTGCTCAACGAGCACTGTGGACTGCCCCTCGACGAGGCTGTCACGCTGGCAGACGAGATGGCAGAGACAATCTCGACGGTGGAACTGGCACCACAGCTTGATGTGGAGCAGGCAGTGGAGAACCGTCCCGAACTGAAAATGTTGCAGAATACGGTCGATCTTTCCAAGCAGACCACTAATGTGCTCCGTGCAGGCTATATGCCTCAGCTGGCACTCACGGGTGGCTATGCCCTGACGAACCCCAGCCTGTTCAATGGCTTCGAGAAGAAATTCTCCGGCTATTGGCACGTTGGCGTGATGATGCGTGTACCTATCTGGAACTGGGGCGACACTATGTATAAGGTGAGAGCCTCGAAGCGTGCCACCAGCATTGCCAACCTCGAACTGGCTGAGGCGCGGGAGATGATTGCGCTGCAGGTGAATCAGGTGACCTTTAAGGTAGGCGAAGCCAATAAGAAACTCACGATGGCACAGTCGAACATCGCCCGTGCCGATGAGAACCTGCGTATCGCCAATCTCGGTTTCAGCGAGGGCGTGATAACGCCTGCCACCGTGATGGAGGCACAGACGGCCTGGCTGCAGGCGCAGTCACAGAAGATTGATGCAGAGATTGATGTCAAGCTCTCGCAGGTGGATCTGCAGAAGGCACTTGGTACGCTGGAGTAGATGGCCAAATAGTAGAAGAAACAGTTGAATCGTAAATCGTAAAAAAGTCAAATAAAACCATGTCAGCAAAAAGTCAACACAACAATATTCTGCTAGCTATTGGCGGATTTGTTACAGTCGTGATTGTCGTAGCTATCATCGGATTCCTGCTGTTGGATCGTGATCCGGAAATCATGCAGGGTCAGGTAGAAGTCACCGAGTATCGAGTGTCGAGCAAGGTACCCGGGCGTATTCTGGAACTTCGCGTGAAGGAAGGCGACTATGTGAAGGTGGGTGATACCCTCGCCATTCTCGATGCGCCGGAGGTGCGTGCGAAGATGGAGCAGGCGCAGAGTGCCCAGAGCGCCGCTGCCGCCCTGGAGCTGAAGGCTCAGAACGGTGCCCGCAAGGAGCAGATCCAGGGTGCCTACAGCGTGCTGCAGCAGGCCACGGCAGGCTTCGAGATTGCCGAGAAATCCTATAACCGTGTGCAGCGTCTGTTCGACGAGGGGGTGATGAGTGCCCAGAAGCGCGACGAGGCCTATGCCAACTACAAGGCGATGGAGGCACAGATGAAGGCCGCCCAGAGCCAGTATGATATGGCTGTCAACGGTGCCCGCATGGAGGATAAGATGGCAGCTTCCGCCCAGGTGGGCCGTGCCAAGGGTGCCGTGAACGAGGTGAACAGCTATATCCACGAGACGGTGCAGGTAGCCCAGATCGAAGGTGAGGTAAGCGACATCTATCCGAAAGTAGGAGAGCTTGTAGGCACTGGCTCTCCCATCATGTCGATCTCTGTGATGAACGATATGTGGGGCACTTTCAATGTGCGCGAGGATGAGCTTGGCAACATGCAGGTGGGTTCTGAATTTACAGCCTTTGTGCCTGCCTTCAACAAGGACATCAAGATGAAGGTGTACTATCTGAAGGATCAGGGCTCGTATGCCGTATGGAAGGCTACGAAGGCCAACGGCCAGTACGACCTGAAGACCTTCGAGGTGAAAGCTCGCCCTGTGGATAAGCTTGAGGGCTTGCGCCCAGGTATGTCGCTGATTATCAAAAAATAGTCCGTCACCGTGAAGTACTTGAGTCAGATATGGCAGATTGCGTTGCGAGAGTGCAAGATTCTCTTCGTCAACCGTATCTATTTCTTCAGTATGGTCATCTTCCCCTTGCTGACGATGGTGTTCTTCACCTCGCTGATGGGCGAAGGCCTGCCTGAAGATATGCCTATCGGTGTGGTGGATCTCGACAATACGACGACCTCGCGCAGTCTGATTCGCAAGCTGGATGCCTTCCAGAGCTCACGGGTGGTGGCCCGCTATCCGTCAGTCAACGAGGCGCGCAGAGCCATACAGGAGAACCGGATATATGCCTTCCTCTATATACCGAAGGGGACTACGGACAAGTTGCTTTCCAGCCGTCAGCCGAAGATATCCTATTATTATAATATGGCCTCGGTGATGTCGGGATCGCTGTTGATGAAAGACCTGAAGACCATTTCGAACCTCGGTTCAGCGGCAGTAGGTCAGGCCACGATGCGTGCCAAGGGCTATACCCCCGAGCAGATTATGACCTTCCTGCAGCCCATCCGTCTGGATCTTCACCAGATAGCCAACCCTTGGACTAACTACAATGCCTATCTGTCGACGGTGTTCGTGCCTGGCGTGATGATGCTGTTTATGTTTCTTATATCAGCCTATTCGCTGGGTATGGAACTGAAGTTCGGTCGTGGTAAGGAGTGGCTGGGCTATGCCGACAACAATATCGTGGTGGCTATCCTTGGCAAGTATATCCCCCAGGCGCTGGTGTTCCTGTCGATCATCCTCTTCTATGAGTTCTATATCTATGGCGTGCTCCATTTCCCGCATCAGGGTGGGGCAGGTAAGATCCTGCTGCTGGTGCTGCTCGAGGTGCTCTCGTCGATAGGTTTCGGCATCTTCGCCTTCGGCCTGATGCCTTCTCTCCGCATGTCGATGAGTGTCTGTTCCCTCTGGGCTGTGCTGAGTTTCTCGCTGGCAGGCTCGGCTTTCCCCGTGATGGGTATGGATGGTGCCATCCAGTCGCTGACGTGGCTCTTCCCGCTGCGACATTACTATATGCTCTATCAGATCACCGTGTTCAATGGATTCCCGCTCATCGATTCGTGGTTCCATTTCGTGGCGCTTATCGGCTTTACGCTGCTGCCCTGGTTCGTGGTGAGTAAAATTAAAAATGCAATGCTGACTTATGTCTATATTCCATAGGATAATCGAAGGGATAAAGGATGCCTGCTATATCTGGCGCCAAGAGCTGAAGCAGGTGTTTCGCGACGAGGGCGTACTGATCTTCTGCGTCATCGTGCCGCTGGTGTATCCTTTGCTTTATTCCTGGATCTATAATAATGAGGTGGTCCGCGAAGTGCCTGTGGTTATCGTCGATGACTCCCACAGCCAGTTAAGCCGCCAGTTTATCCGCATGTGTGACGCCTCGCCCGATGTGAAGATCTTCTCCTTTGCCGACGATCTGGATGAGGCGAAGATGCTCGTCAGCCGTCAGCTGGCCAAAGGTGTCTATTATATCCCTGCGGATTTTGCGACCAACGTCAATCGTATGAAGCAGGGCGTGATAGGTGTGTATTGCGACATGTCGCTCATGCTCACCTATAAGGCCATCTATCAGACGGCAGTAGCCGTGACGCAGACGATGGGTGCCGAGATCCAGCGCCGCGTATCCGGCAACTGGACGGCGCGCGAGGATCAGATTACCACGCGGCCGCTGGCCTTTGAGGATGTGCCGGTGTTCAATCCCGCAGGGGGCTACGGCAATTTCATCATCCCCGCCGTGCTGATGCTGATTATCCAGCAGACGCTGGTGCTCGGTATCGGATTAGCCGCAGGAACAGCCCGCGAGCGCAACCGTTACAGCGATCTGGTGCCCATCCATAAGTGTTATGGCGGCATCTACCGCATCGTCTGCGGCAAGGCGATGTGCTATCTGATGATCTATGCTGTGATGTCGGCATACCTCACCATCGCCGTCCCGCGCATGTTCTCCTTTATAGCGATGATCCATTGGCAGGATCTTGTGGCGCTGATGGTTCCTTATCTGCTGGCATGTACCTTCTTTGGCTTGACTGTGTCGTGCCTGGTTCACTATCGCGAGAACGTCATGCTGCTGATGGTGTTCCTCTCGTTGCCGCTGCTGTTCATGTCGGGTGTGTCGTGGCCGCAGTCCAACATTCCCGGCTACTGGCAGGGTGTGTCCTGGCTGTTCCCCAGCACGTTTGGCATCCGGGCCTTTGTGCGGATGAATACCATGGGTGGTGTGTTGAGCGACGTGGTGACAGAGATCCGTTGTCTGTGGATACAGGCCGCCGCCTATTTCGGCACCGCCTGTCTGGTTTACGGCTTCCAGGTGCGACTCACGCGCCGTCATGCCATGGAACGTCTCGAAGTGCTCCGCAAGAAGCGCGAAATCCGTCTCCAGCTGAAGAAGAAAACAGAGAAACAATAAAGGAGTTTTAGGCGCAAGCCTACATTTAAAAATTGTATTAGTATGACTAAAAAACTAAATCTATGGATGCTGGCTGCCATCCTGTTCTGCGGCTTCTCATTGGCTAATGTCTCTTGTGCAGAAGAGGATAATCCCTCAGGACAGCCAGATTACGTGAAACCAGAAGAAGTTTTCTTCACCAGCGAAATCAATGCGCTGATCGATGCCAACTATCCTGAAGTCATCGCCAACGGCTATGCCGAGCTCATCATCCCCTCGACGATGTTCGACCCCAGCATCATGAGGTATGCCGACTACCACAAGGATGTGATGACCGCCCTCAACAAACTGGGCTACAAAACCTACATCAACGGCGGTGCCGTGCGCGATGCCGTGCTGGGTACAGCCATCCACGACCTCGACTTCTCCACCGATGCCACGCCCGAGGAGATGAAGGAGAAGCTGACAGGCTTCGATGTCACCGTCACGAAGACAGGTGGAGGCGACATTGCACAGTCGCATTATCCCAATAAGGACTGGACGGACATGGTGCCTATCAAGGGTGTCAATGAGAAGCTCAAGGGCAAGCCGTTCGTTCCGGCAGATGCCACCTATGGCACCTATAGCAAGGATCTGCTCGATGATACCTATTCGCGCGACCTGACGATCAATAGCATCTACTATGACTTCCAGAACAACACCATCATCGACTATCATGGCGGTCTGCACGACCTGCGCGACAAAGTCATCCGTACCGTCTACGATGCCAACACGATGTTTGCCATCAACGCCTCGGCACTGCTCCGCACCGTGCGCTTTGCCGCCCGCTACGGCTTCGATATCGATGCTGCCACCGCGACAGCCATCAAGGACAACATGCACTACTGCAAGGAGACCATCAACGGTGGGCTCAACAACTACTACATCACCAAGGGCTTTGGCGACGAATGCGTATTGCGCACCTACCAGTATTATACCAAGTATGGCATCATTGACAACTTCATGCTCGGCTTGAAGGGCTATGCCGGCACTGCCGAATATGAGCAGCCGATGCTCAAGGCCCTCGAATATGTCCAGGCCAGAGGCAAGGTGACCCAAGACCTTTCCATGTCGACCCTCTTCCTGCCCGTCATGAAGGATAAGATGGCCGATAAGGAGAAGACACTGGAGAACATCACCGCCGCCTGGGACAAGCTCGAAACAGAGTCTGGACAGAAAGAAGTCTTCGAGACCAACGACTACAGCGGCACCCGCACGGCTATGCTCAACACTTGGTATGTCTACTTCGCGCTCACAGGCGGCCCCTTAAGCCCTGAGGCACTCGACAAGCTCAAGGAGAATGCAGACTACGACAAGGGCGAACTGCTGGTTTATGCCTATAAATAAAATATTCATCCGATATTCGTAGTGTTTAGGTGCCTATGAACATCTGCTTTGCTGCGACGTGAAGGATGGTCGAAAGGTAGCAGACCTCGAAATTCTCGAGAGAATTACAGAGTTTCCTACCGAGAAATTTCCCTTTTGTCGTAATGGAAGCAGAGGTTTGCCGTAATGTAAGTATCTGTTTGCAGGCATATTTTTACTCTGGGGCCAGGCCCCGAGGCCAAGTTTTTTACTTTACCTCGGGGCCTGGCCCCAGAGTAAAGTTTTTAGGATTTCTGGCCGACAATCTTGGTCTTGGGACGCTCTTTGTTGCGGCGGTTGACGACGGTGACGACGGCCTGGGCGAGATTGATGAAGGCCAGACCGGTGGCGGTGTCGCTGCTAAGGGCTGCGGGAGTGCCTGCGTCGCCGTTGTCGCAGATGCTCTGTACGAGCGGGATCTGTGCCAGCAGGGGCACGTTCATCTCTTCGGCCAGTTGCTTGCAGCCTTCCTTGCCGAAGATGTAATACTTGTTATTGGGCAGCTCGGCAGGGGTAAACCATGCCATGTTCTCGATGAGACCGAGGATGGGCACATCGACCTTCTCATTGCGGTACATATCGATGCCTTTGCGGGCATCGGCCAAAGCTACCTGTTGGGGGGTAGACACGATGACGGCTCCCGTGATGGGCAGCGTCTGTAGTAACGTCAGATGGATGTCGGAGGTTCCTGGCGGGGTGTCGAGGATGAAATAGTCGAGCTCGCCCCAATCTGCATCGGCAATGAGCTGCTTCAAGGCACTGGTGGCCATGCCGCCGCGCCAGAGGGTGGCGGTGGTGGGGGAGACGAAGAAGCCGATGGACAGCAGTTTGACACCATACTGCTCGATGGGGCAGATGAGGTCGCGCCCATCCTTCTTCACGGCGTAGGGACGTTCGCTTTCCACGTTGAACATCTTGGGCATGGAGGGCCCGAAGATATCCGTATCCAGGAGTCCTACCTTGTAGCCGAGACGTGCCAGGGCGATGGCGAGGTTGGCAGAGACGGTGCTCTTGCCGACACCACCCTTGCCGCTGCTCACGGCGATGATGTTTTTCACGCCAGGCAGCATCTGGCCTACTTCAGGACGCGGCGCTGACTTGAACTCTGTGTCGATGGTGACGTCGATGTCCTGGCCACAGTGGTACTTGATGGCGGCCTCGGCGGCCTTGACTGTTGATTTCAAAAAAGGGTCGGTGTCGCGTGGAAACACGAGGACGACCTTCACTTTCCAGTGGTCTCCCTCCTGAGAAGGAGCGGCTACCGACGGGGTGTCGGCAACCATCTCACTCTCTACGAGGTTTTTCTTCGTGCCGGCATACGTCACCGTTGCCAGCGCATCCATAATCAGTTGTGGGTATAGGGTCATTGATGATCTGTTGCTTATGCTTACTTATTCTCTTGTACGCCTTTCTGCTTGCCCCACTTCTTGTCGATCGCATAGACCTGCATAGATCCCTTCGGGACGAGAATGATGGGGGCGGAGCCTTTAAATGTGTCGCCGCTTACCTTTGGAGGTGCGGGGTTCAGGATGTTCACCTTGGCCAGTGTCTTACACTCCTGGAAGGCAGAACCGCCAAGTTCCTTGATGGTGACGGGCAGTTCGACTTCCTTGAGCTGGAGGCAGCCCTTGAAGGCATCGCCGCCGATGGTCTGAAGACCGTTGGGGAAGACGGCTGACTGCAGGGAGGCGCACTTCTCGAAGGCAGCGTCCTCAATCTTCAGCAGGGCAGCGGGCCAGTTGATCTCTGAGAGCATGGCGCACTCCAGGAATGCATTGCTGCCGATGCGCTTCACGGTGTTGGGCAGCGTGACCTTGCGCAGGCTCTTGCAGCCTCTGAACACATCGGTCTCGATCTCGTCGATGATGCCGTTGATGGTTGCCGTCTCCAGACTGATGCAGTCCTGGAAGGCATTGTCGCCAAGGCTCTTCAGTGCACTGCCAATCTCGATGCTGCGCAGGCTGCTGCAGCCGACAAAGGCCTTGTCGTTGATCTTGTTAAGGCCTGCGGGGAGGTTGATGCTGGCAAGCGACTTGCAACCGTCGAAAGCATGGCTGCTGATAATCTGCAGAGAGGCGGGCAGCGTGATGCTGGTGAGGTTGCTGCAGCCCTTGAAAGCGTAGGTGTTGATATCCGAAAGACTGCCCTGAAGTTCAACGGTCTGGAGTGATTCGCAGTTCTGGAAGGCAAACTGTCCCAGCTTGGAGATGTTGTTGAACTTGGCGGCTGTCAGGCTCTTGCAGCTACTGAAGGCATTGAGGCCCACCTTTGACACAGAGGCCATCTCGATGGTCTGCAGGCTCTTGCAGTCGTCGAAGGCGTTGGACTCGATCTCGTCGACAGAGCTGGGGAGAACCATTGAGGTCAGGCTTTCGCAGTTGTTGAAAGCGCTGCCGCCAATCTTCTTCACGCCGTCGGGGATATTGATGCTCTTCAGGCTCTTGCACTTGCTGAATGCCTGAGGCGCAATCTCGTCGAGACCGCTGGGCAGTTCGATGGAAACAAGGTTCTTGCAGCCTTCAAAAGCCTCGTTGCCCAGTTTCTTCAAGCCTGCAGGCAGGGTGATGGTGGTGAGGCTCTCGCAGTCCTGGAAGGCTTCTACATCGATGACGGTGACGGATGAGGGTATCGTGACATCCACCAGTTTCGTACATCCGCTGAAGCAGCCCTTGCTGACGGCGCTGATGCTATTGGGGAGCACGACCTTGGCCAAATTCTTGGCATCGGAGAAGAGCTCCTTCGGCAGTTCGTTGGCCTGCGTCTTGATGCCACCCTTGTCCTTACTCTCCACGATGGTGATGCCCGAGAGGTCGATGGCGGTTACGAGGCACTCGTCGGGGTTCTTCGCCTTATTGCGGGTAACAATCTCCTGCAGCAGTTTGAGGTCGTTGCCATTGAGCGAACCGCTGACTGTGAGGTCGGAAACCTTGAATTTCTGGTCGCCGAGCTGTGTTGCCAACTTGCCGACGGAGTCGACTTTTACATCCAGTTTTCCTTGTGCGATGGCTAGCAACGGGAGTGCAGCCATGACGATGATCATTAGTTTTTTCATAATTGTCTGTTTTTTATTTTGCTTTATTGAGTGAGCTTCTCTTTGTACGGTGATAGGAACGGTAGTCGTCGAGTTCGATTTCCACGTCGGGTTCCTCGAGGGCTACGTTTTTGGGCAATTGCCACCTCATATACTTGATGTTCAGGCCACGGGCTATCCACATCGACTCGTAGTAGGTCTGGATGGCAGCGGCTTCCTTGAGTGAAGGATTCTCCGCCGCAGCATAGAGGTCGGTGGTGCTCACGATGACGGGCAGATGATTCTTCTCCACCATATATGTTGTGTAGGTGAAGAGGAAGTTGGAGTCGGTCTTCAGGTGGATGATGCCGCAATCGACGAGAAACTTGCGATAGCGCTCCATGAAATAGGTCGACGTGAGTCGCTTGCGGGGGTTCTTCATCTGCGGGTCGCTGAAGGTGAGCCAGATCTCCTGTACCTCGTCCTCGGCAAAGAATCGCTCGATGATCTCGATGTTCGTGCGTAGGAAAGCCACATTCTTCAGTCCTTCCTTGAGTGCCTGGGTGGCACCAGTCCACATGCGGGCACCCTTGATGTCGACACCGATGAAATTGACGTCGGGGTAGAGCTTGGCGAGCTCCACCGTGTATTCACCCTTGCCACAGCCCAGTTCGAGCACGATGGGGTGATCGTTGTGGAAATACTGCTCGCGCCAGTGACCACGCATCTCGAAAGGCACATTGTCAATGACGGAAAACGGATACTGGAAGACATTCTCGTAGGTCTCCATATCTGCGAATTTAGCTAACTTTCCCTTCCCCATTCGTATAGACTGAATATAGCCCTTCCACCTCAGGCAGAAGGGCTATGAATGATTATTGTTGCTTATTCAATGACGACAGTTGTCCAACCGTGCTTGTCCTCAATCTCGCCATACTGGATGCCACGCAGGGTGTCGAAGAGTTTCTTTGACATCGGGCCCGGCTTCTCACCGAATGAGTAGCGCTTGCCAGTGTCGAGGTCGTCGATATAAGAGATTGGACTGATGACTGCTGCCGTACCGCAGGCACCTGCCTCCTCGAAGGTCTCGAGTTCCTCCTCGGGGATGGGGCGGCGCTCCACCTTCATGCCCAGATCCTCAGCCACCTGCATCAGCGACTTGTTGGTGATAGAGGGCAGGATAGAGGTAGACTTCGGGGTCACGTAAGTGTTATTCTTGATACCGAAGAAGTTGGCAGCACCACACTCGTCCATGTATTTCTTCTCCTTGGCATCGAGGTAGAACTCGCAGGCGTAGCCCTTCTCGTGAGCCAGATTGTTAGCGAAGAGCGAGGCAGCGTAGTTACCGCCCACCTTGTACTTACCAGTGCCGAGCGGAGCAGAACGGTCATAGTCGCGGATAATCACGTAGGGATTAGCAGCGAAGCCACCCTTGAAGTATGGGCCTACGGGGGTTACGAAGATGAGGAAGCAATACTCCTTAGAGGGATGAACACCAACCTGAGCGCTGGTACCGATGAGCAGCGGACGGATGTAGAGCGTGGCACCACTCTCGTAGGTAGGAATCCACTCCTGGTTGAGACGTACCACCTTCTTCACCATCTCCGTGAACAGCTCGGTGCTTACCTCGGGCATCATGATGCCGCGACAGGTAGACTGCAGACGGGCTGCATTCTCGTCGACGCGGAATACACGCACCTTGCCGTCAGGGCAGCGATAGGCCTTCAGACCCTCGAATGCCTCCTGGCCATAGTGCAGGCATGTGGCTGCCATGTGCAGTTTCAGATACTCGTCGGAACAAACCTCAATTTCTCCCCACTTACCGTCGCGATAGTAGCAACGTACATTGTAGTCAGTCTTCATATAGCCAAATGACAGACTACCCCAATCTAAATTCTTCATATCGTTTCAATCTGTTAAAGTTCTATTTCTGCATGCAAAAGTACACATTTCGTGCCAAATTCACAACATTTTCCGTATAAAACTTACTTTTCGGCAAGTATTTTCTTGATTTCCTCATCGGTCTTGGTCAGTTTGTCCTTGCATAGCTTGATGAGTTCCTTAGCACGTTTCAGCTGCTCTGACATCTGGTCGATGTCGAGTTCGTCGTTCTCCATCTTGCGTGTGATGGTCTGTAGTTCGGCCATGGCAGCCTCGTATTTCAGTTCTTTCATTTGATGATAGATTTGATGATTCCTTTCTCAATGCGTGTCTCTATTTCGTCGCCTTTCTTCAGTGCTAAGGGATCGCGGACGGCTTTTCCCTTGAAGAGTGTGATGCTATAGCCCCTGCGGAGTAGTAGGGCGGGGTCGAGGCTCTTGATTTTTTCTTCAAGCATCTCCAGCCTGTGATATTCTGCCGTCAGTCGCCTGTCTACTATCAGCATCGGAATGCGCTGCTCGAAAGTTGCTAAATTGCTCTTCTGGGCGAGAATCGTCTGTTGGATGCTCGAAAGTAGGCTGCTGAAGAGTGAGTCCAGACGTGCCTCCTGTCTTGTCTTCACGATCGAGAATAGTCTTGGAATGACATCCGCAATCGCCGAAAGGTTGGAGTTGAGGGCAGAAAGCTTCTGCTGGGCACAGTGTATCATACGGTTCTGCAAATCCTCGATACTGTCGCGTACTTCTTTCAGGTGCTCGATGAGGAATGCTGCGGCAGCCGTGGGTGTCTTGACCCGCAGGTAGGACACCATGTCGAGAATGGACTCGTCGCGCTCATGGCCGATACCCGTGATGATCGGTATCGGGAAGTTAGCCACATTCTCTGCCAGTGCCAGTGTGTCGAAGCCTGACATGTCGCTTGTGGCTCCGCCGCCCCGGATAATCACCACACAGTCGAACATATCGGACAGTGAAGATTGGACATCGAAAATCTCCTCCAATGCATTGATGACACTCTGCTCCACGCCATCGCCCTGCATGATGGCAGGGAAGAGTTGTGTATGGAACAGGAAACCATAAGGATTGTCGGTCAGTTGATTGCAGAAGTCACCGTATCCAGCTGCTGTCTCGCTTGAGATGACTGCTATGTTTTGGCAGAATAATGGCAGTTGGAGTTCTTTCTGTAAGTCAAATACCCCTTCTTCCTTCAACTGGCGAATGATTTCCTGGCGTTTGCGCGCCATATCGCCCAGTGTGTAGGTGGGGTCAATGTCGGTGATGATCCATGAAAATCCATAAGCCTCATGAAATTGTGGGTACACCTTCAACAAGACTTTCATGCCGGCATGGAGCCGCTGGCCTGTCGTGCGTTCGAAATAGGGTCTGATAAGCATCCATTTGGAAACCCAGCATTTGGCACTGGCTTTTGCTATTGGTGTCGCACTGCGCTCGTCTTTCTGAATCAGTTCCATGTAGCAGTGCCCCTTGGATTCCCTGCATTCCGACAATTCGGCCTCTACCCAATATTCATCAGGCATTTCGCTCTCAAGCACATCTTTCACCAGATGGTTGAGTTCGTATAGTGTCAGTCTCTTCTCACTCTTCACGCTTCACGCTTTCACTTATTCTCTTTTTCCCAATCATGTAGGCACGCCAGAAATTCGGAGTGCCATAGCCATAGACATTATCCGGTTTCTGATAATTGCTGCTGGACTCTCTGATCAGTTGGATCATCTCCAGGGCTGTCAATTCGGGAAGCGCCTGCCATAAGCAGGCTACAAGACCTGCCACCACCGGGGTGGAGAAGGAGGTGCCCATGTCTCTGACAATCGTACCTCGGCCTGAGATGAGAGCCGTAGGACTACCGAGTGCCATCACATCGGGCTTGACGCGTCCGTCCTGTGTGGGGCCGACACCGCTGAACGGAGCGTTCTTCTTCTCAGTGTTCAAGGCTCCGACCGTCAGTATGTCGTAGGCATCGGCAGGGAACGTGATCTTCTTCCAAGGGCCCATGCCCGAATTGCCTGCAGAGTTGACAAGAATGATACCCTTCTTTGCCAGCATCGAGGCTGTATGGGATATGAATGATGTCTGTCCGTCGAGGTCGTGCTGGTGATAGTAGCCAGGGTAGTCGTCGTATTCGTTATAGCCTAGACTGGAGCTGATGATGTCGGCTCCCAGTGAGTCGGCATATTCTGCCGCCATTGTCCAATAATCTTCTTCCACAGGTTGCTCCGTCTGCTGATCTTCGCACCTCAAGAGCCAGTATTGGGCTTCGGGCGCTGTTCCGATAAGTACTTCTGGCTCATTAGCCGCCATCGCGGAGAGCACCTTCGTGCCATGGTCGGTCTCTTGGTAAAAGTACTGGCTATTGGGAAAGACAAAGTCCTTGGCGCCCATCATGTTGGCATGCAGAATGGCAGGAATCATGTCGGCATTCTGGAACCCGCCGTCGAGGACGGCAATCGTGAGTCCTTTTCCTTTATGGCCGATGCGGTGCAGGTTATGACCGCTCAGCATCTCAATCTGTTCCTTGCCATTGCCATAGGTGACGCCCTTGATGCTATCCCAGACATTGAAGTTCTGGTGGCAGTCTTGCTTTAGCATGACGGCAACAGAATCGGGCGATTCCCAGACCTTCTCGGCTTTTGCGATGCATGGCAAGGCAGACACATTGGCGAGCAGGGTGGTGTCGTTGGAACGAAGGAGCAGGGTGTTGTTCCATCGGCTGGTGCCTATGATTTCCCATTCAGAGTCTCGGCGCTGTTTCTTCCTGAAGGATTCGGCAGCGGTCTTCTCTATCTGTCTGACATATTTCGGACTGACGGGGAGATCGGTAGAATCAAGGGCCAGCCCTTGTTTCCGCCTGCGCTCGATAGACTTCCGCGACAGCCAGCGTCCTGGATGCTCGAGCGAGTAGGGGGTGTCCTGCTTGTCTGTCAAGGTGTAGCGATAGATCCAGTATTTGCCTCCCGGATACTTCCGCATCTTGGGACTGGCGCTGCCTGTCGCCGAAAATGTCAGGATGAGAAGAATGAAAAACAGTATGTTCTTTGCCATAACGATTGCAAAGGTACACGAAAATATCGACATGGCCAAATCTTCGCAGATTAAAATGAATTTCCTTGGTAGTTTCGATTATTTATCGTACCTTTGCATCGTCAAAAAAGGATGTACGCATGGATAATAAGCAAAGCGCGCTAGAGTTGGGGCAAAAACCTGTGGGACAGCTGTTGTGGCAGTATGCTTTACCTGCCATCGTAGCCATGACGGCATCGAGTCTCTACAACATCATCGATCGTGCCATGATTGGCCAAATCGTAGGTCCGGAGGCTATTGCAGGTTTGGGTATTACGTTCCCCTTTATGAACTTGAGTGCGGCTTTTGGCGCAGCGGTGGGCGTGGGCTCATCTACGTGTATCAGCGTGAAACTAGGACAGCGCGATTACCAGACGGCTGAGCACTTGTTGGGTAATACGGTAACCTTGAATCTGATTATCGGCTTTACCTTTATGGTCGTCAGTCTGATATTCCTCGATCCTATCCTGATCTTCTTCGGTGCTTCGGATGCGACGCTGCCCTACGCCCGTGAGTTCATGACGGTGATTCTGCTTGGTAATATGGTGACCCACATGTACTTCGGTATGAATGCCGTGCTGCGTGCGGCAGGCAAACCGCGTCATGCAATGTATGCCACGCTGTTTACGGTGGCCTGCAATATCGTATTGGTTGTTGCCTTCGTGTGGTGGTTCCGCTGGGGCATCCGCGGAGCAGCCCTTGCTACCGTCACGTCGCAGTCGCTGGCGCTCTGCTGGCAGATGTGGCTATTCTCCGACAAGAAGGAACTGCTGCATCTGAAGCGAGGCATCTATCGCCTGAAGTCGAATTTGGTAAACAATATCATCGCAATCGGTATCTCGCCGTTCCTGATGAACGTGACGAGCTGCATTATCGTGATCTTCATGAACAATCAGTTCGTGCGTTATGGTGGCGACATGGCCGTTGGTGCCTATTCGATAGCCAACTCGGTGGTGATGGTGTTCTTCATGTTCGTGATGGGCATGAACCAAGGTATGCAGCCTATCGTAGGCTATAATTACGGTGCAGAGAAGTACGACCGTATGTTCCGCTGCCTTTGGCAGACCATTGCCTGCGCCACAGCAATCTTGTTGGTAGGATGGGCATTGTCGATGTTGTTCCCGCGCCAGATTGCCCGAATCTTCACTACTGATCCCACACTCATCGATCTGGCAGCAAGAGGTATCAAACTGGATATGCTGGTATTCTTCGTGGTAGGTTCGCAGGCTGTCATTACGAATTTCTTCCAGTGTATAGGTAAGGTTAAGGTGTCTATATTCCTCTCTCTGTCGCGACAACTCATCTTGTTGTTGCCGATGGCATACATCTTCCCCTTATTCTGGGGCTTGGATGGTGTATGGTATTCGATGCCGGCGAGTGATTTCGGATCGTTTGCGATGACGATACCGATGCTGATTTGGTATATGAAAAAACTGAAAACTTATGGAAGATAAGCGTATTATCATCAATGTTGGTCGCCAGTTAGGTAGTGGAGGCCATGATATCGGACGCATGCTCGCCCTCGATTTCGGTGCGAAATACTATGATCAGGAGCTGCTGAATCTGGCAGCCAAGGAGAGCGGGTTCTCTGAGAAGTATTTCGAGCAGAATGACGAGCGGAAAGGCTTCTTGAGAGGCTTGTTCAATGTGCAGACTTCCCGTTTTGGAAGCAGTAACGTGTATAAGTCCAATTTCTCTCAGGAAAGCCTGTTCCAGTTTCAGAGCGATGCCATCAGAAAAGCTGCAAAGGAAGGCTCGTGTGTGTTTGTAGGGCGTTGCGCTGACTATGTGCTGAGAGACTTCCCTCATACGGTGAACATCTTTATCTCGGCCTCGATGAAATATCGCATTGAGCAGATTATGAACAAACAGCATCTGGATGAAGATGCCGCCAGGGCTTTCATCGAGAAACGGGAGAATGAGCGCGCTGCTTACTACAACTATTACACGGGCAAGAAGTGGGGCGATGCTTCGAGCTACGACCTCTGCATCGATTCGAGTGTGCTTGGATTGGTGGAGACCGAGAAGATTATTGCCCAGTTTATCAGAAAAAGATTTGGAAAATGAAGCGGATAGGTATATTGAGCGATACGCATAGCTATTGGGACGAGAAATATCTGCACTATTTCGAACCCTGCGATGAGATATGGCATGCTGGCGATATCGGCAGTGTGGAGGTGGCAGAGAAACTGGCGGCTTTCCGTACGTTCCGGGCTGTGTGTGGCAATTGCGACGGTGGTGACCTCAGACTGATGTATCGGGAACTGAACCGTTTTAAGGTAGAGGACGTAGATGTGCTCATCAAGCATATCGGCGGCTATCCCGGTAACTACGATCCCAGTGTGCGTTCCACGCTTTTCGCCAATCCGCCACAGCTTTTCGTGGCAGGACATTCGCATATCTTGAAGGTGAAGTATGACAAGACACTGAATCTGCTCCACATTAATCCAGGTGCTGCCGGCATTCAAGGTTGGCATAAGGAGCGCACGCTCATTAGACTGACCATCGACGGGAAGGAATTCAAGGATCTGGAAGTTATAACTTTAGGAAACAATAATACAAGATTATAATAGAATATGAAAAGAACAATTGTTATTACTGGTGGCGCAGGTTTTATCGGAAGCCATGTTGTGCGCCTGTTTGTGAACAAGTATCCCGAGTATCACATCATTAACCTCGACAAACTGACGTATGCCGGTAATCTGGCTAACCTCAAGGACATCGAGGACAAGCCCAACTATGAGTTTGTGAAAATGGATATATGCGACTTCGAGGCTTTCTACAAGCTGATGCAGGACAAAAAGGTGGATGGTATCATCCATTTGGCTGCCGAGTCACATGTGGATAGGAGCATCAAGGATCCCTTCACCTTTGCCCAGACCAACGTGATGGGTACACTCTCGCTGCTGCAGGCAGCCAAACTCTATTGGGAGAGCCTCCCTGAGAAGTATGAGGGCAAGCGGTTCTACCATATCTCTACCGATGAGGTATATGGCGCATTGGAACTGACTCACCCAGAGGGTATCGAACCTCCGTTTACGACTACGGCATCAAGCTCTGAGCATCATCTGGCTTATGGCGACAAGTTCTTCTTGGAGACCACGAAGTATCAGCCCCATTCGCCCTATTCGGCCTCGAAGGCATCGAGCGACCATTTCGTCCGCGCCTTCCACGATACTTACGGCATGCCCGTCATCGTGACCAACTGCTCGAACAACTATGGTCCCTACCAGTTCCCCGAGAAGTTGATTCCGCTGTTCATCAACAATATCCGTCACCGCAAGCCGTTGCCTGTCTATGGTAAGGGTGAGAATGTGCGCGACTGGCTGTATGTAGAGGACCATGCACGTGCCATCGATGTAATCTTCCATGAAGGTAAAATTGCCGATACTTATAATATCGGTGGTTTCAACGAATGGAAGAACATCGACATCATCAAGGTGGTGATTAAGACGGTGGATCGTCTGCTTGGCAGAAAAGAAGGCGAGGATATGGATCTCATCACCTTTGTCACCGACCGTGCCGGGCACGATCTGCGCTATGCTATCGACAGCACCAAACTCCAGAAAGAACTGGGCTGGGAACCCTCACTGCAGTTCGAGGAAGGCATCGAGAAGACCGTCCGCTGGTATCTCGACAATCAGGAGTGGCTTGACAATGTGACTTCAGGTGACTACCAGAAGTATTACGATAACATGTACGCTAACCGTTAAGATGGATGACCTGACTCGTTCCCTCCATTCCTTCCTGGTGCATATCGGACTGCATCCGGAGAGCATTACCCCCAAGATGGAGCACTATCTGGAGCATCTGCTCTATCTGCTGCCACCTGAGGAAGAAGAAGCTGTGACCCATTACTATGGTCTTTTCGGTGCTGAGCGCAAGTCGCTGCAGGAGATTGCCAAAGTGTTCGAACTCTCAGAGGAAAACGCCATGGAGCGCATCGATCAGTGTATCCGCAAATTAGCCGTAACCCCCGAGTGGCAAATGATTAAACAAATACAGAAAATATGAAGAAGATATTGCTATTAGGCTCAGGAGAACTTGGAAAAGAGTTCGTGATAGCCGCCATGCGTGCTGGTCAGTACGTGATTGCCTGTGATCGTTATGATAATGCGCCAGCCATGCAGGTGGCTGATGAACGTGAAGTGTTTTCCATGCTTGACGGTGATGCCCTTGAAGCTGTCGTCAAAAAGCATCAGCCAGACATTATCGTTCCTGAGATTGAGGCTATCCGCACTGAACGCCTCTTTAAGTTCGAGGAACAAGGCATACAGGTCGTGCCATCGGCTCGTGCCGTCAACTACACCATGAACCGTCGCGCCATTCGTGATCTGGCTGCCAAGGAATTGGGACTTCGCACGGCTAAGTATTTCTACGCAAAGACTTTCGAGGAGTTCAAGGCAGCTGCCGACGAAATAGGATTCCCCTGTGTGGTTAAACCTCTGATGTCGTCCTCTGGTCATGGTCAGAGCTATGTACATAACGACGGTGAGTTGGAACAGGCTTTCCGTGAAGCTATGGAGGGCTCGCGTGGTGATGTGAAAGAAGTGATCATCGAAGAGTTCATCGATTTCGATTCAGAGTTTACACTTCTTACCGTCACCCAGAAAAACGGATGGCCCACCATCTTCTGTCCGCCTATTGGACACGTCCAGAAGTCAGGCGACTATCGTGAGTCATGGCAGCCCTATAAGATTTCTGATGAGGCGCTTAAGCAGGCACAGTTTATGGCTGACAAAGTGACGAAGGCTCTGACGGGTGCAGGTATCTGGGGCGTAGAGTTCTTCCTGACAAAACAGGGTGAGGTGATTTTCTCAGAACTGTCGCCGCGTCCGCATGATACAGGTATGGTGACGCTTGGTCATACCACGAACCTCTCTGAGTTCGAACTGCATTTCCGTGCCGTTATGGGTCTGCCTATTCCTGCCATTCATCTGGAGCATGCAGGAGCAAGTGCGGTGATCCTGTCACCCACCGAGGCTTCGAGCCCCGTAGACAGATCGCTGTTGCCTTACAACCTCGATGAGGCTCTGAAGGAGGATCGTACCCGCATCCGCATCTTTGGAAAGCCCGAGGCTCACAAGGGCCGCCGTATGGGTGTAGTGCTCTGTTACGGAGAGGTGGGCGATGATGTCAATGCCCTTCGCGACAAGGCAAAGCGTCTGGCAAAGACGGTGTTAGGAACTGACCCCTATGCAAAGCTTAGAGATTAAGATTATCGAACTGCCAAAGATCATGGATCCTCGCGGCAATCTGACATTTGCCGAGGCTCTGACGATGGTGCCATTCGACATCAAGCGGGCCTATTGGGTCTATGACGTTCCTGGTGGCGAAAGTCGTGGCGGTCATGCACATAAACGTTTAAAGCAGTTTGTCGTAGCGTTGAGTGGGTCTTTCCACGTGACGCTCGACAACGGCTATGAACGTAAGACCGTTCTCTTGAATCATCCTTGGCAAGGGCTGCTGATAGATGTCAATACCTGGCGGACGCTTGATGATTTCTCATCAGGGGCGGTTTGTCTCGTGCTGGCATCCGAGCATTATGAAGAGGATGATTATATCTACGATTATGATGATTTCCTGAAATACGTCGGATGTTCGAAATAGTTAGATATACTTCAGCGCATCATGACGAATGGAACAGGTTCGTGGCTGCATCGAAAAACGGCACTTTCCTTTTCGATCGCCGCTTCATGGACTATCATGCCGACCGTTTTGAAGACTGTTCGCTGATGATCTACCGTCGTGGGGTGCTGTATGCCTTACTGCCTGCAAATATCAAGGGTGAAGTGCTAACCAGTCATGGCGGATTGACCTACGGCGGTCTGGTTATGAGCGATAAATGTACTGCCAAAGGTGTTCAGGAGGCTTTTGAAGCTATCAATGATTACCTGCGCGTCATCGCTGTCAGAAAGGTGGTGTATAAGGCGATTCCCTGGATTTATCACCAGCAACCGGCAGAGGAGGATCTGTTTGCGCTGACGAGTGTCTGCTTTGCGCGACTTATTATCCGTGATATTTCTTCAGCCATCATCTCTGAGCGTCGTCTGCCCTTTACAGAATCCCGTCGCTCGGGTATCCGGAAAGCACAACGAAAGGGATTGCAAGTGCGGGAGAGCACAGACTTTGCTGCTTTCTGGCAGGTGCTGAATGCAAACTTGACGAAGAAATATGGTGTTCGTCCTGTGCATTCGGCAGAGGAACTGATACTTCTGAATAGTCGTTTCCCTGATAAAATTCGATTGTTTATGGTCTTCGATGGTGAGCAGGTGTTGGGTGGAACTGTGCTGTTCCTCACGCCGCAGGTGCTGCATACCCAGTATATCTCCGCCACTGCTGAAGGTAAGGCTTGTGGTGCTATCGACTTGTTATTTGATGAACTGCTTCACAAGGTCTTTGCCACTTACCGCTACATCGACTTCGGCAAATCCACCAGCAACGACAGTGCCGATCTGAATGCCCAGCTTATCTTTCAGAAAGAAGGCTTTGGCGCTAGGGCTGTTTGCTATGACACTTATGAATGGACGCTATGATAAAGTATCTCGATCTGAAGAGAATCAACGATCAGCACGATGCCGAACTGCGTGAGGCCATCAGTCGGGTTATCGATAGTGGTTGGTATCTGAAGGGTGAGGCTACTCGTTTGTTTGAGAGCCATTATGCTGCTTTTATCGGCAGCCGTTATTGCGTTGGCTGCGGTAATGGGCTCGATGCATTGACGCTGATATTCCGAGCCTATATCGAGATGGGTGTCATGCAGGAAGGTGATGAGGTTATCGTACCGGCGAATACCTATATCGCAAGTATATTAGCCATAACAGCCTGCGGACTGACTCCAGTCCTGGTGGAACCGTCACTTGATACTCTTCAGATTGACGATGAAAAGATAGAGCGTGCCATCACCCCTCGTACACGGGCTCTGCTGATTGTCCACCTCTATGGCATTTGTGCCTATACAGAGCATATTGGCGATATTTGCAAGTGTCATGGTCTTAAACTGATAGAAGACAATGCACAGGCTCATGGTTGTAGCTTTGGTGCGCATACGACGGGCTCTTTAGGCGTTGCTGCAGGGCATAGCTTCTATCCGGGAAAGAATCTGGGCGCCTTAGGTGATGCCGGGGCTGTGACGACTGATGATGCACAGTTGGCAGATATTGTTAGGGCACTGGGCAACTATGGGAGTTTTCAGAAGTATGTTCATGATTACCAGGGGCGCAATTCCCGTATGGATGAAATACAGGCAGCATTGCTGGATGTGAAACTGAAATATCTTGTTCAAGACAATGCCCGCCGTAAGGAAATTGCCTCTATATATATTAATAAGGTGAAGAATCCTCTGATACGGATTCCTATGCCTGAACGTGATTCTGTTTGGCACATCTTCCCTGTATTCTGTGACAAGCGTGATGCGTTACAGTCGTATCTTCACGAACACGGGGTTGAGACACAGATCCATTATCCGACCCCTCCGCATCGACAGAAGTGTTATGCGGAATGGAATGCCTGCTCATTGCCTATTACGGAGCAGATTCATTCGCAGGAATTGAGTATCCCTTGTCATCAGGCGATGACAAACGAAGAAGCCGAAAATGTTGTCGGTCTCCTCAATGCATTCACACGGTTATAGCCGTAACTGATTCCTGCCGAGACTTCGCTTTCGTTATTCCGGTAGTAACAGCACTGTGACACTGCGCGCAGCCTGGGCACCCATCACCAGCACTTGTGCTATATCTGCGGTCTTCGAAGGACCACTGATGAAGGTGCCGTAGCCGTCGTATGTCTGGTCGAACTCAATGCGTTTGTATGCCTCGTGCATATTGTTCACAATCTGCGACTTCGGTAACAGGATAATCAGGTTCTCGGAGATAAAGCAGACAGCCTTCTCCTTCATCTGCTGGGGAATCCAGATGCAGGCATTCTCTGCCACGCCGAACTTTCCGCGGATGATGCCAACATCAGTGCCGTTCAGAGCCTGTGCACTTTCGATGGTGTCAGGATTGCGGGTGGCAATCGTGATTTCAGGCAGGTTAGAGGCGATCTCCTTGGCATCGGGATAGAGTTCCTTGATCATCTGGTTAATGTTCTGACCTTCTTTCACCTCCACCACATGTCCTCCTACACACTCGGTCATCGTCGTGAACTGCAACAGGGGGTCAGGGTAGGTGACTGCCTTGATGTCGTCGAGCGAAGGCATGTCAAATTTCTGCTTTATGTTTCTTCTGTATTTCGACAGAATGACTTCTTTGCTACTCATATTGTTTTCGAATCTATTACCGATTATTATTTTACTTTGCCCTTCTTCCACATGGCATGGAATGTCTCCTTCGGGAAAGTCATCATCTTATGGCCTTCTGCCCATGGATTCAGTTTCAGGTTCATCAGGGGCGAAGGTATCAGGTTGGCCATTGGAGCCATGGCTGTGGCTGCGTTGTAGATGCCGCTGCTGCCATAGAGCACACTCATACCCTTACACATGAGCTTCTTCTGAGGATTGGCTGTCCCGAATTCGTCAAGTTGCTGGCGCCACAGGTAGATCTGGTCGCCAAGGTTCACCTTTACGGGGCAGAGTGTCTGACAACTGTTGCAGAGTGTGCAGGCGCTGACATTGCCGGAGTGCTTTTGTGGATTACGGAGCATACCGAGGTTGATGCCGATAGGCCCGGGAATGAAATAACTGTAGGAATAACCGCCACTGCGACGATACACGGGACAGCTGTTCATGCATGATCCGCAACGGATACACTTCAGTGATTCCCAGTGTTCAGGATTGCTGATCCACTCGCTGCGGCCATTGTCTACCAGGATGATGTGCATCGGTTCTGCCGTTGGACGGGCCTTGCGGAAATGTGAGGTGTAGGTGGTTGTGGGCTGACCAGTTCCTGCGCGGCAGAGCATGCGCTGGAATACGGCCAGACAATCATAGTCGGGGATGATTTTCTCCAGGCCGATGGCGGCGATGTGCAACTTCGGGCATGAAGTCGACATGTCGGCATTGCCTTCGTTGGTGCATACCACGATATCGCCTGTGGAGGCAATGCCGAAGTTGCCGCCCGTCATACCGGCATCTGCCGTGAGGAATTCGTTACGCAGACTGAGACGGGCGCGATAAGTGAGATAGGTGGGGTCGTGATTGCCTTTCTCCGTCGAGATACCTTTCTCTTCGAACAGCTCGCCTACGTCGTCGTGGTTCAGATGGATGGCGGGCATCACGATGTGACTCGGCTTCTGACCCTTCAGCTGGATGATGCGCTCGCCGAGGTCAGTCTCCACGACCTCGATGCCCTTCGCTTCCAGATAGGGGTTCATCTCGCACTCTTCTGTCAGCATCGACTTCGACTTTACCATCTTCTTCACGTTGTGCTGCTTCAGAATGCCGTACACAATCTGATTGAATTCGCGGGCATCCTTAGCCCAATGGACGATGCAACCGTTCTTTTCTGCATTCGTAGAGAACTGGTCGAGATATTCGTCTAGGTGGGTGATGGTATGTCGCTTGATCAACGAGGCCTTTTCTCGTAACTGCTCCCACTCGTCAAGACCGTATGCCATTTTGTCACGTTTGGTGCGTACTGACCAGAAAGTGGCATCGTGCCACTTGGCGTATGTCTGGTTCTTCAAGAACTCTTTTGCTGCTTTGCTATGTCCTGTACTCATAATTCTTCACTCAAAATTCTTCACTCTTCACTTTTCACTCTTCACTCATCAGAGCCCGGCGGCCAGGATTTCTACCACATGCTTGAACTGGATGTTCATGCCTTCTTTCTTAGCGATACCGGCCATGTGCATCAGACAGGAACAGTCTGGCCCCGTCACATAACTGGCACCAGTCTGAATATGACGCTCCACCTTGTCCCTACCCATCTGGGCGCTGACGGCAGTCTCTTCTATAGCGAACATACCGCCGAAACCACAGCACTCGTCAGGACGCTCGGGCTCTACCACCTGAATGCCGTCGACCAGTTCTAACAGGTCTTTTATCTTGTTGAACTTTGGTACATTCTCCTCGCTGGGCGAACTGAGCCCGAGTTCTCTGACACCATGGCATGAGTTGTGGAGACTAACCTTGTGGGGGAAGGTGCCGAGACGCCTGTCCACTCTGATGACGTCGTGCAGGAATTCTACCACGTCCATAATCTTCTCGGAAGTGGTGCATTCATGATGACCTTTCAATAGTCTTGGATAGTTTAACTTCACGAAAGCCGTGCAACTGACAGATGGTGCTACGACATAATCAAACCCCTTGAACTTGTCTTCGAACTTTTCCGCAAGCGGAATGGCCTGCTTCTCAAATCCGGCATTCGCCATGGGCTGTCCACAGCAGGTTTGATTGAGTGGATAATCCACATCAAGCCCCAAATGTGTTAGTAGTTTGTATGTGGCGACACCCACTTCCGGGTAGACCACATCAACATAACAGGGAATAAAAAGACCGATCTTCATATTTGTTAGTGTATTACTTATAGTCTGTAAGTCGGGTACAAATATAGTGAAAAAGTTTCAAAAATACTAATAATTACATATTTTCTATTCTTATTTTATAGTTTATTAAAAGTATTTGCTTAACTTTGTGGCATTATATTTGTATGATGATGAATGTAGAACGATAAAATAAGATTATGCGTATGAATTATAATGAATTGAATTTTGATGCCGTGACACGTGAGCGGGAGCTCTCGGTGTCGGCAGCCTTTCCCGTCTTGATGCGGAAAGTTTATGTGTGGATGACTTTGGCACTGGTGCTTACAGGTGTGACAGCGTATGGTGTGGCTACAAGCCCAGGCATTATGAATGCTTTGTTTACCAACCAGCTTCTTTTTTGGGGATTGGTCATTGCAGAGTTCGCATTAGTGATTGGTATTAGCGCAGCCATCAATAAACTGTCGCTGACAACTGCCACTTTGATGTTTGTGCTTTATTCTGTCATCAATGGCGCAGTGCTCTCGTCAATCTTCATCATCTATACGATGTCGAGTATTGCGAGTGTGTTCTTTATCACTGCAGGTACTTTTGCCGTCATGGCGCTCATCGGTTATACCACCAAGACCGATTTGTCATCTATGGGGAAGATCCTCTTTATGGCACTGATTGGTATTATCATTGCCACGGTCGTGAATATTTTCCTGAAGAGCACAGGCCTTGAGATGATCCTGAGCTATCTGGGTGTTTTGGTCTTCGTCGGCTTGACGGCTTATGACTCCCAGAAGATCAAGAACATGCTACTGATGGCTCCTGATGCAAGTGAAGGTGCCCAGAAATTGGCTTTACTGGGTGCTCTTACCCTCTATCTTGACTTCATCAATCTCTT
This sequence comes from uncultured Prevotella sp., assembly GCA_900314995.1. Lineage (GTDB taxonomy): Bacteria > Bacteroidota > Bacteroidia > Bacteroidales > Bacteroidaceae > Prevotella. The sequence continues at coordinate 59,070 of OMXK01000014.1, forward strand.
TATTTATCTGCTGAGAATTTTTGGCCGCCGAGAGTAGTTCTCGTGCGTACATTATTATATATTATATGGGAATTTTGCTATGCAATAGCACGATTCCCATATTTTTATGCTGCAAGAATAGTCTATTTTGTCAGTAATTCCGAAAAAGTTTATGTATTTCTGAAAATTTATGCTTAAAAATTTGGAGGGTATTGATATTTGTTGTACCTTTGCACTCGCTTTCGCTCAAAAATCTGGGCTGAGGCACAAAAAGAAAGAGTTCTTTGAAAGATTTACATAGACAGAAGTAGTACAAGAAGCGAGTGCTTTTCTTATGTGAAGCACTTGGGTAAAAAGAAACGAACCGTTTTA
>OMXK01000015.1 GCA_900314995.1 uncultured Prevotella sp.
ACCGCGAGTGGATAGCCGAGGCACGTAAGAAAACCTACGAGAGCCAGAAGCGCAGGGCTGACTTTTATAATCAGCTGCCGCTAAGGACGAGGGAACAGGCTGACGAAGCCCTGCGACGACTGAAAGCCCTGATAGAGCCGATGGTGGAGAGCCACTCCAAGGAGATGGGCGTGAAGCCTTCCGTGGTCTATTACAAGGCGATGATCTCACGATGGGGTGTCTGCAATGTCAGGGACAAGTCCATCTGCTTCTCGGCCTATCTGCTGCTGTTGTCGGAATGGTGTGTCGAGCATGTGGTGGTTCATGAGCTGTGCCATCTGTTGGAACCCAGTCACAATGCCCGCTTCCATGCTCTGATGGACAAGTTCTTCCCTCGTTGGAAGGAAGCCCGCAAGGCTGCGATTAAGCGAGTGAAGATTGGAGCTTGATTCTGGGTGTAAAGTTACGAATTATTGATAATTCTTTGTTTTTTTGCCCCCAATATTAAGAATAAATCTGAAAAACTGATGCGTTTCCAGAAAATAATCTTACCTTTGTAGCGTGATTCTGGAAAGAGTCGCCCGTAAAGGTGCACTTAGCTGTGCTTAATTGGGAACTGGAGTGTGAATCTCCGACTGTCCCGCAGCAGTGAACTCCGTTATGGCTCCTAAGCATAAACGCCATTAAGCTTCGCTTGATAGCGTTCACGCTCGACAAAGTTCGAATGCATTCGGCTTTGTTCTCGCTAAATCACGCCATTGCCCATTTGGGTGAGAAGGCGCTTGGGAGTGGAGGAAAGTCTGAAGACCAGCCTTTTTCGGTAATATGCCAAACGGCTCTCGATGTAAGGGCGTGAGGCGAAACAAACATTTTTGTGGGATTATGAAACATGAATCAATCGTCGTCGTGTACGACAGTTGTCAGGCTATTGCTGAAGAGATAGCCGACAAGTTGGGTGCTGAGACCGTCAGTGTCCAGAGTATGAACGTCAGGCAGATCGAGAACAGCCAGAGTCTTGTCCTTGCTGTCGAGTTTCAGGATGGTGGCAATCTGTCACCGCATTGGCAGTATGCCAGTCAGATGTTCCGTTGTGCCAGTCTGAGGGGCAAGAACCTCGCCGTTATGGTGGCTCATGGCAACAGGCACGACAACGGTATCTATGCCGATGCCTTCTGTCGCGAACTCAGGGAGAACGGGGCGCACATCGTTGGTGACTATCTCTATGCAGATTCTCCCAAGTGCAATCTCTATAACTGGATCTGCGCCATTTCGCCTAACTTATAAAACCATTATCGCTATGCAGTATATCTTTATCGTAGCCCTTGAATTCGTTCTGGCTTTTATAGGCGTAGCCCTGCTCATCAGGTACTATAACCACAAGTGACAGAGCAGCGAGCGCCGTTAAGCTTGCTTAAACGGCTGAGTCGCGATGGAACTCGACAAAGTCAAGGCGTAGGCAAACTATGCCTTCACGCCGATGATAGTAGCATTCGATGGCTTCATGCGGTGAATCTCAGTCTGGATGAAGCCTGCATCGTCGAGCAGCGTCTTCAGTTCCTCCGGCGAATAGGCCGTCATGCCCTCTACGACATTCGTCCACATGGAGTCGCCATCAATTACTTCTACCAGAATGGCGAATTTTCCGCCAGGCTTCAGTACACGGCGCACCTCTTGAAGACAGTCAGCTAGGTTTGGCCAGAAATATACCGTCTCTACCGCCGTTACGAGATCGAACTTCCCGTCTTCGTAAGGCAACTTTTCGGCAGAACCCTGAGTGATGAACACCCGCTTGTCGAGCACCTCGGCATTCACCTTCCTGGCTTTCGCTACGCTTTCCTCAGAGATGTCGATGCCATAGACCGTTGATCCCTCGCTCCGCTTCAGCAGCCGTTGCAAGGTGGCACCGCCGCCACAGCCGATATCAAGCATCGTCCAGCCATCCTGAATGTTGACCAGTTTCAGTCCCCAGTTCGTCAGCGGAGCATGACAGAGATTCATAAACTTCAGCATCGCACGTCCCATCCGTCCTTGCGGACAGGCACAGTTGGTGAAAAACGTTTTTAATAGTCCCATAGCTCATCTGCTTTATAGTTGATACAAATTAATCGGGTGCAAAGGTATAACAAATTAACAAGATGCACAATACCTAAAACGCGGTGTTTTAGCATTGCCCACCTGTGACAGCCAGCAAAAGCAGATTAACATGAAGTAGGTATTTAGTGCTACGAAAAAGGCTTCATCAGCCTGTTATGTCTCCTGCTTCAACCACTGGCGCGAATCTTTTTTTAAAGTCCCAATTTGATATGGATGAAATCTCTCTATTCTACCATCTCGATTCACCTAAAGTGCGTGCGGGAAGAAAACAAAGAAACTGACAGCACTTATTGATGCTGTCAGTTCTTTCGTAGTAGAGAGTGTGATTTCCTTTCTCAGAATGCTATTGGCCCGTGTATTTAGAGTTATATGCGTGTATTTTAAAAATGCGAATTTGGAGATAGAAATCTATAAAATAGTGTGATTTTAGGCGAAAACAGTACAAAGGTAATGTTTTTTTATTATATTTGCGCCAAAATTACTCGTTATGACATTACAAAAGTGGATTGAAGATAGAGCTATTCATAGTTTTCCTACGTTTTCTGTTGAGGATGTAAGGGCTGCTGACTTGTGCAATAGTGGCTTGCCCATTCCTCCATCCCCTCAACATAGTGCCCTTCGAAATGCGGAGCAGAGTGGGGCTTGGGTGAATAGGCGGAAGATCCTTTCCTTGCATCCCTTCTGTAGATTAGGATTTTAAGATGGGTCACATCAAGATAATAAGAGGTTATGACGATAGATTTGTATATCAACGAAGCAAATGACTACGCACAGGATATCGGTGCGCCAATCTATCATTCCCACGTCTCGGTGATACACTATGACGAGGTAGGCGAGATACGGCACACGTTGAACAGGATCAGTTGCTACGGTATTTTTATGCAAGAGGAGTTCCCGGAAGGTCTGACTTATGGCATCGGAACCTATCATGAGGGCGACGGTTCTCTGATGGCTTATTCACCCGGACAGATATGCGGCAAACTGGATGACGGCACACGACGGCAATACCATGGTTGGGTGCTGCTGTTCGACAACGAGCTCATACAAGGTTCGCTCATCGAACAGAAGCTCGATGACTATCAGTTCTTTTCCTATCATTCAAACGAAGCGCTCATCCTGACTCCCGAGGAAAAAGACGTCCTGAGTCAACTCATGGCAAACTTACGCCGAGAACTGGAAACGCAGTCTCAGTCATTCGGGCATAATGAGATTATCAGAAATTACATTCTGCTTGTTCTTGACTACTGCAACCGTTTCTACTACCGCCAGTTCAAGGAGATGACAGCGGCAGGCAGCGACATTCTCAGCCGTTTTCAGCAGGTGTTGACCGATTATTATACGCGTGGCATGCAAAAGACGAACGGCTTACCCAGTGTGAAATACTGTGCCAGCGAACTATGTCTGTCGCCAAGCTATTTTGGTGACATCATCAGAGATGCCCTTGGCGAGAGTCCGAAGGACTACATACGCAATTTCGTGGTGATGCGTGCCAAGAATCTCATTCTTAGCGGCAAGACCATTGACAGGGTGGCCGAAGAACTGGGCTTTGAATACCCCCAGCACTTCTCTCGGATGTTCAAGAATGCAACAGGGCAGACCCCACGCCAATTCTTCGACCGTCAACGAAAATAATAAAAAAACTCATTTCGGGTAGTTTTGTCCGTAATCTGTCTATGCGGGTTATGGAATTTTCGCCGTACCTTTGCAGCTGATTTTAAAACAAGACAGAAATGAGACCATACATTATTTGCCACATGATGGCTTCGCTCGACGGCAGGATAGACTGCGAAATGACCGAGCAGATAGACGACACCAACCATTACTATGAGGCTTTGGCACAACTCGGCTGTCCTTCGACACTGGAGGGCAAGACAACGTTGGCCATGCACTATGCACAAGACGGTGTGTTCCAACAACAGAGACCCCATGAAGATGCTGGGCAGCAGCTCTACAAGGCTGTAGAAGCGGCGAGCTATGCAATCGGCGTAGACACACGTGGCACATTGCTGTGGGACGACAATACCACCGAAATCTTTGGCCGCCCCCTGCTGATGATTCTTTCGGAGCAGGCAAGCCAGGAGTATCTTGACTACCTTAAAAGCAAACACATATCTTATATTACCACTGGATGCAATGGCATAGACCTTCCTTCGGCAATGGAGACGTTGCGTGCAGTCTTCAGTATAGAACGTCTGGCGGTGGTCGGTGGCGGAAACATCAACGGTTCCATGCTCGACCTCGGCCTGATAGACGAGGTGAGCATGATGTACGGCTATGGCATAGACGGACGAGGGGGTATGGCTGCTGCTTTCGATGGCAGGCCGATGGGCCGTAAACCTGTACGCCTTACTTTCAAGAGTGTGGAAGAACAGGACGGCATCGTATGGATTAGGTATCAAGTAAACAACAAATAAAAGAAGAATATGAAAAAGGTATTATTAGCAACAATACTCATGGTCGGAGTGCTTGCAGCATGCAACCAGAAAGACAATCAAACTAAAACAGAAGAGAATATGCAGAAGTTAGAATTAACGCAGGAGTGGGATAAAGTGTTCCCTCTGAGCGACAAGGTGAACCACCGAAAGGTGACATTTGAAACACAGTATGGACTGACCCTCGCAGCCGACCTCTATGAGCCGAAGGATGCTCAGGGCGAACGCGGTTTTGTGGCACTTGCCTTTGACCCCTCTTACACTGGTGAAAGTAGTGGTGAGCCGAGACGCACAGCCTCGCCCGACATCAATACCGAGGATTTTATGGCGGCTGTTGACTTCCTCTCTAAGCAGGAGAATGTGGATGCTGACAAAATCGGTATCATCGGCATCTGCGGATGGGGAGGCATCGCCCTGAATGCTGCCGCTGCCGACACTCGCATCAAGGCTACGGTTGCAAGCACCATGTATGATATGACCCGCGTCAGTGGCAACGGCTACTTCGACAGCGAGGACAAGGAGGAGTCGCGCCATGCAGCCCGTGAGGCTATGGCCAAGCAGCGCCTCGCCGACCCGATGGCTATGGCTGGGGGTGTGGTAAATCCATTACCCAATGATGCTCCGCAGTTCGTGAAGGACTACTACGACTACTACATCACCCCGCGTGGCTATCATAAGCGCAGCGGTAACTCAAACGACGGTTGGCGCGTTATCGGCACACAGGCATTTGCCAACAGCCGCTTCCTCTACTACATCAACGAGATTCGCTCGGCCGTTCTCGTGATGCACGGCGAGAAAGCTCACTCGCGCTACTTCGGCGAGGCTGCCTATCAATATATGGTGGAAGGCAAGGCCGAGGGATATAATGTCGTGGGCAAGCCCAATCCCAATCCAGAGAACAAAGAGCTGCTCATCATTCCAGGTGCATCGCATTGCGACCTCTACGACGGCGGCTATACTGAGTTGGTAGGCAAGGGCGAGCCCAAGAACCTCATCCCCTGGGACAAGCTCGCAGACTTTTTCAACAAGAACCTGAAGTAATGCCCACAACAGTCATGGCACACCTTCGTAAATTTTGTACACTGGCTATGATGGCATCCACTTTGTTCACCCACGCCCAGTGTATGCGAGTACACTATGCTGACGGGTGGACAGAGCAGATAGACGTAACGACGGTGGACAGCATCACCTTCGACGAAAACAAACAACATTTGGCCCCTACGATTATGCTCAACAACGGACTCAGGATGTCGGCCTTCGGCATAGGCACCTATTCACTTCACAACGAGACCTGCTTCAACTCCGTCTATACGGCCTTGAAAAACGGCTACCGCCTTATCGATACCGCCTATATGTACGGCAATGAGGATGAGGTGGGCCGTGCCGTGCGACAGGCTATAGCCGACGGCATCTGCAAGCGCGAGGATGTGACAGTCATCACCAAGATCTACCCAGGTTCACAGTTTGCCAACCCAGAACAAGCCATCCAGGAACGTATTGACAAGCTCAACATCGACTATGTGGACATCATGCTGCTCCACCATCCGGGCGACAACGATGTAAAAGCCTACAAGGCGATGGAGAAGCAGGTCGAGGCAGGGAAAAACCACTCTTTAGGTATCTCATGCTTCTATATTGACGAACTGAAGAGGTTCCTGCCGCAAGTGAGCATCAAACCAGTACTGGTGCAGAATGAGATCCATCCCTATTACCAGGATACGGATGTAGTGGACTACATCCACTCTCAGGGCATAGTCGTTCAGGCTTGGTATCCGTTAGGAGGCCGTGGCCATCAGTCGGAATTGCTGAAAGACCCTGTTCTTGAGCGTATTGCCGAGGCACACGGCAAGTCGGTGGTACAGGTTATCCTGCGCTGGCACTACCAGCGCCGTGTGGTGGCCATTCCTGGCAGCAGCAATCCTGCCCATATAGCCGAGAATATCGACATTTTCGATTTCGTACTTACTGATCAAGAGATGGCCGACATAGCCGCACTAAACAGAGATGAGAAACATGACTGGTACTAAATTGCTGTTCTACTTCCAGCAGTGTGATGCCTTTCCAGGCATTGCCCAGTCACCGTGGTGGCTGGTAGTGCTGGCCATGCTCTGGTCGTTCACCATGATTCCTGTGCCGAAAGGGCTGGAGGTGCGCGGATAGGGAGAAACCAATCCGCTGAACGGCCCTATATGGTCGTTACAATGGGAGTATCTGGCCAATATCCTCTATGCGCTCATTATCCGTCGGCTTAGCACCTAAAAATCAAGAATCTGCAAAAATAGACGAAATTTTAAATGCTTGAAATCATGCGATTTACGAGCCATATTTGCATATAGTATGCTTTTCTTTGCAAAAAATCACTTTCCCACGCAGAAATTTTTAAAGATATTTCCTAAAACTTCATTAGGGGTGATTTGGCCACCTGTGATTTCGGCGAGGGTGTCAAGGGCTTGGTGAAGATCTTCGCTGAGGAGGTCTCCGCTTAATTGTAACTGCAGACCGTCTATCACACGTAGGATGTGTTCATGAGCTCTGGTCAATGCGTCGTAATGGCGGGCGTTCGTAACGATGACGTCATCCTGCTGTAGGTCGTGAATGTTTGCTGCCTGATATATGGCTTGTTCAAGATCATCGATGCCTTGGTTGTATTTGGCTGAGATTTTGAGAAGTGGAGCTTGAAAAGTAGATAGTGACGAGTTGATATCTTCTCTGGTCTTGTCGATCTTGTTTTGAATGATAACCAGCGATTTATTCTTGCATCGTCCGTGCATATCTTTAATCTCTTCTTCGCTAGGTTTGGCATCAATGAGCCAGAGTACGATGCGTGCTTTCTCAATGGCGGCATAGGTGCGGTTTATACCAATCTGCTCAATGGCATCTGTGGTCTGGCGAATGCCTGCTGTGTCGATGAAACGGAAGGTAATACCTCGTATGTCGATGGTATCTTCGATAGTGTCGCGCGTGGTGCCATGAATATCTGAAACGATGGCGCGATCGTCTTTCAACAGGGTGTTTAGAAGGGTGGACTTCCCTACGTTGGTCTTGCCCGCGATGGCCACAGGGATACCTTGTTTTAGGGCTTGCCCCGTCTCAAAACTGCGAGCGAGCCGAGTGATATGGTTGTCAATTGTTTTGGTAAGTTCTTGAAGCTCGTTGCGATCAGCAAACTCCAGGTCTTCATGGTCGGAGAAGTCAAGCTCCAGTTCTAACAATGAGGTGAGCTTCAGGAGTTGCTCGCGGAGCTGTGCAAGTTGGGAAGAGAAATGTCCTCGCAACTGGCTCATCGCTATCTGGTGTGTGGCTTTATTTGATGAGGCTATGAGATCGGCTACAGCCTCTGCTTGCGAAAGATCCATCTTGCCGTTGAGATAGGCTCGCTGGGTGAATTCGCCAGGTCCAGCCTGACGGCATCCGTTCTCTATCAACAAGGATAACACGCGATTGAGGATGTAGCTCGAACCATGACATGAAATCTCTGCACTTTCTTCGCCCGTGTACGAGTGGGGCGCGCGGAATACGCTCACCAGCACTTCGTCTACAACCACCTCACCATCTTTAATGTGGCCGTAGTGAATGGTGTTGCCATCGGCTTCCGTCAGATTCTTGGTGAAAACACGCGAAAGAATCTCAAGCGTTTTCGGGCCTGAGATCCTGATGATTCCAAGGGCTCCGCCCGGAGCTGTTGCTAATGCACAGATAGTCATTTCTTCTTTGTCCAGGTATTGGCAATGATGATGCCGACGAAGATTATAGCGAGAAAAATGCCAGCAGCCGCCAATAGTGAATTTTTATCATTGCCGAGGAGAGGCACAATGGTGCAAAAGACGGCGGTTACCACCATCAGGACGGCCATGACAATTCTTAGTCGCTTGATATCGATAGTCTTGCGTTCTTCTTCGCTGGCGGTATTGTAGCCTGCAATGAGCATATCGCCCTTGCCCATCAGGAAGATGACGGCAAGGACGAGAAACATAATGGCAAATACGATACAGACAATCATAACAATCATATTCTGTCTAAAACTTTAGTGATCAGTGTGTCGATGGAGTTCTTATACTCGGTATTCATCTTCTTGGCGTAGCGGTTGGCGATGACCATACAGCAGGTCATGGCGCGATGGCCTAAGAGAGAGGCGAGACCAGCCACTGCCGATGACTCCATCTCGAAGTTACAGATCCTCATCCCATCGTATTCGAAGGACTCAATCTTCTCGTTCTGCTTGGGGTCGGCGATGTCTGCACGGAGTATGCGCCCCTGAGGACCATAGAATCCGCCGCAAGAGATGGTGTAGCCGCGCACCATATCGTCCTGAGCTATCTGGTCGATGAGCTCTTCATCTGCCAAAGCCACATAAGGTGCGCCCTTGATGGGATCCCACTGCATGTGTTCTGTAAAAGCCTTCTCCATATCGATATCGCACACCACATTACGACCAGCATAATAGTTCAGCAAACCGTCGAAGCCGATACTCTTCACGGAAGCCACAAAACAGCCCGTCGGGGTGAAAGGCTGCAGTCCGCCACAGGTTCCAATGCGTACCATCGTCAGCGTGCGGTGCTCGTCTTTTTCCTCACGGGAATTATAGTCGATGTTGGCGAGCGTGTCGAGCTCGTTGACCACGATATCGATGTTGTCACAGCCGATACCATGACTTTGGCAAGTGATGCGCTTGCCTTTATACATACCAGTAATGGTATGGAACTCACGGCTGCTGACCTCACACTCTTTCGAGTCGAAATGTGCAGCAACGGTATTCACACGTGCAGGATCGCCCACAAGAATAACCTTGTCGGCAAGCTGTTCTGGCTTCAGATGCAGATGGAAACAAGAACCATCAGCATTGATAATCAGTTCAGATTCAGGAAAATGTTTTTTATTCATAGACTTGTGTATTAGTTGATAACTTTGATTTCTGCATTTCTAGTCTGATTCTCAAGTTGTTTGATGCGATAGTTCAACAACTTGACCTCTTCTTCTGCTTTTAGGATTAGTCCTTCAAGCCTCTGTTTACCAGCCTTATCGGCTTTTGCATACATATCACGGTTTGCTGCAAGTTCCGTGGTCATTTTCTCTAGCTTCTGACGGTCTGCAACTAACTGTCGGTAGTGTCTTGCTGCTTCAGTTGACTTGAAATCATTGGCGCTGGAGTAGGTGAGAGCGTCGTTGATTATAAGCTCCATGTGGGTTGCACTGGTTTTTGGATTGTCCCTGTCTGCCTTGGCTATCCCAATCTGCTTCCATCTGGCAATGGCAGCTTTGCGCTCAGCCCCATTGCCCCAAGTGTCAGCGATACTGCTGATGTCAGACAGATTTCGTAATTGCTGCTCGGTATACAAGGCACTATCATAGGTGCGACGGCTCTCGGATGGTATGAACACATAGATGCACACTTTTCCTTCAGGCTGACGACGATCGCTTGCGAAATAGCCTATGTGGTTGAGTTCGTCGATAGCATACATATAGTCGTTGGCCTCTGAATTGAAAGGCATACCCAGATTCTCGGGCTTAAGGAAACTACCGTTATGAGAGTTATATCGCGTGAAAAAAATGTCATAGCCGCCGATGCTCTCTTCGCCCTTACCTGCGAAGTAGAATGTGATGCCGTCAGTAAGCATAAATGGATATGCAGCTTCGCTGATCCCCTCACTTAATCCCTCAAGTCGCTGTGGCTGACTCCACTCATTGCCAAGCTTGTCGCTCGTATAAAGTTGCTGTAGATTATTGGCGTCAGGTTGACTAAAATAGACCTTGTTACCCATCTCATTAAGGAATATACTCGTGCTATCGGCCTTATCGTTACCAAAGAAAGAGCGTGTAGTCATCACACGTCCAGTCTCGTTGGAGAGCTTCAGATGTGTAAGAAACTGCTTTTTATCAGTCACGATACTGTCGATGATGATAATCTGTTGGGTCATCTCCCGCATGTTCGTGATGCGAGGATCTTCCTGTGGTACTTCAATCACAGGTTTCTTCACCACACGTTTCTTTTTCTTCTGTGCACCCATGGAGAGTGGCAGAAAGATTGCTAATGCGAGTATCGATATTTTCTTGATGGTCATAATTCAGGTTTCTTCAATTAGCTTACTATCGGCATTGAGGGCATTCCATATACTATAACGAGCCTCTGGATTCATACGTTCAATCTCTTCGTAGAGTCGTCTGATGTCCGTTCGATGTGAGTCGGTCTCATAGGGACAAAGTTTCGCTTGTTTCTGATAACCATGCAGATCTGCGTAGGCTTTGATATCCTTTTCCTCCATCATACAGAGCGGACGGATGATCGTCAGGGGCATTTTTCGCATTTTCAGAAGTGCCGGCATCGAGCCAAACCGTCCTTGGAAGGTCAGGTTCATCAGAGCCGTATGTAGGATGTCATCCTGATGGTGCCCTAGAGCAATCTTATTACAACCCAGTTCTTGTGCGAGATTAAAGAGTTCTTTACGTCGCATCCACGAACAGAGGAAACATGGCTGCTTTTGTCTGCGGGCATCTCGGGCATTTGCAGGTGAGCCTATCTCGAAACTTGTCGTCCTTATGTGGAGCTTTACACCAAGATTGCCGCAGAACTGCTCAAGATAACTTGTATCAGACTCGTAGTGGATGTTCTCCATTCTTACATGCAAGGCCTCTACTTTGAATCGTGGGTGCTGGATGCATGAACGCTTAGCCAATAGTTCTGTCAGTAGGAGCGAGTCCTTACCTCCAGATAGTCCCACAAGGATACGGTCATCATCTTCTATCAGATGATAAGTAGCCATCGCCTTGATAAACCGTTCGTTCAAACGCTTCTCTAGGCGATGGCTCTCTTTATCCTGATTAAGCTTCTCCACGCAGATGCTTATCCATGTTGAGGGCAGCGCGACGTCCGTCGCCCATGGCGAGGATTACTGTTGCGCCACCACGCACGATATCACCACCGGCGAAAATCTCCTTTCGCGATGACTGCATCTCCTCGCTAACGGCAATGGTATTCTTGCGTCCCAGCTCCAAACCTTCGATACTCTTAGGTACCAGCGGGTTAGGTGATACACCTACAGCGACAATCACCTGATCGACATCGAGTGTAACAGTCTTACCCTCAACAGGAACAGGACTGCGACGGCCTGATGCATCTGGCTCGCCAAGTTCCATCACCTGTAGCACGGCCTGCTTAACAGCACCTTGCTCATCAGCGATATACTCGATAGGATTATGAAGGGTGAGGAACTTGATGCCCTCTTCCTTAGCATGCTTTACCTCCTCGAGACGGGCAGGCATTTCAACCTCAGAACGGCGGTATACCAATGTGACGTCAGCCCCCAGACGCTTAGCTGTACGACAAGAGTCCATTGCGGTATTACCACCACCAACCACGAGTACACTCTTGGCAGGGTTCAATGGGGTGTCGGTCTTGGGGTTGGCAGCATCCATCAGATTTACACGAGTCAGGTATTCGTTACTTGACATGATGTTGATGCTGTTCTCACCAGGGATGTTCATGAAATTAGGCAGACCAGCGCCAGAACCTACGAAGATGCCCTTAAAGCCTTGTTGCTCAAGCGTTTCAACGCTGATGGTCTTACCCACGATGACGTCAGTCTGGAAGTGAACGCCCATCTTGGCAAGGTTCTCGATTTCTACATCGACAATCTTGTTCGGCAGACGGAATTCAGGGATACCATACTTCAGTACACCGCCAATTTCGTGTAAGGCCTCGAAAACGTAGACATCATAGCCCTTCTTTACCATGTCGCCGGCAAAGCTCAATCCAGCAGGGCCAGAACCAACCACGGCAATCTTAATACCGTTGGCAGGTGCAATCTCGGGCAGTGAGATGTTACCGCTCTCGCGCTCAAAGTCAGCAGCGAAACGCTCCAGATAGCCGATGGCTACTGCAGGCTCGTTCATCTTCAGGTGGATACACTTGCTCTCGCACTGTTTTTCCTGCGGACAAACACGGCCGCAGACAGCGGGTAGGGCAGAGGTGTTCTTGAGCACCTTGGCGGCAGCCAGGAACTGACCACGCTCGATGTTCTTAATGAACGATGGAATATTAATGTTTACAGGACAGCCTTCAACACAACTCGGCTTGGCACAGTCGAGACAGCGCTTGGCCTCTGTCATTGCCATCTCCTTGGTCAAACCGATGTTAACCTCTTCCGTACGTGTTGTTGCACGATATACAGGGTCGAGCTCGGGCATGATGACGCGCTCGATCTGCGTACGCTCCTTGGGCTTCATGCTCTGCTGAAGTTCCTTGCGCCAAGGTGCATTGCGATCAGTCAATACTTCAATCGAGTCGTTAGTAGGATCAGCATCCATCACGACATCGGTTGTCTTGGTCTCGGCTTTCTCATCAGCATTGATACTGTCCAAATGTTCCTCGTAGTGGGCCAGTTCTTCCTGCTCTTCGCGCTTGAAAGTCCCCATACGCTTAAACATCTCGTCCCAATCAACTAAGGCACCGTCAAACTCAGGACCATCGATGCATACGAACTTGGTCTTACCTCCAATGGTGAGTCGGCACGCACCACACATACCTGTTCCATCTACCATGATGGTATTAAGCGATACCTCGCAAGGAATGTTGTGCTTCTGAGCGGTGAGGTTCGAGAACTTCATCATAATTGGAGGGCCAATAGCGAACACCTTGTCGACATGAGGCTCCTGCTCGATAAACTTTTCGATACCAACGGTCACTACGCCTTTCTCGCCGTAACTACCGTCATCGGTCATGATGATAACCTCGTCAGAACTCTCGCGTACCTTATCTTCAAGAATAATGAGGTCCTTTGAGCGTCCAGCCATTACTGAGAGCACGCGATTGCCCGCGGCTTTGAGTGCTTGGATAATGGGCAGCATAGGTGCCACACCCAGTCCACCGCCAGCACAGACGACCGTACCATATTTTTCGATTTTTGTAGGATTTCCAAGCGGACCTACAACATCTGTCACATAATCACCTACGTTGAGGGCACAGAGTTTCTTCGAAGACAAGCCTACCATTTGGACTACCAGAGTGATGGTGCCTTTCTCGATATCTGCGGCAGCAATGGTAAGCGGCATACGTTCACCTTTCTTACCTACACGTACGATAACGAAGTTGCCGGCCTTGCGACTCTTCGCAATCAGAGGAGCTTCAATCTCGAAAAGGAAAACCTTCTCAGAGAACTGCTCTTTTCTTACAATTTTGTTCATAATATTTGTTTAGTGTTGTTTAGTCAATGATGTCGCAGCCCATATAAGGAACAAGGGCAGCGGGAATCTTGATGCCATTTTCCGTCTGATTATTCTCCAGCAGGGCAGCCACAATGCGTGGCAGTGCGAGGGCAGAACCATTAAGCGTATGGCAGAGTTCCGTCTTCTTGGTGTCCTCACGGCGGTAACGGCATTTCAGACGATTTGCCTGATAGGTGTCAAAATTAGATACACTTGAAACCTCAAGCCAGCGACCCTGAGCCTCTGAATAGACCTCAAAGTCATAGCAGATAGCAGAAGTAAAGCTCTGGTCACCACCACAGAGCAGCAGAATGCGGTAAGGCAGTTCGAGCTTCTTCAGCAATCCCTCGACATGCTCCAGCATCTCCTTGTGGCTTTCCTTGGAGTGCTCAGGCTTATCGATGCGTACAATCTCAATCTTCGAGAATTCATGCAGACGGTTCAGTCCGCGTACATCCTTACCGTATGAGCCAGCCTCACGACGGAAGCACTGGGTATAGGCACAGTTCTTGATGGGAAGATCTTTCTCATCGAGAATCACGTCGCGATAGATATTCGTTACAGGAACCTCGGCGGTAGGGATGAGATAGAAATCATCAATCTCTGCATGGTACATCTGCCCCTCCTTATCAGGCAGCTGGCCTGTGCCGTAACCTGACGCAGCATTTACTACCGTAGGAGGCATAATCTCTGTGTATCCACTCTTACGAGCCTCATCGAGGAAGAAATTGATGAGCGCACGCTGCAGACGGGCTCCCTTGCCGATATAGACAGGGAATCCTGCACCAGTGATCTTCACCCCCAAATCGAAGTCGATAAGATTGTATTTCTTGGCGAGTTCCCAATGGGGCAGGGGATTGGCAATGCCAAGCTTTGGGTTTACGTTCCAATTTCCTACAGTGTCTTCAGCACTGCACTCTTTCAGATTCGATTTTACCACATGGTTGTCCTCAGCGGCCTTGCCCTCAGGAACCTCGTCGTAAGGGATGTTTGGTATCTGACAGAGCAGGGCCGTCATCTCTTCCTGAGCCTTTGCCATTGAGTCATCGAGTTCTTTTGATTTCTCCTTGAGCGTAGCCACCTGAGCCTTAACCTGCTCAGCTTCGTCCTTTTTACCTTCCTTCATCAGACGGCCGATTTGCCCTGACAACTGTTTCTGCTCGTTCAGACATTTGTCGAGCTCCTGTTGTGCCTCACGGCGTTGCTTGTCTACTGAGAGCACTGTGTCGATAGCCTCTTTTGCATTGGGGAAGTGCTTCTTCTCCAGGCCACGTACCACGCGCTCTGTTTCCTCATTGATAAGTTTGAGTGTTAACATGTTAAATACGTATTTATTTTGTTGAATTTCTTACTAGGCTGCAAAATTAATTATTTTTGCGGATATTACAAAACAATTACTCATAAAAAAGCAGAAATCCCTCTCTCCATAGGAGAGAAGGACTCTGTTGTTTGTTTGGAATAAGTGATTTCTTTAATAATCTGACCTTAGGCCTCAGCGTTGGGGATCACAGAAACAACGCTCTTGTTGAACTTGCCCTTGTGGAAGTTAACAGTACCGTCTACAAGTGCGTAGAGCGTATCGTCCTTACCGATGGCAACGTTGTTACCTGGATTGTGCTTCGTACCGCGCTGGCGAACGATAATGTTACCAGCCACGCACTGCTGACCACCGAAGATCTTAATGCCGAGTCGCTGAGCTGCTGACTCACGTCCGTTCTTAGAACTACCTACACCTTTCTTATGTGCCATAATGTTGTTCCTCCTACGTTTTAAGCGATTACAGACTTGATTTCTACTTCAGTGAACTGCTCACGATGACCGTTGCGCTTACGAGAGTCCTTGCGGCGCTTCATCTTGAAGACGATGACTTTGTCACCCTTCACCAGCGGGTTCACTACTTCACATACTACCTTTGCTCCCTCTACGGTCGGAGCACCTACCTTCACTGCACCGTCAGCATCTACGAGCGCACAAAGAGCTTTTTGCCCTGCTCGGCCTTGAACTGCTGACCCTGAATTTCTACAATTGCGTACATTATTTAATTATTGTATAGGGTTTTTTCCGCGAGGCGGCGTACGTTCGTACACACTTTACTCTGCCCCCACGGACTCATTTCGGGCTGCAAAGGTACAACTTTTAGTTGAGAGTTGAGTGTTTGGTGTTAAGCGATCCTCGATATTTAGGAAAGTTTAACACTTTCAGTCTATATAAAAAATAAAGCGACGACTTTCGCAAGCGATCGCTCCATATCTTCAATAGGTATTAGTTTTCTAAGGTAAAAAGATTGTTTTCAGGATAACGGTTACAAAGGTACGGTCTTTTTTGAAAATGACCAAATTTTTTCTTTTATTTTTTTGCAATAATTGTCTGTGCTCCCACACAAACGCAAAATTTATCAAATGTTAACACTTTATTCTGTGCAAACGATTGATTTTTCGATTAATAACATTATCTTTGCACTCAGGTTTGTAAAGACCAACTGATAACTAATATGAGAGTGTTAATGACAATTTTAACGACATTGATGATGATGATGAATAGTTGTAACGGACAAATTAGACCTGCAACGCAGGCCAATCGTTTTTATACAGGCAATCCCCAGGAGTTAAGTCAAGAAGTGGACAGTTTCTTGGCATTGCATAAGAATATGCCAATTTATGATTCTGTTCGGGCAATAATAGTTCCTCATGCCGGCTATTATTTCTCAGGCAATGTGGCCGCATCAGCCTATATGTCAATTCCTAATGACAAGCCTTTTAAGAGAATCTTCTTGCTAGGACCGAGTCATCATGAATGGCTTGACGGGGCTTCTGTGAATACGGAGGCCGACTATTATGCCACCCCCCTTGGCAATGTGAAGGTGGATGTCGAAACTGCTCAAAAACTAACAGATAGCAATAGTGTCTTTTCTTATTATCCAAAGGCTCATGACAGGGAACATTGTCTGGAGGTGCAACTACCTTTCTTGCAAAGACGTCTGGGTAATGTGCCACCTATTGTCCCGATCATCATTTCTACCAACGATTTTGGTAAACTGAAACAGATAGCCGAGGTGTTAAAGCCATATTTCAATGAAGAGAATCTGTTTATTATCAGCAGTGATTTTTCACATTATCCCTCGTATGAAGATGCCTACGAAGTGGATGCATTAACGGGAAAGGCTATTGAGACAGGCAAAGTGGATGAGTTTATTGCCACGCTAGAGAAGAATGCGGTCAGTGGTAAGCGCAACTTGGCTACGAGCGCATGCGGGGAACTGGCTATCGCTACACTCATGCTGATGATGGATACAAATTGTGAAGTTATACATCTGATGTATCAGAACTCAGGCGATATCGATCATCATGACCATTCCAGAGTTGTAGGCTATCATGCATTTGCCGTCGTGAGAACTTCAGGGAAGGCTTTTTCCTTATCTAGTGATGAGAAACGAATGCTGAAAAATATTGCTTATGAAAGCATCAAAGATTCACTGGAAGGCAAAGGCATTTCCCGCCCTTCACACCTTACTGATAACCTCTTAGCTAAATGTGGCGCGTTTGTATCTTTGCACAAGCAGAATCGTCTACGTGGTTGTATAGGGCATTTTGGTGAGGATGTTCCCCTGCATGAGATTGTGGCTGAGATGGCTAGGGCTGCTGCCTTTGAAGATCCCCGGTTCGTACCTGTCAGTCATGAGGAACTGGATGATATCGACATAGAGATATCCGTCCTCACACCCATGCGACGCATACAGAGTTTAGATGAGTTTGAAATGCATCGTCACGGCATTTATATCCGTAAAGGCCATCGAAGTGGAACCTTCCTGCCGCAAGTGGCAGATGAGGTAAATTGGACAAAAGAAGAGTTTGTCAGCCACTGCGCTCAGGACAAGGCTGGAATTGGCTGGGATGGCTGGCGCGATGCTGAACTATATGTGTACGAAGCAATCGTTTTCTGATGGAATGCAGATATTATACCAAACTAAAAGATGGGGCTGTAGAGTGTCAACTCTGTCCCCATCACTGTAGGATTGTAAATGGCAAGACGGGAGCATGCCGTAGCCGTCGCAATGAGGATGGTGTTCTTGTTAGTGAGGTCTATGGAAAGCCTTGTTCGCTGGCGATTGATCCCATTGAGAAGAAACCGCTTTACCATTTTCATCCTGGTACTCAGTGTCTATCTATCGCCTGTACTGGCTGTAACTTTCGATGTCTGAATTGTCAGAATCATGAGATATCCCAAGTTTCTCCCGATGGTGTGAACCATTATGAACTGTCACCAAATGAGGTGGTCGCACTCTGCAGGAAACATCATTGTCCGGGTATTGCTTACACTTACACTGAACCGCTGACATATATTGAATATGTGACAGACACAGCCCGATTAGCTCATGAGAATGGACTTTGGAACATCCTTGTAACAGCAGGATACGTCTGTCAGGAACCTCTGAAAGACCTTTTGCCGTACCTTGATGCTGCCAATATCGACTTGAAATCCTTCAGTGACAGTATCTATCAGCGTATCAGTGGTGGACATCTAAAACCTGTTCTTGACACAATCCAGGCTATGTATGATGCAGGTGTTTGGGTAGAACTCACTAATCTTGTCATCCCTGGCGTGAATGATGATATGCAGATGATTCGCCAGATGTGCCTCTGGCTCGTGAACAATGGTTTCGCTGATAATCCATTGCATTTCAGTCGTTTCTTCCCACGCTTCAAGATGGAGAACATTCCACCGACTCCCATCCATACACTTCAAGAAGCGAAGCGTATTGCTGAAGAAGAAGGTATCAGACATGTATATCTGGGTAATGTATAAAAAAGAGTAAAGTTGCATTGTTTTTAAGCAATGCAACTTTACAGATATGCACTATTGTAGTTTTACGATGGCATAGGAAGTAGCGGGCATCTTGATTGTCATGTTACCTGACTTTTTATTGTGCAGGATAGTGAACTTGTCGCCTGCCAGTACCTTGGTGTTCTTAAACTTTACGTTAAGATTGAACGTAGCCTCGGAGGCTTGGGCTCGTGGGTTCAGCATGACGAGCACTACATCGCCATCGGCAGCTCTCGCATAGACGAAAGGATAAGGGGCGTCGTTTTCACCAGGGTATATGGGTACAAACTCTGCATAGTTGGCAAGGGCAGGCTCGCTGTGACGCAATGAGATAAGTCTGCGTGTCTTGTTAAGTAGTGAGTTTGGATCCTTTTCCTGTGCTGCCACGTTTGGTGCATCAGGGGCTGGGTCAACGGGCAGGTAGAGCTTGGAGGCATCTCCTGTGGAGAATCCAAGGTTTTTGTCTTGACTCCATTGCATAGGCGTGCGAGCTCCATTACGTGGTTGGTAGGCACCTTCCACTTGAGGCCAGTTGTTGGGTAGCTGGCGCATGCCAATCTCGTTGCCATAATATAAGAATGGTACGCCTGGCATTGTAAAACCGAAGGCATAGATAATCTCGAGTTCCTTATCTGTACGTTGGTTGCCGAGGCGCGCATTATCGTGGTTGCCCAATGGCAGACTGATATAACCTTTGCCAATTGTCTTCTGGTACTGATCCATATAGCTCTTAAGGAAGTCGGTTACTGTACCCTTGCCCTCAGCGTCGAAATAGCTATGCCCCTCGCTGACACCATTGAGAATACGCCAACTCTCTTTCTGGAATAGATCGTTATAGCCCTTGAACCAGTGGAAGAAGTCAACGTGAAAACAGTTGTCGAGTGCATCGGCAGGATATGACCATTCGGCCACCATGAAACCATGGGGGTATTCCTTCTCAAGCAGCTGGCGTATCTCGCGCCAAAAAAGTTTTGTCTCGTTCTCGTTGGTGTTGAAGAATTGTTCGTTGCCTCTTACCCGACGGGTTTTGACGAGTGCGCCAGCCATGTCTGCACGGAAACCGTCGGCCCCCATATCCATCCAAAAACGCAACACATTTTTCAAATCTTCACGCATCGCCATCACGTCGGGATGATTGGTGGGAAGCTGCCATTTCTGGTTAGGATCAGGATTGGCAAAGCCGAAATTCAGCGCAGGCTGACACCAATAGAAATTGCGCATGAACTGTCCGTTACGCTGACCATAGCCTTTAACAAATTGGCCGGCAAATTCCATTGGGGGATCTACCCAGTTCGTCTCTGTCCAAATGTAATAGTTGGAGTATTTGTTAGGCTCTTGCTTTTGTGATGCCACAAACCAAGGATGGTCAATGGCAGTGTAGCTGATGACGTAGTCGAAGATGACGCGCAGACCGCGTTTATGTGCTTCTTCGAAAAGTAGACGGGCATCGTCGTTAGTGCCATAACGTGGTGCAATCTTGTAGTAGTCGCGTATGTCATAGCCTGCATCGTTGAAAGGTGAGTCGAAAAAAGGGTTGAACCAAATGGCATCTACGCCAAGGCTCTTAACATAATCGAGTTTACTGATAATACCCTTCAAATCTCCGATTCCGTCGCCGTCAGAGTCGTAGAAAGTTTGAGGATAAATCTGATAGAATACAGCGTTCTTAGCCCAGTCAGGTACTTTGGGGATTTCATAATTTCCCGTGATGTTGGTTGCTGTGGCTGCCAACGATACCATCGCCGCAACCATGAAAGTGAGTCGTCTTTTCATTATTGATGCTGGTTTTAGGATGCTGCAAATATACGAAAGATTTGTGATATTTCCAAATTTTTCGAATAAAATTTGGTGATAGACGTTTTTTTTAGTAATTTTGCAACATCAATAACCTAAAGCGTATAAGATGAAGTTAAAAACGGTTATTTTGGCTCTGTTAATGAGCTTTTTGCTAGCATCGCCGATTGCGATGTCGGCCAACGACAATCGTTTTTATGTGTACAATGCAGCAAATGGCCTGTCAGACAATAGTGCACAGACAGTAACCTGTACAAAGACGGGCCGTCTGGTAATAACAACCATGGGTCAAATCAACTTTTTCGATGGTGTAAAATTTACGTATATCGACCCAAGTAGTGAGAACCTGTTTCCGCTGAAAGACTATAAAGGCAACTACCATCTCTATTTTGACAAATATCATCATCTTTGGCTGAAAGATAGAGGCGACGTAACCTGTGTGAACCTGACAACGGAGAGTTTTGTGGCTTCTATCGAGGAGATTTTCCGCACATTTGGCGTGGAAGGCAAGGTGACGGATCTATTTGTGGATGGTCAGAATGTGGTATGGCTTTTGACAAAACGTGGACTTTTCAATGTAGAATCAAAACGTTATTACGAGCTAAAGCGTGGGCGTAATCTGCAGGACTTAGAGGTGTATCAGGATAAATATTTGATGCTGTTCTATGACAACGGACTATTATCCGTTGTTGATTTGAAGACAGGAAACTCTTTGCATGAGGTATTTTCCTACGATAAACAGCTTCAGAAGCGATATGGTAACACCTCGGTGCTGTATGTTGACAGCACAATGGTCTATCAGATTCGCAATGGTAGCAGCGAAGGTATTCTGATGCGTTTTGAAATCGGGAAATGGCAGTGGGAAACACTGATGCAAACTCCCTACAAATTGAATAATATGGCATTTGACGGGGACTCCCTGCTCTATGTTCCTTGTTCTTACGGCTACTGGACGTATAATTGCCTGACAGGGAAAAAGGAACATACAGAAATGTTGCAGATGAATTCGGGCGAGAAATTGCTCACGGATATCAATGCGATCACTTTCGATAAACAAGGGGGGATGTGGGCAGGCACGGAGAAACGTGGCCTACTATATGCCAGACCGAATAATACTCCTTTTGAGTTGCTGCCTTGGACAGATAAGCGAGCTGTTGATCTGGCGGCTAGAATGGATCGTGAGTTGCACCCCCAGACCCTTTTCAGAGGCCGACCTGCGAATTGTGTGTTTATGGACTCTAGAGGCTGGACTTGGGTAGGCACTTCGACGGGGCTGCATTGTTACAAACGTCCTTCGGATAATCTTCCACAGGTGATTACACGTCAAGACGGATTGCTGAACAACGTGATTCACTCAGTGGTAGAGGATGTTTTCCACAATATCTGGGTGGGTACAAGCTATGGATTGTCATGTCTCATTTTTAAGGAGGAAGGCAAACTTCGCTATATTAACAGCTATAATCAGTGGGATAATATTCCGAGTGAATCATTTGTCAATGGACGTTCTATGGTTCTGGAGGACAGTACCATTGTGATGCAGATGCTAGATCATGTGCTGATGTTTAATCCGCTGAAGATGACGACTATTTCAAGTAGGCAACACTTTGACACTTATCCGAAACTGATTCGTGTAATGGTGAATGGCATTGACCTACGTTCAGGGCAGGAACTCGATGGAAATGTAATTCTTGAGAAAGCAATCTCCCGCACGAAGGAATTCAATCTGAACTATGACCAGAATTCTGTCACTCTAACTTTTTCAGCACTTAACTATTTTCGTCCGCAGCAGACGTATTATCGTGTCCGTGTGAATGGCCTTGACAACACATGGCGGATGCTTTCGCGTCATAATTCAAAAGGTCTTGTTGACTCTCAAGGACAGTTGCATCTACCTCTGATATCATTGAAACCAGGAACCTATTCAATAGAGGTACAGGCTTCGATGGTGCCTGACCAGTGGAAGACAGTGCCCTACGAATGGATTGTGAATGTGAACGAGCCGTGGTGGCGCACAACGGGTGTAATGGTGCTGTTTTGGATGGTTCTACTTGCGCTGCTAGCGTTGAATGCCTATTACTATCTAAGTAATGCAAAGATGCGCACAATGCGAGATAGCGAGGAGCGCGGCATTATCAAACGTGTCAAGATGTTTGCCGACCGTTGTACGCAACGTGGTATGGATCTTTTGGAACCGTTGCATGAAGAGGTTTACGGTGTGAGTGCTGATCCGCAGAGCGATTTGTCTCCTCAGTTTGTGGAGGTGATGGAACGTATGTTGCCATTGGTGTCGAATAAGTCGGCCTCTGAGCTGACCATGCGTGAATTGAGTAATGCGGCAGATATGGAAGTAAAACCCTTCTATCAGTTGATTACGTCGAATATCTTTAAAAGCCCTCGGACTCTGGTGCGCAAGATGATGTTGAAGAAAGCTGAGGAACTGTTGGACACGACAGATATGGAGATTGACGCAATCGCGGAAGCTTGCGGCTTCTCAACACCTAACTACTTTATTGCGGCTTTCTTCGGACAGACGAAAATGACTCCCAAAGAATTCAGGAAACAGAAGAAAACCCGTAAAGGAAAGGCAAACTAACGAAGTGTAATTTGGCTATAGGACGTCAGATGCCACGTACGCTCGCCAGTGCCTTTGAAATAAACAAGGGCTTGATAGCGGTTCTCTGTCTGATAGAAATTGCCTTCTGAGGGCAGAGGATGGGAAGTGCCGTCGGGTGTTACCCAAAGATATTGATATGAATAATAGCCTTGTTTCTGTAAGATTTTTGCGGAATAAAGCCGTTGGTCAGGATCGTAAGTCATAACGTACGATTCTGGGTCGTCAGTAGTCCAATGACCATCGATAACAATGTCTCCATCCTTGACGAATGGGGTCTTCAACCAATAATTAACCCATACGTAGTCGCTTGTAATATCATTGTCGCGGTTATCGCTGTTACGAATATAAAAGGCACCGTTGGCGTCTTCGTCGTATAAGTAGTTGGGGCGTGGCTCGCTAAGATAGGGAAAAGCTTGATATGCTGTGCCGTCCCATGTGATGCGTTCAATGCCCATTGTTGGATGGGAAGTGTCAAGAATCTCGAACTTGCGGTACTCATTGCCGGCATCGAAGATGAGTTCCTTCCGATGGCGCCATTCCATACCAAGATGGCTGATAGCACTGGGTGGTACGTTCCACTGCCAGGTATCTTCACGGCCGTTTTGCATTACGACGGTCTGTATTTGAGAGGATGGGTCTGTGACTAGTTGGTCACCGTAACGTAGTCCAAAGGTGACTTGTTGGTGATTGAGATTCGTGTCGCGATCAGTATTCGATGAGGCAGCCATTGAGAGAATCATCGATTGTTCGGAAATCATGAATTCAACAGATGCTACAATTTCCTGAAGGTCGTCATCAATAATGCTCAGACGATAGTTGCCGCTTAATGTCGGGCGACACTGAGCGTTTGGTAATGAGAATCTGTAGTGGGTATAGGGTACAGTCGTGTTAATACTGTGCTCAAAATCTTCAATGACATTGTTGTTGAAGCCCTCAAGCCAATCGCTCTCGAGAAGCTCCTCCGATGGCGACCAGTCAGCCTCGCAATGTTCGAGGCGATAGACGTAACGATGATAGTTGTGGGAGAGCTCATCGAAAGCGATGTGGAGAATATCGTCTCCATGAAGACGCATCACACAGGGGGAAAGCCAATCTTGGTTGACCACAGCCTGTAGTGACTTCACCTGGCTGCTGTAGGTGCGGTTCTCTGCATGCCCATTGAGACATGAGAAGAGGAAGCCGAGCATAAGTAGATAGCTTTTCATCGGCGACGTTCTTTTAGGATTCCATGACGATAAGCATAGAGCAGTTTCTTAAGGTCAGTAACCTGACGCTTTAATTCCTCGCCTTTGTCTGTATCTGCAACGAGCATGCGATGAGCCGACATCTCGACAATCTGAGTAGTGGATTTGATATCTGTCTCCCTGACGATGGCATCGCGCTGTGAGGTGAACGGTTCATGCTGCACAAGCTGAAAACCACGTGAATGGTAGACAAGCGTATAACCGGCGATACCTGTTTCGTGATGGTAGGCTTCAGAGAAGCCACCGTCAATCACCATCAAACGTCCACCTGCTTTAATGGGGTTCTCGCCCTTGGAGGCATGAACGGGTACGTGGCCGTTGATGATATGGCGGTTCAGTCCTTTGACCTCAAAGGCATCCAGGATGCGATCACAGACTTCTGCAGAATCACGCAGTTTGAAGTAGTTACCTTTTTCCTCTTTATAGGTGTCCTTGTCACTAAGGAAATAGCGCTCGAAGGTCGCCATTTTCGACTTGTCGAAGAGGGGAGAGTCCTTGCCGCACCAGAGGTAAAGGAAATAGTCGCGGGCATAGTCGCGGGGGTATTCGTCGGACTGGGCCTCAAAGGCTGCCCGTATCATCATGCCGATATTGTGCATCAAATCCTTGCCACTATATGATTTACCAGGATAGATCTCTACAGTCTTTAGTGAGCCGTCATCGTTGAGGGGACAGCTGGCGTGGAAGAGGAGGTTGGAGTTGCTGACGGTGTACATGCAACCATGAGAAAGTAAGGTCCGGATATGTTTCTTAAGTTTCTCACAGATGCGAAAGGAGTGATGGAGCTTTTGCATGAGGTCAGCTTCCTCGTTAGTAAGCGCATTAGGATTTGTCGGATCGATAGTCGGGAAGTGGCAACTCTTCATCTCATACGCTTTGCCATCTATATTGCATATACCTTTCTCATAGTTGATATGCTCAAAAAGGCAACGGTCATCCATCGACCACTCAGGATGGCGCTTGATGATTGCTGCTTCCTCCTTGAATTGAATGACGGCAATGGCTTTGTGCATCCTGGCAGTAAGCTGTCGTGTCTTCTCGTCCATATCGTTGCCTGGCAGGATCTTCGGCAGGAACTCCTCGCATGGGTCATTGCCATAAGCTTCAAGGGCAAATGTTGCGAGAGGCACGAGGTTAATGCCGTATTCCTCGATTGTAGCCAGATTTGCATAGCGTAGACATAAACGCAATACATTGCAGATACAAGCATCATTGCCGGCAGAGGCTCCCATCCACAGAATATCATGGTTACCCCATTGGATATCCCAGGCATGGTATTGTCGGAGGGTGTCCATAACGATATGGGCACCAGGACCACGGTCGTAGATGTCACCGAGGATATGGAGCTGGTCGATTGCCAACCGCTGGATAACATTACAGATAGCGACGATAAAGTCGTCGGCACGCCCAGTGGAGATGATTGTATTGACAATGACACTTACATAAGCAGCTTTGTCGCTGTCTGAAAGGCTCTCATGTAGGAGTTCCTGAATGATGTAAGAGAATTCTTCTGGAAGTGACTTGCGCACCTTGGAACGGGTATATTTCGAAGAGACATCGCGGCAGACTTTTACAAGTTGGTGGATAGTGATCCGATACCAGTCCTCAAGGTCTTCCTCGCGAGCCTTGATAAGTTCCAGTTTCTGTTCTGGGTAATAGATGAGAGTGCAGAGTTCTTTCTTCTCTGACTCGCGTATGTCATTGCCGAAGAGTTCATTGACCTTTCTTTTGATGTTTCCAGAAGCATTTTTCAGAACATGTTGGAAGGCACCGCTCTCTCCGTGAATATCAGCAAGGAAATGTTCCGTACCTTTGGGAAGTGCCATGATGGCTTCGAGATTGATAATCTCGGTAGATGCATCGGCAATCGTGGGAAATGTCTGGGACAGCAGCTGCAGATAATGCATGTCCGCCTCAATGTCGTAATGGGTAGTTGTCATATTTTTAAGTGGTTTGCCAATTGTTTGCGTATTCGTCCTGTCAGTCGGTTGTCTGCTGGGGGCAGTGGCATATAACCCTCATCGAGACCAGTCTGTTCGCTGAGTACCTGTATCAGACTGCGAGTGAAGTTAGTAAGTTTCTTATTGTCAAGAGCCTCTGCGAGTAACTCGTCGTTGACGGTATCGCGCATCAACTCACGGGTTAGTTCAATCATGTGTAGCAGTAAAGGCTGCTTCTGCAGTTGACGGATCATCCGAAGGAGGTAATCAGTCTCATTGCCCTCATAATCGCCAATGACATCTTTGAGCGATTGTGGCTTAATATAATTATCAGGGAAATAGGCTCCAATACGGTCTGTGTCAATAGCAGGTGTAGAAAGACCAAGGATGCTGATACCATAGTCTACATAGTTGCGTATATGCTCATGTTCTGCATAAACAAGAAGTCGCCGCCAATCGAGATTCTGTGGGTATTGTAACGCATCGAGTGAACTGCACCAGCGCTTATCACCTGTTATGCCTGCTTTTATGATTGTACTGAGGGCTTCGAGATTACGTTCATCTAGAGCTTCGAGCGTGTTAGAATCAATCACTTTCTGATAGACGGCGAATGTCTTTGAACACATCTCTGCAGTGGTGATGGTATTGGTGGTAACAGCATTGTGTATCTCTTCAACACGGCGGTTCCAACCCATTTCTAGGAAGTTACTGCGTTCCAGTTTGCCGAGGGTGATTACAGCGTAGGCTTGCTCTAGGTAGGCTTTCTGCCAGAGAAGAGTCTTGCCAAATTTGTCCTGTATAGGTTTCTCGCTTGTAACCCAGGGTTCAAGTTGGCCGTGAAGGGTAAGGACTACGCGTGCACCACGGCGACGAGCTGTTTGTGCAGCTCTGGCAAGTGAATAATGCCAACAGCCATGGCAGTGTACAATGTCTGGCTGTTGTTCCTGGAATATTGTACGAAAGGCTGCATTACTGTCGGTGAACCTTACATCAGCACTTTGGCGCATACCCTCGGCGAGTAATGCAACATGGCGTTGTATCAACTCGTCGGATTTGGGATAGATATGCAGTACTTTCATGAACTTTCGTCGTTATTTGGGAACTTTATGTCGTAACTAGAAGTGTAGTAGTGGAATGTAGGAACAGATTCCGAACCAGAATCTGGAGTCTGATACTTAAGAGTTTGGAGGCTGAAACCTTCTGCTCAAATAATTGTAACATTTCGACTACGTCGTTCTTGCGTATAATAATAAAATCGTAGCGGCCCCAAGTAAACTTGAAGTGCTTTCTGTTTATGATATGGCTGAGTCGACGTTCGCCTTTGATGATAAAGGGTGCAGCATCACTGAGACTTACAAAAGACTGCAGGCGGATGCCCTTATTGACGTGGTAGCCAATTGTGAGTTGCGAATCATCTGTTAAGTTGTCATTGACAGCTTTAAGGATGTCGTCAGCAACAATCATGTTGTTGATATTTGTGAATATAATCCATTCATTCTTAGCTGCTTTTGCTCCGATGTTAAAGGCAAATTTCTTGCGAAAAAGCGATATGTTTGGCTTTGGCAAGAAGGTGGTATAAAGGTGAGGATAGTTGCTCTTGAACAATTTTAGTACGTCTTCCGTCTGATCTGTTGATGACTCATTGACCACAATGACTTCATATCCGGGCTCGTATTCCTGGGTGAGGAAGGCGGGCAAGTTTGACTCAAGCTCAGTAGCTTGGTCGTAACAGGTCATGATGATAGAATATTTACGCTCGCTAGTGTTCATTATTATTTGACTATTTATAAATCATCACTCATGTAACCGATAGGCAGACGACGACAGTTGTATTGTGAGGCCATGATCTCACCATAGGCTCCAGCAGAGCGGATTGCCAGCAAGTCGCCCCGATGGGTACGGTTTAAGTCAATCTGCTTAGCGAAGACATCGGTAGACTCACAGATCGGCCCCACAACATCGTATGTCTCATTGGGTTCTTCACTCGTCACGTTCTCAATCTTATGGTATGCCTGATAGAGGGCGGGACGGATAAGGTCAGTAAAGCCCGCATCGACAATAGCAAACTTCTTTTGTGCTCCTTCTTTTATATATAAGGTACGCGTAATAAGTGAACCACACTGTGCCACGACAGCACGCCCAAGTTCGAAGTGCAGTGTCTGGCCATTGCGTAACTTCAATTTCTTAGCGTAGGTATTGAAATAATCCTTAAAGTCGGGGATGGCAAGACGGTTGGGATGTTCATAATCGATGCCGAGTCCACCACCGACATTGATATGCTCCACGCGAATACGATGACGTTCCAACTCGTCCTGCAGTTCATTGACGCGGTTACAGAGTGCTTCAAAATCACCCATGTCAAGAATCTGGGAGCCGATGTGGAAATGCAGTCCCACGAACTTCACGTTAGTTAGTTTGTCGGCTTCGGCAATAACCGTCAGCATGTCGCGCATGGCGATTCCGAACTTATTCTCGGCAAGTCCCGTTGTGATGTTTGCATGGGTATGGGCACCAACATTAGGATTAAGGCGGAAGGCGACACGTGCAATCTTGCCCTTGGAGGCTGCCAGTTCATTGATGACTTCCAATTCTGGAATACTCTCAACATTGAAGCAGAAAATGTCATTGTCGAGTCCGGTATTGATCTCCCAGTCGCTTTTGCCTACACCAGCATAGACGATTTTCCCTGCAGGGAAGCCAGCCTTGACGGAGGCTTCGATTTCACCTCCACTAACACAGTCAGCACCTAGCCCCGCCTCACGGATAATCCGAAGAATGCGGGGGTTTGCGTTAGCCTTAACAGCATAGTGTACGACGAATCCCTCGTGTTTACCAGCCTCATCATTGATCGTGCGGAGAGTCTGGCGCAACAGTTCTACGTCGTAGTAGTAGAATGGCGTCTCTATAGACTGCAACTTCTCTACGGGAAATTTTCCTTTTGCCATATCAGTTTTATATTGTGTTGTGTTGATCTGGGGGTTATTTGTTGAATATCGTGTCACTCAGGCTCTGAAGGGCACGTTTTTTATCTTCCTCGCGGATGAGGAATGAAATGTTGTAGTTAGAACCACCATAGCTGACCATACGGACAGGAATATCCTTCATGGCGTCGAGAGCAAGGGATTCAAAACCGATATTCGACCAGTCGAGATCACCAACAACGCAAATAATACACATGTTTGTATCTACCGTCACAGTGCCGTATTTTTTCAACTCGTCTACAATCTCACCCAGATGAGCTGAGTTGTCGATACTCATAGACACTCCAACCTCTGAAGTACAAATCATGTCTATACTCGTCTGGTAACTCTCAAAGATCTCGAAGACCTTGCGAAGGAATCCCGTAGCCAGGAGCATGCGGCTAGACTTGATTTTGATGGCTGTGATATTATCCTTTGCGGCAATAGCCTTGATTTTTCCGTATTCGGTCTTGTTGGAAATAGTGGTACCCTCTGCATCGGGATCCATGGTGTTCAGCAGACGTACGGGAATGCCAGCATATTTGGCAGGCTGCACACAGGTGGGGTGGAGGATCTTAGCACCGAAGTAGGCAAGCTCGGCTGCCTCTTCGAAATGAAGCTGGTGGACGGGTTCTGTCTTGTCTACTACTCGAGGATCATTGTTGTGCATACCGTCGATATCGGTCCAGATTTGTATTTCCTCGGCATTGATTGCAGCACCGATAAGGGATGCTGTGTAGTCTGAACCACCACGCTGTAGGTTATCGATTTCTCCGTAGGCATTACGGCAAATGAATCCCTGGGTGAGATATATCTGAGCACCTTCGTTTTCAGCAAGAATAGCTTTCAGCTTTTCCTTAATGTATACAGGGTCTGGCTCTGAATTCTTATCTGTACGCATGAAATCGAGCGCATTGACGAGTACAGCATTGATACCCAGCTCTTTCATGTAGTTCACCACCATGTTCGTAGAGATTATCTCACCTTGGGCAACGATGCTCTTCTCTTCAAAACTGGTAAACAATTCCTTGGTGAAAGAACGGAGATACTCAAACTCTCCACGCAAGAAGTCGTTGGTGATGGCTTTCGTCTCGTCCTTGCTATATAGTTCTTCAACATGTTTGGCGTATTTCTGCTCCAGACGGTTTATAACCTCGTTCGCACCGTCGGGATTCTTTTTATAGAGATAATCAGAAATCTCAACGAGAGAATTGGTCGTTCCCGACATTGCAGACAAGACGACGAAAACAGGTTCTCCAGACTTTGTAACCAGATTGGTTACATCTTTCATTCTCTGTGGGGTACCGACGGAAGTGCCGCCGAATTTCATTACTTTCATAAACGTATTTTTTATTATTATTTATTTCAGATTTCTTCGCGTTCAGAATAGCGGACCTTCGTCTCGTCGGGATCTGGGGTGTCGTCAACGATGACTAAGTGATGGAAGTCATTGGTGACATCCTCCATTTGGGCATCCTGACAGCGGTAGGTGATGCTTGGATGTTCTTTAATAAGTGGGAGATTATGGGTAACCATCACCACGGCAGTTCCTTCGTCAGCAAAGCGGAAAAGAAGCTTGATGATCTCGTCGGATGTCTCTGGGTCAAGATTTCCTGTTGGCTCATCGGCGAGAATAAGCTTTGGCTTGTTGAGAATGGCTCGGGCTATGGCGACACGCTGTTGTTCACCACCAGAGAGTTCGAATGGCATCTGACTGGCCTTGTCTTCCATGCCGACAGCTTTCAGCACTTCTTCTATACGTTCCTCTATTCCGTCACGCTTCTTCCATCCGGTAGCTTTCAGAACAAATTCCAGGTTCTTGTAGACCGATCTGTCTGCCAAAAGCTGGAAATCCTGGAATACAACACCCATTTCCCTTCTAAGTGCAGGAATCTCCTTGCGCCGTATGGTCAGCAGGTCGTGCCCTAGCACAGTTGCTTCGTCAGCCTCGTCGACATCTAACTCGCAATAGAGCGTTCTCATCAGGGTTGTCTTACCGGAACCGACTCGTCCTATAAGATAAATAAACTGACCTTCCTGAACTTGGAAAGTTACGTTCTTCAGCACACAGATACCATGTCGCTGGTAGATATTTGCATTTTTGTAGCTGATCAGCATGTTGCGAATGTTTGCTTGTGAGTTTTAACGCTTATTTCATTTCACCTTTTGCCTTTGCCTCCCTTCGCTTCTTGTCCCATTCGGGATCGTGGCGCTTGTGGAGTTCTTCCGCAATGTCCTCAATACGCATGTGCTTGCTAGTAAGCAATACGATGAGGTGATACAACATATCAGCAGCTTCGTATGAGAGCTGTTGGTTGGTGCCTGTGCAGGCTTCAATAACGGTTTCAAGTGCCTCTTCACCTACCTTCTGCGCGATACGGTTTACGCCGTCTTTAAACAGTTTTGTGGTATAGCTGCCTTCTGGCATCTCTTCATGGCGGGTATTTATGAAATTCTGCAGCTCTGTGAGGAAGAGTAGGGGGTTGGTTGTATTATCTTCACCCCAGCAAGTATCGGTACCCGTATGACAGGTCGGACCGTCAGGGTTGGCTTTTACAAGCAGGGTATCGTTGTCACAGTCGACCATGATGTCAACAAGATGGAGGAAATTACCAGAATTTTCTCCCTTTGTCCAAAGGCAGTTACGTGATCGACTCCAGAAAGTCACCTTCTTGGTGGCTATAGTCTTATCGTAGGCTTCCTGGTTCATATAGCCCAGCATCAATACATTCTTTGTTGTGGCGTCTTGGATTATGGCTGGTACCAGACCGCCGCTTTTCTCAAAATCTATTTTCATATTCTTACGTTAATTCCTTCTGATTTCAAATACTGCTTGAGTTCGGGGATGGGTATCTCGCCGAAATGAAAGACCGAGGCAGCTAGGGCTGCATCAGAATGACCGTCGACGAATGTATCGCGGAAATGTTCCTTACAGCCGGCACCACCACTGGCAATGATAGGGATGGATAGGTTGTCGGCCAGTTCACGCAATGCCTCATTGGCATAGCCTTCTTTCACGCCGTCGTGATTCATTGAGGTGAAGAGAATCTCTCCGGCACCACGTTCTTGTGCCTCGTGAGCCCATTCAAACAGCCCTCGTTCTGTACGTTCGCGACCGCCTTTCAGATAGCAGTGCCATCCGTCAGAGTCTAAACGGGCATCGATGGCACAGACACAGACCTGAGAGCCGAAACGGCTTGAAATCTCACTGATGAGTTCCGGACGACGGATGGCGGCAGAGTTGACACTTACTTTGTCAGCGCCGGCATATAACAGCCGCTCTACATCAGCGAGTTCGTTGATGCCTCCGCCCACTGTAAAGGGGATGTTGATCTCCTGTGCAACACGTGTTACCATCTCCGTAAACGTCTTACGACCCTCAAACGAAGCGGTGATATCGAGGAAGCACAATTCGTCGGCACCCTGCTCACTGTAGGTCTTGCCTAATTCCACGGGATCACCTGCAGAACGCAGGTTTATGAAGTTCGTGCCCTTGACGGTCTCACCGTCTTTAACGTCTAGACAGGGTATGATGCGTTTTGCCAGTCCCATAATTCTTTTAAATTAATTTTACCTTCATAGATGGCCTTACCAAAGACGACGGCAGGGATGCCTGCTGCCTCAAGGGCTTTGATGTCGTCGATGGAGGAAACCCCTCCGCTTGCAATAAGATGGAGTTCTGGATAGGTAGCCATCATCTCCTTATAGAGGTCGATAGCCGGTCCTGCCAGGGTGCCGTCTTTAGATATCTCAGTACAGAGCACGTTACGCACACCAGCATCGATATATTTCTTCATGAATGGCAGGAGGGCCTCACCAGAATCCTCTTTCCAGCCGTTGATGCTGATCTTGCCATTGCGCACGTCAGCACCAAGAATGATACGTGATGCACCATATTTCTCGAGCCATCCCATGAAACGATCGGGGTCAGTTACGGCTATAGAACCAATTGTTACCATGGAGGCTCCTGCAGAAAAGGCTTTCTCGATATCTGCATCGGTCTTGATACCACCACCGAAATCTACGACGAGGTTCGTTTCAGCGGTAATAGCTTTCAGCACCTGCTCATTGACGATATGCTTGGATTTTGCTCCATCAAGGTCGACTACGTGCAGACGCTTGAAACCTATCTGCTCAAACTCCTTGGCTACTTCGGCAGGAGAGTTGCGATAGACCGTCTTCTGGTCGTAGTCGCCTTTGGTCAGTCGTACGCACTGCCCTCCGATGATGTCGATGGCGGGAATCAGTTCTATCATAGTTCCAAAAAGTTCTTTAAGATACGTTCACCCACCTTGCCACTCTTTTCAGGGTGGAACTGGCAGGCATAGAAATTGTCCTTGTGCATTGAAGCTGAATAGGGCAGTATATAGTCTGCCTTAGCGATAGTCTCTTCACATAGTGGCACATAATAGCTGTGGACGAAATACACGTAGCCGCCCTCAATACCTTGCATCAGAGGTGAACGGGTATCGTAGAGCTGGTTCCAGCCCATGCATGGCACCTTATCTTCGTGGCGCTCGGGTTGGAAACGTTTCACTTCAGCATCAAAGATACCAATACAATCGACATTGCCCTCTTCTGAGTGCCGACAGAGCAGTTGCTGCCCTACACAAATGCCGAATACGGGTTGACGGAGGTCACGGATAACCTCATCGAGCCGACGGGCCTTCAGATAGTCCATCGCTTCACCTGCATGACCTTGCCCAGGGAACAACACGCGGTCGGCTTTCCTCAGCAGTTCTGCATCGTCAGTCAATATAGGTTCAATTCCCATACGACGAAGAGCATTAACTACCGAATAGATATTTCCTGCGTTATATTTTACAATCGCAACATTCATGCTTGAATTGTGATTTAACTGAATATAATGGTTTTGTTCTTGTAGGTGAGGATCTTGCGCTGGATATGCTTCGATACAGCGTGAGAAAGTACAATCTTCTCCAGATCCTTCCCTTTAAGCACCAGACTCTCAGGGGTGTCCTTGTGAGTGATACGGGTTACGTCCTGCTCGATAATTGGTCCTGCGTCAAGTTCGGCAGTTACATAGTGGCTGGTTGCTCCAATGATCTTCACGCCACGTTCGTAAGCCTGGTGATACGGCTTGGCGCCAATGAAGGCGGGGAGGAACGAGTGGTGTATATTGATAATGTGATGCGGATATTCGGCTATCATCTCGTCGCTGATGATCTGCATATAGCGAGCCAAGACGATGAATGAGATATCCTCCTTCTTCAACAGTTCCATCTCAGCCTTCTCTACCTCTTCCTTGTTGGAGTGGTCCTTCTTGATACTCCAAACGTAATAGGGAATACCAAATTGATCTGCTACGTACCGCAAATCCTCATGGTTGGAGACAATACAGGGTATATCGCAATTGAATTCTCCGGCCTTCCAACGGGCAAGCAGATCGTAAAGACAATGACTCATCTTGGATACGAAGATGGCCATGCGTGGACGCTTATCGCTGTAGTAGAGACTAAACTTCATCTTATAGCGCTGGGCATAGAGGGTGGTAATATATTCGTAGAGTTTATCGCGAGGAATAAGGAATCCCTCGAGTTCCCATTCTATTCTCATGAAGAACATGCCATCTACCTTGTCTACGTATTGGTCAAGATAGACGATGTTTCCTCGGTTGTCGGTGATAAACTTAGTTACTTCCGAAATGATACCCTGTTGGTCAGGGCAGTGTAGAAGCAAAATTGCTGTCGTTTCCATTGATTCTTTTTGTACTTTGAAATTTCAAGGCGCAAAGTTACGAAAAAACGAGCGCAAAACAAAAGAATTTATTCTTTTTTTTGCTGATATGGAGTAACTAAGCCGTTTTTTGGCAAAGGTACAAAAAAAAGATGCATTTTTATTCGTCTTTATTGCCAGCACTTCGCAAAATAATGCTTGTAGCGCCGATGGTAAAGAGGGTCCCGTCTTCAATGATACGACGTTCGCGGGGATTCAACTCCACATTGTCCACGAATGTGCCGGTATTGCTGTTGTTGTCTTTCAGGCTATATTTCAGTTTGCCCTGCTTGTCACGGCTGACGGTAATGGTGCAATGGTTCAGGTCTACACTGGGGTCTACAGTCTCAAAAGTGGTGTTGGCAGTGTTCCCCTTTTGATAACGGCCGATAATGTTATCTCCCATACGGAGAGGAATGACTTGCTTGTAATGGAACACGTTTTCAATGACAACGATAGAACCGCAGCCCTCCTCGTTAGCTTGTTCGTCAGGGTTCTCGTCCTTCTGGCGTTCACGTAATTTACTCACTCCGATGCGGATACCAAACTCCTTGCCACAATCTGGACATTTGAATACAAGCGATTGACCAGCCGTATACTTCGTCTCGTCAAACGTGATGTATTGATCGCATTTCGGGCAACGTACGCGCTTCATGTTTTTATTGGTATTTATAAACCCAGGCATCTTCGAGCCCTTTGTTCTTGTGAATTGTCTGTAAGGCTATGTAGGCATCACTTTGTGTCTTGTAATTTCCGTAAATCACGCGCCTTACGTCTTTGTGCATATAAATTTTAGCGCTGTCAAGTCCTTTCTCCTTTAACATGTTGATGAACATTACAGCATTCTGCTTGCTGACATAGCTGGCGAGAACGATGCAGTAACCTCTTTTTATAGAGTCTGTTTTGCTGTCAATTATAACTTTGGCCGTATCTTTTTTAATGATTGTATCTTGTATGGTAGGCATCTTTGTAATGTCACTCTTTTTGATTTCTATCTTACTGGTGTTCGTGTCTTTCGACATCATCCCAAAGAGTAGACCATTGTTAATATTGCTGATAGTTCTAGTCATCATCTCTGTCTTACCTGTCGGGAGTGCAAGAAGGAAGATGGCCAGCAAGACGGCTGCAATGGCTACCGTATTACGAATCCAAGATAATTTGATTTTGACAACATCTTCCTCGTCGTCAATCTCTTCTTCCTCGGCATTGCCGGTGGTATCTATCGGTAAGAATTTGGTGGTATTTTCTTGTTCCTTTGGTTTCTCGTGGGGTGTGACGATAACAGAAGGCTTTGAGACTTTCTGCAGTTCAAAAGAACTGAGCCCGTAGAGCGACGGTGTGAGAATACCGGCTTCACAAGGGGTGAATACATAGTTCCCGTCTTCGTTCAATGTCAGTACGCCGATGTCGTTCAGTTCGTATGAACCCTCGTTCTTGAGGTGCATCTTCAACTCGCTCACCTCGTCTTCGATACGCCGAAGTGCCTCTGGATAACTGATATCATAGGCTTCGACATAGGACTGGGCGAGTAGGGAGTCATTGATTTTGAGTTGTGGATTGAAACCCAGAGTGCGCTGGGGCGGTAAGAACAGATTATCGGATTCATCATAGCATGCGTCAATATGATGCGCCATAAACCCTCCCAAATCGGGTACTATGACGCAATCGTTGCTTAGAAGAAGAATCTCAATATGTCTTTCTAATTCAATCACGTGTGCAAAATTACGGCTTTTTTGTGATATAAACAAATAAAAGAAACTTAAAATGTCAGTATTATGATTTTTTTGCTGTATCTTTGCACCAAAATTCAGAATATATGGAATATATAAAGACTGAAATAGAGGGTGTTTTTGTGATTGAACCAAAGGTGTTTAATGATGCCCGCGGTTATTTTATGGAGGCTTGGAAACAGGCAGAGTTTAATGAACATGTGGGAAAAGTTGACTTTATTCAGGACAATGAGTCAAAGTCGTCTTTTGGTGTTTTGCGTGGACTCCACTTTCAGAAAGGGGCTGCTGCTCAGGCAAAACTTGTGCGTGTTATCAAGGGGAAAGTGCTCGATGTGGCTGTGGATATCCGTAAGTCGAGTCCTACCTTTGGAAAACATGTTATGGTGGAGCTGAGTGAGGAGAATAAACGCCAGTTCTTCATCCCAAGAGGTTTCGCTCATGGATTCCTCGTGTTGAGCGAAGAGGCAATCTTTACGTATAAGGTGGATAATCCTTATGCACCTCAGTCTGAAGCAGGAATCCGTTGGGATGATCCTGACCTTGCCATTCAGTGGCCGATTGATCCCCAGAAGGTTCAGACGAGCGAGAAAGATTTAAAGCAGCCCCCGTTTAAAGATGCAGAAGTGTTTGATTAACAATTTATTATCAATTATATGAATATAGCTATTGTAGGAACTGGATACGTAGGATTGGTATCTGGAACATGTTTCGCTGATACTGGTGCGAACGTAACATGTGTTGATGTTGATGAACAGAAAATTGAGCGTTTGAAGAATGGCGAAATTCCCATTTATGAGCCGGGTCTTGACGAGTTGGTTAAGAAGAATGTTGCTGCAGGTCGTCTGAAGTTTACCACTGATCTGGCATCTGTTCTCGACGATGTTGAGATTGTCTTTTCTGCTGTAGGTACGCCTCCTGATGAAGATGGCAGTGCCGATCTGAAATATGTGCTTCAGGTAGCAAAGACGATTGGTGAGAACCTGAAGAAATATGTGGTTGTCGTTACTAAGTCTACCGTCCCTGTAGGTACGGCAAAAAAAGTTCGTAAGACGATTGAGGACGAACTCAGGAAGCGGAATGTTGACATTGAGTTCGATGTGGCCTCCAACCCTGAGTTCCTCAAAGAGGGTAATGCTATCAAGGACTTTATGTCGCCTGATCGTGTGGTTGTAGGTGTGGAAAGTGAGCACGCCAAGAAGGTGCTGACTAAACTCTATAAGCCTTTCCTGATCAATAATTTCCGTGTGATATTCATGGATATTCCTTCGGCAGAGATGACGAAGTATGCTGCAAACTCGATGTTGGCTACCCGTATTTCGTTTATGAATGACATCGCTAATCTTTGTGAGCGTGTTGGAGCAGATGTAAATATGGTACGCGCGGGGATAGGTTCCGATACCCGTATTGGTCGTAAGTTCCTTTATGCAGGTTGCGGTTATGGCGGTAGCTGTTTTCCCAAGGATGTAAAGGCACTCATCAAGACAGCCGATCAGAATGGTTATTCTATGGAAGTGCTGAAGGCGGTAGAGCGTGTCAACGAGAACCAGAAGAGTGTGCTTTTTGAGAAGCTCGTCAAGGCCTATGGCAGCGTAGAGGAACTGAAAGGTAAGACGATTGCGATGTGGGGTCTGTCGTTCAAGCCTGAGACCGACGATATGCGTGAATCTACGGCTTTGGTGATGATAGGAAAGTTGTTGGATGCAGGCTGTAACATTCGCGTCTACGACCCAGTAGCCATGAATGAGTGTAAGCGTCGTATCGGTGACACCGTGACGTATTGCCGCGATATGTATGATGCTGTGCTTGATGCTGACGCTCTCTTGCTGCTCACAGAGTGGAAGGAGTTCCGTCTGCCGGGCTGGGGGGTCATCAAGAAGGCGATGAAGCGTCCGCTGGTGATTGATGGAAGAAACATCTTTGATACAGAGGAACTCGAAGAGAACGAGTTTGAGTATCACTGCATTGGTAAATGAAGAAACTGTTATATACAATCATGTTGGCAGCCATCTTGACGGGGTGTAACCGTCAAGGTGGACAGCCGGGAACATCCCCTGAGGATAAAGGGGCCAAATCTCTGTTGCAGGGTGTATGGCTGGATGAGGATAATGGTAATGTGTCATTCCGTGTTCAGGGCGACACAATCTACTATACAGATTCTACCAGTATGCCTTCGTATTTCCGCATTTATGCCGATTCGCTGGTTTTAGGTTCTGAAACGTCGTATGCCATTGTGAAACAGACGCAGCATCTGTTTTGGTTTAAGAATCATAATGGAGACGTGATTAAGCTTCAGAAGAGCACCGATCCTGTGGATGAGGATGAATTTGTACACGACACGCCGAAGGTCTTGAATTATACCCATCAGGTGAAGATTGACTCAGTCGTGAATCACGATGGTGCGCGTTACCATTGGTATATAGCCATTAATCCTACAAAATACAAGGTGTCGAAACGCAGCTATAATGAGGATGGTATGGAGGTAGAGAATGTGTACTACGACAATATCATGCATATCAGTGTGTTTCAGGGCTCACAGAGATTGTTCTCTTCTGATTTCCGCAAACAGATGTATGAGAAGTTTGTGCCCAAGAACTTTTTGGATGAAGCCATCTTAGCCAATATGGAGTATAGCCATCATGATGACAAGGGTATTCATTTTAATGCCACGTTATGTATTCCCGATGGGGCCAGCTGTTATATTGTTGAGTCAGTGATTGGCTATCGGGGTGAGATGACCATGCAAATTGTAGAGTATTAATAAAGAAAAGGAGAGCCGATAGGTTCTCCTTTATTCTTGCTCCAGCCAGGCATCGAGCAGCATTCTTGCGATTGACAGTTTCTCGGGAATGTTCGGCAGGTTGTCTTTCCTGAACCAGCCGCCCTTGGCAATCTCGCTCTTCTGCAGGTGGATGTCACCCGAGACGTAATCCGCGTTGAAGCCCACCATCAGGCCGCAGGGGTAGGGCCAGGGCTGGGAGGCGAAGTAGCGGATGTTGGTGATGCTGACACCCGTTTCCTCCATCGCCTCGCGGGCGACAGCCTCTTCCAGCGTTTCTCCTGTCTCCACGAAGCCGGCAACGAGTCCGAAGAAGTCGCGCTTGAAGTTACGCGCACGTACCAATAATACTTCATCCCCCTTGTGGATGAGTACGATGACGGCCGTTGCCAGTTGTGGCCAAATCTCCTTGCCGCACTCCGTGCATTTCTTTGAGATGTCGGTGTCCATCCGCATCGGGGCACCGCAAACGCCACAGTATTTCGTGTTCTGATCCCAGTAGAGCAGTTCCTGGCATTTGCCGGCTTTGAGGTAGAGGTTTCTGGGCAGTTTGTAATAGCTCTGCCTCAGTCCGCACATCTCATATTTCCCGATACCTGTGATTGGGGCATCAATACGGTAGGTCTTCACCTCTGAGCCGTCATCCATCGGCGTGATATTCAGAATGTTGGTCCAAGCTTTCACCTCTGTCGGCGGCTCTTCCTGATAGGGAATTGTGTAACTGCCGTCAGCTTTCTTTTCCAACAGCAAGTCTTCCTTGCAGAATACGAAATAGTATTTCATGCGATGTTAATGCTGAAGATGATTACTTGCCAAAGAGCAGGATGCGGTCACGTTCCAACGCTGGCTTTGCCCACTCCTCGGGTATGAATTTCCAATTTGAATGAGGCTGAGGATTAATAATCCCCTGACGCTCAATCTCTTCCATTAGGTAGTGGCGCTGATCGAGCTCGCTACAGTAGATAACGCGGCTTGTCAGAGAATCCTTGGGGATGCCGGCACCATGCGTCAGCAGTTCACCACCACCATTGGCACGGTAGCTGTTCATGGCTACCTTGTACCATTTCTTCTCATCAAAGGGCTCGCCGTTCGACATGCGCAGAATCTTCACCTTCTCGCCGTCGGGTTTGGTGACATCTACCTCATAATCGATACCGCATGCCGAGTCGAAGTTGAAGGTATAGTATTTGAATCCTGCTCGTTGTTGGTCTTCACTGTCTTCATCTCTGAGGAGCAGGATATGGTCATCGGGTGATTTCATTTGGTTCGTCCACATATCATAGCTCATCTCCAAGTGTTTGAGAAGCTCTTCACCTGTCATGCGGAGCACAAGCAGCAGGTTCTCAAAACGGTACAGTTTGAACATGTCGCTTACAGTTACATCACCTGCATGGATAACAGAATTAAACGACAGGGGGGCTGTAATCGAAATGTCGGCACCGGTAATCTTCAGCTGCAGTTCATGGATAAGGTCGGTAAAGGCCGAATTGCCGAAGAAACTCTCACGGGTATAGATGGAGTTCTCGAAGCGGCCGATCTTGCGGTCTACATAAGTCTTCACGGCGTCGATGTCTTTTTGGAAATGGCTGACCATCTGTTCGTCGATCTGCTCATCGAGCACGCTGACAATCTCTCCCTTGATGTCCTTGTTAACGAGTTTGCCCTGGTTGAACGTCAGTTCAATCTCTGCTTCTGCCACATTCTTCACATAGCAGGAAGGGTCGATGATCAGTACCTGCTGCCCTTCTTTGTTGGTGATCCACTCATTGTGTACCTGATGGTCGTGACCAAAGAAGATGATATCGAAGCCGGGCACCTCACGGGCTACAGCTGCCGTTGCATTCTCTTCGTAACCGTCGGCAACGATGCCACCGTCCTTACCTGAATGGAATAGTCCGAAGATCAGGTCAGGATGTTCCACCTCCTTCAGATATTTGATCCATTTCTTGGCACAGCTGGTCATCTCCTCAAATTCCATGCCTTTCCATACGTTTTCTGTCAGCCAGTTGGGGATGGCAGGCGTGAGCATACCGATGATGGCAATCTTCACGCCGTCGATATAATGGATGGAGTAGGGCTGCAGGCCTGTGTAGATGTTCTTGGGATTGGCTGTACCGTCGGAGCCCTCCTTGACTATGTTGGCACCGAGTAGCGGGCAGCGCACCTCACGGATCCACTTGTCGTACACCTTGTGACCAGGCTCGATATCATGGTTACCCACCGTCTCGGCGTCATACTGCATGTAGTTGATTACCGAGGCTGCCAGGTTTTCGTTCTCCGGCATCACATAGTTCGACCAGTAGACGCAAGGTTGACCCTGAAGAATATCTCCGTTGTCAATGAGCAGGAAATGATCCTTTCCGTATTTCTCACGTTCCTTGTTAATATAAGTGTTGGCACGAGAAAGTGTTCCTTTGATAGGTTTCTTCTCCATGAAGTCGTAAGGGAAGAAATGTCCATGAACGTCGCTGGTTTCAACGACCTTCAACTTCACTGTCTTGGTTGTGGGCTGTGCAGTAGCTGAAAGCATCATTGTGATGGCAATGGTTGTTAATAAGATTTTTTTCATACTGGCATAATTTTGATGCAAAGATACAATTAATTCTTCAGACGACCAAACATTGGTACAGTTTTTGCTGTCTTTTTTATGGAATATTTTACTTTAACGAATAGGAGGATTTAATTATGGCATTTATTGACTATTACAAGATTTTAGGTGTTGATAAGACGATACCACAGAAGGATGTCAAGAAGGCATACCTGAAACGTGCCAAGCAGTTTCACCCCGACTTGCATCCTGACGATCCCAAGGCCCAGGCGAAATTCCAGGCGCTTCAGGAGGCTTACGATGTGATAGGCGATCCTGAGAAACGTAAGAAATACGACCAGTATGGGGAACAGTGGAAGCAGGCTGATCAGTTCGGTGGCTTCGGTGGTGATGCCGGTGGTGGCAATCCCTTTGGCGGTTTCGATTTCTCTAGCTTCGGAGGTGGTGGCGGTTTCAGCAGCTTCTTCGAGGATCTGTTTGGCCGTAAAGGCCATCAGGGTGGGGGCTTTGGCGGCTTCCAGGGCTTCTCTTCAGGCAGTTCAGGTTTCAGCCGTCAGGCTAGGACGAACTCTGGCGAGATGAATGCTAATGTTGCCATCGACCTCTATACGGCTCTCTTGGGAGGTGAGGTGGTGATAACGCTGTCAAACGGTTCAAAGGTGAAGATGAAGATCAAGCCCGAGACGCAGCCTGGCACAAAGGTGCGTCTGCGTGGCAAGGGCTACGATCGTGGCGACGGCACCTTCGGTGACCTCATTATCACCTACCAGGTGAAGTTGCCTTCAAACCTCTCCGAGCGTCAGAAGCAACTTCTGCGCGAAATGCAACAATCTTAAACGTAGATTGAGCAAGCACAAGATCAATTGACATGACGAAGATCATCCATGTGGACATGGATCAGTTCTTCGCAGCTGTAGAACAGCGCGACAATCCTGAACTGAGGGGTAAACCGATAGCGGTGGGACACGATGCCGAACGTGGTGTCGTGTCTACGGCTAGTTATGAGGCCCGGCGCTTCGGGGTGCATTCGGCACAGTCTATTCAGGTGGCCAAACGCCTATGCCCACAGCTGATTATCGTGGAGCCGCACTTCCAGCGATACAAAGAAGTATCGGCACAGCTGCACGAAATCTTCCACGACTATACAGACCTGATAGAACCTATTTCACTCGATGAAGCCTTCCTTGACGTGACCGAGAATAAGCGGGGCATTGAATTGGGGGTGGATATTGCCAGAGAAATCAAACAACGCATCCGTGAGGCTACAGGATTGACAGCATCGGCAGGGGTGAGCTACTGCAAGTTTCTGGCGAAGATAGCCTCCGACTGGCGCAAGCCTGATGGCTTGACGGTGATTCATCCCGACAGGGCTTTGGACTTTATTGCCCAACTGAAAGTGGAGAAGATATGGGGCGTTGGTCAGAAAACGGCTGATAAGATGCACCGCATGGGTATCTTTACGGGGTTGGATTTGAGAAACACGTCATTGAGCCGGCTAACGCAGGAGTTCGGCAAGATGGGGCAGGTGTTCTATGATTTTTCGCGAGGCATCGATAATCGTCCTGTCATTTCCGAGTGGGAACGCAAGTCTGTCAGCTGCGAGCAGACTTTTGAGACGGATATCAGTGAGAATGCCGCTGTCACCATCCACCTCTACCACACGGTGCTGGAACTTGTGCGCCGTATCGAGAAAAATGACTTTGAAGGCCGCACTTTGACATTGAAGGTCAAATTTCTTGATTTCCAGCAGATTACCCGCAGCATCACCGTTGACCACATTCTGCGCTCAAAGGATGATATACTGCCATTGGCAAAGCAGCTGATGCAGAGTGTAGAGTTTAACAACCACCCAATCCGACTGTTAGGCCTAGGCGTGTCGAATCAGAAGAACACCACCCCAGAGGATGCGCCCCAGTGGATAGAGTTGGAACTGGAGTTTGAGCCTTGGCCAAACAGTAGTACAAATGTGACAATCTAATACTTACAATCTAATCTTGAATCTTATTTCTCCAAGAGGAATTGTTCGGCTCGCTGAAGGTCTTCGGGGGTGTCGATGCCGATGGTTTCCACGTCGGTGAGACCTACACGGATGCGATAGCCGTTCTGTAGCCAGCGGAGCTGTTCGAGGCTCTCGGCCTTTT
This sequence comes from uncultured Prevotella sp., assembly GCA_900314995.1. Classification (GTDB taxonomy): domain Bacteria; phylum Bacteroidota; class Bacteroidia; order Bacteroidales; family Bacteroidaceae; genus Prevotella. Next base: position 44,008 of record OMXK01000015.1, read on the forward strand.
CCAGACTGCTCTGGGGGAGGCGGGTAACCTCTGCGAGTACCTCACGACGATAGGCATAGATGCCCAGATGTTTCAGGAAAGGATATTGGCCGAACCAGTCGTTTCGCTCTTTACCTCTTATATATGGTATGACGCTGCGGCTGAAGTAGAGGGCAAAGCCACGATTGTCAGTTACGATCTTTGGGGAATTGGGATTCTCCACAGCCTCCATGCTCTCAAAGAGTTTTCCGAGTGTGCCGATCTGAGTCTCAGAGGCATCAAAAAGGTGCATGAGTGTCTCTACCTGTGAAGGTTGGATGAAGGGCTCGTCGCCCTGTACATTGATGATTACGTCGGCATCGGTGCCAATCTTCTCCACAGCTTCCTCAATGCGATCCGTACCGCTCTTATGATCTTCACGCGTCATGACGGCCTTACCACCGAAGCCCTCGACACAGTCATAGATACGCTGGTCATCGGTGGCCACATACACCTCACTGAGCACGCTGCTGACCTGCTCGTACACTCTCTGGATGACAGTCTTTCCGCCGAGAACTGCCAGCGGCTTGCCCGGGAAGCGAGTCGACGCATAACGGGCAGGGATAATCGCCATAAACTTCATAACGGCTGCAAAGGTAACAAAAAATAGTGGAAAAAACCGTATTTTATCGTTAATTTATGTGCAAGAGTTTGGTGGTCTCGTTTTATTATAGTAAATTTGCAAAGCAATTATCAAAAAGGAAATAACAATGAGATTATATATATACGCTATACTATTTACAATGATGTTCCCGCTGTCGGCTGGAGCACAGAAGATTACTCTTGGCTCGACAAAGACGAAAGACGGCGGCGAGTACAATGGTGAGATTGTCGCCGGTAAGCCTCATGGGAAAGGCAAGGTGGTCTATAAGAACGGTAATACATACGAAGGCGAATACGAGAAGGGCCGCCGTCAGGGATATGGCATCTATACCTTTGCTGATGGTGAGAAGTATGAAGGCGAGTGGTTCCAGGACCAGCAGCATGGTCATGGTATTTATTATTTCTCGAACAATAACCGTTACGATGGGCTGTGGTTCCGTGACTACCAGCATGGTCATGGCGTGATGTACTATTACAATGGTGACAAGTACGACGGTGAATGGAGTCAGGACAAGCGTTCAGGAAAAGGCCTCTACCAGTTTTCCTCGGGAGCCTATTACAATGGTGAATGGGTGAACGACAAGAAGAATGGCAAGGGATTCTTCGACTGGGGTGACGGCTCCAGCTATGACGGCGAATGGAAGGACAACATGCGTTTTGGAAAGGGAACCTTCAAATATGCTGACGGAGACACATACGTGGGTCAGTGGCAGAACGACGAGATGCACGGACGAGGTATCTATCGTTTTCAGAATGGCGACATTTATGAGGGCAGCTATGATAAAGGTGTCCGTTCAGGTTCTGGTATCTTTAAATATGCCAATGGCGACAAATATACGGGTCAGTTCTTCGGCGGCGACAAGCAAGGACAGGGAACGTTTGTATGGAAAAACGGCGATTCGTATGTCGGGCAGTGGAAATCGGACAAGCAGCACGGCAAGGGCAAACTGACAAAGAAAAGCGGTGATACCGTGGAAGGCAATTTCCAGAACGGTCAGCCCCATGGTGAGTGCATCGTTCGTTATGCCGATGGCTCTAAATTCAAGGGTATTTACAAGAACGGAAAGCGCAACGGTGCTGCTATCGAAGAGGATAAGGACGGTAAGCGTTTCGAAGGCTTTTATGTAGACGGAGTGCGAGACGGGAAATTCGTTGAGAAAGACCGTAATGGGAAGATCGTGGCTGAAGGGGTATACACCCGAGGCCACAGACAAGCGAAATAGGACAACTTAAAAATTATATCGGATTATGATTATCGACAAACTGGAAAATCTAGGCAAATACGTGTCGCTGAACCCGTTGTTTGCTGATGTGGTGGAATATCTGAAGACTCATGACCTCAATGTCATGGAGGCTGACAAGTATCCCATCAAGGACAAAGACCTGTTTTTGAATCTTACCACAGCTAAAGGACGAAGTAAGGAGGCAGCTGTATTAGAGACGCATATTGAAATGATCGATATCCAAATACCGCTATCCTGTGAAGAGACGTTTGGCTATACACCTTTAGAGGATTTGCCTCCGCTGGCGTACGATGCCGAGAAAGACATCACCAAATACGGTGATCTGCTTTCGCAGACCTATCTGACACTGAAGCCAGGCCAGATGGCCATCTTCTTCCCTCAGGATGGGCATGCCCCCTGTATTTCGGATAATGCAGAGATTAAGAAAGCAATATTTAAAGTGAAAGTTAAATAAGACTATGGCAACTAAAAAAGAAACAACAAAGAAGCCTGCAGTCAAGAAGGCAGCAGCAAAGAAAACAACGACTGTCAAGAAGACCGTTGCTAAGAAGGTAGAGAAAAATCAGCAGCCAGAGGTACCCCAGCACATTGGCTTAGTTCAGAACGACCCTTGGCTGGAGCCGTTTGAAGGTGCCATCCGTGGCCGTCATGACCATGCTCTTTGGAAGCTGAATCAGTTGACGAATAATGGCAAGAAGACACTTTCGGACTTTGCTTCCGGTCATCTGTATTTCGGACTACATAAATTGCCTAAGGGCTGGGTGTTCCGTGAGTGGGCTCCTAATGCCACAGATATATACCTGATTGGTGATTTCAACAATTGGCAGGAAGATGAGAAGTACCGTTGCAAGCGTATTGAAGGTACAGGCAACTGGGAACTGAAACTCTCAGAGAAAGCCCTGAAGCACGGTGACCTTTACAAGATGAAGGTAAAGTGGAATGGTGGTGAAGGTGAACGTATCCCTGCCTGGTGTCGTCGGGTGGTGCAGGATGACAATACCAAGATATTCTCTGCTCAGGTATGGAATCCCGAGAAGCCTTATGTGTTCTCGAAGAAGACCTTTAAGCCTAAGAAGAATCCACTGCTGATCTACGAGTGCCATGTGGGTATGGGACAGGATGCCGAGAAGGTGGGCACCTATACCGAGTTCAAGGACAATGTGCTGCCGCGTATCATTAAGGACGGCTACAACTGTATCCAGGTGATGGCTATTCAGGAGCATCCTTACTACGGATCTTTCGGCTATCATGTATCTAGTTTCTTTGCTCCGAGTTCTCGTTTCGGTACGCCAGAGGAGCTGAAGGAATTGATTGACACAGCCCATAAGCATGGCATAGCCGTGATTATGGATATTGTACACTCTCATGCTGTAAAGAACGAGGTGGAGGGTCTTGGCAACCTTGCCGGTGATCCTAACCAGTTCTTCTATCCTGGAGATCGTCATGAGCATCCGGCATGGGACTCTCTGTGCTTTGACTATGGTAAGGATGACGTGCTTCATTTCCTTCTGTCGAACTGTAAGTACTGGTTAGAGGAGTTCAAGTTCGATGGTTTCCGCTTTGACGGTGTAACATCCATGCTTTACTATTCTCACGGACTGGGCGAGGCCTTCGGTGGCTATGGAGACTACTTCAACGGACACGAGGATGATAATGCCATCTGCTATCTGACGCTGGCCAATAAGCTGATCCACGAGGTGAACCCTGAGGCTATCACGATTGCCGAGGAGGTATCAGGTATGCCTGGACTCGCTGCCAAGTTTGAGGATGGCGGTTACGGCTTTGACTACCGTATGGCGATGAATATCCCTGACTACTGGATTAAGACTATTAAAGAGGTACGCGATGAGGATATCAATGTCTGCTCGATTTTCTGGGAGGTTAAGAACCGTCGTCCTGACGAGAAGACCATTTCGTATTGTGAGAGCCATGATCAGGCACTCGTGGGCGACAAGACCATTATCTTCCGTTTAATTGATGCTGACATGTATTGGCACTTTGCCAAGAAGGATGTCAACGATATTGCCCAGCGTGGTATCGCCCTGCATAAGATGATCCGTCTCGTGACCTGTGCTGCCATTAATGGCGGTTATCTGAACTTCATGGGTAACGAGTTCGGACATCCGGAGTGGATTGACTTCCCACGTGAGGGTAACGGCTGGTCGTATAAGTATGCCCGTCGTCAGTGGAGCCTTGTCGACAACAAGGATCTCTGCTATCACTGGCTGGGCGACTTCGACCGCGAAATGCTGAAGACAATCAAGAGCGTCCGTAATTTCCAGGATACGCCTGTGGTTGAGATCTGGCATGACGATGGCGATCAGGTACTGTGCTTCATGCGTGGTGACCTCGTGTTTGTCTTCAACTTCTCACCGACGCGTTCTTATACCGATTATGGCTTCCTCGTTCCGACAGGTTCCTATGAGGTTGTGTTGAATACGGACTCTCCCGACTTCGGTGGCAATGGCTTCGCTGATGACACGATTACGCACTTCACCAACTATGATCCACTCTACGTGAAGGATCATAAGGAGTGGCTCAAACTCTATATCCCAGCACGTTCTGCCGTTGTATTGAAGAAAGTATGAACTATAATAATCCAGTAAGAAACAATAGCACCTTCACCATCCGTGTGATGTGTGCTATTGTTTTTGTGGTGTTCTCGTTTGCATGGCTTGATTTCCAGGCAGACATGCTGGATCTGTCTCAGCACGTCTTGAGTGGTGGCGTAACGCGATATCATCGTTTCATCGGTTCGCTCGTCATTACATGTGCGCTCTTTCTGCTCCAGCTGTTTGTGTATTTCATTACCCGCCTGAAAAGACGTTTGCATGCACTCACTTATCTGCCTTCCATGCTGCTGATGTCGTTGTTGTCGGATGTCAGTCTGACTGTAGCTGACGAACCTCATTCGAGTGTGATGTGGTGGGCTCTGCCGATAATTGCCATCTGGCTGTTAGTCGTTTTCATTGCCATGAAAGCACAGCAGGTAGAGGATGACAGGTCGTATTCGCTCTTGTCGCGCCCCATGTGGATCAACATGCTGGTCATGTGTCTGATGATGATGGGTGTGGCATGGTTGGGCAATACCAATGCCGTGTTCCATTATCGCATGAAAATGGAGGGGCTCTTGTCGGAGGGTGATTATACGTCGGCTTTGGAAGTGGGAAAGGAATCGCTGGAGAGCGATGAACATGTCCTCATGCTCCGAATGTATGCACTTGCACGTGCCAATAGTATGGGCGAACGTCTCTTCGAATATTCAGTCAAAGGCTCAGGCAGCCAGATCCTTCCCACCAACGGGGCATCAAAAATGCTGCTCTGTTCTGCTGATAGCATATACAAGTTTCTGGGGGCTCGTCCTGCTGTGCAGATGGCGCCGGAACGTTATCTGCAGATGTTGCTTCGAAGGGATTCGGTGCCCCGGAAGACTATTGGCGACTATCTGCTTTGCGGATACTTGATTGATAAGAATGTCGACCGTTTCGCCCAAGAGATAGGTAAGTTTTATACGGTTGACGAGCATCTGCCGAAACATTATCGTGAGGCGCTGACGATGTACACTCATCTTCGGTCTAATCCGGTTCTAGTCTACCATGTTCCCGTAGTGGAAGAAGATTATCGGAACATGTTGGATATGGAAAAGAAGTATGCCGGAAAAATGGAACGGAAAGAGAAACTGCGAGATCAATTCGCGGGAACTTACTGGTATTATTATAAATATGAATAAAAAGAAAAGCTCTCCGATAAGAGAGCTTTCTTTTGTTTCTATTTGTAGAGATATCGCTTGATGGATTTCTTCGGGGTCTTCTCGAATTCTTCCTCGTGGATCTCTATCTCTGTGATTTTCTCATAGGCGGGAATCATTTCATTCAGACCGTTGCGGTTCTGCTCCATGATATTCTGAAGATCACTCTCCGAGAAGCCCAGATTCTTAGCTTCGTCCATGTCAGGATGAACCAGTGCCACCAGTTTGTTGTCTCTCTGCACAACGATACTCTCCACGACCATGGTCATCGAATTCAACTTATCCTCAATTTCCTCTGGATAGATGTTCTGTCCATTGGGTCCAAGGAGCATATTCTTGGAACGTCCGTTGATGAATACATTTCCGTCTCTGTCCATGGTACCCAGATCACCGGAGTGATACCATCCGTCGCGATCGATGGTCTCGGCAGTAGCCTCAGGATTCTTATAGTATCCTAACATGACATTAGGACCTTTGGTGAGGATTTCGCCAGGGATGTGTTCTGGATCCGGAGATACAATCTTAACTTCCTGATGGAGTGCAGCACGTCCGCAAGAGCCGGGGGCAAAGGTATGCCAGTCAGCATAACAGATGATCGGTGCACATTCCGTGGCGCCATAGCCTACGGTATAGGGGAAATCAATCCGCTTGAGGAACTGTTCTACCTCCTGATTCAGGGCAGCACCGCCGATGATGACCTCGTACATCTCACCACCGAAGGCTTTCAGCACTTCCTGACAGATCATCTCACGAACTTTCTTTGAAATGACCGGCATCTGCAGCAGCAGACGCATGCGGTTGTTCTGTATCTTCGGGAATACCTTCTTACGGATAATCTTTTCGATAATCAGCGGAACGGCAATCACGATGACCGGCTTCACCTCTTGCAGCGCCTGGGCAATAATGGCAGGCGAAGGCACACGGTTCAGATAGAACACATGGCAACCATAGAGGAACTCAAAGATAAACTCGAAAGCCATTCCATACATGTGTGCCATCGGCAGCATGGAGATGACTCTGTCACCTGGCTTGATCTGTTTGCCGAGAACATAAACGGCGAAATCATAGTTAGACCAGAGTGCACGGTAGGGCAGCATCACACCTTTAGAGAATCCCGTGGTTCCAGAGGTGTAGTTGATGACAGCCAGCTCGTCAGGGCTTTCCTCCATATAATAGCTGACATGCTCTTTGCGGAAATATTTCGGGAACTTCTTACCGTAGAGTTCATTCAGATGTTCACGGGCATAGGTCAGCTTGTCTGTGCGTGAAATCATCAATGAATAGTCGGGATTGTTGATGATTCCCTCCAGACTGGGCATCGCTTGCGGATCGATGATCGTTGCCACATGGTCACCTACGAAAAGCAGCCGTGCTTCGGAGTGGTTCACTATGTTGTGGATCTGCTCGGCATTGAACTCATGGAGAATGGGTACAGCCACAGCCCCATAGGTCAGTGTGGCAATGAAAGCCACAGCCCATTGTGATGAGTTTCGGCCACAAAGGGCTATCTTGTCTCCTTTCTTAATGCCGCTATTCTCAAAGAGGATGTGGATTTTCTCTATTTTCCTGGCTACATCATGATACTGCAGCGTCTGTCCCTTGAAATCAGTCAATGCATCGTGATCCCAATTGTTAATGATACTCTTCTGTATGAGAGCATTAAAACTAGGTATCTTTTCCATAAGCGATTAGTTATTCTGATATAAGTAGCGTTTGATACTCTTTTTAGGAGTTTTGGCAAATTCTTCTTCATGAATCTCTATGGCCGATATGCGGCTATAGGGTGGTAACTTCTCATTGAGAGCCTGGCGATTCTGTTCCATGATGTTTTCCAGTTCTTCCTGACTGAAGCTGACCACTTCGTCTTTGTCGGGATGAACTAGAGCCACCAGTTTCTCGCCTCGCTGGATGACGAGACTTTCTGAAACCATCGCCATCGTGTTCAACTTGTCTTCTATCTCTTCGGGATAGATGTTCTGTCCGTTGGCGCCAAGCAGCATGTTCTTGATACGCCCACGGATGAAGATATGTCCGCTGAGTGCCATGGTGCCAAGATCGCCGGTATGATACCAGCCATCTTCGTCAATCACGGCCTTCGTGGCTTCTTCATTATTATAATAGCCTAACATGAGGTTTGTTCCTCTTGTGACGATTTCGCCTGGAACATATTGTGGATTGTTGGACAAGATCTTCACCTCCATGCGGTCTACTGGCGTACCGCATGAGCCAAATACAAAGTCCTTATAGTCACTATAGGAAATCAGCGGGGCGCATTCTGTCGTGCCATAGCCGACGGTGATGGGGAAATTGATGGAGTGAAGGAACTCCTCGACTTCTTTCGAGAGTGCAGCTCCACCGACGATGACTTCGTATGCTCTGCCGCCGAAGGCGTTGTAGACCTCCTGGTAAATGCGCTCCTTGACCTTTCTGGATACCACCGGCATCGCCAACAGCAGTTTGATGCGATTGTCCTGGATCTTCGGGAACACCTTTTTGCGGATGATCTTCTCGATGATCAGGGGAACGGTGACAATCAAGGTGGGCTTCACATCGGCAAAAGCCTGAGCAATGATGGCAGGCGACGGCAGACGCGTCAGGAAGAAAAGGTGGCAGCCATTGCAGAATCCGAAAAGGAACTCTACGGCCATACCATACATGTGAGCCATCGGCAGGATACTCAGCAGATTATCACCGGGTTTCACGTGTTTGCCAATATGGCTGATAATGAATTCAACGTTACTCCAGATGGTGCGATAGGGTAGCATGACGCCTTTTGAAAAGCCCGTTGTACCCGAGGTGTAGTTGATGAGTGCCAGTTCCTCTGCTTCGTCTTGATGATAGCTGATGTGCTCTGCGCGGAATGCCCTTGGATATTTGCTGCCAAATAACATATTTAAATGTTCGCGCGCGTAGGTAACCTTTTCAGATCGTGAGATCAGCAATGAGAAATCCGGCAGATTGATAATGGCCTCCAGGCCAGGCATGGCTTCCGGGTCGATGGTCTTCACGGCATAGTCGCCTACGAAGAGCAGTTTGGATCCGGAGTGATTGACAATGTTCTGGATCTGCTCGCCATTGAACTCATGGAGAATCGGAACTGCTACGGCACCATAGGTCAGCGTAGCAAGAAACGCTACTGCCCAATGTGCAGAATTACGACCGCAAAGAGCTATCTTGTCGCCCTTCTTTACATCGCTATTCTCAAATAGTATGTGAATCTTTTCTATCTTACGAGCAACATCATGAAACTGGAGCGTGATGCCCTGATAGTCGGTCAGCGCATCCTGATCCCAGTTCTCAACGATTGCTTTCTGGATATACGCATTAAAACTGCTGAATGTTTCCATTGAAACTGCACAAATTTTTAAATTTTGTGCAAAGATATATCATTTACTGCACATTTCCAAAAAAAATGTGCAATATTTTAGTCCAATGTACAAAAATCAATAGAATAGGTAACAAAAGGAACACATTTATTCGTATCTCATCGACTTTGCAGGATGAATATGAGATATAAGATAGCTTGGGGCGATCAATACGAATACGCAGATGAATAAGGTGACGGCATCAAGCAGAAGGATCAATGGGAGGTTCAACTCCATGGGTGCCTGACTGACGTAGTAGGTCTGAGGATCGAGGGTGATGATGCCCGTGTACTGTTGCAATAGCACAATGCCGATGCCGATGACATTGCCCCAGAACATGCCTTGTCCGATGATGAAGACCGAAAACCACAGGAAGGTGTGACGGATTGTCTTGTTACGTGCCCCAAGTGCTTTCAGGATACCGATCATCTGGGTACGCTCAAGGATGATGATGAGCAATCCGCTGATCATCGTGAATCCTGCCACACAAACCATCAGCGCCAGAATGATCCACACATTGATGTCGAGCAACTCGAGCCAGATAAACACCTGGGGATATGTCTCGTAGATGGTCTGTGAAGTCAGCATATTCCCGTTCTTGTCGTTGGTGCGGTTCACCTGTTCGATGAAAGCCTCTTCCGTCGGTAGGATCAAATCCAGATTGTCCACCGTAACAGAAAGGGCAGAACACTCGTCGGGTTTCCATCCGTTCAGACGGTTGACGGCGTAAATGTCTGTAAAACAGATGCTTTCGTCAAAACGCGTCATGTTGGTCTGATAGATGCCGCAAATGGTGTATTTACGCGTCCTGACATTGTCGTTCTCGATGAAATAGGCAAAGAGTTTCTGCTTGACCTTGAGCTTGAGCTTGTCGGCAATCATCTTTGATACCAGCAGCTGATAGTGGCTGGTCGTATCGCTGAATTGAGGCAGCTCGCCGTCAAGGAGATGCGCCTTGAGAAAAGCGGTATCGAACTCAGGGCCGACTCCTTTGAAGGCGACACCCAGAAAGTCATCGTCGGTCTTCAGCAAACCTTGCGTGACTGAATAGCGCTCTGTATGCTTTACACCGCCAATGTGGCTGATGGCGTTTAGCAGGCTGTCATCAACAGCAATCGTATAAGGATCAACATCGTTGAACCACAGCACATTATGCACCTGAATATGCCCGCCGAAGCCGACAACCTTGTCACGGATCGTGTGCTTAAAGCCTAAGACGACACTCACCGTCACAATCATTACAGCCAATCCGATGGCAACACCGATGGTCGCTATACGAATAGCAGGGCGACTCACCATGCGTTTGTCGTCCTGGTTATGATAGATCTTCTTGGCTATGAATAAAGGGAAATTCATTCCTCGTCAACCCTTCCGGGATATGCTTCAAGGGCTTTCCGGAGTACAAAAAGGGCTCTTTCAAGATCCTTCTTCTTCAATACATAAGCGATACGTACCTGATTGACGCCAGCTCCGGGAGTCGTGTAGAAACCTGCTGCCGGGGCCATCATGACTGTCTCACCTTCATACTCAAACTCCGCCAGACACCAACGGCAGAACTTCTCGGCATCGTCTACGGGCAGCTTGGCAACTGTATAGAACGCACCCATCGGTATCGGAGAGTAAACCCCGGGGATGCGGTTCAGGCCATCGATGAGGCACTTCCTGCGTTCTACGTATTCGTCATAGACATCACGCAGATATTCCTCTGGGGTGTCAAGAGAGGCTTCAGCCACAATTTGTCCGATAAGGGGAGGTGAAAGACGGGCCTGGCAGAACTTCATCACAGCTTTCCTCACCTCGGCATTCTTGGTAATGAGGGCACCGATACGGATACCGCATTCAGAATAGCGCTTCGACACAGAGTCGATGAGGATCACATTCTGCTCGATGCCTTCCAGGTGACAGGCAGAAATATATGGAGACCCCGTGTAGATATACTCACGATACACCTCGTCGGAGAAGAGATACAGGTCGTATTTCTTCACCAGGTCGCGTATCTGGTTCATCTCGCGCCGGGTATAGAGATAGCCTGTCGGGTTGTTGGGGTTGCAGATCATAATGGCCCTGGTGCGCTCATTGATCAGCTCCTCGAATTTCTCTACCTTCGGCAGCGAGAAACCTTCGTCGATGGTAGTGGCTATCGTGCGGATCTTCGCACCGGCAGAGATGGCAAAGGCCATATAGTTGGCGTAAGCCGGCTCTGGAACGATAATCTCGTCACCCGGGTTCAGACAGGAAAGGAACGCAAAGAGCACCGCCTCGGAACCGCCGCTGGTGATGATAATGTCGTCTGCTGTGACATTGATGTCGTATTTCGCGTAGTAGCTGACGAGTTTCTCACGATAGCTCAGATATCCCTGCGAGGGTGAATACTCCAGGATATTGCGATCTATCTGCTTTAGCGCGTCAAGTCCTACTTGTGGTGTCGGGAGGTCTGGCTGACCGATATTCAGGTGATACACCTTCGTGCCTCTTTTCTTCGCTGCTGCTGCAAGAGGCGCGAGTTTCCTAATGGGAGACTCGGGCATTTCAAGGCCACGGACTGATATTTCAGGCATCTTTTCTTGTTTTTACTTTTTACCTTATTATTAATTACTTCCGTAAAATCGGTGCAAAGGTAACACAAAATATCGTAAATCTGCGCAATCTCAGCCCAAAAATTTGCTTTTCTCGAATATTATATGTACTTTTGCCCGACAAAATCAATTAAAAGAGAAGAAAGACGATGAATTTTGAGGAAATGATCGAGGCTCGTAATGCCCAGAAGACAACGAAGGTGCGCATGCCTTATGGCTTTTTCTACAAGCGTCAAATTGAAGGTAAATACTCAAATTTCGTGGAATTTCACGATGAGTTGGTAGACAACATCTTCTTCACCAACAGCGTGAAGCATGAGTGTGAATTCCTGGCCGGTTTCAAGCATAAAGCTCAGCTTCATTTTACGCCTAACGAGGGTGATGACGGCATCTATGCCATTGCAATTGAGGTTGGCAACTATCAGACGCTGGGGCAGTTGCTCAACGACGATCCCTCCGTTGTGGCCCGCAATGAGTTCCTCAAGAAGGTGTTGAAGGAAATCCTTGACATAACCGTCAGCCTTAACGACGAGAATGTCTATCATGTCTGCTTCGCCCCCTCGAATATTTTGGTTCGTAAGACCGACAATGCCGTTCGCCTGCTTTGTCATGGATCCTTCTACAGCAAGGTGGATCAGGATGTGCTCTACGAAGGTGTGGAAGATTTTGTTGCCCCGGAGGTGTTCAATGGCAGCGAGATCAACAGCCGCACCGATGTCTATTCATTAGGTAAGTTTATTGCCTATCTGTATGAATCGTCAGGACTGCCCATCGAATTGAAGAAGATTATCGAGAAGGCAACGGCTGTGAATCCGGATGACCGCTTTGATTCGGTTGCGACGCTGCGTGCGACGATTGAGAAAGTCACCGCGATGAAGCGTACCACGATAACCGCCGTCTCTGCCATAGCCATAGCAGCTGCAGTAGTCGGTCTCTTCTTCTATCTGCTGCCCAGTCCCGAGGTGATCGAGTATGTCAAGCCTGTAAAGGATGTCGTGCCTGACGAGATGGTGGAAGAAGATATGGATGCCCTGATAGGTATCGGTGCTGATGCAGACTCGGCAACCATCGCTGCCATCGTGGAATTGCAGAAGCAGAAGAAGGATTCTCTCGGCATGAGTGAGAGTAAGCTGCGCCAGTACAATTCGAAGGCCGAGGCGATTTTCCGCAAGCAGTTCACCAAGGCTGCCGATGAGATCATCTCGAAGGTCTATACACCCTCGAATATGAATGGTGATGTGAATGACTTTGCTGCCAAGAGTAAGCGTATGACTGAGGAACTGGCCAAAAAACAGGATGAGCTGATGAAGGCCGCAGCTATCAACTCTTCTCATGCCCAGCGTATCGCATCGGAGATTATCGAGCAGATAACGGAAAAGAAGAAAGATATTCTTGACAAGGATTACATGGGACTGAAAAATGTTCCTCAGGATAAGAAGACGACTACACAGTACGATTATAGTAGTTCATCAGAATCTACGCTTCCGACGACTACCACCACAACAAAAACAACTTCGACCTCTACCTCTTCGCATCCGAGGAGTAATCAGGACACCTACAAGAAGTATAGGGATAAGTATGGCGTAGACCCGGGCGATCCCGTTGACCCTGATAATTATAAATTAAGAAAGAAATAAAAGATGAGAAGTAGAACAGCAACTTGGTTTGAGTGCAAGATCCGCTATGAGAAAGTCATGGAGGACGGCTTGCAGAAGAAAGTTAACGAGAGTTATGTGGTAGATGCCCTGAGCTTCAGTGAGGCTGAGGAGCGCATCATCGAGGAGATGTCCTCCTATATCAGCGGTGAGTTTGATGTGGCTGACATCAAGAAGGCGGCCTATAAGGAGATATTCTTCTCCGACGACGAGATGGCCGACAAGTGGTACAAGGCCAGACTGCAGTTCATCACCATCGACGAGAAGACGGAAAAGGAGAAGCGCTCCACCGTTACCTATCTGGTTCAGGCTGGTTCCTTCAATGGTGCCGTTAAGAACATTGACGAGGTGATGGGCGGCACGATGATCGATTACGTCATCGCTTCTGTGGCAGAGACCACTCTGATGGATGTCTTTGAATATGCAAAGACGAAAAAGGATGACAAACCTGAATTTGAGGGATAAGATGGACTACGACGTAAAAGGTCATTTGCATCAGATACTCGATACGTTGCCACAGGGTGTCCGCCTTGTGGCAATTTCCAAGTATCATCCCAACGAGTATATCGAGGCAGCCTATGCCGAGGGGCAGCGCATCTTTGGCGAGAGCCACGAACAGGAACTGCGCCTGAAGCATGAGTCGCTGCCCAAGGATATCGAGTGGCATTTCATTGGCCATCTGCAGACGAACAAAGTGAAGTATATCGCACCGTATGTGTCAATGGTTGAGGCTGTTGACTCGCTCAAGCTCCTGAAAGAGATTAATCGTCAGGCAGAGCGCTGCGGGCGTGTTATCAAGGTGCTGCTTGAACTGCATATTGCAGAAGAGTCTACCAAATACGGTCTTACGCTGGATGCCTGCCGACAGTTGCTCGATGATGGCGAATGGCGCGATATGCAGCACGTGAAGATCTGTGGCCTGATGATGATGGCCTCCTTCGTAGACGACAAGGAACAGATTCGCCGGGAAATGCAGACAGCCGCTGATTTCTTCGATGAAGTGAAGGCGAAATATTTTGCGGATGACGAGGCGTTCTGCGAACGTTCCTGGGGCATGAGCGACGACTATCTCATTGCCGCTGAGACCCGTTCTACGATGGTCCGTATCGGTACGGCTATCTTTGGTCCCCGCGTCTATTGAAATAATACTGATCCCGCTTTCTGGTGATGCCGCCGTTGTTGATGGCATGTACGGGGCAGTAATGATAACAGGCCAGACAAGAGGTACACTTTCCACTATGTAACCATCTGGGAGGTGTACCTATTATATTATCCACAGGGCAGACCTTCGCGCACTTGCCACACTTGATACAGACATCTGCATCCACCGTGAACTTCTTGTCGGTTACCATCTTCTTATTGAAATAGCCGCCAATCACGTATGAATAGAGTCGGGGAGTGGCGCCCTTTTCCAGTTCTTCAATTCCCTTTTTACAGTCTTTGATGATGCTGACGATATGATGCAACTGTCGCCCGGCATTCTCTATCTTCCAACGTTCCTTGTCTTCCGGATCCGTCTTCATAAACGGCAGACAGACATACGACTCTGGCATTATCACGGAGAACGTCGTTTCCGCCTTCAGGCCGATAGTAGCCAGCTCCTTGTTCAGGATGGTCATCGCCTCACCCATGTTGTCGCCGCAGGTCGTTAATGCCCAGCAATAGGCATCGTCGGCTTTCGTGATGCACAGCCTTCTGATAAAGTCCCTCACAATGCGTGGCGGCTGCCAGCCATGCGTCGGGAAACAGAATCCCAACCGTTCTCCCTCTCTCGGCGTGAACGTATATTGTCCCTGTCTTATCAGATCAGGGATATACAGCAGTTCCTCGCCAATGGCCTTTGCAATCTCGCCAGCCACCCATCTGGTGTTGCCAGTTCCTGAAAAATAGAATATCATCGTTTATCACTTCTCTAATTCAGGAGCAAAGTTACAACTTTTCCCCGAATAAACACCATGATTTATCAGGAAAAGTTATTTTAGCACATCATTTATGCCCGGACATCATCGACTATGAATCCAGTATGTTCAGACATGTTTTGATATTTGAAAAGATGATACTTTTTCAACTCTCTACCAAAATGTGATATAACTCTTTGTATATTAATCTCTTAACACAAATTCAACTTTCTACTAACTTTCTACAAACTTTCTACTAACTCTCTACCAACTCTCTACTAAATCACATGCTAATCAGCAAATAATGTTGCCTTACTGCCGTATAGTTACCCACAACGATGTAGTTACATTACGGCAAACCATCATTCATATACCGACAAACTATACCTTTATCGTAAGCAAACTGCTAAATTCTCTAGAGAATTTTTAATTCCGCTTACGATTGACCACCTTTCAACAGTAACCCGAGCAGGCATCACTCGGTACATAAATGCACGAAATCTGCCATATTCATACCATTTTAGTAGAAAGTTTGTAGAGAGTTAGTAGAGACTTTGTAGAAAGTTTGGTAGAAAGTATATAGAGTATAATATATTGATATATAGTCATATATACGGATTTTAGTAGAAAGTTATTATTGTTTTGTCAATTTGCAATTCAATAACATATAATTTACTCCTGAAGATACTCCATATAATATCTTCATGACTCCTCGAATTTTTGGAAGCGTGATTCATATAACCAGAGGTACCTGAATGCCTCCTATAGGATGCCGCCGTCATAAACTATTTTATGGGAAATGTGTAATTTTGCGAAAAGGAACTAAATTATTTGGAACTTATCAATCTTTTTCCTATCTTTGCAGCAGAAAAAAGACACTAATATGAGTGATTAGAGATTACTACGATATGAACAACAAAGGACCAGGTTACGTTATATTTATTGACCAATCCCTGCTTTCGCGAAGATTGGATAATGTTTGGCATGATGAGACTGCTCTGTCGAACTAAAGGCCAATCATATATAAAAAGAAACTCCCACGGCAGTCGCGGGAGTAGAACTTCGGCTTAAAAGCCTTGTTGTGAAAAGTCTTTCACTTGTATCTGGGTGCAAAATTAAGAATTAAAAACGATAAGACCAAATATTCTGCTAAGAAAATGAAGGAAAAAGTTGTTGGAATCGATTTGGGAACAGGTTCGCTAGGTATACTTCTCAGGAATCTTGAACTTGGTGATAATATCATTGACCAGTTGGAATGGTTCTCTGTGACAACGTTTGACTCAGGTACGGGCATGAGTCAGACAGGGGAATATACGCTGGCTTCAGACCGCAGGTCACATGTGCAAAGCCGACGCTTAAAGGAACACAGCAGATATAAGAGGTGGGCCACGTTGGCTCTTTTGATTGAATACGATATGTGTCCGATGAGTCCAGAATCATTAGAGAAATGGCGTGTATATGACAAGACCAGAAACTTGAAACGCGAATATCCTCTAGACGATCTAGCCTTCAATCAATGGATTAAGATGGATTTCAATGGCGATGGCATACCAGAATATACAAGCCCGTTCCAATTAAGGCGTGAATTGGTTGAAAAGCAACTTGACTTCTCTCAGCCTGAGAACAGATACAGACTTGGTAGGGCCATCTATCACATAGCTCTTCATCGAGGCTTCAAGAGTAGTAAGGGTGAAACATTGGCAGAATTGGAAGAAGGAAACAAGGATACCCAAATTAGCACAGACGATTTGGAAGGTGCCATGAAGAAGTCTGAGGAAAAGAAATCCAAAGATCTGACAGAATACATGGAGTTTCACCAACTGAAGACAGTCGGACAGGCATTTGCCTATTTAGAAGATGAGGGCGTAAGGATTCGCAATAGTCGTTATCAGGCTGTAAGATCCCAAAATGTTGATGAGATCAATGAATACTTTCAGTTCCAGCATGGGCTCAGTGGTTTTCAAGAATTGCACAAACGGCTGATAAGCACGAAGAAAGGGATTGGCACACTCTTCTACAAACTTCCTCTTCGCTCTCAGAAAAGCCATATTGGCAAGTGTATTTTCGAAAAGAACAAGAGACGATGCCCCATCTCACATCCTGAATATGAGAAGTACAGAGCTTGGGCTTTTATCAACAACATCCGCTATAAGGCATCTGTTGAGGATGTTTGGCAAGAATTATCTTTGGAGATTAAGAACCAACTCTATCAAGAGGTCTTCGTCTCTAAGGTAAGAAAGGACTTTAACTTTGAGGTTATCCGCAAGTTCTTGGAAAAACATCTATGCTTAACGTTTTCAAATACAGAAAAGGCCAAGACTATCAATTACAAAGATAATACGTTGGTAGCAGGTTGTCCTGTGACAGCCCGCCTTCATAATATAGCAGATTATTTCGGCACAGACATTGAGCACTTCGAGCAGAAAGGAACGAAGACACGCGATACTCACACTAAAAGACAAGAAAGAGAGAAGCATACCGTAGTATATCATACGATGGACTTATGGAATTTTTGCTTCGATACTGACGAGAAAGAAGATGTGACGGCCTTTGCCCATAACTCTTTAGGATGGAACGAGCAGGCTACTGACAAGCTCTGCAAATTATGGAATGCAATGGATCAGGGCTATGCCACACTCAGTCTGAAGGCCCTCAGAAACATCAATCGCATGCTGATCTATGGTCTCAAAACCTCAGATGCTGTATTCCTAGCTAAAGTGCCCGACATTACAGGTATGTCGGAAGAGGGTGTCAAGGACTTGATTGACATTTATCTCGGAAGGGTAAAAGGGCAAGTTAACCAGGAAGTGCGGGATTGCAGAATTGTCAACACTCTGATTGCTAACTACAAATCTATGCCAGTCAGAGACCGCTTTGCAGATCATAACTATGATTATCAATTAGGTATCGATGACAGGGAAGCCGTTGTAAAGTGCATCGTGGATAATGACAAGGACTTTTCTCTGCTTGATGCAACAGCACAGAAGGAGATGATTGATCGTGTGACGAATCTTTACCAGTCTTTCTTTGCAGATATTCATAGGGATTTCGTGAAAGCCCCACGAATAGTCGATGCCCTCAAAGAAGAACTTTGCAAGAGATATTCAGGCATAGAAGACAGCAAATGGGAAAGACTTTACCATCCTTCCATGCTTTCTGACTTCCCTCGTGACAAGGAGAATGCCAACCATCTTGGCAGCCCAAACATCGGAGCCATTCGCAATCCTACAGTCATGCGAACATTGAATGTGCTCAGAAGTGTCATCAATAAGATGATAGACGAAGGACTTATTGACCCTCAGGAAACCCGCCTTGTCGTAGAGACAACGAGAGTGAACAATGATATCAATAAGCGATGGGCCATTCAGAAATACAATGAGGAGCGTCGGGACGAGAACAAAGCCATCAAGGACATCCTTCAAGAGTATTATCCTGAAAAGGACATCAATGACAATGATGTTGATGCAGCACGCTATGTGTTGGAACAGTCTGGTGAAGACCTCTATGGAGGAAACGACAGATTCCAGCATTTGATTAAGAAATATAAACTATGGCTTGAGCAGGGATGCCAATGTCTGTATACTGGGCACATCATCAGTCTCTCAAATCTTCTTAACGGTGAGATGTTCGATGCAGAACATACGGTACCGAGGAGTATCTCTTTTGACAGTTCTGACAAGAACCTGACGATGTGTGATTCCTACTACAATCGCCATGTTAAAAAGAATATGATACCATCACAACTGCCCAACTATGAACATGATGTCGTGATAGACGGCCATACTTATACAGCCATCAAACCCAGACTTCAAATGTGGGAAGAGAAGGTGGAACGCCTCAGCAAAAATGTAACATTCTGGAAGAATAAGGCCAAAAGAGCCCAGACGGAAAGTTATAAGAATACCTGTATTCGCCAGAAATTGCTTTGGCTGATGGAGTTTGACTATTGGCGTAGCAAACTTGACAGGTTCAAAATGAAGACAAGTGACCTGACAGACGGCTTCAGGAATAGCCAGTTGGTGGATACAGGTATCATCACCAAGTATGCTTTGCTATATTTGAAGACCCTCTTCAAGAGTGTTGAAGTACAGAATGGCCAATCCACATCAGCCTTCCGCAAGATATTCGGAATACCGGAGAAGGATCGCTCCACTCATTATCACCATGCCGTAGATGCCGCCATCCTTACATTGATTCCTGCTTCGGCTCAGAGAAGCAGGATGTTGAAACTGTTTTATGAGATTGACGAGCTGAAGCGAGGTGGCCATGAGTATTCAGGACTTCAATTCCAGTTAAACAAAGAAATTGAGAGTTGTGGTATTGGAAAAGGCGTAGCCGCTGTTGATCAGTATATTGAAGATCACGTATTGGTGAATTACCACAAGCAAGACCGTACATTGCAGGATGCCAACAACATTAGGGGTAAACTCCACGCAGAAACATTCCTGGGGGCTATCACCCAATGGAATGGAGAAGAAAAGAAGTATGTGAAAAGAGCGGAATTGAAGTATAAGAAGTCTTCACTCGATTCTGGATTTAAAAGTTGGGAAGACTTGGAGGGTGCCATTGTCAATAAACAATTGGTGCAGATGATGAAGTCGCAGTTCCCAAAGGGCACAACATTCCAAGAGGCTTGTGAACAGGGCATCTATATGCTGAACAAGAGGGGAGAGAAGGTGAACAGAATCCGCCATATCCGTATTGAGGTTAAAGAGAAGCATCCTTTGGCCATCAAGAAACAGACGAACCTATCTGCCAAAGATTACAAGCAGTATTACTATGCAGGTATGGGTGATCTGTATGTGACATGTGAATATCAGAATCAGCAAGAGAGGGAATTCATTGTATATAGCCTGTTCTCAATCGCAGAAAACAGGAAGCTGGGTGTAGAGGATATTCCTACTACGATTATTGGTAAAAAGGGTATACGCCTGACTCTTGACAGAATAATCAAGAAAGGTGATATGATTCTCATCTACAAAAATTCTCCAGAAGAGTTATACGGGTTGGATACAAATTCTTTGTCTAAACGGCTATATATGGTTTGTAATCCTGAGAGCGACGGAAGACTCAACCTTTGCCATCACCTTTGCGCAAAACAGGAGAAAGGGCAGTCAATCAAGGACTATGACCATCTTCCGCAGAATATCCGTTGTGGAGCAAAGACTATCAAGTTCCTCCAAATGGGCAAAGACTTTTCTATCGTAAAGGGTAAAATAGAGTTCAAGCAATCATAACTCTCATAAAAATAGAAAGGGCAATTCTGCTGCTACACAGGATTGCCCTTGTTTGGCATAGCATCTTTTTTGTTTCTGAATTGTTTCGTAAGGCTCTCGATTTCAACAGATTACTCAAATCGAGATGTTTATGCCATTACATAGATACAAGTTTGAAAGCAATTCACAACTTCTTCATCGTCTCTTCCAGCACCCACGCGATGTTTATGCCATTACATAGATACAAGTTTGAAAGCAATTCACAACTTCTTCTGGAGGATGGTCTGCAGCCACGCCGATGTTTATGCCATTACATAGATACAAGTTTGAAAGCAATTCACAACCCAGTTCGACTACAACGGCACGATGTCGGGGATGTTTATGCCATTACATAGATACAAGTTTGAAAGCAATTCACAACCCTATCAATACCGACGAGATCAAGAAGAAGGATGTTTATGCCATTACATAGATACAAGTTTGAAAGCAATTCACAACTTCAACACGGCGATATTAAAGGGGCAGAGAGATGTTTATGCCATTACATAGATACAACGATTTCAAAGATCAAGAGCATCATTTTATCTGATGCCGTTGCAAAGGTAATCATTATCTTTGGATTAGCAAAATTCTCATATAATTATTTACCAGACTAAAGAATCTTAAAGGGGTACAAAAATACCTGAAACGTAAATAAATGAGGCTTTATGCAAATACAAAACATGACAATATGTAACATTTTAACCCAAGTAAAGAACTTAAAACAAAATACAACACATCATTTGTTGGTTCATATACATTATTTTATTATATTTGCAAACAAAAATTATAATATTCATTGATATATGATTTTGCTATGAAGTTATATCACTACACGACATTAGATAGTTTTGCTTCTATATGGGAATCTAAAACTCTTAGGTTCTCATATAGCAAGAACACCAACGACTATTTTGAGCGTGAAAAAGCATTTGTTTATGATCAAGGGAAATTTGCTGAGAAAGAAATGGTTTGGGGATATTTGAGTTTTAAAACAATTAGGAATCTTGTTTCTGCAGAATTGGGAAAGTATCACCAGATTAGTTTCTGTCTTGATTATAGCAAGAAGATGCCAGGGTATGCCTCTCCAATGATGTGGGGACAATATGCACGTTCAAAAAAAAGGGGAAAATGGCAGGATGGTGTATGTATTGAACTGGATTATGAGAAGTTAGAGAAGCCAGATAACATATTCTTTGAGCATAAAGTTAAGTATACCGATAAAGTAAAAGCGCCTTATCTACATAGAATTAACTTCACTCGTGTAAACGCTGCAGAGCAGTTCGTTAAAAGATTCAAAAACATATTATTCTTCACTAAGCACAAGCATTGGGAATATGAACGAGAGTATCGTTTCGTAAGTAAAGATAAATGTGAAATTGGCATTGCAAATGCCATTATAGGTATCTATATATTAGGCTTTAATGACTCTATCATAAACAAAATAGAAAAAATAGTTAAGGATGACTCTCTGATCAATTTTCTGATAATAACAGGCACTGATGAACGCCATTTAGAGTCCATTAATCTTAAAGAATACAGAGAATTAATAGAAGAAATGAAGCAAATTAATGAACGAATTAATCATGGTAACAAAGAACCATAGTTTTTGTATTCATTTTGAAATAATTGATTAACTATCTTTGCAAGCAAAGCGAACAATTTCGATCGGCAAACGAAATTTGACGAAAGAAGAATCGTAAAAGATTATTGCTATGGGTGAAAGTTTCTACAAAACCAACTTTAGTTTAATAAGTGAGTCCAAATTGCCAAAGGGGGATGAT
Organism: uncultured Prevotella sp.; assembly: GCA_900314995.1. GTDB lineage: Bacteria > Bacteroidota > Bacteroidia > Bacteroidales > Bacteroidaceae > Prevotella. The sequence continues at coordinate 66,154 of OMXK01000015.1, forward strand.
ATTGCCATAGCCTGTTTCGATGTCATCTTTGACAACATAACCTTCGGCCGCATCTTGTATCTGCTTCTGCTTTTTCTTTTTACCACCCACCTCAAAGGTCTTTCCGTCTATTTCGAAATCGCTTATCCGTGAACTGATGACATCAGTCTTAACACGCATCTGGTTATAGAAGAATGTCTCGCGAATGTTGCCAATATCGGTACTCTCATGCCCAAGAAGATAGGCCAGATTTGTGTTGTCAAGATATACTTTCTCGACCTTTCCTAAGCCACGTATGCCGCCAGTATCGTCACGCAGTTGTCCTATCATTCCTGCCTGTTCCATGTAAAGGAAATAGTCTGGCAGCACATTACGACTGACACCTATCACGGTGGCCAATGACTCCATGACAGGCTTGAAAGGAACACTTTGTGCTATAACGGCCAGTAGTTTTTTCAACTTTCGACCTGTTGAGGCGTTCATATTCGCGTATTGGGGAATGTCAACCTCCATAGTTTGGTTGATAACCTGACGTAAGCGCATCTCATAGTTGCCCTCATTTGCAAAAGGGTAGTAACCATTCTTCAGATAGTCCTTGAAGAAAGGCAGAGGATGACTGACGGCATCAAGTTTTGCCTTATGCTCCAAGATTTCGTTGATGGTATATACTGGGGCGGTTATGTTATGAAACAATGCCAGATATTCCCTGAATGAGAGTCCCTGCATGGTGAATATCAGAGCACGTCTGCTCAAGTCGGATACTCCTTTTGTGATATCAAGTATGGAAGAACCTGTGAATCCTACCTTCAAGTTTGGATGAGAGTCGTATATGAGTTTTAATTCTCGTGACCAGTTCTCATATTTATGAATCTCGTCAATGAATATCTGCTCTCCACCGTCTTTGACAAACTCATCTACTGTGTCGATGAGGGTATGGGTTGAAAAATACAGATGATCAGCAGCGATATAGAGCATGCGCCGCTTGTCTTTGTTGTCCCTGATGTATTGAAGAATCATTGTTGATTTTCCTACACCACGTGGCCCAACAAGTCCGAACATTCTGGACTCCCAACTCACTTGATCATACATATACCTATGGAATGTTGAAGTGGTTAGCTTCAACTGATTCTCCATGAATTCAATAAGCGAAATATCCATAATCATTATATTTTTGCTGCAAAGATAGTAAAAATGCACTAAAGTAGTGCACAAAACGAAAGAAAAATGCACTGAAGTAGTGCAAATTATTGATTTTTTGCGGAAAAATACATGATATTGCAATGGCATTTTTCATTTATGGCGACATCCTTGAATACAGAGACGAATGAAAAGTATCCTAACCCTAACCGTCGCTTTTGTTAAATTGAGCAAAATAGTTTGCGGGTGAAGAGGGAAATGATTACCTTTGCAACCGCAAAGCGCTAGCTATATATTATAAATAAGGTGAACTAGATGATGAAATTCAGGACCATAACCATATTATTCTTAATGATAACTGCCATCGGCTGTATGGCACAGCGACGCCAGTTGCAGGAAGCCCGTCTGATTCTGAAAGGGGACAAGGACTACGACAAAGCCGAAACGATGATGCTTAATCTGCTGAATGATTCCACGCATCTGGAATATCGGGATAATCCTCGTATCTATGATATGTGGCTGCAGTCGGTAGAAAAACAATACAGCCAGCTTAATGAAATGATGTATAAGAAGCAGGAGGTTGATACTGTCCAACTGTTCGACCTGACACATCGGCTTTTCATGATAGGCGAACGCCTTGATTCCATTGATATGCGGCCCGACAAGAAAGGCCGTGTGTCGCCGGAGTATCGTAAGGATAATGCCTCGCGACTGATCGGATACCGTCCGAATCTGTTTTTCGGCGGAACCTATCATCTGCGTAAGGGTGATTACCCCAGGGCCTACGACTTCTTTGAGCGATATATCGACTGTACCCGTCAGCCTCTGTTTTCGGACTATGATCTGATGAACAATGACGCTCGTATAGGGGAGGCGGCCTATTGGGCAGCATATACCGGCTATCTCATGAATGATCCGGTCCTTACGCTGCGGTATGCGAAAATAGCCCGTAAGGATTCTGCCAAGTTGGAGAACCTCCTCCAGATTACGGCGGAGGCATGGTCGAAGCTGAAAGACGACTCCTCGTATGTGGCTTCGCTTTGGGACGGTTTCTGCCATTTCCCGAAATCGGCCTATTTCTTTCCACGCCTCCTGGACAGCTATAATTCCAAAGGCAACCACGAAAAGGTGCTTGGGATTGTGGATGACGCATTGAAAGCCGACTCCGTCAGCCAGTTGTTCCTGCTGGCTAAAAGTACAATCCTGCTGAATCTGGGCCGTTATGACCAGAGCCTTGAGTGTAGCAAGAAACTGATAGAACTGTATCCAGATATGGCCGATGCATACTTCAACGCAGGGTCGGCTTGTCTGAACATCGCCTTGCAAATGGACTCCCGTAACCACAGGAAACAGATACGGAAGATGTATCAGAAAGCGCTTCCTTATATGGAGACTTATCGCAAACTGGCCCCAGGGGAAACAAAGAAGTGGGGTGATGCACTTTATCGCATTTATTTCAACTTAAACATGGGAAAACAGTTTGATGAGATCGATAAAATCTTAAAGAAACAAAAAAGTTAAGGCTTATTGCTACAAGTTTGCCAATTTATTCCTAACTTTGTAGATTATAAATAATAATATCGATCTAAAACGAATAAACAAGGAATTATGGCAGACAATGCACAACTCATTGCTCAGTGCGAGGCACGGGCTAAGGAATGGCTTTCTCCGGCCTTTGACGAGGAGACACGTAAAGAAGTACAGACAATGCTCGACGCAGAGGACAAGACTGCGCTCATCGATGCCTTCTATCAGAATCTTGAATTTGGAACAGGTGGTCTGCGCGGCATCATGGGTGCCGGTACGAACCGCATGAACAAGTACATCGTGGGTATGGCTACCCAGGGTTTCGCCAACTATATCCTGAAGGCATTCCCAGGCAAGCAGTGCTCAGTAGTAGTAGGTCACGACTGCCGTAACAACGGCCGCATGTTCGCTGAGACCGTTGCCGACATCTTCTCTGCAAATGGTATCAAGGTTTATCTCTTTGAGAGTCTTCGCCCGACTCCTGAGATTTCGTTCGCTATCCGTCAGCTTGGTTGCCAGGCCGGTGTGAATGTGACAGCTTCTCATAATCCCCGTGAGTACAATGGCTACAAGGCTTATTGGGATGACGGTGCTCAGGTGCTGGCTCCACACGATGTGGGTATCATCGACGAGGTGAACAAGGTGAAGATTGAGGACGTGAAGTTCGAGCCTAACTACGACCTCATCGAGATCATCGGTGGTGAGATGGACTGGGACTACCTGCAGGCCGTCAAGGAAGCTATGGTGGATCAGGATGTCATCCTGCGCCAGAAAGACCTCAATATCGTCTATTCTCCGATGCACGGTACGGGTCGTGTCATCATCCCCGAGGCACTGCGCTCATGGGGCTTCCAGAATATCCACGTCGTTCGCGAGCAGATGACCATCGACGGCGACTTCCCCACAGTGGTAAGCCCGAACCCCGAGAACGCCGAGGCTATGACGCTGGGCATGAAACTCGGAACGAAGCTGAATGCCGACCTCGTGATTGCATCCGACCCCGACGCCGACCGTCTGGCTATCGTATGCCGCAACGCTAAGGGTGAGTGGGAGATCCTGAATGGTAACCAGACTTGTATGATGTTCTGCTGGTATATCATCGCCAACAAGAAGAAGCTTGGTCAGTTGAAGGGCAACGAGTTCCTTGTGAAGACCATCGTGACCACAGAGGAGATTGCCGAGATTGCCAAGAAGAACAATGTGGAACTGCGCGACTGCTATACAGGCTTCAAGTGGATTGCCAACGAGATTCGTATCTCCGAGGGCAAGCAGAAGTACATCGGCGGTGGTGAGGAGTCATTCGGCTTCCTGCCGTTTGATAAGGTTCGTGACAAGGACTCTCCTGCATCTATCTGCCTGATCTGTGAGATCGCTGCTTGGGCTAAGGACAATGGCATGACCCTCTACGACCTGCTGATGAACATCTACGCTGAGTACGGCTTCTCGAAGGAGATGACCATCAACGTGGTGAAGCCCGGCAAGAGCGGTGCCGATGAGATCAAGCAGATGATGGTAGACTTCCGCAACAACCCGCCGAAGGAGCTGGGTGGTGCGAAGGTATGCCTCTGGAAGGACTACCAGACGCTGGAGGCTACGAAGGCCGACGGCTCTAAGGAGAAGATCAACATGCCGACCACCTCTAACGTGCTCCAGTGGTTCTGCGAGGACGGCACGAAGGTCTCCGTACGTCCCTCAGGCACAGAGCCTAAGATCAAGTTCTATTGCGAGGTGAAGGATCCCAGCTTCAAGTGTGCAGGCTGCTACGAGCGCTGCACAAAGGGAGCAGAAGAGAAGATCGAGGCTATCAAGAAGAGCCTGAATCTCTAATCTCCTGTTCAGGTTTTTGTTAATGATAAGCCCCGCCACTCGGCGGGGCTTTATCGTCTTATAAAAAGAGCCCTTCCGATGATTCATTGGAAGGGCTCTTGTCTGGTTCGTATTAATAGATGATGCTAGAGAGCATATAGGCAACCAGCGTGGATACAATCACGGAGATAAGTCCTGGCATCATGAACGAGTGGTTCAGCAGGTATTTACCAATCACCGTTGTGCCCGAGCGGTCGAAGTTCACGGTAGCGATATCCGAAGGATAGTTAGGGATAAAGAAGTAACCGTAGACGGATGGCAGAACACCGAGGAGCACAGGGCCGGAGATGCCCAGCGAGTAGGCGAGGGGCAGCATTGCTACGACAACAGCACCCTGAGAATTGATCAATACCGATACCAAGAAAAATACCAGTGCGATAGACCAAGGATACTCCTTGACGATGCCGGCAAGCATACCCTGCATCTCAGACATATAGTTCGAGAAATAAGTGTCTGCCAGCCATGCGATACCGTAGATAGCTACGACGGCAACCATACCAGACTGCCATACAGGACCAGCGACAGCTTTCTTGGGGGCTGCCTTGCAGAAGATGATCATCAGCGCAGCAGCCGAAATCATCACAATCTGAATCACAAGATTCATGGCCAGAGGCTTGCTGAACCACTCGGTCATACCATTAACGTGAACTTTAGCCTTTACCAACTGGTCGGCAGTCAGAGTCATGCTCTCGTCGAGTACCAGTCCTTGGCTGCCTTTAACGGCACGAAGCGTTTCGTAGGAAGGCAGGGCATTCTGGAAGATAGCGAAGAATACGATGACTGCGAGGGCACCGAGGAAGATGAAGACGGCATTCTTTGCAGACTGTGGAATCTCCTTGTCAAGTGTGGTTGCACCACCTCCATAGATATATTCACGCTGGGCTGGATCCTGAAGCTTCTTCTGGAACTGCGGATCCTTGTCAAGGTCGAGACCACGATGATAGGATGCAGCAGCTGCTGCCATCAGACCACAGACACAGGCAGGGATGGAAACCATCAGCACACCGGGAATGGTAATGTCGAAGTGGTTGGCATTCGAGATGGATACGAAGGCCACAACGGCAGCAGCGATAGGCGAACAGGTGATACCTACCTGAGAAGCGACTGATGCTACGCCACAAGGACGTTCTGGACGAATGCCCTTCTTCAAGGCGATGTCGCAGATAATCGGCATCAGCGTATAAACCACGTGACCTGTTCCTACCAGAACGGTGAGGAAGAAAGTGGTCAGCGGGGCAAGGAATGTAATACGATCTGGGTGTTTGCGGAGCATTCTCTCTGCAATCTGGATGAGCCAGTCCATACCACCTGAAGCCTGCATGATACCAGCACAGGTGACAGCTGCAATGATGATGTAGATAACATCAGTTGGAGGCGTGCCTGGTTTGAGCCCGAATCCGAATACAAGAATAGCAAGACCGATACCGGAAATTGCTCCAAGGGCAAGGCTGCCATAGCGAGAACCTACCCACAACGCTCCGAGTACAATACAGAGCTGAAGAACCATTGTGAATGTAATCATAAAGAAATGTAAGTTTTTAAGTTATTTGCATAATTTGGCTGCAAATTTAAGCAATTAATTTGGAAATCCATACTTTTTTAGCAGAAATATTAAAAATATTTATTTCCTTTTGTCAGATAGAATATTTTTAGTACCTTTGCACGCTATAAAATAATATGATAGAAAATTAGGTAATAAATATGGCTAAGAAGTTTGCCGAACATAACGGCTTGAACCTAACCCAGGTGAACAATGATATCCTGGAGATGTGGCGGGCGAAGAATGTCTTCTGGCGCTCTGTCGACGAGCGTGAAGGATGCCCGCAGTTTGTGTTCTTCGAGGGTCCTCCCTCTGCTAACGGTCACCCAGGCATCCACCATGTGCTGGCTCGTACCATCAAGGATACCTTCAATCGCTATAAGACGATGAAGGGCTATCAGGTGAAGCGTAAGGCAGGATGGGATACCCACGGACTGCCTGTAGAACTGGGCGTTGAGAAGGAATTGGGCATTACCAAGGCTGATATCGACAATAAGGACTCGGAGAAATACATCTCTACAGAGGATTATAACAAGAAGTGCCGTGAGAATGTGATGATGTTCACACAGGAATGGCGTGACCTGACGGAAAAGATGGGCTACTTCGTAGACCTCGACAATCCGTACATCACTTACGACAATAAGTATATAGAGACGCTGTGGTGGTTGCTCCAGCAGTTCTATAAGAAAGGCTTGCTCTACAAGGGCTACACCATCCAGCCGTATTCACCGGCAGCAGGTACTGGTCTGAGTTCTCATGAGTTGAACCAGCCAGGTTGTTATCGCGATGTGAAGGATACGACCGTTACTGCTCTGTTCAAGGCGCTTAATCCTAAGGAAGAGTGGACGAAGTGGGGTACACCTTACTTCGTAGCATGGACTACCACACCGTGGACCCTGCCTTCAAACACTGCACTCTGTGTAGGTCCGAAGATCGACTATGTGGTGAGAAGATCACCATCATTCTGGCAGAGAGCCGTCTGAATGCCTATCTGGCTCCAGAGGGCAACATCACCGATGGCGATGAGATGCCTGAATATAATAAAGGTGAGAAGTTCGTACCTTACCGTATCGTTGGCCACTATACTGGCGAGGAGTTGGTTGGTATGAAATACCAGCAGTTGATGCCTTGGGTAAAGCCTACGGCAAAGCTTGATCAGAATGCTGCCGACTATGTAAAGGCTTATGCAGAGGCTCATCCTGAGAAGGTGTTTACCGGTGAGAACGGTAAGGATCAGTTCGTCGAGATGGAGAGCGAGGCTTTCCGAGTGATCCCCGGTGATTATGTGACCACTGAGGATGGTGCCGGTATCGTACATATTGCGCCAACTTTCGGTGCCGACGATGCCAAGGTGGCTAAGGATGCCCACATCCCGAGTCTCTTCCTTATTAATAAAAAAGGTGAAACACGTCCGATGGTCGATCTGCAGGGTAAGTACTACGTGATCGACGAACTCGACAATAATTTCATTGCGAAGTGTGTAGATAAGGCTGGTTATGGTCACCATGCCGGTGACTATGTGAAGAACGCCTATGCACCAGAGTTCAACAAGGATGGCAAGTATGACGAACAGGCCGCTTCAAAGGCTGAAGACCTGAACATCGTAATCTGTATGGAGATGAAGCAGGAGGGTACGGCGCTCAAGATTGAGAAGCATGTTCACAACTATCCGCATTGTTGGCGTACCGACAAGCCCGTGCTCTACTATCCGCTCGACTCTTGGTTTATCCGCTCTACAGCGAAGAAAGACCGTATGGTCGAGTTGAACAAGACCATCAACTGGCAGCCCGAATCGACAGGTACAGGCCGTTTCGGCAACTGGCTTGAGAATCTGAACGACTGGAACCTCTCTCGTTCACGTTTCTGGGGAACACCGCTTCCCATCTGGCGCGACGAGGATGGCAAGGAGATCTGCATCGGCTCAGTAGAGGAACTCTATAACGAGATAGAGAAGGCTGTCAGGGCTGGCTTTATGACTTCTAACCCGTTGAAGGACAAAGGCTTCGTGCCTGGCGATATGTCGAAGGAGAACTACGACAAGATCGACCTTCACCGTCCATACGTCGACAATATCGTGCTCGTCTCTGAGAGTGGTAAACCCATGAAGCGCGAGAGCGACCTGATCGACGTTTGGTTCGATTCTGGTTCCATGCCTTACGCTCAGGTTCACTATCCCTTCGAGAATAAGGACCTGATCGATAAGGGTATCGCTTTCCCATGCGACTTCATCAACGAGGGAGTAGACCAGACCCGTGGTTGGTTCTTCACCCTGCATGCCATTGCTACGATGATCTTCGACTCGGTAGCCTTCAAGAATGTGATTTCTTCAGGTCTGGTGCTCGATGCCAAGGGCAACAAGATGTCGAAGCACGTGGGTAACGTGGTGAATCCGTTTGATATGATCGAGAAGTTCGGTTCAGATGCCGTCCGTCTCTATATGATGACCAACTCTGAGCCTTGGGATAACCTGAAGTTCGATCCAGAGGGTGTAGATGAGGTTCGCCGTAAGTTCTTTGGCACCTTATATAATACCTATAGCTTCTTCGCACTCTATGCCAATGTTGACGGCTTCGACCCTGCAGCAGAGCAGGTGGCATTCGACAAGCGTCCGGAGATTGACCACTGGATCCTCTCTTGTCTGAATACCCTTGTCAAGGGTGTAGAGGCAGAGCTTGACGGTTATGATCCTACACGTGCTGGCCGTCTGATCGATGCTTTCGTGAACGATGACCTCTCTAACTGGTATGTTCGCTTGAACCGCAAACGTTTCTGGGGTAAGGAGATGAGCGAGGACAAGCTCTCGGCTTATCAGACACTCTATACCTGTTTGATGACAGTCGCTAAACTGTTGGCTCCGTTTGCACCCTTCTATGCTGATCAGCTGTATAAGGATCTTGGTGGTGAACTCGATTCTGTCCACCTCGATAAGTTCCCTGTTGCTGACGAGGATCTGATTGATAAGGATCTTGAGGCCCGCATGCAGATGGCACAGAAGATTACCTCTATGGTTCTTGCCCTGCGCCGTAAGGTTAACATCAAGGTTCGTCAGCCGCTGCAGGCCATTATGATTCCTGCCATTGACGAGACACAGAAGAAGCACATCGAGGCTGTGAAGGACCTGATCATGAACGAGGTGAATGTGAAGGAACTGCGTTTTGTGGAGGGTGCTGGTGTGCTGGTTAAGAAGGTGAAGTGCAACTTCCGTACGATGGGTAAGAAGTTCGGTAAGCTCATGAAGAGTGTGGCTGCCGCAATGGATGCCTTGAGTCAGGAGCAGATTGCCGAACTCGAGCAGAATGGCACAATCGCCATTACTGTCGAAGGTCAGGATATTACCGTTGAGGCCGTAGATGTCGATATCATCAGCGAGGATATCCCTGGTTGGCTGGTAGCCAACGAAGGTAACCTTACCGTCGCACTTGAGGTGGAGCTGACTGAGGAGTTGAAGAATGAGGGAATGGCACGTGAGCTGATCAACCGCATCCAGAACATCCGCAAGGAGAGCGGCCTTGAGATTACCGATCGCATCAACGTTGAGATTACGCCTAACGACGATGTGAAGAAGGCTGTCGACAGCTTCGCCGACTATATCAAGACGCAGGTTCTGGCTGATGCTATTGCACTGCAATCGAATGATGGTCAGGAAGTTGACTTCGATGACTTTAAGTTAAACATTAAGGTGACTAAGAACTAATAATAATAACTCAACTAAACATCTTTTTTATGGAAGAGAAGACACGTTACACTGATGAGGAACTGGAAGAGTTCCGCCAGATTATCAATGAGAAGTTGGCTTTGGCTAAGCGTGATTATGATCAGATGATGCGCGTTCTGACAAATCAAGACAGCAATGATGTGGACGATACATCACCCACTTATAAGGCATTGGAAGAGGGTAGTGCCACACAGTCTAAGGAAGAATTGATCACGATGGCAGCTCGCCAGCAGAAGTTTATACAGGGTCTGAAAGCTGCACTGGTTCGTATAGAAAACAAGACTTACGGTATCGATCGCATTACTGGTAAACTGATACCGAAGGAGCGTTTGCGTGCCGTACCTCATGCAACCCTGAGTGTGGAGTCAAAGATGAATCAGAATAAGAAGTGATAGCATCTCTGAAACCATATATCACCAAAGGAAGACTGGCGACACTGATAGTGATCGCCATTCTCCTTATTGACCAGGCTATCAAGATTTGGGTAAAGACCTCCCTGATGCTTCATGAGAGCATTCATGTGACAGACTGGTTTTACATCACGTTTATTGAGAACATGGGAATGGCATTCGGCATGCAGTTGGGCAGCAAGATCGTGCTGTCGCTGTTCCGTATTGTGGCCATTTCTGCCCTTACCTATTATATATGGCTTGAAGTAAGGCGGAAGTCCAGGACTGGATACATCGTCTGTCTTGCGATGGTGTTGGCAGGTGCCCTGGGAAATCTCATTGACTGTCTGTTCTACGGCATGGTCTTTTGTGAGTCTTCACCTTTCTATGTGTCTTATTTCGTACCCTTTGGTACGGGATATGCTCCTCTCTTGATGGGTAAGGTTGTAGATATGTTCTACTTCCCGCTGATCGAAACGGAGTGGCCTTTGTGGATGCCGTTCGTAGGTGGTGAGCATTTCGTATTCTTCAGTCCGGTATTCAATTTCGCTGATGCCAGCATTAGTGTGAGTGTTGTGCTGCTTCTTCTGTTTTATCGCAAGGAGATCAGCCGTATATCATTGAGTAGTGCTGCAGAGCATAAGGAGGAGGAACAGTCATGAGGCAGCGGACGAATCATCTGGTAACATTATTGCTGGCGGTGGCGCTGATGCTGTTTTCTGCTTGTAAGCCTCAGGTGCCGTCACAATATATCCAGCCTTCGGACATGGAGGATTTGCTGTACGACTATTATGTGTCACAGGGTCTTTCCGTTGATGTCAATCCCACTGTGAGCGGTGAATATACCCGCCAGTACAACGTTAATCTTGTCTTGAAGAAATACAATGTTACCCAAGCCGACTTTGATTCGTCCTTAGTTTATTATTACAACCATATTGAAGACCTGTATAAAATATATGAGAATGTCCAGAATCGTCTGAGTGAGACCGCACTGGAGCTTGGTGCATCCAGCACCGAAGTGATGCGCTATACCACCCAGTCGCTCACTGGAGATACGGCAGAGGTATGGCAGGGGAGGCGTCATTTCGTGCTCTTGCCGCAACCTCCGTTCAATATCTTCCAATTCACTCAAAAAGCGGATACCTCTTATCATAAAGGCGACAGTTACCTGATGACTTTCGACAATACATTCCTGGTTCAGAGTGGTTCCAGGAATGCGACATTGTTCCTGTCTGTCAGATACGATAACGACAGTATTATTAGTCAGAACATATCGATCTCACCGTCTGGAAATACGACTTTACGTATTCCGGCATGCGACCTGAAAGCAAAGGAGATAAAAGGATTTGTCTATATGGCCAGACGTCAGGGACAGGACAATGCGAACGATATGTGCCTGCTCTTTCTGAATAATGTTCAGTTGGTGAGGTTCCATCATAAGCGTGCAGCAGCTCCTGCCGCTTCACCGGCTGCTGCTGGCGATTCCATCAAGGCAGACACCACACGGACTGATACGGTACGGCGTCCAGTCCATAGGTTAGGAGAAAGACCTGTGGCTGTGAAACAAGAGGATAATAAACCAATCATTAAACCAATAACTAAATAACAAATGAATATGAAATTCCGTCTTTCTCTGTTGAATTTTATTGAGTTTGCCGTATGGGGTGCTTATCTCACCTGTATGGGAAACTATCTTGGAATTGCCGGACTGGGTGATAAGATATCCTGGTTCTATGCCATCCAAGGTATTGTCAGCATCTTTATGCCGACATTGATGGGTATCATTGCCGACAAGTACATCCAGCCACAGCGTCTGTTGGGGCTCTGCCATTTAGTTGCGGGCGGTTTTATGCTAGGCTGCTGGTGGTTAGGTATGCAGGCTGGCTTCGGACAGGAAATCTCCGATAAGTCGCTCTTCATAGCACTCTATACTTTAAGTGTGGCATTCTTCATGCCTACCATTGCTCTTTCCAACACGGTGGCTTTTACCATCCTGAAGAATCATGGTCTGGATACGGTGAAGGACTTTCCTCCGATTCGTGTGTTGGGAACCGTCGGCTTTATCATGACCATGTGGTTTGTGAACTGTGCTGTATGGGAGGATGGTACCTTCACGATGACGCTGGCTGATAATGGGCATAAGTTCCAATACACCTATATGCAGTTCTTCGTCTCAGGTGTGATGAGTATGATCCTTTTTGCCTATAGCTTCACCTTGCCGGCATGCAAGTTGGAAAAGAAGGAAGGCTTGTCACTTGCAGAAAGTCTTGGCCTGAATGCCTTTAAACTGTTCAAGACCAGGAAGATGGCGCTTTTCTTCATTTTCTCTGCCCTGCTTGGCATGTGTCTGCAGGTCACCAACGGCTTTGCCGGTCCTTTCCTGACTAGTTTCAACGCCAGTCCGGATCCGGCTATCGCAGACTCTTTTGCTGCCGATAATGCCACCCTGCTGACCTCCCTCTCGCAGATCAGTGAGGCTCTGTGCATTCTGATGATTCCTTTCTTCCTCAAGCGCTATGGCATCAAAGTCGTGATGCTGATGTCCATGTTTGCCTGGGTGCTCCGCTTCGGCTTCTTTGGCGTCGGTCATCCTACGATGCCGGGTGTCATCATGTTTATCCTCTCTTGCATCGTCTATGGTGTCGCCTTCGACTTCTTCAATGTCTCGGGTGGTATCTTTGTCGATCAGGAGTGTGCCCCTTCGGTGAAGGCTTCTGCCCAAGGTCTCTTCATGATGATGACCAATGGTGTGGGTGCTACCATCGGAACGCTCTCCGCTGGCGAGGTCGTCAATCATTTCTGCCAGTGGGAGAATGGTTACCTCATCGGTGACTGGACCACCTGCTGGTACGTCTTTGCTGCCTTTGCGCTGATAGTGGCTGTCTCGTTTGCACTTGTGTTCCACCCAGAGCAGTCTGCCAGAAAGTCATAGACGATGAAAGAAGTCAGATTCTTCTATGTACCTGATGCAGCCCAGGTCAATGAGTTGCCTGCTGATGAGGCGATGCATGCCATGCGTGTGTTGCGGCTGAAGGGGGGCGACGAACTGTTCCTGATGGATGGAGTGGGGAACTTCTATAGGGCTCAGGTAACCATTGCAGCTACGCATCATTGTTACTATGAGATCCTCGAAGTACTGCCACAAGAACGCCAGTGGAAAGGCCATTTTCATTTGGCCATAGCGCCTACGAAGATGATGGATCGCATAGAGTGGATGGTAGAGAAAGCCACAGAGGTTGGTGTTGACGAGATATCCTTCCTGAATTGTGCCTTCTCTGAGCGCCGTGTCGTGAAGAATCCCAGGGTCGAGAAGATTATCGTCTCGGCGATGAAGCAGAGCCATAAGGCCTGGAAACCCGTATTGAATGAGATGAGCACTTTTGCCCATTTCATAGAGCAGCCCAGAGCTGGTGTGAAGTATATCGCTCATTGCTATGACGAGATCCCTCGCGTGAATCTCTTCGATGAATTGCGAAAGACTCCTGATGAAACGGAGATGACGGTGTTGGTCGGTCCCGAGGGAGATTTCTCCATCGATGAGGTCAGACAGGCCGTCGATCATGGCTATCAGTCTGTGAGTCTGGGCACTAGCCGTCTGCGCACTGAGACAGCAGGACTTTCAGCCGTCATGATGATGCAGCTTTCTAAACAATGAATAATAATATTAAAACCCAAAGAATATGACAGACGAGAAAATTATGTCGACCATCAAGCCTGATGGAGAGTACTGGCAACCGGAACTAGAGACCATGCCAAGAGAGCAGCTCGAAGCGCTGCAGGTAAAGAAACTCAAAGAGAGTATCAGAATCGCCTTGAATTCTCCGTTCTATAAGAAACGTCTGGGCGATCTGGGCATCACCCCTGATTCTATCAACGGCCTTGAAGATCTCCGCAAGATCCCCTTTACAACGAAGCAGGACCTGCGCGACAATTATCCCTTCGGACTTGTTTGTGGCAGTCTAGACGATGCAGTACGTATCCACTCTACCAGTGGTACGACTGGTAATCCCTGTGTCGTTGTATATTCTGAGCACGACATCTGTTCCTGGGCCAATATGATTGCCCGTAACCTCTATATGGTAGGTTGCCGCAAGAGTGATGTGTTCCAGAACTCCAGCGGTTATGGCATGTTCACCGGCGGTCTTGGCTTCCAGTATGGTGCCGAGTGGCTGGGTGCGATGACGGTTCCTGCCGCTGCCGGTAACTCCAAGCGTCAGATCAAGTTTATCAAGGACTTTGGTACTACCTGCCTGCACGCCATTCCTTCTTACGCCATTCGTCTGGCTGAAGTGTTCAAGGAGGAAGGTGTAGATCCTGCATCCACACAGCTCCGTACCCTTTGCATCGGTGCCGAACCCCATACAGAGGAGCAGCGTCGTCGTATTGAGCGTATGCTGGGTGTAAAAGCCTACAACTCATTCGGTATGACTGAGATGAATGGCCCTGGCGTAGCCTTTGAGTGCAAGTATCAGGATGGTATGCACCTCTGGGAGGATAACTACATCGTGGAAATCGTTGATCCCGATACCCTGGAGCCTGTGCCCGATGGTGAGATGGGTGAGATGGTGCTGACCACACTTGACCGTACTATGATGCCTATATTAAGGTATCGCACGCGTGACTTGACTCGGATTATCGCCGAACCTTGCAAATGCGGTCGTACCCATCGTCGTATTGATCGTATCAAGGGCCGTACTGACGACATGTTCATTATCAAGGGTGTCAATGTGTTCCCGATGCAGGTGGAGAAGATTCTCGTACAGTATCCTGGTCTGGGTAGCAACTATCTGATTACGCTGCAGACGATCGATGATAACGACGTGATGACGGTAGAAGTAGAGCTTGAGGGTCTTGAGACGGATATCTATCCCGATTTGCAGAAGATGATGAAGGATATTCAGCGTGCGCTGAAGGATGAGATCCTGCTTACCCCACAGGTGAAGCTGGTGAAGAAGGGTAGTCTGCCACAGAGTGAGGGTAAGGCTGTCCGTGTAAAGGATCTTAGACCGAGTAGGGGATGAAACGTTATCTGATAGCAGCGTTGTGCGCCCTGGCCGTCGGACAGGTCTCTGCCCAGAATCTGAAGATGCGTGATGTGTTTAAGCAGATCCCGGACTCCCTCGTGCCTTATCTTTCACAGAATAACCGTTTGGACTTCATCGACTTCCTGGATTCCAATATGAAGGCAGAGGTGAGAAACAAACTGGGGGGTATGAGTGAGATGACGGCATTGACGGACGACAGCCTTTCCATCCGGATGAGCAATGCGCTGCAGGTAGATATGTTACTGTTGAAATTAGACCAGCCTGTTGACTCCATTCAGCAGGTGGTGGTCTTTTCACAGGCCTTCCTGACTGATTCCGTTTACAGGGATTCCAAAGTGTTGCTTTATACACCTGATTGGAAATTGCTCACAAAGGAGATTCCCTTAAACGACATCCAACGTCAACGTATAAAAGCGCTGGAATTGAAAAATATTCTTAAATGGAATGACGATAAGTTAAACAAAAGTTAAATCAGAACATATTTTTGACATAGATTATGGCATGTCAGAAGAATTATTTCTATCTTTGCCATGTGTTTTTCATGGTATTAGATTATTAAGGTTAATTAATTGAATCGTATTTATCGCGAGATAAGTATTATTCGAACTCCATGCGCAGTGCACATTTTGTAGTGCGGATGGTTCAAAAAAAGGGAGCCTGAGAAGGTTCCCTTTTTCTATTGATGCTATTCTCCCTTTTGGGGAGAATAGTCTGATGCTTAATAGCTTCTGGCAATGATGACACGTGCCTTGCTGGGCTTGCCGCTTACCATATCTGTGCCCGGTGTCTGTTCTACACCGAAAGGCACGCAGCGGATGGTTGCCTGTGTCTCTTCCTTGATCTGAGCCTCGGTCTCGGCAGTACCGTCCCAATGGCAGAGGAAGAAGCCACCGTCCTTGATACGCTCCTTGAACTCTTCGTAGTTGTCGCACTCATAGATGTGGGCATCGCGATAAGCCTTGGCCTTCTCGAAGATGTTCTTCTGGATATCCTCCAGCAGATCCTCTACATACTGGGTGATGCCCTCAAGTGGGCGAGTCTCCTTCTCCAGTGTGTCGCGGCGCATCACCTCAATCGTGCCGTTCTCAAGGTCGCGGGCACCCAATACCAGACGCACGGGAACACCCTTGAGTTCATAGTCGGCAAACTTAAAGCCAGGACGCTTGTTGTCAGCATCGTCGAACTTCACGGTGATACCTTTCTCGCGGAGTTGGGCGATGATGGGCTGCACCTCTTTATTCACCAGTTCCATCTGTTCAGGCTTGGTAGCGATGGGGATGATGACCACCTGGATAGGAGCGAGTTTCGGAGGAAGCACCAGACCGTTGTCGTCAGAGTGCGTCATGATGAGTGCGCCGATGAGTCGTGTAGATACACCCCATGATGTAGCCCATACATACTCAGGCTTGTTGTCCTTATTAAGATACTGCACGTCGAAGGCTTTGGCAAAGTTCTGTCCGAGGAAATGGCTGGTACCGCTCTGAAGCGCCTTGCCATCCTGCATCATAGCCTCGATGGTATAAGTGTCGAGGGCACCGGCAAAACGCTCAGTCTCACTCTTCACACCCTGTACCACAGGTACGGCCATCCACTCTTCGGCAAACTTGGCATATACCTTCAGCATCTTCTGTGCCTCCTGCTCAGCCTCCTCACGAGTGGCATGTGCCGTATGGCCTTCCTGCCACAAGAACTCTGAAGTACGCAGGAAAGGACGGGTACGCATCTCCCAGCGCATCACGTTACACCACTGGTTGCACATCAGGGGCAGATCACGCCAGGAGTGGATCCAGTTCTTATAGGTATTCCAGATGATGGTCTCTGAAGTCGGGCGGATAATCAGTTCCTCTTCCAGTTTGGCAGCAGGGTCAACCTCCACACCGCTCTTGTCTTCCTTTGCCTTCAGGCGGTAGTGGGTCACTACGGCGCATTCCTTGGCAAATCCCTCCACATGCTCGGCCTCACGGCTCAGGAACGACTTTGGAATCAGCAGGGGGAAATAGGCATTCTGCGCACCTGTCTCTTTGAACATCTTGTCAAGCTGCTGCTGCATCTTTTCCCAGATAGCATAGCCGTAAGGCTTGATTACCATACATCCACGCACAGCACTCTGCTCTGCAAGGTCGGCTTTTACCACGAGGTCATTGAACCACTGGCTGTAGTTATCAGCCCTTTTCGTTAATTCTTTTAATTCTTTTGCCATTTTATTTTGTCTTTCTATCAATTTTGCGTGCAAAATTACATAAAAAATATGAATAATGAATGAAGTATTATGAATTATTTATTACCTTTGCACTCAAAATTGTGTTTAATGACTAAAAAGAATAGGAATTATGAAAAGTTTAAAGTCAATTTGCGTAGCCCTTTGTGCCGCAGTGGTGCTGGTGGGATGTAATGTGAGTAACACAGCAAAAGGTACAGCCATCGGTGCTGGTGGTGGTGCTGCCCTTGGTGCCATCGTTGGTGCGATTGCCGGTAATACTGTGATTGGTGCTGCTATTGGTACTGCTGTGGGTGCCGGTGCCGGTGCCATTATCGGCCACAAGATGGATAAGGCCAAGAAGGAGGCTGAGGCTATCCAGAATGCTCAAGTAGAAGAGGTGACGGATGCCAACGGTCTTGAGGCTGTGAAGATGACCTTCGACTCTGGTATTCTCTTCAAGACGGGTAAGTCTGACCTTACGGCGGCTTCCAAGACGTCTCTGCAGCAGCTGGCTGGTGTGCTGAAGAACAATCCCGACTGCGATGTGGCTATTCAGGGCTATACCGACAATCAGGGCTGGAAGAACTCTACTGCCGAGGAGAGCGCCCAGAAGAACCAGGCGCTTTCTCTCGATCGTGCCACTTCGGTTTCTTCTTATCTGATGTCGCTGGCCGTTCCTGCTTCTCAGATCAAGAGTGTGGAGGGTTTTGGCGAGGCTAACCCCGTCGCTTCCAACGCCACAAAGGCTGGTCAGGAGCAGAACCGCCGTGTAGAGGTCTACATGTATGCTTCTCAGAAGATGATCCAGGATGCCAACGCTCAGGCTGGACAGTAAGAATCAAAGAATTGAAATGTTGAAAAGGTGAAACGGATACTGCGTTTCATTAGGAATACAATCAAATGGATAGTGGTGGCATTCTTTGCCTCCACTATTCTTTCGGTTGTGGCCCTGCGGTTCTTCCCCGTTTATTTCACGCCCCTCATGTTCATCCGCTGCTACCAGCAGCTACAGGAGGGGAAGGATCTGAAACTGGCTCACCACTGGGTGCCGTTGGAGCGGATTTCACCCAATCTCCCCAAGGCTGTGATGGCCAGCGAAGATGCTAATTTCCTGAAGCATCACGGCTTCGACTACAAAGCTATTGAACATGCGGTCAAGCGTAACCGCGAGCATCCCAAAAAGCGCAAGCTTGGTGCTTCGACCATCTCACAACAGACGGCGAAGAATGTCTTCCTGTGGCCAGGACGTTCATGGGTACGTAAGGGCTTCGAGGTGTATTTCACCACGTTGATCGAGCTCATGTGGACCAAGCAGCGCATCATGGAGGTCTACCTGAACTCTATTGAGATGGGTGAGGGCATCTATGGAGCCGATGCGGTGGCCGAGGAGCATTTCAATACGGAAGCCGTCAATCTCTCCAAGGCCCAGTGTGCCCTGATTGCGGCTACGCTTCCCAATCCCCGCGTATTCTCCAGCAAGCGGCCTTCGGCCTATATGCTGAAACGTCAGTCCCGCATCCTTCGCGAGATGAGTTTCGTGCCTGCTTTCCCCCAATAATACTTGTACTATCTGAGTTCCCAGAATGCAACAGCCGCTGCGGCTGCTACATTCAGGGAGTCTACTTCGTGCGACATCGGAATACGCACCACGTAATCAGCATGTCCGATGGTCTCTTTGGGCAATCCGTCGCCTTCTGTCCCCATGATGACTGCCAGCCGTTCCTGCTGTTTCAGAATGGGGTCGTCGAGTGGGATAGAGTCGTCGGAAAGTGCCATTGCTGCCGTCTTGAAGCCCAGGTCGTGCAGTTGGTCATAGTTGTCGAGCCAAGTCCAGGGCACCAGGAAGATGGTTCCCATCGACACACGGATGGCTCTGCGGTTCAGCGGGTCACAGGAACTGCGCGTCAGCAGCACGGCGTCAATCCCCAAAGCCGCAGCAGAGCGGAAGATGGCGCCGATATTGGTGGTGTCGCAGACGGCGTCGATCACACAGACACGTCTGGCATCCTTCAGAATATCGGCGAGGGCAGGAGAGGGCTTCCGCCGCATCGCACAGAGCACTCCTCGTGTCAAGGTATAGCCCGTCAGTTCTGCCAACAGCGCCCGGCTTCCCGTATAGACGGATATGTCGCCACATCTTTTGATGATATCCGCAGCATCCCCGTCGATATGTTTGTTCTCACAGAGCAAGGACAGCGGCTCATACCCAGCGTGCAATGCCACTCGGATCACCTTCGGACTCTCCGCGATGAAGATTCCCATCTCTGCATTCAGCCTGTTTCTCAGTTGCGCCTCCGTCAGCGTCCCAAACACTTCTACGCCTGGCTCTTGGAGTGATTTGACTTCTATGATCATAACAATCTATCTATTGCCGATGCTCATTTCGTGTAGAAATCGATGAGGCGGATGAGTGCCTGGCGGCAGACGAGACAGAACTCTGGTTCCTCGTTGGTGCGCATACGGCAGTTCTCAAAGCCTCGCCATACGCCCTTCGAGAGATAGCCGCCGCCTTCCACCAGACCGGCTTTGCCCTCTTTCACCAGTTGCTCCCATTTTCCGTTGAAGTCGTGCTTTGTCGTCAGGTTAGGCTCCCAGGGCTCCGTGTCCGCAAAATACATCGGATCGTCGTTGCCGTAGGGATACTCGTCGCCCAGCCCTCCGAAGGAATGGCCGAACTCATGCACTACTACCGGACGGAAGGCGCTGCCGTGAGCATACGTCAGGTTATAGGAATTATAGATGCCGCCGCCGCCATAGTGGTCCGTATTCACCAGGATGATGATATGCTCATAGGGGATACCCGCCAGCACGTCGTGCAGTTTCTTCAGATGGAGCGTCGTCAGATAGCGGTCGCTGTAGAACGTATCGAAGTGTGAGCCCAGTACGGTGTTCTTCCAGATGCCCTTCGCAGGCCAGCTGGTGCCGCTCTCAGCCGATGGCGACATCACGGCCACCATGTTGAAACGGTCTTGCATCTGCTTGAAAGGCTCGTGGGCGAAGAGCGACTCCATCGCTATCTTGCAGTCTTCGAGGAAGGTGCCCATCTCGTGCTGCTGATACCCTTCGGCCACATAGGCCACATGGATGCAGCGCGTGGTGTCGGCAGCCTTCTGGAGCGTAATATAAGGTGTGGCCAGTTCCTCGCCAGTCTTCCGGATGAGGATATCCTTCGGATCCACGCTGTGCGTCATCGTGGCATTCACCTGCTCGTGGTAGTCGCGCAGCGTCACCGTGATATCCACCGCAGCCTTGGGGAAGGGCACGAGGAAGACGTTCTCAAAGGATTTCATCGTCCGCTTCGATTCTTCCGTCGAAAGCCACTCCTGGAACAGACTCGAGAACGTATGCCGATAGATCACCTTCCCGTCGGCCTTCGAGCGCACCGTAATCTCGCCGTTGCCCTTCAAGGGCACCTCGTCAAGTCGCTGCCGCCTGCCATACCAATGGGGCAGGCTCACGAGCTCGTCTACATAGAGCTCCTGATGCTCATGATTGCCCGCGAAAGTGTAGTCGAGCCTTAGCGTGCGATCCTCGAAATAGTCATCGAACCGTTGCGCATTAACGTGAATTGTTGATGCCAGTAATACGCTGAAAATAAGTATCTTCTTCATAATTCGTTAATTAAATCCTTTACATAGTTCCGATCCCAGTCACGCAGGTGGTATCGCTGCCCGTCATACTGCAGCAGATCCAGGTCCACCGCCACAATCCCGTCCTCGTTATGCTTGCGGCCGATGCGCTTCTCAGCCTCCTTCAGCACCTCTTCCAACAGTCCCGCGCCGAAGGCAGTCGTGCCCTTGCAGAGTTGGTTCAGATAAGGCTCCTTTCGGATGCTGTTGATCGGTGTCGTCCAGATGGCAGAGGTGAAATGCGCCTCCGTCAGCAACTGCGTGAGCTGTTCTCTGGCCTTCGCCAGATTAGCCTCCTGATTCATGTTCGAGGCCAGCGATATGATTACTTCGTGCTCCATCGTTTCTGTAGTTTCTTCTTTCAGATTGCAAATTTACACATTTTCGCCCAACTACCCAAAAGAATCCCCGATACTTTTTATTTCTATCCGAAAAATCCCCATGAAAACCTGATGGACTCCTGCACGCAGATAACTGTTGCAAAGTCAATATTTCCACTTACAATATCCATATTTCTATTCTCTTTCTACTAAATTATGTATAACTTCCTGTATATTAATATATTAGTTCGATTTTACTTTCTACCTAACTTTCTACAAACTTTCTACTAGCTCTCTACTAACTTTCTACAAAATAGCCTACTTTTGAGCGCAATCTATGACCTACAAGTCATATTTGCGCCCACCATCCTCCAATTACATACCGATAAGCTCACCCTTACATACCTACAAACTATCCTTTACATACCGACAAACTCAGCCTTTCTCGTAAGTAAAATCCTAAATTCTCTAGAGAATTTTCAATTCCGCTTACGATTGAACACTTTTCACCTGTAACCCGAGCATGCATCACCAAGTACATAAATACACGATAAATCCCATATCCGTGCAATTTTAGTAGAAAGTAGGTAGAGACTTTGTAGAAAGTTAGTAGAAAGTATGGTAGAAAGTTAAATCTGTGTATTATATTGATATATAGTTAAATACATGAATTTTAGTAGAAAGTTAACAATATCATCCGAGAAATTGCATCCAAATTATCTTAATGTTACTATGCGAACACACCATTTTTGAAGGCATGGCTCTTTGGTTCCTATTCGCGTGGTGAACAACGTGAGGATTCTGACGTTGACATCCTGATTCAAGTGTATACCCGATTTCCTGTCTACTTTTCTTCAATGTCGAACAGCAAAGAGATCGTCTCGCTGAACTCCTCGATGGCTTGTGGAAGAGAGGGGCATGTCAAACGAGAGATGATAGCCACAAAATTCATTTGCCCATCCATTTTGCCCTCAGCCGTCTGAATGTAATAGAGGTCGCGGTGCTCATAGGTGTTAAACCATCTTACGAACAGTCGATTGCGAAAAGCCTGTTTACCGTCACCGGTTGCGGTTACGTAAAGCATCAATTCGTTGTTCTGCTCGAAAAACTCTTCGATAATGGCGAAGACAGTCTGCTTGAGTTTCGTGTCAAGTGGCGATTGTCCGTGACGTTCGTTGGTAATGCTAAATTCAAAGGCACCACTAGGCACAAATGCGTAATCCAATTTGAAGTCGATGTTGAATTCGACCCCGGAATCACTCACAAAATAGTAATGATCTGGCTTCCCTGACTTCTGCCACACCCGATAGGGCGCATGCAGATTAATGACGTTTAATCTGAGTGTGTTCATAATAAAAAGATTTAAGGTGGACGACTATGCAAAGATCTCTTCCATTGTCATCCCCGACATTCTCATTTCATGAATCTCTTCAAGTTCACGCTGTTTTTCTTCCATGCGCTTTTTCTTGTCATCTAGATACTCACGAAAAGCGGCGCGTACTTCCTCGCGAGTCCTTTTTCTTTTTGTTGTTTCCATATCGATAAAAAGTTAAAATGTTAATATCGATTGCAAAGATAGGCATAATATGTGGAAATCGCAAGAAAATCGCTTAGATTCTATTATTTTTTTCTCTATATCGCTCCTTTTTGAGTGATTATTCAAAGAAAAGTAAGAATAATAGACTCATAATAGAAATCTTTTTGTATATTTGCACCTGCAATCCGTTTTGGAGATCAAGACATGCTCGGACGATTGTCCGATATGAGAAAAGTACATATGTTTAAATGAATAATAAGAATAATAACAAATAATATTATCTATGGTTACTGAAATTGTAATAGGTGTAGTAAGTAGCTTGATAGCAACTGTTTTGATAGCATGGTATAACAAGTGTAAAAAGAGTTCTGCACAGAAAAGTCTATTAGTAAAGGAGCTGATGAAAAAACTTGTTGATGTCAAGGCGAGTAATACTCGAAGCGAACAACAAAAGATTTTATTGGATATAAATAAGAAACTTGGTAAGAATCTAATTAGAAAAGATTATATTGAGAAATTTGTATTAAATAACAGACGTTTAGAAGATGTGTTTTTGGATATTTGTGTTCAAAATGATATAGAACCAACAAGTGATATATGTGCAAAATTTTTAGGTTATGATAGTCGCTCTAAGAGAGAAGAATATTACAAAATTAAGGAAGAACAAAAGCCTACTGAACAAGTATCCGCCAAGCCTGAAGTTATATCAGATTTGACTCCATCTCTTGGTAACAGGGGACAAACTGTTTATATGTCCGAATTGCTGATGACTAGGTATCCTGAAACATGTAAAAGGCTGCTTGCTATTCTGGAAAAGCATCATGTAAACTATTCTTGGATTAAAGGGACAAAAGATATTTGGTGCCGCGATTATATGCCAGTTCAAACAGAATCTGGTACGTTTATCCAATTTACGTACGATCCTAGTTATTTGAAAGGTAACAAAGAATGGGAAGAGTCTCGTTCGGATGTGAAGGAGGTATGTAAGTTGAATGGGATAGACGTTACTTATTCAGACATCAATTTGGATGGCGGTAATGTCCTGATTTGCGGCAAACGCGCAATCATATCGGATAGAGTTTATTCCGAAAATCCCAATTTTACTAAAGATGAATTAGAAAGGAAATTGTCAGAACTCCTGGATTGTGAGATAATTATTATCCCTGCGCTTAAATCACAAGATGAAGATCTTACAGGTCATGCAGATGGAATGGTTCGATTTGTAGACAGGAATACCATTTTAGGAAACGAACGCCTCCCGAATGAATATAAATATATGAAGGATGGTCTTCAAAAGGCTATTGATACCTATAACCTTACATATATAGATGTCCCATTCTTTGAAGATAAGGATCCTAAATTCCCTTCAAGTGCAATAGGCATATATGTAAATTACTTAGAAGTAAATAATTTGATTGTGGTTCCGGTTTTTAAACATGAGAAAGATAAAAAAGCTGTTGATATAATTCAGAAGGCTTTCCCAAACAAAAGCATTGAAACTATCAATTACGATGATGTCGCAAAGGAAGGTGGCCTGTTAAATTGTACAACTTGGGTGGTTCGTAGATGAATGATATGAGAAATCCTATTCTATTGTTTTTCGCGCTATTCTCCATTTCCACTTCTGGTCAAGACCTTTTGAGCAGACAAGCACCTGTTGGAAGGAAAATGAAAGCGATAGATTCTGTTGTTCTTGAAAAAACTATCAAGGATAAGGAAAACTATGAAAAGGTGTATAAAATAGGCAGTTCTATCATTGTTGATGACAAAAAGGGTTGGGAATGGATCTCTAACGAAGATTATACATATCACGATGACTCATATCCCTATGAAATTAGTTATAGGAGGTATGTGAATCACCCACAATATACTGTTGTTGGCCAACATATATACAATAAAGTCCATGCACTTGTCAGGGTGGAGGAAGTATCTTTTGAAATTGTGAGTGCCGAATTGTTACGTTACGTTTACATTAAAGACTATCGAAACAACAAGTATAATTTTAGGAAGGAAGATGCCAAGGCTCAGAATTATGTTAAGAAACAACTTGGGA
Source organism: uncultured Prevotella sp. (assembly GCA_900314995.1). GTDB lineage: Bacteria > Bacteroidota > Bacteroidia > Bacteroidales > Bacteroidaceae > Prevotella. The sequence goes on from OMXK01000015.1 coordinate 91,091, forward strand.
TTACTAACAATGCTTCTCCGAGTTATACATATAGCGAACCCGCAATAAGGTATTTGGAGCAGCTGGAAAAAGACCATCAGCATGATTTTGACAATTTGCTAAAATGTGAGAGAATAGGAAATCTTTCTTTCAAATTGACTTATGGCAACAGTTTAGGAGAGCCAGTCAATACCTATAAGGTTACATATTTGAGCAAAGGCGTATACAGATACGACATTAATATTACAGACTTACCCCTAGAGCAAATTGACTTCAAGAAATATGAATCTATGATATCCCCTGAAAACGAAAAAAGCAAAACTGAAACTTCAGATGTAAAGCATCTTCATAAAGTGAAACGTGGAGAGACAATTCAGTCGATAGCAAGATTATATAATACAACAGTTGAGTCGCTTTGTAAACTTAACCGTATGAGAAAGAGTGCCCGTTTATCACCAGGGCAGATTATTAAAATAGACGGAACTATCTCTCCTGAGGCAGAAGTCGTTGATACCATAAAGTTATTAAATACCTCTGAGGTTGATGGGTCACCTATTTTTCCTTACAGCGATGATAGTGAAACGCAGGTAGAGGATGTAGATAACAGAGTATTCGATGTCGTGGAAGAAATGCCTCAATTCCCGGGTGGCCCTTCAGCGTTGTTTGAGTATCTGTCAAAATCAATTAGGTATCCCATTGATGCAGAAAAAAATGGCGTACAAGGGAGGGTTATATGCTGTTTTGTTGTCGGGCCTGACGGTTTAATTTCTGATGTAAAAGTAGTTAAAAGTGTAGACCCTTCATTGGATAATGAGGCAAAGCGGGTCATCGGTTCTATGCCCAAATGGATTCCTGGTAAAAAGAATGGTATTCCCGTTAGTGTCAAATACACGACCCCAGTTACCTTTCGTTTACAGTAATATTTTAAATTAGAGCAGTATATGTCAAGAGTTTGTTTGTTACTATTTGTTTTGTTTGTGTTTTCTTCTTGCACAAAAAAGTATCAGTTGCTAAGTAAAGCTAAGAGTGATGCCAAAGAAATGATTGAGAAAAAGAAAATGGATCCAGACAATTTCAATCGAGATATCCGCCTTGAAGACATGACTCCAGTTTATTGCAGCGATTCACTCTGCATCTTGTACCTTGATATAAAGCACAAGAATGCATTAGGTATTGACATTACCCAAAAGGCAGAATTCGTACATTTTGGTGATGGTTGGTTTTTACACGCACCTGATGGCGATAAGGATGAAACTACTATTTATCTTCCAGAAGAATTGTTCGATAAAGAGAAGAAAGGTAAGATATATGAAAACTTCAGCTATGACGATGCCATTTATTATCGAGCAGCGTTATCTTATAACAAAATGACGGAAGATGGAAGGTTGGAGATCCCCCTAAGAACAGGGTTATGGGAATTGAGGAGTTATAAGAATGATTATAACGAAGACACTAACAGCAAATACCTGTTGTTATGTTCATATGATGGCGTCGAAAAGAACAAGGAATCTGATGTCAAGGCAGAACTTATAGTAGACAAAGACGGCATCTGTTTTAGGTTCTTGAAAAAATTATTGAGCGATTATTCGCCTATAGCAGATTATGGTGAGCATGCTGTTAGTATAGAAAATTCCAATGGTGAAACTTATGGCCCATGGTACTTTCGCGCAACAGACAATAATTTCGAACCTTCGAAAAACAAGAAAGTAATAATCGAGAGTTTGCAAGAGATGTTGCGGAAAGGCGATAATATAACAATCATGTTACGCGTAGATAACTTTTGGATTAAGAGTAATTTTAGGTTCAAGATGAATTTAACAGGTTACGAAGAGGTAAAGAAATATCTAGAGGTATAACTGAGAGGCGACAGGGAGTCTCCTATAGCATTTATTAGAGTAGCTTGCCATTGGCGAAAAGTTGCGATAGGTGTCATAGCCACCAGTGTCGGACAGATAGATAAAAGTCCCCTGATTACTCAAGATGATCGTAAAGAAATTGAAGAATTTGATGAATGATTAAGAGGATGCATGAATGAAGATCCTAGCCTATAACATCAATAAGTCAACGCAGGAGAAACTTGACAAGGTGCTCCTTATGGAGGCAGATGTCTTTATTCTCCCGGAGGTGGCGTGCCCCTCGATGGTGCAGTTGCCTGAGGGATTCGAGATGGTGTGGACTGGAGATATAGACCAAAAAGGACTTGGGGTTATATGGAAGTCTGAATTAAAGGCTATCGTTCCCGAATGGTTCAATCCCGAGCACCGCTATTTCCTGCCTTTGTTGGTTGAAGATAAGCTGATTATGGCTGCATGGCCCACGATGATGGAGCAGAACAAGCCGAAGCATTATCCACAGATTCTCATGGAAGCCCTGAAGGAATATGAGTCCTATTTGAAGAAATACAAGACGATTATCTCAGGCGATATGAATTGCTACAAGGGACAATCAGGAGCCACGAAGCAATTCTGCATCGAAGCAATCTTTGATTATCTCAAGAGCCTGGGGTATTCTAGTGCCTATCATGACAAGACAGGTGAGGAATTAGGAAATGAGACTATTCCCACATTCTATTATCTTTTCAAAGAGAATTCACCATTCTTCCTCGATTACACCTTTACCAATTTTCAAGTGAAGTCGTATGAGTTACTGGATTGGTATAGAGGCTTCAGCGATCATGTGGGACAGATGATAAGTATTCTCGCAGCAGATCGTTAAGAATGTAAGTATCACTCTGGAGTTGCAGTCCGCTGTCGGGATTGGCAAATAGATTGTATGTGTGCGAGTTATTTACTGCATCGTGGCGAAAGGCTGCGATAGGTGTCATAGCCGCCTGTGTCTGACGGATAGATGATGGTGTCAATGAAAAACATATTGCCTTCATCATCAATCAATACATTGCCGTCTACAGCATCAAAAATATCGTGCTGTCCATTGGTGTAGTATTCTCCATGATCCTCTGGGTGGAAGCCAAGGCGCAGGAACTCGTCGTGAATTTCCTCTTTCGTTGCAAGACGAGCATCGGCAACAAATGGTTGTACTAATACAGCGCAGACTTTGCCGTCTCGGTTCTCGGCAAAGCCAATCATTCAATAAGGACAAGCATCAAAATACTTGTTGTGTGCCTTTATAGAGTCTTACCAGTTGGTCTGTTTTGCAATTCGTTGTTCCCGCAAGAGTTTCAATCTCCTCAAGGACTCGCTGCGCGAAAGCGGATGCGCTTTCCAGTATTCCACCTTCTGCCTCATTTTGGCGTTGGCTTTCTTGTGATATTCGTTCAAAATTATCTCCATTCATTGAATCTTTTGTGGGTTTGATGCTGCAAATATAATCATTTTTATCGATATGGTGCTAAGAATCGGATAAAAAATGATCTTAGAATTGCCTTTTTGTCTATTTCCGCCATAAGGTGATGGTGTTTTTGTAAGAAATGTGAATAATTCTTTCAGTAATCAGGTTGCTAGTTAAACTTGACTAAAGGCTTGCGTATATGGGGGATTCTTTGTACTTTTGCAGTCTATATATATAATAAGGTGTTCGAATGGCTAGTAAAATGACATGCAGAGTTGACAAAATGAAAGAAAAACGAATAAAATTGTGAATTTCTGCTCAAATATTTGGCCAAATGAAATAAAAAGTGTAATTTCGCAGCGTTTTTCAGAACCAAAGAAGTTAAACCATATAAAATAATAAATCAAAATGAAGAAGTACAACTTTAACGCCGGTCCCTCGATGCTTCCCCGCGAGGTTATCGAAGCAACCGCTAAACAGTGTCTTGATTTCAACGGATCTGGTCTCTCTCTGATGGAGATCAGCCATCGTGCAAAGGACTTTCAGCCTGTAGTTGACGAGGCTGTGGCTCTGGTAAAGGAACTCCTTGACGTGCCCGAAGGTTACTCAGTGATTTTCCTTGGTGGTGGCGCCAGTCTGGAATTCTGTATGATTCCTTTCAACTTCCTGATTAAGAAGGCTGCTTACCTGAACACTGGTGTATGGGCTAAGAAGGCTATGAAGGAAGCAAAGCTTTTCGGTGAGGTGGTAGAGGTGGCTTCTTCTGCTGACGCCAACTATACCTTCATCCCTAAGGGTTGGACAGTTCCCGCTGATGCCGACTATCTGCACATCACGACCAACAACACCATCTACGGTACTGAAATCCGCAAGGATCTCGATGTCAATGTTCCTATGATTGCCGATATGTCTTCTGACTTCATGAGCCGTCCTGTTGACGTGAGCAAGTACGACGCTATCTATGCCGGTGCTCAGAAGAACCTCTCGATGGCTGGTGTTACCATCATCATCGTGAAGGACGAGAAGCTGGGCAAGGCTCCTCGTGAGATTCCTACGATGCTCGACTATCGTACTCATGTGGATAAGGGTTCTATGTTCAACACACCTCCTGTAGTGCCCATCTACTGTGCTCTCGAGAACCTGCGCTGGATCAAGAAGCAGGGTGGTGTTGAGGCTATGGACAAGCTGGCTCAGCAGCGTGCAGAGATCGTTTACGGCGAGATCGACCGCAACAAGATGTTCAAGGGTACGGCTGTTGTCGAGGACCGTTCACTGATGAACCTCTGCTTCGTGATGGCCGACGAGTACAAGGAGTTGGAGAAGGACTTCCTCGACTTCGCAGTGAGCAAGGGTATGGTTGGTGTGAAGGGTCACCGCTCAGTTGGTGGTTTCCGTGCATCTTGCTACAACGCCCAGACCATCGAGGGTTGCAATGCACTCGTAGCATGCATGAAGGAATTCGAGAGTAATCATTGACCATTGACCATTGACCATTGACCATTATGAAGACCGATAATCAGGTGCTGACTGACAGTAAGTCTTTCGCACTGCGTATTATCAGGCTTTATAATTACTTGAAAGAAGACAAAAACGTGATGGTTTTGTCGAAGCAAGTTCTCAGGAGTGGCACCAGTATAGGAGCAAATATTCGTGAGAGTGTCAATGCTCAAAGTCGAATGGATTTTATTAACAAATTAAACATTGCTCTAAAGGAAGCAAACGAAACTGAATATTGGCTGGAGTTGTTGCATGAATCCGGTATCATCGACGGCAAGCAATTTGAATCGATCTATAATGATTGCGGCAAACTTGCAGCGACTCTGACTAAGATTATCAAAACAACCAAATCGGGAGCGGAGAAATAATGGTCAATGGTCAATGTTCAATGTTCAATGAAATAAGATGAAAGTATTAGTTGCAACAGAGAAACCATTCGCAGCGGCTGCTGTTAATGGTATCAAGGCAGAGATTGAGGCAGCAGGCAATGAGCTGGTGCTGCTGGAGAAATATACAGAGAAGGCCCAGCTGCTGGATGCCGTCAAGGATGCTGACGCGCTGATTATCCGTTCGGATAAGGTCGACGCTGAGGTGCTGGATGCCGCCAAGCAGTTGAAGATTGTGGTTCGTGCCGGTGCCGGTTACGACAACATCGACCTAGCTGCCGCTACAGCCCACAACGTGGTAGCTGAGAACACACCCGGACAGAACTCAAACGCCGTAGCCGAGCTGGTGTTCGGACTGCTGGTGATGGCGGTTCGCGGTTTCTACAACGGCAAGAGCGGTTCAGAACTGCTCGGCAAGAAGCTGGGTATCCTCGCTTTCGGTAATGTAGGCCGCAACGTGGCTCGCATCGCCAAGGGCTTCGGAATGGACGTTTATGCTTACGATGCTTACTGTCCTGCAGAAGTGATCGAGCAGGCAGGTGTCCACGCCGTTGCTAATCAGGATGCGCTCTTCGAGACCTGCGACGTCGTTTCGCTCCACATCCCTGCTACGCCTGAGACCAAGCAGAGCATCAATGCTGCGCTGGTAGGCAAGCTGAAGAAGGGTGGTGTGCTGGTGAACACAGCCCGCAAGGAGGTGATCAACGAGCCTGAGCTGATCAAGCTGATGGCTGAGCGCGAAGACCTGAAATTTGTCACCGACATTATGCCTGATGCAAACGATGAGTTCGCGAAGTTCGAGGGTCGTTACTTCTCAACTCCTAAGAAGATGGGCGCTCAGACAGCCGAGGCTAATATCAACGCCGGTATCGCTGCTGCCAAGCAGATCAATGCCTTCTTCAAGGATGGCGACACCAAGTTCCAGGTGAACAAGTAAGAAATCGCTTCTTTACAGATACAATAATCCCCCGCCGAGTGGCGAGGGATTTTTTATTTTCTATCCATTCATCGACATGAGGAATTCCTCATTGCTTCGTGTCCTTACCAGACGGTCGCGGATGGTATTCATTGCTTCAACAGGATTCATCTCTGCAATGAACTTACGGATAATCCACATGCGGTTGAGCGTGGTCTCATCATGCAGCAGATCGTCGCGGCGAGTAGAAGAGAGCACCAGGTCGATAGCAGGGAAGATGCGCTTGTTGGAGAGCGAACGGTTGAGCTGGATTTCAGAGTTACCCGTACCCTTGAACTCCTCGAAGATCACCTCGTCCATCTTAGAACCGGTATCTACCAGAGCTGTTGCGATGATGGTGAGCGAACCGCCGCCTTCGATGTTACGGGCAGCACCGAAGAAACGCTTTGGCTTCTGGAGGGCATTGGCATCCACACCACCAGTCAGCACCTTACCGGATGCAGGCGAAACCGTGTTATAAGCACGGGCCAGACGAGTGATGGAGTCGAGGAAGATCACTACATCGTGACCGCACTCTACCATGCGCTTGGCCTTCTCGAGTACGATACCGGCAATCTTCACATGACGGTCGGCGGGCTCATCGAAGGTAGAGGCAATCACCTCGGCATTCACCGTGCGGGCCATATCCGTCACCTCCTCAGGACGCTCGTCGATCAGCAGCATCATGATATAAGCCTCGGGATGGTTGGCCGCAATGGCATTGGCGATGTCCTTCATCAGCACGGTCTTACCAGTCTTAGGCTGGGCCACGATGAGGGCACGCTGACCTTTACCGATAGGAGAGAAGAGATCAACCACACGAACGCTGGGGTTGGTGGTCGCCTTATCGCCACAGAGTGTGAATTTCTCTTCAGGGAAGAGTGGGGTGAGGTGCTCGAAAGCCACACGGTCGCGAACTTCTGACGGCTCGCGTCCGTTGATGCTCTTGACGGTAGACATCGCAAAGTACTTCTCGTTCTCATGAGGCGGACGAACGGTGCATTCTACCACATCGCCAGTCTTCAGACCATATTTCTTGATCTGCTGCGGAGAAACGTACACATCATCGGGCGACGACAGATAGTTGTAGTCTGAACTGCGAAGGAATCCGTAGCCGTCGGTCAGACACTCCAACACACCGTTGCCTGTGATGAAATCCTCGAAATCATATTTTGGCGTATTCTGCTCTTTGGGGTAATTAACCTCGGTATCTGCCTGCTGTTGTGCCGTAGGACGGTCAAACATGTCGAGTGTCGGGATGGCCTGATTGTCCTCAATGGGAATGTCGACAATGGTGATGAAGTCGGTGCCGTCACCGGGATCACCTTCCCAGACTTCCTCATCGGTAACCTCCTCTGACTGGAAACTTTCCGCTGGCTGGAACCTTTCCTCTTTCTTGCTGGCCATCTTCTCGCGCAGCATCTGAACGGCATTGGCTGTCTCCTGATCCTCTTCGCTGGAGTCGGCTGCAGCTTCGGGCACAGCCTCCTCCATGCTGAGGGCCGCCTCTGGCACCGGAGCCTCTGCCGCCTCTACAGCCTCTTCGACTGCAGCAGCCTTCGGCTTTCTGCCGCGACGCTTGGGCGTCTTCACTTCCTCTGCTGCTGGCTGTTCTGCTGCCGGCTCGTCGTCGTCAGGGAAATGAAGTGGCTCGTCGGAGAAGAGCGACGGTGCCTCGGCCTTGCTCCTGATGCGATTGCTCTTGGAGTCGAGGTTCTCGCCGTCCTTTCCTTTCACCGTATATACCTTGCTCGTATCTTTCTTGGCGATACGAGTCCTTTTGCGCTTCGTAGCCCCGTCGGCCGGTTCTGCGGCAGCGCTGTTTTCAGCAGCCTTGTCAAGGATGGCGTAGATGACATCCTCCAATGCGCTGTTCTGGGACACATTAATGCCCAAATCGTTAGCAATACCCATCAGCTGGGGTATTTCCATAGCTTCTAGTTCTTCTTTTGTATACATAAAATGGTGTATAAATTCTGATTCGGAATTTAAGTGAAAATGTGATAGATATGCTTCACGGACGGAAGCATTGTTTTGAAAAACGTTGCAAAGGTAAGCATTATTTTGCGAACTTCCAAATATTTTCGGGAAAAATAACTATCTTTGCACCCAAAAATAAATATCAGCGATGGAAATCAAGAAAGCAGAATTTGTGTTGAGTGCTCCCAGAGAGTCGATGTGTCCGAAGGACACAAAGCCTGAATACGCCTTTATCGGCCGTTCAAACGTGGGTAAGTCCAGTCTGATTAATATGTTGACGAACAACCGGAAACTGGCCAAGACATCATCCACACCCGGCAAGACGCTGCTCATCAACCATTTTATTATTAATAATGAGTGGTATCTGGTGGATCTGCCCGGCTATGGCTTTGCCAAGCGCTCGAAATCGGAACTGCAGAAGCTCGAACAGATGATCACCGGCTATCTGCTTCAGCGACAGCAGCTGGTGAATGTGTTCCTGCTGGTGGATATCCGTCTGGAGGCTCAGAAGGTCGACCTCGATTTCATCCAGTGGCTGGGCTCCAGCAGCATTCCCTTCGCTATCGTCTTCACCAAGGCCGACAAGCTGTCGGCGACGAAGGCCAACCAGAACGTGGAAGCCTATAAGAAGGTGCTGAGTGAGACGTGGGAGGAATTGCCGCCAATCTTCATCACCTCTGCCGAAAAGAAGCAGGGCCGCGACGAGATATTAGATTACATTGAACAGATTAATAAAGAGTTGGTTAATAAGTAAATGGCAAAAGACACACCATATCTCGACGTCCAGCAGCTGACGAAGTCATTCGGCTCGTTGGTGCTGTTTGAGAATCTCAGTTTCTCCGTTGCCGAAGGACAGAAAGTGGGCCTGATAGCCAAGAACGGTACAGGCAAGTCAACCTTGCTCTCTATCCTCTCGGGAAAAGAGGGCTACGATTCCGGCGAAATCATCTTCCGTCGCGACTTGAAGGTGGGCATGCTGGAACAGTCGCCGGCGTTCGACCCTGCGGAAAGCGTGCTTGACGCCTGCTTTAATCATGAAGGAGATCCGGAGAAGGTGCTCAAGGCCAAACAGATACTGACTCAGTTGAAGATCCGTGATCTCAACCAGCCGATGGGGCAGTTGAGCGGCGGCCAGCAAAAGCGCGTCGCCTTGGCGAATGTGCTGATTACCGATCCTGACCTCCTGATACTCGATGAGCCCACGAACCATCTGGATCTGGAGATGATAGAATGGCTGGAGGGTTTTCTGAATCGCGGCAACAAGACGCTGCTCATGGTTACCCACGACCGCTTCTTCCTCGACAGGGTATGTAGTGTGATTCTCGAGCTCGACGATCAGACCATCTATACCTATCGCGGCAACTACAGCTATTATCTGGAAAAGCGCCAGGAACGCATCGACAACCGGCGGGCGGAGATTGCCAGAGCCAACAACCTGTATCGCACGGAGCTGGAATGGATGCGCCGTATGCCCCAGGCACGTGGTCATAAGGCCCGCTATCGTGAAGAGGCCTTCTACGAACTGGAGAAGGTGGCCAAGCAGCGTATCGAAGAGCGCCAGATGCGCCTGAAGTCGCGCAATGTCTATATCGGCAGCAAGATCTTCGAGTGCCAGTATGTGTCGAAGGCATTCGATGATACCGTCATCCTGAAGGACTTCTACTATAACTTCTCCCGTTTTGAGAAGATGGGCATCGTGGGGAATAACGGCACGGGCAAGTCAACCTTTATCAAGATGCTGCTGGGCATGATTCCGCCGGATACCGGGCGCTTCGACATTGGCGACACCGTGCGTTTCGGCTATTTCTCGCAGGAAGGCTTGCAGTTCGACGAACAGCAGAAGGTCATCGATGTGGTGAAGGACATCGCCGAATATATCGATATGGGCGGCGGCAAGCATTTTTCGGCCTCGCAGTTCCTGCAGTATTTCCTCTTCACACCCGAACAGCAGCACAACTATGTGTATAAACTCAGTGGCGGCGAGCGGCGCAAGCTCTATCTCTGTACCGTCCTGATGAAGAATCCCAACTTCCTGGTGCTCGACGAGCCTACCAACGATCTGGACATCGTGACGCTGCAGATACTGGAGGAATACCTGCAGGATTTCCCGGGCTGTGTGATTGTCGTCAGCCACGATCGCTATTTCATGGATAAGGTGGTCGACCATCTGCTGGTCTTTCGGGGCAATGGTGAGATCAAGGATTTCCCCGGCAACTATACCCAGTATCGTCAGTGGAGTGCCCTGCAGTCGCAGACGGATTCGGCACCCAAGAAGGCAAAGGAGCCCGCAACCGTCCTAGAGGCCCCAGAACGAAAAGACCGTCAGGAAACCAAACGGAAGTTTACCTATAAGGAGAAGCGCGAGTTCGAACAGTTGGAGCACGACATCGCCGCACTCGAAGAAGAACAGCGCCAGCTGGAGGAAGCCCTTTGCGGCGGAACGCTCTCTGTAGAGAAGATTACCGAGATCAGCAAGCGCCTGCCGTTGCTCAAGGATGAGCTCGACGAGAAATCCATGCGCTGGCTGGAACTCTCTGAGATTGACCATTGAACATTGACCATTGAACATTGAGCATTATGATACAACAGCAATATCCCTCACAACTCTTGGAAAAGGCCGTCGCAGAGTTCTCCAAACTGCCGGGCATCGGGCGTAAGACGGCGCTGCGGCTCGTCTTGTGGATGCTCCGTCAGGATGATGCCGACATCGAGCAGTTTGCTGAGGCCATCCATCGATTAAAGCACGAAGTGAAGTATTGCCACATCTGCCATAACGTCAGCGATGCCGACACTTGTCCTATCTGTGCCGATCCTCGTCGCGACGCAGCCACCATCTGTGTCGTCGAGAATATCCAGGACGTGATGGCCATCGAGAACACCCAGCAGTTTCACGGGCTCTATCATGTGCTGGGCGGCATCATCTCGCCCATGGACGGCATCGGCCCCAGCGATCTGGAGATTGATTCTCTGGTGCAGCGGGTGGCCGAGGGGGATATCCAGGAAGTGATACTGGCCCTGAGTCCTACGATGGAAGGTGACACCACCAACTTCTACATCTATCGCAAACTCTCCGCCTACGATGTCAAGATCAGCGTCATCGCCCGGGGAATCTCGGTAGGCAACGAACTGGAATATACCGACGAGGTGACCCTTGGGCGCTCCATTACCAACCGTACATTATTTGAAGAAAAGTAAATATGAAGAAAACGTTACGACAACTCCAGACATTCATGTTTTCGATGATAGGCATCACCGTCGTGCTCGTTGTCCTGTTCGAGACCGATGTCCTGCCTTCAGGCCTGATGGCTACCGAAAAGCAGACTGAGTTTCTCTTGACCACGCTGATGGAACTGCTCACGTTGGCCTCTGTCTACATGGCGCTGAGGTTGTTTAAGTTCGATAAAGTGCATCAGGAACTGGTTACGCTCAAGGCCGACGGCTTACGCCGCTGGGGGCTGATCCGTCTGGCCATCTTGCTGCTGCCCATGCCGCTCAATACGGTTCTATATTATCTGTTTATGAATACCACATTCGGCTATATGGCCATCATTCTGGCCGTCTGTCTGCCGTTTGTCTATCCCAGTGAGGCCCGTTGTGAGGCGGAGACGGAATCATGAAACTGACAGTCGTCATCGTCAACTATAATGTCTGCTATTATCTGGAGCAATGCCTTCTGAGTGTGCAGAAAGCGCTTGAGGGTATTGAAGGCGAGATCTACGTGGTCGACAATCACTCCAAGGATGGCAGCGTGGCTTATCTGAGTGCCCGTTTCCCGGATGTCCATTTCATCGACAGCAATCATAACCTGGGGTTTGCCCGTGCCAACAACATCGCCATCCGCCAGTCGTGCGGTGAATACGTCTTGCTGCTCAATCCCGATACGATTGTCGGCGAGCATACCCTCAGCGATGTATTGCAGTTTATGGATGCCCATCCTCAGGCCGGGGGGGCAGGCGTGATGATGCACAATACCGATGGCAGCAGGGCCAACGAGTCGCGACGGGCTATTCCTACGCCGATGGTGTCTTTCCGCAAGATGCTGGGCTTCAGCAGCCGTTACTATATGAGTCATCTGCCCTGGGACCGCCCTGGGCGCATCGAGGTTATCAGCGGCGCCTTCTGCATGCTTCGCCGTAGGGCTCTGGATCAGATCGGTCTCCTCGACGAGGACTTCTTTATGTACGGCGAGGACATCGACCTCTCATACAGGCTGCTGAAGGGCGGTTTCGAGAACTGGTATATCCCTTCGCCCATCCTGCACTATAAGGGCGAGAGCACCGAGAAGAGCTCTTTCCGTTATATCCATGTGTTCTACGAGGCGATGCTCATCTTCTTCCGCAAGCATTACGGGAATCTCAATTTCCTCTTTACACTTCCTGTGCGCATCGCCATCTATTTCAGGGCGTTCATCGCGCTTATCCAGATGCAGACCCGCTTGCTGAGGAAGTCGCTGGGCTTCGTGAGCCGTCAGTCAAAACAGCCAGAGTATGTCTTTGTCGGCAGTGAGGCGATGCTCGATGCCTGTCGGCAGTTAGCCCGCCACAAAGGGCTCGCCGCCACCTATTATAATAATAAGGAGCTCGCTTCGGCAGTAGCCGGTCAGCCTGACGGCCGTCTGCGCATCGTGGTTTTCGATGCCGCGTCCTTCAGCTACGAAGAGATGATGCGTCAGTTGCCCGATCATCATTTCATCGGCACCTATCATATTCACACTAACACGATTATTACGCCTTGGGAGATTGTCAGATGAAACCGGAAATAAAGTTACGGGCCATTGAGCCTGAAGACCTCGATCTGCTGTATCGCATCGAGAACGATGTCCGTCTGTGGAATGTCGGCAACACGAACGTGCCTTATTCGCGCTATACCCTTCATGAGTATGTGGCCAATGCCACCGACGACATCTACGTCGACCGCCAGGTCAGGATGATGGTCGAGAATGGGGCAGGGGAGATAGTCGGTATTGCCGACGTGGTGAATTTCGATCCCGGTAACTGTCGCGCCGAAGTGGGGCTGATAGTCCTCGACGCCTTCCGTCGGCAGGGCTATGGCAGCAGCATCCTGTCGGCAGTGGCCGACTATGCCGTCAGCGTGCTCCATCTGCATCAGCTGTATGCATTCTGCGATGTGCGGAACGAGGCATCCCTCGAACTGTTCCGCAAGATGGGCTATCAGACGTCGATGCCGATCACCGATTGGCTTTACGACGGGCGTGAATACCACAATGCAATACTCATGCAACTCGTGTTTTAGGAGTTTTTTGCGAAGAAATCAAAAAAATGTCTGAAAAAGTTTTGTAGTTTCGGAATTTATCCGTACCTTTGCACCCGCTAATAAGAAAGAGGCGCTTTCTGGTGCGTTAGTTCAGTAGGTTAGAATGCCTGCCTGTCACGCAGGAGGTCACGAGTTCGAATCTCGTACGCACCGCCACTCTTCTGATATTCAGCACCTGGTGCGTTAGTTCAGTAGGTTAGAATGCCTGCCTGTCACGCAGGAGGTCACGAGTTCGAATCTCGTACGCACCGCAAAGTCCATTGGTTATTCCGATGGGCTTTTTTGGGCTCAGTCCGAATACCCCTCATACTATAGCCCTCCCTCTTTATAGAGGGGACGGCATGTATAGAGGGGGGATAGTTCATTGAAGGGGTATGCCGATGACGACTCGGCCGCAGCGGTCTTTTCGGATGACCAAGTGACGGTTTTATTAAAATATGCATATTTTCCGTGTGATTTTATTATTTTCTCGCACAAAATTCGTATATTTGTGGCCAAAAAATAAATAACATGAAGCAGAATGAGGAGAGTTCATTTTATGTCTATTCATATAAACAGAAAATGGATGATTGAATGCCAACATTCTTTTGACGGCAAGGCACTGTTTACTGTATGGTTGCTGATGATTGTGGAGGAAGCGCTGAAGAACGGCATCGTGGGTAACCATGGCCAGCCTCAACCTGCTGATAGACACGTTCAATGCAGAGGAAATTTTCAGTTCGTAACAATCATGTCTCACCTTTCAAAGTCCAGTATCAATTATGACATTCTATTCTAAACACCATTCCCTGCCTATCCCGAAAGGTTGGAACAGAACCCGCCGGAAGGCTTTGCTCGCGGTATGTATGCTGCTGTGCATACAGCCGGCGGCCATTGCCCAGGAAACCGCCGACAGCGTGGAAGCGGACGGGAAGATGCCAGGGGTCATCAAGCAGGTGCTCGACAGGCTTAACCGCCCCCCACGCTACCTCGATGACCGCTATGTGCGAAAGCCGCCGACCAAGTTCATTGTCACCCTGAGGGGCAGAGTGCAGCAGACCGGTGTGCGCATCAACGACTATTCGGAGTTGGATACCGACTGGGGGCTTGCCAACAGCACACAGGCCGACTTGCGTATGCAAGAGCGCCTCCATTACAAGGCAGGATGCTATATCACCTATTCAGGCATCCGTGCCGGACTGGGCATGAGCGTAGGGCGCAAGAGCGCCGAGAAGAGCACCTCCTTGTACCTCGGCTGCATCAACTCATACTACGGGCTTACAGCCCAATATAACAATATCAAGGAGAAGGTGTCATCTGACGTGCATTCCACAGTGGACTATCATGGTGAGAACTACGAAAACGCCTCCATGGAGGGCGACACTTACATGGAGTCGGACTATCCTGCCGACATGCGCGAGATACAACTCGACGGCTACTATGCCTTCAACCGCCGCCGCTTCGCCTATACCGCCGTATATGGCGGCAGTGTCGTGCAGCGACGTTCTGCCGGCTCGTGGATGCTGGGAATGAAGTACCTCTATGGGCGGGTGAAGTTCGACTCCAGGGAATCCATTTTCCCCACCCACGTCGGCGGCATCACACGGTTTACCACCCAACAGTTGTCCGTAGGCGGAGGCTACAGTTACAACCTCGTACTCCTGAACCGTGACGAAAGCGGTCCACTCCTGCGCGGTCTTCGCAACCTCACTTTCAACGCCACCTTCATGCCGATGGTCACCATGTTCAATCCGCTCACCATCTATTACGACAAAAACCTCGTGGAATGGTTCGGCTATGAGAACGACCACCGCACACGCAAGTCACATCCGGAACTCAACTACACTGCCACGACGGGCATGGCGCTGAGCATCGACCGCTTCAGTTTCGTCGTCAAAGTCCACTACGACAACTTCCGCTTCAACACAGGCTTACAGGATGAGAACCTGAAAAAACTGGGCGATGAGTATGCCATGCAGAAGAACCGCATGAAAGGGCGCTTCTTCAACTGGGGCGTGAGGGCAGATTTTCAAATAAAGTTTTAACCAATGTAATAAAAAAGAAGTATGAAAAGAATCATGAAATGGGTGCTCGCCGCCACCCTCATCAGCGGCGCAAGCGTATTCACATCGTGTGTTGACAATTCAATAGACAACCCGGTAGTGCCAGAGCCTGGAGAGCCCGCCGTGCCAGACCACTTCATCAATGAGGCATTGATGGACAAGACCGTCAAGCCCGGCGACGACTT
>OMXK01000006.1 GCA_900314995.1 uncultured Prevotella sp.
CTACGATGTTTTTTATCAAGATAGAGAGTGAATGACTTATGCCCGAATGGGGATTCTCAGACACCTGTTATCGGCGATGAAGTGCTGAATGAAAAAGTAGTAGTAAATTAATTAGGTGATTGTAATTGCCCACCATGAAGACATGGGCACAGAAGTGACAGGAACTTTTGTGCCCTTTCAACTCTTTCAACTCTTTCTAGGGAAGTACACCAAACGGTTACGGTTACAGTTGTAACCATGTAACCTTTTATCAGCATGCGGTTTTGAAAATAGTTTACAATTTATAGTTACACCCTACGGATATCGAGTTTGTCGTAATGTAAGCACTGGTTTCATTACGAGAAACTACCCTTTTAGTCCCTATAAACTCAGTGTTTGCTACCTATAAACTTGGTATCTCGCAACTGGTTGTGTGTCAGATGGATACAGAATGGCGCTTTAAAAATGGAGATTTTGAATAAAATTTACAAAATCGACCTATTAACTCTCAAAAGGTTACATGGTTACAACTGTAACCGTAACCGTTTGGCATCACTATTCCTCGATGTGGGAGAGGGAATGGACGAAGGAGGCGAAGAAGTTGGTGAGACCTTCGGAGGGGTAATAGTGGAAGTAGCGAGCGGAGCGGCGCACGTGGCTGAACATGGCCGAGGTGTTGCTGTTGTGGACGAAGATGCTGTCTTCATCCTGCGAGAAATACCAGTCGCGTGAACGGGTGTTGGTGAAGTCGAGCAGCTCCTGTGCGATGCGCTCGATGTTCTTGTCGGGCTTGCTGTCGACGAAAGGCAGGTCTTCGGCATGGAATCCGAAATACTGGATGAGAATCTCACAGGCGAGGCGGGCCATCGGCATCAGGCGGAGGCTCTCGAGCCACTTGCGCAGGGTGGTGAAATCGATGTCCTTGCTCTGACTCTGGATATAGATGCCCAGCATGAGGATCTGACGGATGGGTAGCCCTTCGTTGAGAATGTGGCGCACGACGCTGACGATCGACAGCAGCAGCTGGCGGGTTGTCGTGTTGGAGTTCTCATCGTCGAGGATGTTCTGCAGCTTGTGGTTCAGGACGGGGTTCGTGAGATGGTCGGAACGCAGGAACTCATCCTCCTCATCGCTCAACTCATGGGACTTCGCACGGTCTTCCTCTGCGGCCTTCTGCCATTCCTGCCACTGCTTGTCGGTCATGTGGAGAAAGAACTGTAGCTTGCAGTTCTCGATGCCCTTGTAGGCGATGGCAACGACATCGTGCATGACGGAAAACTGATAGAGCTTCTGCCACTTGAAAACCGACATCGGTTCGATGAGTTCATTGCTGTCGAAAGCACCACTGCGGAGCAGTCGGAAGAAATTGCGTTTGACGATATCCATATCAGCTGATGACTATTGGTTACTTATGAATACCTGCGCGGATAGCGCAGCAGGATAGCGAGTAGGGCTGCAATGCCCAGCGCAAGCGGATAGTAGAGGTAAGGCAGGATGCTTACGGGGTTAATGGCTGCCAGACCGGAGGCTATCAACAGCTGAGCCCCATAGGGGATGATGCCTTGAATGGTGCAGGAGAAGGTGTCGAGGATGGAGGCACACTTTTTGTTGTCGACGCCATAGCGGTCGCCTATCTGCTTGGCAATGCCGCCAACGGTGAGGATGGCAACGGTATTGTTGGCCGTGCAGACACCGACGAGCGACACGAGGGCTGCTATGCTGAGTTCAGCGCCGCGCTTGCCATTTACGCGTCTGGTCATCATGTGGATGATGAAGTCGATGCCGCCCTGCTGCTTGATAAGTTCGAGCATACCGCCAGCCATCATCGTGACAATGATCAGTTCGCCCATAGAGAGGATACCTTCACCCATAGCCCCAAACCATCCGTAGATGTCAAATGCACCCGTGAGCAGTCCGATAATGCCTGTGAGGATGATGCCCACGGTAAGCACCGCCATGACGTTCATGCCGAGGATGGCCGTGACGAGGACTATCAGATAAGGCAGTACCTTGATCCACTCAACGGCCGGCAGCTGAGCCGGCGCATGAATCCCTCGTCCCATCAATAGGTAGACGATTAGGATGATGATTGCTGCAGGTGCCACGATGAAGAAATTCACACGGAACTTGTCGCTGAGGCGGCAGCCTTGTGTCTGGGTGGCCATAATGGTAGTGTCGGAGATGAACGAGAGGTTGTCGCCGAAGAAGGAGCCGCCGACGATGATGGCTGTCATGAGGGCCAAGTCGGTCCCCGTCTCGGTGGCTACGCCTGCGGCAATGGGCGTGAGGGCTGCTATCGTGCCCACGCTTGTGCCTATGGAGAGGGAAATGAAACAGGCGGCCAGGAAGAGGCCTGCCAGGATCATCTGCGGCGGAAGGATATTCAGGGTGAGATTGACGGTGGCATCAATGCTGCCCATCGACTTGGCGGAGTGGGCAAAGGCACCAGCCAGCACGAAGATCCAGATCATCAGCATCATCTGCTCGGTAGCAGCACCACGACTGTAGGTGTCGATGCGCTGCATGAGCGGCTTGCCGCCACTGACGATAATCGCATAGATGCTCGACACCATGAAGGCCACGGTGATGGGTATCTTGTAGAAGTCACCAGCGATGATGCTGGTGACTAGATAGAATGCGATGAACACCAATAGCGGTGACAATGCGATAAGACCTTTCTTCACGTTTATAGTGTTACGCCGTTTTTGAAGATAGATATCTCGCGGTAGTCGTTCTCCTCGTTCTTTGCCAGTTGGCCGCTGGCTACGCTTAATACCTTATCGATAAACTCGGGTACGAGTTCCTGCATCGTGCGACCCTCGACGAGTTGACCTGCAGAGAAGTCGATCCAATTAGCCTTGTGCTTGGCCAGATAGGGGTTGGTGGCTATCTTCATCGTGGGAACGAAGGTGCCGAAGGGCGTGCCGCGACCCGTGGTGAAGAGCACCAGATGACAACCGCAGGAGGCGAGGGCAGTGGCGGCTACGAGGTCGTTGCCAGGGGCAGAGAGCAGGTTAAGACCACTGTTCTGCAGACGGTCGCCATACTCCATGACACCGCTGACGGGAGCCTTACCGCACTTCTGGGTACAGCCGAGGGCCTTGTCCTCGAGGGTAGAGATGCCGCCAGCCTTATTGCCCGGACTGGGATTCTCGCCGACGGGCTCGCCATGCGACAGGAAATACTCCTTGAAGTTATTGATCATTGATACCGTCTGGTTGAAGAGTTCTTCGGTGCGGCAGCGGTTCATCAAGATGGTCTCAGCACCGAACATCTCGGGCACTTCGGTGAGCACGCTAGTACCGCCCTGAGCCACGAGCCAGTCGCTGAACTCACCCACAAGCGGATTGGCTGTGATGCCTGAGAATCCGTCGGAGCCACCGCACTTGAGACCAACGCGCAGTTTGCTGACGGGAACAGCTTCGCGTTGATCCTTGCTGGCAAGGTCGTAGAGTTCGCGCAGGATGGTCATACCTGCCTCCATCTCGTCATCCACCTTCTGGGTGATGAGCAGTTTGATACGATCCTTGTCGTAGTCGCCCAGCATCTTCATGAACTCATCGGGCTGATTGTTCTCGCAGCCGAGACTCAATACCAGCACGGCGCCAGCATTGGGGTGCAGACAGATGTCGCGGAGCACCTTGCGGGTATTCTCGTGATCGCCTGAAAGCTGTGAGCAACCGAAATTGTGATGCCAGGCATAAATGGCGTCGACGCCCTTGCTGCCTGTCTCGCGGCGAAGTTCCTTGACGAGTCGCTCAGCGATGCCATTGACGCAGCCAACGGTAGGCACTACCCATATCTCATTACGCACGCCAACGTCGCCGTTCTTACGGACATAGCCATTAAAGGTTCGGTTGTCGTTCTTGATGTTAAGTTCTTCGTTGACAGGACGATATGTGTACTCGAGCGTACCCGACAGATTGGTCTTGAGATTGTTCTCATTCACCCAATCGCCAGCCTTCAGATCCTCCTTGGCGTGGCCGATGGGATAACCGTATTTGATGATGTCAGTACCCTTTGGCGCGTCCTTGATCAGCACTTTATGCCCTGCGGGCGTGTCCTGATTAACGATAATCTGACGGCCATCGACATCGATGATGTCACCCTGTTTTTTCGCTTGCAGACAGACTACGACAGAGTCTGCCGGATTGATTTTCAAAAATGTAGTTTGTTCCATATTGCTTGTATTTGTTCTAGTTAAATTGCTGTTCTGCGGTAGAAGTCGACATTCTCCTTCGTAAGGATCTCGATGGGCATGTAGTTGACGGGATTCACCTCGCGCTTCATGACGATGGCGTTGAAAAGCGCATCGACGCTGGCGTAGCCCTGTTGGTAGGCATGCTGGGCGATGAGGAAGGATATGCTGCCCTGACGGACACACTCCTCATTCTTGGCCACCATGTCGTAGCCCATAATCTGGATGCCACGACGATTAGTCCTCTGGAGGAATTCGCCCACGATGTGGGCCTTGGAGTTGAAGGTGATGCAATGGTGCACCTTCGGATGCTCGGTGAAGAATTTCTCGAGGATGCCGTCGTACTCCTTCTTTTCCTCATCGAGGGGCAGATCGACTTCGATAATCTTCACATCAGGGAAATGGTCGACCATATAGTGGCGGAAACCAGTCTCGCGGTTGGCCTGCTGCTTGGATCCCACCTTGCCGTCGCGCGTCTGCTTCATGATGGCAATCTCTTTCTCCTTGCTGGCAATAAGCATCAGCATACGGGCTGCGAAATAGCCGCTTGCAAAGGAGTCCTGTCCGAAGAAGGAGAGGGGCTTGAGGTCGGGCATGTAAGAGTCGAGGAGCACATAGGGAATCTGGCGATCCATCAGTTTCTCGGTGAATCGGCCTGTCTGCTCAAGTGTCGTTGGCACGATGATCACACCATCGATCTTGGCAGTCAGAAACTCACGCACCATCTTGGTGAAGGCGGCATTGTTGAAACGCTCGTAATAGACGAACTTGAGCTTGATACCGAAGTCACGCCTGAATTCGGCACAGGCCTGAGCACCTTCCTCGATCTCATCCCAGTAAGCCTCCGACTCGTGCTTGGGAAGGACGATATAGAAGTTGTACGTCTTATTATATGCGAGTGCCGAAGCATACATATTGGGGCGGTAGTCGAGTTCATTGAGAGCCTTGTTTACCTTATCCAAAGCAGTCTTGCTCACATTCGGGCGGTTGTGCAACACACGGTCTACAGTACCCGTAGAGACCCCAGCGCGCGCCGCAATATCCTTGATAGTGATAATCTCTTTTGGCATGATTTGCTAATTTTTGTTGCAAAGGTACGAATAATTCTTATAAATACAAAAGGTTATTGAAAATATTGTGTCCGAAATCGTTTCCGTAAGTTTTTTGCCATAAATCGTCTTAAATATTTGGAGGACTCGAAAAAAATAGCTAACTTTGTCCTCGCAAACGAAAAAATCAGTTGAATCTATAATTAAAACAAAAACGAAAATGGCAAAAATCGTAACATTGGGCGAGATCATGCTTCGCCTTTCCCCGCAGGGAAACGACCGTTTCATCCAGAGTGAATCATTCCGCATCATCCCAGGTGGTGGTGAGGCAAACGTAGCTATTTCTGTAGCCAACTACGGACATGAGGCTTACTTCGTATCAAAACTGCCGAAGCATGAGATTGGTCAGATTGCCGTCAATGCGCTGCGCCGTTATGGTGTGAACACCCAGTTTATCGCTCGTGGCGGTGACCGTGTAGGTCTGTAC
The DNA here is from genome assembly GCA_900314995.1 of uncultured Prevotella sp. Lineage (GTDB taxonomy): Bacteria > Bacteroidota > Bacteroidia > Bacteroidales > Bacteroidaceae > Prevotella. Next base: position 5,714 of record OMXK01000006.1, read on the forward strand.
TATGCAGAGACAGGTGCTTCGATGCGCCCATCGAAGGTGATTTACGACCGTGCTCATTCTTCTATCGCAGAGGCCGATCCTCAGGACTTCGACTTCGATGCAGTGATGGAGGGTGCTTCTTGGTTCCACTGGAGCGGTATCACACCCGCTATCAGCGATAAGGCTGCAGAACTGACGAAGCTCGCCTGTGAGGCTGCCAAGCGTCATGGTGTCACCGTATCCGTTGACCTGAACTTCCGCAAGAAGCTGTGGACTTCAGAGAAGGCCATCTCTATCATGCGCCCGCTGATGCAGTATGTAGATGTATGTATCGGTAACGAGGAGGATGCTGAACTCTGTCTCGGCTTCAAGCCCGATGCTGACGTTGAGGGTGGTAAGACCGATGCTGCCGGTTACGAGGGCATCTTCAAGCAGATGATGGCTGAGTTCGGCTTCAAGTATGTGGTTTCTACACTCCGCGAGAGCTACAGTGCAACGTTCAACGGCTGGAAGGCGCTGATCTACGACGGTAAGGAGTTCTATCAGAGCAAGCGTTATGAGATCAACCCGATTATCGACCGCGTTGGTGGTGGTGACTCTTTCTCTGGCGGTTTGATTCATGGTCTGCTGACCAAGAAGACCCAGGGCGAGGCCCTTGAGTTTGCTGTCGCTGCTTCTGCCCTGAAGCACACGATTAACGGTGACTTCAACTTGGTGTCTGTCGACGAGGTAGAGAGCCTGGCCGGCGGAAACGCCAGCGGCCGCGTTCAGCGCTAATGGTCAATGTTCAATGGTCAAAAATTAGATTATGGCAAAGTTTGATAAGATAGCAGTATTGAAGAAGATCGGTGATACCGGGATGGTTCCCGTGTTCTATCATAAGGATCTGGAGACATGTAAGAATGTGGTGAAGGCCTGCTACGAAGGTGGCGTTCGTGCATTTGAGTTTACGAATCGTGGTGATTTCGCTCAGGAGATCTTTGGCGAGCTGGTGAAGTGGGCTGACAAAGAGTGCCCCGAATTGGCGCTCGGTATCGGCTCTATCGTCGATGCACCTACCGCAGCGATGTATATCCAGCTGGGTGCCTGCTTCGTCGTAGGTCCGCTGCTGAACCCTGACATTGCTCCCGTTTGCAACCGTCGTCTCGTTCCCTATTGCCCGGGCTGTATGACCGTCTCTGAGATTGGTAAGGCTCAGGAGTTGGGTTGTGACCTGACGAAGGTGTTCCCGGGCGATGTGGTAGGTCCTAATATGGTGAAGGGTCTGAAGGCCCCGATGCCTTGGTCAAAGATTATGGTGACTGGCGGTGTGGCTCCTGAGGAGGAGAACCTGACGAAGTGGTTCAAGGCCGGTGTCTTCTGTGTAGGAATGGGCTCCAAGCTCTTCCCTTCAGACAAGGTAAAGGCCGGCGACTGGCAGTACGTCACCGATAAGTGCAAGGAAGCACTCGGCTACGTGGCAAAGGCCCGCGCATAATATCCCTCAAAGTATCCCTCTCGCTGCCAACACGGCGGGAGGGATCTTTCTAACTCATGAAATTCTGGCTATTCATACTATCAACCATTCTCTTTTCAGCATGCTCACATCTGGATAGGCAGACGGTGGACAAGCTGAATTCCCTTTCTTATGCCTATCATTACAAAGACATCGACAGTACGAAGCACTTTGCCCGGCAGGCGTATGACCTGTCGGCAGATTATCATGCGGGTAGGGCAGAGGCACTCAACAATCTGGCTTTCGTACATATCGTGAAGATGGAGTACGACGAAGCCGAACGTCTGCTCGACGAGGTGACGGAGATCACCGACAACCAGATACAGATCTTCATAGCCTATATCCAGCAGATGCGTCTCTGTCAGCGACGTTCCAGCAATCGCGAGTTCCATGAATACCGCGAGCTGGCTGACCGTGCGATGCACAGAATCAACGAGGAGCGCGGACAACTGTCGTCAGAAGAACTGCGGCGACTGCTCTATGCCGAAACGGAATATGCCATCGTGAACTCCACCTATTATTATTATGTCGGACTGGAACGCCAATCGATAGAAGCTTTGCAGGCGATAGATCCCAATGAGGTACAGCGGGATACAGCCCAATTCCTGAACTATCTCTACAACATCGGTGCAGGCGGTATCATCACCGAAGGAACCCAACAGTCGATCAACCAGCAGGAGTTTGACCATCTGATGCGCTGTTTCCTGTTGGCCCGACAAGGGAACTATCCCTATTTTGCCGCCAACGCACTCGAAGCACTTTCGGAGCATCTGATGGATCCTGAGGCGCGCGACCAACTGATCGCAGACAACATGCCCGCCATGAAGTTTATCAACCCAGAGAATGTGGGTGACGATATGCTGGCAGGTTGGCTGGCGGAGAACTCGCTGTTTCTCTTTGAGGAATACGGCGACGTGTATCAGATAGCAGGCGCCTACCGCACGCTGGCTTCGTGCTATCGTCAGATAGGCGACTATGAATCGGCGCTCTATAATCTGGAACAGGCCCTCTCGGACTCCATCATCAATCAGGCGCCTGACCTCGTGGCCAGTATCCGTGAACAGTTGAGTGTATCCTATGCCGCCATCGACGACAAGCAGCAGAGCGACTATAACCGCAATCTGTATCTCGACTTGCAGGAGACGACCCGTCAGGACCGTCAGTTAGAGGCTCGTGCGAGCCAATACGAGAAGACCGCCGAGCAGCTGAACATCATGCTGGCAGCTGTGGTGGCGGCGATTGTCCTGCTGACGTTCTTCCTGTGGCTGTTCAACCACATGAACAAGAAGCACGAGCAGGTGGATGTGACCGACGATCTGCTGGATCAGAAGCGCGAGGAACTCGCCGCCGTCCAACTACGGCTGGAGAACAGCGAGCGCCGCAGTCTGGAGCAGCGGGCGAAGATATCGCTGGTCAATGCCATTACGCCGTTTATCGACCGCATCATCCATGAGGTGAAACGCGTGAACCAGCAAGACGTATCAGAGGAATTCAGGGAGTCAAGCATCGCGTATATCCGTGAACTGACCAATCAGATAGAAGACTACAATGAGGTACTGACCCACTGGATACAGCTCCGCCAGGGAGAACTGAGCCTGAAGATAGAGAGTTTCCCGCTGCAGGAGCTCTTCGATATCATCGGGAAAAGCAGGACGGCTTTCCAGATGAAGGGCATTGAATTGCAGGTGGATCCCACAGATGCGATTCTGAAGGCAGACCGAGTACTGACACTCTTCATGCTGAACACGATGGCCGATAATGCCCGCAAGTTTACTGACAGAGGGGGCAGCATCCATATCTCAGCCACTCAGGCGACTGACTATGTAGAGATAGCCGTAGAGGATACAGGACAAGGGATGACCGAAGAACAGCTTGGCAACCTCTTCAACAATAAGATTGTGGAAGGTCACGGATTCGGCCTGCGCAACTGCAAAGGTATCATCGAGAAATACCGCAAGATCAGTCAGATATTCTCCGTATGTTCGATATCGGCCACGAGTGCTTTGGGGAAGGGAACAAAACTGATGTTCCGTCTGCCCAAGGGCGCCCTCCGTCTGATACTGCTCCTCTTCACACTTCACGCTGCCTGCATCCCCTCGTCGGCAAGCGGCCAGAAACAAGGTACGCGCATCACGCAAGAAGCCGACAATCTGACGATGGCAAATGCCTATGCGGATTCAGCCTATTTCTCGAATATCAACGGCACTTACGAGCGCACGCTGCAGTTTGCCGATTCCTGTCGACACTATCTGAATGCGCATTATCTCACGCTTCGTCCTCAGGGCCGTCATCAGATGCGGGCGATGGGCGATCCCTCGCTGATAGCACCAGAGATCCAATGGTATCATGACAGCTTGAAGACCGACTACCACGCGATTCTCGGCATCCGCAACGAGAGTGCGGTAGCGGCTTTGGCCCTGCATGAGTGGCAGCTCTATGCCTACAATAACCGTATCTATACCCAGCTGTTCAAAGAGATGTCGGCAGACAACTCGCTTGGTGACTATTGCAGGGCGATGCAGCAGTCGCAGACGAACAAGACCATCGCCGTCATCCTGCTCATCCTGCTGCTGGTATCGATTATCCCCGCATACTATCTGCTCTACTACCGTCATCGCCTGTATGACCGTTTCCTACGGGATCAGCAACGACAAACCGATCTGGAACTGCTGGATGACGATGTGCGCAGAACAGAGCTGGAGAACAACAACCTGCATGTGACGAATGCGGTGCTCGACAACTGTCTTTCGACGCTGAAACACGAGACAATGTATTACCCCAGCCGTATCCGACAGTTGCTCGATGCCGGAGAGGTGGATTCGGTGGAAGAAGTGGCCGACTATTATCGCGAGATCTACGGTATCCTGAGTCTGCAGGCCATTCATCAGATCAAGCATACCCGCCTCCATCTGCAGCCACAGGCACATGAGATACTAGGCGATGGCAATATGATGCGCTATCTCTTTGAGATCCTGAAGAAGCAGAGCGGACAGAAGCGGCTCGACATCAGCTACAGCCAGAAGGAGGATCGCTATGTGGAACTCAGCATTCCGATGCCCGCCCTGAAACTCTCCGAGAAGGAAGCGCAGAATCTGTTCACCCCCTCAAAGGCACATCTGCCATACCTGCTCTGCCGCCAGATTATCAGGGATCACGCAGAGGCTACGAATCGTCACGGATGTGGCATCTATGCGACAATTATTGATGGAACAACAAATATGATTATAACATTACCAAGCGTATGGAAAACTTCAAAGTAATCATCGTAGAGGACGTGCCCCTGGAGTTGAAAGGCACGCAGGGTATTATCCGCAACGATATCCCTGAGGCCGAAATCATCGGAACGGCGGAGAACGAGCCTGCCTATTGGCGACTGTTGAAGCAGCAGAAGCCTGATCTCGTGCTGCTCGATCTCGGACTTGGCGGCTCTACCACCGTCGGTGTTGAGATCTGCCGTCATACCAAGGAACTGCATCCCGACGTGAAAGTGCTTATCTTTACGGGTGAGATCCTCAATGAGAAACTGTGGGTGGATGTGCTCGATGCTGGTGCCGACGGCATCATCCTGAAGACAGGCGAACTGCTCACTCGTCGCGATGTGTCTGCCGTGATGGATGGCAAACAGCTGGTGTTCAACGAACCGATCCTCGAGAAGATTGTCGAGCGCTTCAAGGCTGCCGTGAGCGGTCAGCTCGTGAAGCAGGAGGCACTCGTGAACTACGAGATCGACGAGTACGACGAGCGTTTCCTCCGTCATCTGGCGCTGGGCTATACCAAGGAGCAGATTACGAACCTGCGTGGGATGCCATTTGGCGTGAAGAGTCTGGAGAAGCGCCAGAACGAACTGATTCAGAAACTGTTCCCAGAAGGCAGTTCAGGCATCAATGCCACGCGCCTCGTCGTGCGTGCCTTGGAACTGCGTATCCTCGATATCGATAATTTGGAACCCGACGATGAATAGAAGAATCCAAGTGCTGGGGACGCTCTGTTTCTCGCTCATCATAGCCGAAGTGCTCCTTGTCATCATCTCATGGCTGCTCTCAGCCACGATGATGGAAGGGGTGCGTTCGCTGCTGTCGTCGGAGGGCATCCGCTGGTTCTTCGGATCATTCACCGCCATTGTCGCCTCTCCCTTGCTGGTGTGGCTGATTCTTGTATTGTCAGCCCTTGGGTGTCTGCAGAAGAGTGGGGTAGCCACCGTGTTCAGTTCCCGTAGGGAGAAGACGAATCCCTATAACTATCGGGCGCGTCTGGCATTGGGTGTCGCCATCGTGTTCCTGCTGATCTATGTGGTGATTATCGCCTTGCTGACGCTCTCGCCTCACGCGATACTGCTATCGGCCACAGGCGACCTTTTCCCGTCTGCTTTCAGCAGAAGCCTGATACCCATCATTGCCTTCGGTGTCGTGCTGTTCTCAATTGCTTTCGGCATGATGTCCGGCCGTCTGAAGACGCATGCAGACATCCTTCAGGCATTATCCTTCGGCATCGCAAAAGGAGCACCATTGCTGGTACTCCTTCTGTTGCTCTTGCAGTTCTACGCGTCGTTGCGCTTCGTCTTTACTTGACGATGTATTTCTTGCCGTTCTTGATGTAGACGCCCTTCTTCGTGCTCTTTACCTGCTGGCCCGCGAGATTGTAGACGGGGCTGTTGTCGTCAGTATTGGTGAACACTGAGCGGATGCCTGTAGGATCAGCCAGGACGACCTTCTTCAGGCGGACACCATGACCTTGGATATTCATGCCTTTCTCCTTCAGCGTGTTATAGACATCCTCTGAGAAGGTGATGATCGACTCACCGTCTTCGCCGTTACCGATGGGATGCACGTTAGATGGTGTGTACTCTTTCTCGTAAGTGATGCCGTCGATAATGAATGAGGGATTCTCCTTCCAGTCGCCATAGAAGAACTGGATCATGTTGTAGTCAGAGAAGTCGAGCGTGTAGTCAAGAATCAGTCTGACGTCCTTGGAGTAGCCTGAGAACTCGGTATTCGCAATTGGCAGTTGCAGACCGTTGCCCCAATCCATCATCTCGTCGCCTTCCCAGATCACGTCACCGCCATCGATAGTCTCACCGCCATCTTCGCCGCCGCCTTCGGACTCATGATACTCGATGCCTGCACCTTCGCAGAGACCCTTCAGAAAATACTCATTGCCAACGGTAGCCGTTGTGCCGGAACGTCTGAAGAGACCGAATTTCTCATTGCCGTTTCCGAAACCGTTGTTGTCCCAGAGGAAAGCGGCAAATCCGCGTTCACGCGCATGACCAAGCGTGGTCTTCAGGTAATACGACATGTTTTCCTGCTGTGTCTCCTTATCCTCAGCCGTGAAGTGGTTGGTCACACCAAACTCACCCATCACGACGCCCAGACCTTCATCCCACCACTTCTTGCGGATGCGCTCGAAGAGGTTCTCCTGAGTCTTCTCGTTATCTGAAGGCACCTTCATGCCCTGAGCTTCGGCCTTTGCCTTGTAGGCCTCGCCCCAGTAATAATAGTTCTGCGAGGCGTTGTCAGAGAGCAGGCCGTAACCGTAAGGATCGTAATAGTGATATTCCACGCAGAGACGCTTTTCGGCGGGATCTTCCGGAATCACGAAACCGCTCAGACCGTGATAGGGACTGCAGGCATAGGTCTGCACCACCAGCACGCGGTAGTAGTTCTTGCCGCCGGTAGCACGAACCGCATCTACGAAGGTCTGGTTGTAGCTATTCTGCACTTCCTGGTTCTCCTTGGTGGGGTTCGCCCAGTTGATGGTTGTCTCGTTGGTTCCCGCAAAGGCGAGTTTGCAGCCATAGTCGCGGAAATAGGTGGCTACATTAGTCCACAGGGCTGCCAACTTCTGGTTGTTCTCCTCCTGTTTGTCGTAAGTGGGATGGCGGTCGTACCATTCCTCGTGGTGATCATTAATCACGACGAACATATCCTCGTCGAGACACCAGTCCACGATCTCCTGCACCCGCTTCAGCCACGCCTCGTCGATGGTCATCGTCGCGGCGTCTGCCAGATGGTCTGCCCAACGGATAGGGATACGGATGCCGTTGAAGCCGGCTTCCCTGACGGCGTGGATCATCTCCTTCGTCGTCTCGGGATTGCCCCAGCTGGTCTCCGTATTGGGGCATTCGAGTGAGTTGCCGAGATTCCATCCCATCACCACACCTTTGGTCCATTCCTGGGCTGTCATCTCCATGCCGGTAGCATCAGGATCGACAGCCGTTGTCTGTGCTTGTACACTGCTGCCTGACAGCATGAGTACACTGAGTAAAAGCAAGTTCTTAATCTTCATATTAGTCGTATAATTGATAATCGTGCTGCAAATATACGTCTTTTTTTTCACTAAGCCATCATATTTGGCAAATATCTCCATAAAGTTTTTGCGAATCGGAAGAATTTGCGTAATTTTGCACCACTAAATCCGAATAATTATCAAACATCATCAACAAATATGGCAATAATCAAACCATTCAAAGGTATTCGTCCGCCAAAGGATTTGGTGGAGAAAGTGGAGAGTCGTCCTTACGATGTACTCGATTCTGAAGAGGCTAGGGCAGAGGCTGGTGACAACGAGATGAGCCTCTATCACATCATCAAGCCTGAGATCGATTTCCCTGTCGGCACGTCGGAGTATGACCCCAGGGTGTATGAGAAGGCTGCAGAGAACTTCCAGAAGTTCCAGGATAAGGGCTGGCTCGTCCAGGATGCGCGTGAACATTATTATATTTATGCTCAGACGATGAACGGCAAGACGCAGTACGGTCTTGTGGTCTGCGCCCATACCGACGACTATATGGCTGGTCGCATCAAGAAGCACGAGCTGACACGCCGCGACAAGGAAGAGGATCGCATGAAGCATGTCCGCGTGAACAATGCCAACATCGAACCCGTCTTCTTCGCTTATCCCGACAACGCCGTACTCAATGAGCTCATCATGCGCTATGCCGCCACCGAGCCCGAGTACGACTTCATCGCGCCCATCGACGGTTTCCGCCATCAGTTCTGGATCATCAACGACGACAAGGACATGCAGACCATTACCGACGAGTTTGCCAAGATGCCTTCACTCTATATCGCCGACGGTCACCACCGCTCGGCAGCTGCCGCCCTCGTGGGCGCTGAAAAGCAGAAGCAGAACCCCAACCACAAAGGCACCGAGGAGTACAACTACTTCATGGCCGTTTGCTTCCAGGCATCCCAACTCACCATCCTCGACTACAACCGCGTGGTGAAGGATCTCAACGGCATGTCGTCGGAAGAGTTCCTCGCTGCCCTGCAGGTGAACTTCGAGGTGATTGACAAGGGCACCGAGATCTATAAGCCTCAGCAGCTCCATGAGTTCTCGCTCTATCTCGACCAGCACTGGTACAGCCTGAAGGCCAAGGAGGGAACCTACGACAATAACGATCCCATCGGTGTGCTCGATGTCGATATCTCCAGCCGTCTGATACTCGACGAGATCCTGAATATCGGCGATCTCCGTTCTTCACAACGCATAGATTTTGTAGGCGGCCTTCGTGGTCTTGGCGAGTTGAAGCGTCGAGTTGACTCTGGGGAGATGCGTGCTGCGCTGGCACTCTATCCCGTTTCCATGCAGCAGATTATGGACATTGCCGACTCTGGCAAGATCATGCCGCCGAAGGCTACATGGTTTGAACCCAAACTGCGCTCTGGTCTTGTTATTCACAAATTAAGTTAAGGCGATGAAGACGAAACATATCCAATACGAGACTCACGGCACCTGCTCGAAACTGATTGACGTAACTGCCGACGAGAATGATGTCATCCAGCAGGTGTTCTTCCTTGGAGGCTGCAATGGCAACCTCCAGGGCATCAGCCAACTGGTACGCGGTCAGAAGATCGACGATGTAATCCCCAAGATCAACGGCATCCGCTGCGGTGCCAAGGGCACCTCCTGCCCCGACCAACTCTGCCGCGCCCTAGAACAGCTCAAAACCGCCCCGCTAGAGTAGCTCCTTTTAATCAAGGTTTGGGGTGAAATTCGAAATGCTGGTAGTCTTTCATGGTGTTCCAGGAGCCGCCCCAAATGAAACCATACTTTAGGAAGAGGCGATGGCACAGATCGCCTCTTTCTATTTTATAGCGGAACTTTTTATGACGGTCAGCATAGGGTTTGCCATTTGCTGGCTCAACAATCTTGGTGCCATCCTTGCGATAGCGGATGTAAGGATTGTAGCGCGTGTTGATGTCGACGGCCAGACCTCTGGCATGATAGGAAAGCTTGTTGCTGCCGGATATCTTGCGATAACAGAAACAGCTGGAGTTGTTGTCGCTCATCTGGCGTTCGTCATCGGCATCATATTCATCAGGCAGACGCATCTTCTGAATAGGGTAGTGGTTGGCATATAACTCACGGAATATCGCAAGCAGTTTGTCGGCAATCAACTTGTTGCAGATGAGTTCACCCTGATGGGATTGCTCGTCATAGTCCCAATGCAAGACCTTGAGATAGCGCAGGTCGGATCGCTGGATATGGGGATTGACGTGATAACTCTTGCCTTGCATCTTCTGCCATACGGAATCGGGAATCTCCTGAGCCGTAAAATGCTCAGAAAGATTCTGGCCTTGCACACAAGGCGTGATGCAAAGCCAGAACAATATAATTGTCAGTTTGGGAAAATTCATTAATATGCAACTTTCTTGTTTCCTTGAATATAGATGCCAGATTGCTTTGGCTGTCCTTCGACGGGGATACCTTCAAGGGTGTAGATCTGGGCATTCTCGTCGTCGGCCTTGACAGAACGGATGGCAGAGCCACCCTTGTACTCCTGCTTGGCACGCTCAATTTGCTCCATAAATTCCGTGCTGGTGTGAAGGCGTGCATAGACGGCTGACGCAATCAGGCGACCCATGTCAACATCACTCTGCCAGTGGTAGCCCGTGATGACACGACCTTGGCCGAACTGATAGGCTCTAGCAAGAAGTTCTTCCTCTGCATCGGGGTTGATCTCAGCCAGTACCAGAGCATGAAGCCAGCTACCAGAGGCGTGACCAGAAGGGTACGAACCTGTATAGCGAAGGTCGTCCTCGTCTGGCGGATAAGCCGTTCCTTCATTCATCCTGACGTAAGGACGCAAACGCATATAATGTGCCTTAGTGCTCTGGGTGGCGCCATTACCTGAAGGATGAACCCTATCCATCAGCTTATAAATCTGGGGCGTAGCGGAAGCGGAAATCTCCTTGCCGAAATAGGGAGAATAGACGCTGCAGAAATTATCAACGGAATACTCAATGTCGTTTAATGCCGTCTGGGCTGCCTCTTTCTGGGCCGGATCAGTACGCGTGACAATACCATCCTGATGGGCACTCATGTCGCAGGCAAAAAAGGCCGACAGAGAGTCAGGCGGCAAGGGCAGATACTTGTAGCCGTCGGGCAGTTCCTCATTGGTGAAATATACATTCTCATTACCGCCTGATGTCGGGTTATGCACACCGCTCTTTGCCTCGTATTCGCTACGGGCAGCCGTTACCATACCGTTAAAGCCGGAATGGGTGTGAAGGCGGGCCACCAACGCCGAAGCCAGCAGGAAGCCAGCATAGATGTCGCTATCCCAATGGTAGCCCGAAATGACGGAACTGGCACCAAACCCGTAACCTCTTTCCAGAATCTCGTCCTGAAGGTTGGGGGCTATCTCCGTAAGAATCATGGCGTACATCCATCCGAAGAGAGCCTGACTGGCAGGGTAGGAACTAGAGTTCCTGTAGTTGCTCTCCTGACTGGGTATGAGTGAGGACTCATTGAAACGCGCATAGGGGCGACGAGAGAAGAATGCTTCCTGAGCCTTGGTCTGAGTCTGGATACCGTAAGTCATACAGTAGTCGAACAGAATGTTGATCTTCGGCATGTTACTTGTAAGATCGACGCCCAGCACATCCGAATATGCCTTCAGATAAGTGGAGATTTCCGTCTGGAAATCACTCTCTGCCTGTTTGCCTCGATCAGTATCACGCTGACTTTTACCCCAGATATACTGGAAATAGTCCTTAATATACTGCATAGAATTCCCCGCCGGAGGTCCGGAGAGAAATTCTGCAGCGTTTGGTACGTTCTGGGCATTCAGGCTGCCACAGAAGAGAATTGTTGCTATTAAGCCAAATAATTTCTGTTTCATTATTATATTGAATTATCATATCGCTTACGAGAAAGCTACAGTCAGACCAGCCATAACGATGCTGACCATTGACATCAGCTTAATCAGAATATTCAGGGAAGGACCTGACGTATCCTTGAATGGATCGCCTACGGTATCGCCTACGATACAAGCCTTATGGGCAAAGGATCCTTTACCGCCAAAGTTGCCTTCCTCGATATTCTTCTTGGCATTATCCCAGGCTCCACCTGCATTGGCCATAAAGACAGCCAGCGTGAAACCGCCTGCCAGACCACCGACGAGCAGTCCGAGCACACCAGCCACACCAAGCAGGATACCTACGACGATAGGAATGATAATGGCGAGGATCGAAGGAATAATCATCTCATGCTGGGCAGCACGGGTGGAGATCTCTACACAACGACCATAGTCGGGGGTTCCCGTGCCTTCGAGGATACCGGCAATCTCGCGGAACTGGCGGCGCACCTCCTGAACCATCTTCTCAGCAGCACGACCTACAGCCTCCATCGTCATACCACAGAACAGGAAGGCAGCCATAGCACCTATAAAGGCACCAACCAACACCTTCGGGTTCATTAGGTTAACCTGATAGAAATTCATGAAGTCAGGTATTGTGGCATCAGCAGCAGAGATGGCCTCACCAGCCACATTCGTAATAGTCTGACCAGCACGAACCATCGCGATCTTGATTTCCTCGATATACGAGGCCAGCAGAGCCAAAGCCGTCAGCGCAGCAGAGCCGATAGCGAAGCCCTTGCCAGTAGCGGCTGTGGTGTTGCCCAGCGCATCGAGCGCATCAGTACGATGACGCACTTCTTCACCCAATCCGCACATTTCTGCATTACCACCGGCATTGTCGGCAATCGGACCATAAGCATCGGTAGCGAGGGTGATACCCAGCGTAGAGAGCATACCGACGGCAGCAATACCGATGCCGTAAAGACCATGCGAGAGACTGTCTGACGACATGGAGAGATCGAAGCCATTCGCGCAGAGATAACTCAGCATGATGGCTACACCGATCGTAATCACAGGAATACAGGTAGAGATCATACCCGTTCCTATACCTTTTATAATAACGGTAGCCGCACCTGTCTGTCCTGCCTCAGAAATCTTCTGCGTTGGTTTGTAGGAATGAGAGGTGTAATACTCTGTAGCCTGACCGATGATGACACCAGCAGCCAAACCAGAAATCACAGAGAAGGAGAGACCGAGCCAGTTCTCGATACCGAGCAGATACAGGATCGCAAAGGATGCACAAGCAATCAATACTGCGCTGACATTCGTTCCCAAAGAGAGCGAATGCAGCAGATCTTTCATGGTAGCGCCTTCTTTCGTACGAACCAGGAAGATGCCGAGTAAGGAGAGGAACACACCAACCGCCGCAATAATCATGGGCGCGATGACAGCCTTGAGCTGCATGCCATCGGCAGCGCTGGCTGCAAAGGCCGAAGCACCAAGGGCAGCCGTAGAGAGTACGGAACCGCAATAGCTCTCATACAAGTCGGCACCCATACCGGCTACGTCGCCCACATTATCACCAACGTTATCGGCAATCGTAGCGGGGTTACGGGGATCATCCTCAGGAATATCGGCCTCAACTTTACCAACGATGTCGGCACCAACGTCGGCAGCCTTGGTGTAGATACCACCACCGACACGGGCAAACAGCGCCTGCGTAGAAGCGCCCATACCAAAGGTAAGCATGGTGGTCGTGATGGAGATAAGACCATCGGAATCAAAATTGTTGAGAACGACAAACCAGATGGCGATGTCGAGCAATCCGAGACCTACAACCGTCAGACCCATCACGGCACCTGAGCGGAAGGCAATCTTCAGACCTGCATTCAGACTTTCGCGAGCAGCATTGGCTGTACGAGCAGAAGCATAAGTGGCTGTCTTCATGCCGAAGAAACCTGCCAGACCAGAGAAGAAACCACCTGTAAGGAATGCAAACGGAACCCACGGGTTCTGTACATTCAACCCATAAGCCATGAAAGCGAAGAGTGCACAGAGCACCACAAACACAATGCAAACGACCTTGTACTGCTGCTTGAGATAAGCCATAGCACCATTACGCACATAGAGTGCGATCTCTTTCATACGAGGTGTACCTTCATCGGCCTTCATCATCTGGGTGAAGAAGAACCATGCCATACCCAATGCCACTATCGAGGCAATAGGCACAAGCCAAAATACTGCTGGAATGTTCATAAATCTTAGTTCTTAGTTTTATTGGTTATTACTCATCGGCGAATTCTATGAGGTTGGCTGCCTCATCTTCTGGATCTTCACTACCAAGGTCCATCATTGTGGAGTAGTTGTCCTCGGTGATGTCTTCGTCATTGGGATCCTCTACTTCGTTGTCCTCTTCATCATGAGAGCTGTAGTTGTCTTCTACCTCAAAGTCCTCATCGTCCTCGTCATCACCTTCTTCATCGTCACGCGACTTGTCGGTGTAGTGCATCTTGAGCTTTTCCTGTTCTGGCTTCAGCTTGGCAAAAATAGCCTCAACCCATCCTCCTTTCTCCACTTCGAGCACCTCGAAGCCATCCTCAACCTTCTTCTCATACATGCCGCCCTTCTTGTGCAGACGGTCTTTGGGAAGGGTAGTGGTGGAGATGTCAAAGCCGCTGAGGATAATATCCTGGATGGATTGTGACAAAGAGTCCCAACCACCGCCAAAGTTACGGTCGAGCACCTCGCAGAGCTTTGCCGCTGAAATATGGCGGATATTCTCGTAAGTAAGATCCGTTACTCGCATGATCGGACGCTTCTTGATGGCCCAGTTGAACTTCAGATTATCATCAAACTTGATCTGAGCAACCTTGTAGCCGCGCTTTTCATAGCTCTTCTTCACTAAAAGAACGTCTTCCTTGATTTCTTCAATCAGGAAAGCACTCTTGAAAATGTCGACATAATGCTGGATGTTTTCCCTGACTTCAGCATCTTTGGTCGCTGCATCCCACATACGGAATACATCGTTCTCCTGAATGTCCCAAACACTACTTTTTGTGATAGCCTTGATAGAGAGTGAAGGATTACTCTCGGGCTGTTGTTGTTTTGTTCTTGCCATATATTCTCTGTTTTTTTCTGCAAATGTAACCACTTTATTTTTTATTAGCAAGTTTTTAGACGATATTTTTTGTAATTTTCGCATTTTAGCTTAACTTTGCAACCAAATTATGGCACAACCTCTAGCTGAAAGGCTTCGTCCTCGCACTTTAGATGAGTATATTGGTCAGCAACATTTAGTGGGTGAGGGAGCCGTCCTGCGTAAGATGATTGACGCGGGGCGCATCTCTTCTTTTATCCTCTGGGGACCACCAGGCGTAGGTAAGACGACCTTGGCCCAGATCATAGCCCACAAATTGGAAACGCCATTCTACACCTTATCGGCAGTTACCAGCGGTGTGAAGGATGTGCGTGATGTCATAGAGAAAGCCCAGAAGGGCAGATTCTTCAATGAGGCATCGCCTATCTTGTTTATTGATGAAATCCACCGTTTCTCGAAGTCGCAGCAGGATTCGTTGCTTGGCGCGGTAGAGAAAGGCGTGGTGACATTAATAGGTGCTACAACGGAGAACCCTTCATTCGAGGTGATACGCCCGTTGCTTTCCCGTTGTCAACTGTATATCCTGAAATCGCTGGAAAAGGATGACCTGCTAAAATTACTTGACAGAGCAATCACGACAGACGTCATCCTGAAAGAAAAAGACATTACGCTAAAAGAGACTGGCGCCATTTTGAGATTCAGCGGTGGTGACGCTCGTAAACTATTGAATATATTAGAGTTAGTTGTAGAATCTGAAACCTCTGCTAAAATAGAGATTACGGACGAATTAGTTGTCAATCGCCTGCAACAGAATCCGTTGGCGTACGATAAAGACGGTGAGATGCATTATGACATTATCTCAGCCTTTATCAAGAGTATCCGAGGTTCAGATCCTGATGCGGCGCTCTATTGGATGGCCCGCATGATTGAGGGTGGGGAAGACCCTCAGTTCATCGCCCGTCGATTGGTAATCAGCGCAGCGGAAGACATCGGCTTGGCAAACCCCAATGCGCTGCTGTTGGCAAATGCAGCTTTTGATGCCGTGATGAAGATCGGATGGCCTGAGGGCAGAATACCCCTAGCAGAAGCAACGGTCTATCTGGCGACATCGCCAAAGAGCAATAGTGCCTATCTGGGTATAGATGCAGCTTTGGCACTAGTGAAGCAGACGGGAAATCAGCCTGTACCTCTGCCTATCCGTAATGCACCAACCCAACTGATGAAAGACTTGGGCTATCATGACGGTTATAAGTATCCGCATGACTTTCCCGGACATTTCACAGAACAGCAATATCTGCCTGATGCACTGAAAGATGTGAGGCTATGGCACGGACAACATAATCCCAACGAGGAAAAACTATACCAACGCATGGTAAACTATTGGGGAAAGCGGTATGAACAATAATAACGACAGCATATAAATAGTGGATCAGGAACTCATAATAAAGATCATAGAATTACTGGGAACATTTGCCTTCGCCATCTCTGGTATCCGCCATGCGGCTGCAAAGCACTTTGACTGGTTTGGAGGCTATGTTTGCGGTATTGCCGTTGCTATCGGCGGAGGAACTATCCGCGACGTGATGCTTGGTACCACGCCTTTTTGGATGACGACCCCCGTTTATCTGATATGTACGGCCGTGGCCTTGCTGACAGTCGTATTCTTCAGGAAATGGATGGAACCACTACAGAATGCGTGGTTCGTATTTGACACTCTGGGATTGGCCCTCTTTACGATAGCGGGAATACAGAAGAGCCTCACACTCGGACAACCTTTCTGGGTAGCCATCATCATGGGTTGCATTACGGGATCGGCTGGTGGCGTCATCCGTGATATACTGTTGAACAACGAACCCGTGATTTTCCATAAGGAGATCTATGCAATAGCCTGTGTGTTAGGAGGTGTTGTGTATTGGCTGATGGTGGAACTGGGACTTTCTGCAGAATGGAGTGCCATTATCAGTTTCATCGTAACATGTGCCATTCGTTTCCTGGCCGTAAAATATCATATTTCATTGCCATTATTAAAAGATAACTAATTATACAAATATGCCAGATCAAGATAATAATAATCGACGCAGACAAAGAAGGCAACAACCCGTGGATAACACCTACGGTCATCTTCAGCCGCAAGCCCCAGATGTGGAAAAAGCTGTACTGGGTGCGCTGATGATTGACAAAGATGCCTATGCTGTGGTCTGCGAGACACTTAGACCAGAGAGTTTCTACGAGCCCCGTAACCAAATGGTTTATACTGCCATCCGAGACTTAAGTATGGCAGAGCGACCTGTAGATATCCTGACGGTTACGGAACAATTGGCCAAACAGGGGACACTTGATGAAGTTGGGGGACCAGGATACGTGACAGAGTTGAGTTCACGTGTGGCTTCTTCAGCCAACATCGAGTATCATGCCAACATTATTGCGCAAAAGTCCTTGGCGCGTCAGCTTATCTCGTTTGCAAGTGTTGTTGAGACGAAAGCATTCGACGAGACCATTGATGTGGAAGAACTGATGCAAGAAGCAGAAGGCTCGCTCTTTGAGTTGTCTCAGCGTAACATGAAGAAAGACTATACGGCTATCGACCCTGTTCTGTCGCAGGCCGTGAAGGTGATTCAGGCTGCTGCAGCAAATACCGACGGATTGACTGGTGTCTCAACAGGCTATTACAAGCTAGATGACATCACTAGTGGATGGCAGGCCTCAGACCTAGTCATTATCGCAGGGCGTCCTGCAATGGGTAAGACATCCTTTGCGCTCTCTATGGCTAAGAACATCGCTGCCGACATGAAGACACCGATGGCTTTCTTTTCTTTGGAAATGTCGAATGTCCAGCTTGTGAACCGTCTGATATCGAATGCCTGTGAGATTCAAGGCTCGAAGATACTTAATGGTCAGTTGAGTCGCGATGAATGGGATCGTCTCGACAAGCGTATCGTCAATCTTCAGGGTGCTCCTTTGTTTATCGACGACACGCCGGGATTGTCGGTGTTTGAGTTGAGAACGAAGGCACGCCGTTTGGTGCGTGAGCATGGTGTAAAACTCATCATGATCGACTATCTGCAGCTGATGAATGCCAACGGTATGCGTTTCTCGTCGAGACAGGAAGAGGTTTCTACCATCTCACGATCGTTGAAAGGTCTTGCTAAGGAACTTGACATTCCCATTTTGGCGCTGAGTCAGTTGAATCGTGGTGTGGAGAGTCGTGAAGGACTCGAAGGCAAGCGCCCCCAGCTCTCCGACCTTCGTGAATCCGGTGCCATTGAGCAGGATGCAGATATGGTCATCTTCGTCCATCGCCCAGAGTATTATCATATCTACCAGGATGATAATGGCCGCGACCTTCACGGTATGGCTCAGATTATCATTGCTAAGCACCGTAAGGGTGCTACGGGTGATGTGCTGTTGACCTTCCGTGGTGAATATACACGTTTTGAGAATCCCGAGGACAAGAACCTGGGGAACCGTGCACCGATAGGTGGCGGTGAAATATTGGGATCAAAAGTGAATGGTGATGGCAATACGCCGCCAGAAATGCCTGAAGGCTATGATCCCTTTGGCAGTACGCCGGTTCCTCCTCCTTCTAATGATCCTCTGCCATTCTAACATTAATCCCTGCCTTGAAAGCAGGGATTAATTGTTATTTGTATTTCTCAATCAGCGCGTCGGCTTGCGTATCTCCCAGCTCCTTCGCTTTCTGCAAATTCTTGATTCCTTCTGCTTTCTGGCCTTTCAGACATTGGGCCAGTCCAAGGAACAGATAGCCATCACTATTGCTGGCATCCAGGTTAATACAGTCTTGGGCTGTCAAGATAGCGTCGTCGTACTTCCCGACACGGATTTCTAGCGATGCCTTCTCTGCATAATAGAGTGTCTCTTGCGGATTCATCTGGATTGCACGGTTAATATCGTTGAGCGCCTGCTGATATAATCTGCCTTTGATATCGGTCTGATAACGAACATAATAGAAATTATCGTTAACAGTCGCCTGCATGAGTTCTTCGTATTCATTCATGTCGCTAATGGCATCACGGTATTTACCAGCGTTGCTTCGTGCCTCTGCTCTTGCCCAGAGATAGGGGGCAGCCTCTTTTAAATATGGTTTAGAGAACATATTCAATGTGCTATCCAACAAAGCCAACATACTCGTGGTATCCTTCAGCATCTCCTTGCATTTGGCAGCACTATAGAATATTTCGGCATTACGAAGGCTGGTGTTTGTCAGTTCATTAAAGATCTGGTAGGCTTCATCGTATTTCTTCTGGGCATAAAGGATATTAGCCTCAAGCTGACGATAAGTTGGCTGCGAATTGATGCTATTGGCCGTTTGTATCTCAGACAGCGCCTTGTCCAAGCTCCACCCGGCATAAGGTTGGGCACTCTGATATATTTCCTTATTATAGATCATGCGGGCATAGCTGTAGTGAGCATCGTCTTTTTTGTTTGAAACATTGATTGCCTGTTCCATATCCTTTTCCGCAGCAGCGAATTTTCCGCCATTCACAGCTTGTATGGCACGAGCTGTATAGCCGTCGGGTTCACCAGGAAATTGGCGAATAAAATCTTCTATCAAGTTGATGTAACTTAAAGAGTCCATCTGAGAAGCAGCCAGATAGAGGACAAGATTCGCTTCCTTTAAATCAGCGGGTAACTCCTTTTTAATCTGCGTCAGTTGTAATGTCGCATCATTATATGTCAGTCCCGTGATTTTGAGGTCATTCACAAAACGGGCGCTGATGGCGTAGCTCAAGGTGTCCTTGTCGGTTGCTGGTTGCTGCATCATTCCTAATACATCTCCACTCTCGTTCATCAGAGGGCAGCTAACCATATTATCTGCAATACTCATGGACACAGTATAATAGGCATAATCATCAAAGATCGTTTCTGCCCGTTTGATTGAACCGGCTCTCAGTTCTTTGGTTTCATGATAGGGTAGGAGCCATGCCTGACTACCTACGGAACCTATGACGGAACTGACTGTCAGCGGTTGACATTTGCTGTTGTTAACACGAAACTTGACAACATCATACATGTCGTTTGCACCAAGTATACCAGTTACTTGAAACTCCTTTCCCTGCGAATCGATGATGACGGCTTTTGAGGCCCCTTTAAACGGCGAAAAAGAGCTTACGGCTTCTCCATTGGTTCCTGTAAAGAAACCATTTGTGCTGGCGATGAGTGAACCATCGGCAGAAAACGTCTTTAATGTGAAAACGGATTTAGAAGCATTCTTTACCCATCCTGGCTGAGCAAAGGCTGTAGTTGCCATAATCAGCAGGCAACCTATAATAGTCATTTTTTTCATAATCGTAAAAGTTGTTTCGCGTTTTGTATAGCAGCCTCCGACACTTCGCTACCACTAAGCATCTGGGCTATTTCTGTAATACGTTCCTCAGAAGACAATTCCCTCAGTCGGCTCGTGGTACCCGTAGCGGTTTCTTCTTTCTCCACCTTATAGTGCGCTGTACCTAGGGCGGCAATTTGGGGAAGATGCGTGATGCTGATGACCTGACGCTCATGATTGCCCATTTCCTTCATGATCTCTGCCATTTTCTCAGCAATCTTGCCGCTGACACCGGTATCGATTTCATCGAATATGATGGTAGGCAACTTGACGGCACCACTTATCATGGCCTTTAGGGAAAGCATGACTCTGGCAACCTCACCGCCTGAAGCCACTTGTGAGATTGGCTGGAGTGGGGTGGAGGTGTTGGCGCTAAAGTAGAAAGAAATGGCATCCTGGCCTTTTTGGCTCAATGGTTCTTCAGACACTTGGATTTTAAAACGTACGTTTGGCATGCCTAATTGCGTCAGTTTCTCCTGTATCTCTTTTTCAACTTGCTGGGCAGCATGTTTACGAAGCTTTGTCAGTTTGTCTGCATCTCCTTTTGCTTTGTCTCTCAAAAGATCAACTTTCTTTTGCAAGTCGGCCAACAGATCATCGCTTGACTCGATATGATTGAGTTTGCGCTTCAGCTCTTCGTGCTTGGCAATAAGTTCAGCGATGGACTCTACTTGGTATTTCTTCTCAAGATCATACAACTTGTCCAGGCGGTTATTGATAGCATCCAGTTCCGCAGGATCGAAATCTATACGTTCCAGTTGGGAATTAATTTCCTCAGACAAATCCTTTAACTCAATATAGCAACTATCTATACGCTGTACCAACTCCTGGGCAAATGGATAAACTCTTTCGATGGATTTCAAGGCCGATAGGGCAGAACGCATTGCATCAATCACGCCAGAGCCTTCTGCTGATAAGGCATTGTCTGCTTCATAGAAGGCTCCCTTGATCTCCTCAGAGTGAGTCATCGTTTCGCTTCTTTGCTCCAGATCTTCTTGTTCGTCTTCCTGAAGATTGGCCTGTGTCAATTCGTTACATTGAAACTGTAGGAAATCCAGATTCTGACGATTACGTTCAATCTCTTCTTTTAGGGTGTCAAGTGATTTCTTGGCATCATGGAATGAAGAGAACGACTGACGATAGCACTCAAGTTCCTTGGCATCATCAGCTATGATGTCAACAACGTTCAGCTGAAAATCCTGTTTGCTGATCAGCAGATTCTGATGCTGCGAATGAATGTCCACAAGTCTGTCGCCAAGATCTTTCATCATCGACAGCTGCACAGGCGTATCGTTGATAAAAGCCCTGCTTTTTCCGTTGGCAGTCAATTCTCGACGGATGATACAGTCATTCTCGTCATATTCGATATCATTATCCGAAAAGAAATCTTTCATATTATAGCGTGAAAGGTCGAAAT
The DNA here is from genome assembly GCA_900314995.1 of uncultured Prevotella sp. Taxonomy (GTDB): domain Bacteria; phylum Bacteroidota; class Bacteroidia; order Bacteroidales; family Bacteroidaceae; genus Prevotella. The sequence goes on from OMXK01000006.1 coordinate 27,130, forward strand.
GGGCTTCAATCACGCATTTGTCAGCTCCTTGCTTAATCGACTTTGAATCAGCACGTTGTCCTAATAATAGTCCAATTGCTCCAAGGATGATACTTTTACCTGCACCAGTTTCTCCTGTTATGACAGAAAAGCCTGAATGCAAGTCAATATCCAATTCGTCAATAAGCGTGAAGTTTTTGATATAAAGGTGTTTAAGCATACTATAATTTAATATTTTCCCAGGCGCTGTTTTGAGAAGCGTTGATACTCATCAGAAGGTCAAAAATACGCTCTTTCTCCTTCTGGGTACCTTTACCTTTGTATATATTGATCAATTCGTCTTTTTTGTAATCAGTCCATATCTGCGGCAAGAGACTTAACGGTTTGTTGTCATGCGCAACTTTCAAATTGTTCTCTAATGCCCCGGAAATCTCTGTTCTGCCACGTTCTGCATTGTTTGCCATTTCATCAAGCCCTTTACGGTAATAGTCGTATTGCAATTGACGTAACGGCTTCAAGGATTCGTCAAGATAGTCATTGATAATGGCAAAACGGTTTCTGCTATCTTCGAAGGATTTCCATCCGGGGAAGCCCAGATCTTGTGCATTATTCACAAGATACATACAGCGTTGAAGAATGTCAGTACCTCCCATCGGTGAAAAACTGTCCAGATTAATACCGATAATCAGATAGGCATAGTAAGCAAACAATGCGGTAAGCTGGTTATCAATGACCTCATCCGTAAAATTTAGTTGGTCAAATTGTGCAAATGCGAAGTGGAAGTTATCGTCCTTATTATTATATAAGGTGGTAGAGTAGGAGGTATTATATACTGGACGATTGGCCTGTATGAGTGCCGAACACTCAAAACGGTTCTCTTCACGAATGTACTTTGTGACAGTTATATTGAAAGTACATTGGATACGCTCGTTATTTTGGAATTGTAAGGGCGTCCATTGCTTTTCGTTTACAAACTGCTCTAGTGTTTGCTGCAGATTCTCGAATACACTAACGTCAGTACCTTGAATCTGACTGTGGTTGATGTTAATCTTTGCCTGGAGTTCTTGTGAATTCAGCGGAAGTGTCGATAAAAAGAATAAAGGTAATAAGACGATTATTCTCATATACATATATGTACATAACTGTTTCATCTTGTTACCTTTTATTCCTTTATCAACATATCTCTTAAGCCATTTTCGACTCGCGTAAACGGATACGCGTCAAAACCTGCTTCGTGTTATAAGTAAAATCACCGGCCAGTATCCAACTATAATATCCCGGATCTATATGGAAGACGTCGGCTACAGGTATTCCTTTGTGCTTGCCAAAGTTGAAGACTTCTGTAAGCTGAGGATTGCCATCCTTATCAAGTATGGGCTTGCCATATCGGTCTTTCTTTTCTCCCCAAACAATTCGCCCGGCAAAATCGATGTTATTGTTGGTTTTCGAAAAACTGGCAAGTTCGTCCATGTCATTATTAAGGACCTTGTTCTCGTCTTCATTGGCTCCAGGAGCATACATATCCAATTCTCCCATAAGTACGCGATAAGTTGCCTCTGTATCCTGGTCTGCACGATGTGCCTCAAAATCTTCTTCCATTTTGCGACCACAGTAGAATTTGTAGGCAGCAGCAAGATTACGACGCTCCATCTTATGGAAAATGGTCTGAGCATCAATCAGGCGACATTTGGTAAAATCAAAGTCGATACCTGCACGCAGGAATTCCTCTGCAAGTAAGGGTATGTCAAAGTGATTTGAGTTAAATCCTGCAAAATCAGATCCTACAAACATATCTGCCAGACTCTGGGCTATTTGCTTAAAAGTCGGTTTGTCTTTAACATCATCATTACTGATTCCTGTAAGCGCAATAACCTCTTCTGGAATAGGTTTCTCGGGATTGATCAGTTCATTTCCCCGTTCTTCCTTTCCGTTGGGATGTACTTTAATATAGGATATCTGTATGATGCGATCTTTCACAAGATCAAGACCTGTAGTTTCCAGATCAAAGATAACCAGCGGTTTTGTCAGATTCAGTTTCATCGCTTAATCATTAATCAACATTGGCATCATAAGCATAAGGATATCCTGATTGTCAGGCTGTTCGGAAGGTAGTACCAATCCTGCACGGCTGGGGTCAGCAAGTTGGATAATAACTTCGGGACAATCAAAATTACTCAGTATTTCAATAAATGAAGAGCCTTTGAAACCAATAGACATGGGGTGGCCATTATATTCGCAAGTCATACGTTCTGTAGCGGTCTTAGAGAAATCATAGTCTTCTGCATCAAGCTGGAGTGTAGATCCCTCCACGTGGAAACGGATAAGGTTGCTTGAGTCATTGGCGAAAGGCTGAACGCGACGGAGGGCAGCTAATAAGCCAAGACGGTCTACACGCAATTCATTAGGATTGTTCTGTGGAATAACACTATTGTAATTGGGGTAGCGACCTTCAATTAGCCTACATTGAATAGTACCGTCACCGTAATTGATTTCTGCATTTCTCTCGTCGAACTTGATGGTGACGTCTCCACCGTCTTTGCCTAACATGTTACGAAGAAGATTCGCGGGCTTCTTGGGGAGAATGAATGCTGCTGGTTGTTCACTCTTGACGGAATAGACTTTATTGCGTACCAACTTATGTCCGTCACTGGCTACAACGGCAAGACAGTCTGGTGTCAAATCAAAATAGATACCATTCATCACGGGGCGCAATTCGTCTTGTGCAGTAGCAAAGATTGAACGATTGATGTTTTCTGCAAGCACAAGATTTGGAATGGTAATGGTATTTGCATAGCCACTCAATGGCTGAGCCATGGGGAATTCATCAGCATTATCAATAGGAAGACAGAACAGACCATTCTGGTAACTGATCTTTGTTAGATTCTGCTCCAAATTGACGTCAAATGTTATGGGTTGCTCAGAAAAGCCTTTTACTGCCTCTAACAGATCATGATTCCCGATGGCAAAACGGCAATTGCCATCACTTTCATTTAATTCCATTTGTGTTTTCATCATGTTCTCACTATCAGAAGCTGTAAGATACAGAACATTCTCATTGATTTCAAACACAAAGTCACCAAGAATCGGTAGGGCATTCTTGCTGTTAATAACTCTCGAGAGAGCAGAGAGCTTAGAGCTCAATGCGGTACTGGATAATGTAAATCGCATAGTTTTATAGTTTTCTATTATTTGAATACATATTTTATAATTGAGGACAAAATTACAAAAAAACGTTGTAATGAACAAAATATTCGAGAAAAAATTGCGCTATTCAAACTATTTTTAGTAATTTCGCCACGTGAAAACGTAAAAATAACAAATAAAAACAATTAAGTAATGGAATTAACAGGTAGAATAATTGCAGTTTTGCCGGCGCAAAGTGGTGTGTCGGCCCGTACAGGAAACAATTGGATGTCTCAGGACTATGTGATAGAAGTTCCAGGACAATTTCCTCGTAAATGCCTTTTTCGCATTTTTGGCGAAGACCGTATTAAACAGTTTGCCATCCAACAGGGCGAAGATCTGACAGTTCAATTTGATATTGATGCTCATGAATTCAATGGCAGATGGTTTAACGATATTCGTGCTTACAATGTCATTCGTGGCCAGGTTCAGCAACAGCAGCCAGCAGTTGGTTCTCCGGTCGTGAATCAGAATGTTGGTGGAGCTACATCTCCATTCCCGCCGGCACAAGAGCCTTCTTCAGATGGTGCAGCTGACGATCTGCCTTTCTAAATGTCAAAATTATAATCCTCCCGAAAATAGTAGGGAGGATTTATTCTGATTTTCTTTATTTATCATAATGCCGATTCTAATAAAAAGTATCATAGGATGTGTACACATGATATTTAATGTCCATCTTAGAAAATATCTCTATCTTCTAATACCTTAAATTTATTTCTGAAATTAAGCAATTTATCAATATCAATAAACTGAGTAATTGACGATTCTGTATTTGAAGAACAAATGTCTAGTGTTTTTCCAATTGGACTAACAATCATACTTGAACCTCTATAATGAGAATAATGATCATCACCAACACGATTACAGCCAATAAGATATGCCTGATTCTCGATAGCTCTGGCATGTGTTAGAATGTGCCAAGCATTCTGACGACTTTCGGGCCAATTGGCTACACAGATAATGGCATCAAATTGGAGACTGTCAGAATATCTGCTCCAAACAGGAAATCTTAAATCGTAACAAGTCAATAAGAGAAATCTTATACCACAATATGAAACTATTGTATGATCCTCACCTGCTTGATAATATGTATCTTCATGGCCATATCTAAACAAATGGTGTTTATCATAATATGAAAAGGTCCCATTCTTTCCATCTATAAAATAATGTCTGTTCCTGAATGAATTGTCAGAAGTCTTAACAGCCAAACTTCCGCAGATGGCACATGCCTTTTTCTTTGCTGTGTCCTTCATCCATTTTAGGGAAATGCTTTCTTCTTCATTTTCTGCGATATCAAATGGTTCTGTCGCAAATCCAGTAGACCACATCTCGGGTAATACATAAAGATCACTATTGGCTGCATGGCTCATAAGGGATTCTGCATGGTTGATGTTGGCTATAGGATTCCCCCACTCTATATCTAACTGTAAAACTGTTACTTTCATATTTTGATGTAAAAAATTATCGTATATAGAAATCGTAAGTAAGTTCTTTGTACCAATCACTCCTAATTCCTGGATTAATTTCAATCACTTCGCACGTATTAACAGATTCTGATACAGGAAGTTTTCTTAATTCTATTAAGCATCTCTTTGGTTTCTTGACGAGTGTTGTTTTAACACGGCATAAGCGCGACAAGTAAAAGCCTCCCATAAGTGCTTCTGACTCAAAATTTGATTGACTTTCAATAGGGATAATAACAGAAAAACGACCATTTGCTGAGAGATGCTTGTAAGCAGAAGATATAAGGTCATGATAGCTCAGAGAAATCGTATGTCGTGCTACTGCCCGTTGCTTATCAGGGCAAATCAAATCACCTGTAAAAAAAGGCGGATTACAGATAACAGAATCAAAAGTGTCATTTTCATAAAAGTGACAGATGTCGGCTTCATAAATACTGATTCTATCGGCAAAAGGTGATGCCGTCACATTGTCTCTTGCTTGAGCAACAGCAGCAGGATCAATGTCAATACCAACGATTGAAGCATTCGGATAACGCTGAGCCATCATCAGGGCAATCAAACCAGTGCCAGTTCCTATATCAAGTATTCGACTAGGTTCCTGAGGAGCCTGAGCCCATGCACCAAGAAGTGTACCATCTGTACCCACCTTCATGGCACATTTGTCCTGATGAACGGTAAATCTCTTAAATTTGAAATATTCGTTTGCCATTTTCGCTGCAAAGATACTAATATTTTTTAATTCTTAATTCTTAATTCTTAATTCTTAATTAATATTAGTACCTTTGCACTCAAAATAGTAAAAAGAAACATTGTATTAAGATAAAAACATGAGTAATTCGAGTAAGAATTCTGCATTTCAGATGATAGCCGACATCGACGGAGATTTTCAGGATGTTATTAATGTGAACACTCCCTCAAGTGTTCCTATTCTTCCTGTTCGTAACCTTGTATTGTTCCCAGGCGTTGTATCTCCTATCCTTATCGGCCGTGATTCTAGTAAGATTGTAATCCAGAAAGCTGAGAAAAAGGGCGAGATCATAGGTATTATTTGCCAAAAAGACCCGGATGTAGACGTTCCTCTTCAAGAGGATCTATATGAGATCGGTGTTTATGCTAAAGTAATGAAATTGCTAAACCTTCCTAATGGAAATATTACAGCAATCGTTCAGTGTTTTAGCCGTATGAGGCTTGTGGAAATCACGCACAGCCTGCCCCATCTTGAAGGCATTGTTGAGCCTTTGGTCGATATAGAGCCCGAGAAGCGCGACCGCGAGTTCAAGACTGCGATGGAGGATCTGCGCAATCTGGTGAACGACTACATTAATATTAGTGAAGATATACCAGACGAAGCCACCTTTGCCATTAAGAACATTTCAAATAGTGTAATGGCACTTAACTTCGTTTGTTCGAACATGCCATTCTCCACTAAAGAAAAGATCAGCCTTCTGGAGATGGAATCTGTCAAAGAGCGACTCTTCAATGTGATGAAGATCATCAATCGTGAAATCAACCTTCAGAACTTAAAGGCTGATATCCGTAATAAGACTCGCGAAGACATCGATGAACAGCAACGCAACTATTTCCTGCAGCAGCAAATCAAGAATATGCAGGCTGAAATGGGTAATGGCGAGTCGATGGAGAAGCAGGATCTGATGAAAGAGGCAGAGAATAAAAAATGGCCGCAGGATGTTGCAAAAACCTTCTACAAGGAACTTGAAAAGATGGACAATCTGAACCCGCAGAGTCCGGAGTTCAATGTGCTGCTGAACTATTTACAGACAATGGTATCCCTTCCTTGGGGAGAATATACGGAAGACGATCTTGACCTGAAGAGAGCCCAAAAGATTCTTGACCATGATCATTATGGTATGGAGAAGGTCAAGGAGCGTATCCTTGAATATATGGCCGTGCTTGCTTTGCGTGGCGACTTAAAGAGTCCCATTATCTGTCTCTACGGTCCTCCGGGAGTCGGAAAGACCTCTTTAGGCAAATCGATAGCATCTGCCATGAAACGTAAGTATGTCAGGGTCTCACTTGGCGGTCTTCATGACGAAGCGGAAATTCGTGGCCATCGTAGGACCTACATTGGTGCTATGCCTGGACGTATCATCAAATCAATTCAAAAAGCAGGCTCTAGTAATCCTGTCTTTATCCTTGACGAAATAGATAAGGTCACCCAAATGACACATAACGGTGATCCTGCCTCTGCATTACTCGAGGTCTTGGATCCTGAACAGAACAATGCTTTCCACGACAATTATCTTGATGTTGACTACGATTTGTCAAAAGTTCTGTTTATTGCCACAGCAAATAATCTTGGCACCATACCCCAACCCCTACTCGACCGTATGGAGATTATCGAAGTAAGCGGGTATATAACAGAAGAGAAGATCGAAATTGCCAAGCGTCACCTGATTCCTCGTGAGATAGAGAATACAGGATTGAATGTGAAGGAACTGAAGCCTGCTTTCAATAAAGCAGCCATAGAGATGATCATCGAACGTTATACGAGGGAAAGTGGCGTTCGACAGCTCGAAAAGCAGATCAACAAGTCGTTACGAAAGATTGCGTATAAACGCCAGATAGAAGAGAATACCAATTATAAGAAGATAACGCCGGCAGAGATTGAAGACCTGCTCGGCAAACCACCATTCTACCGGGATATCTATCAAGGTAATGACTATGCTGGTGTCGTTACGGGCTTGGCTTGGACAAGCGTTGGCGGTGAAATCTTGTTTATTGAGACTTCACTCTCTAAAGGTAAAGGTTCAAAACTGACACTTACAGGAAACCTTGGAGATGTCATGAAAGAATCAGCAATATTAGCCCTCGAATATGTTAAAGCCCATGCCGAGACGCTTAATATTGACTATCGGATCTTTGATAATTGGAATATTCATATCCATGTACCAGAAGGCGCTACGCCCAAAGATGGTCCTTCGGCAGGTATAACGATTGCCACGTCTATTGCATCAGCTCTTACTCAGCGTAAAGTGCGTAAGAATACCGCAATGACTGGTGAAATCACCCTTCGGGGAAAGGTGTTGCCAGTGGGTGGTATCAAAGAGAAGATCCTAGCAGCAAAACGTGCTGGCATTACCGACATTTTGATGTGCCGAGAGAATGAGAAGGATATTCTGGAGATTCCTGATATTTATTTGAAGGGTGTTACTTTCCATTATGTAGAGAACGTTCAAGACGTATGGGACTTTGCACTTACCAATGAAATCGTAAAGCATCCTTTGGATTTCACTATCCCCGAAGAAACTGAAAAGGATAAGAAATGACGTTTGAACTGAAATATACAGATCAAGAGAGTGATGCTCGTGCTGGTGTAATTACGACTGATCACGGGCAGATTCTGACACCGATATTTATGCCTGTTGGAACAGTGGGCAGCGTGAAAGCTGTTCATTTCTCTGAACTACGGGAACAGATAAAAGCCCAGATTATCTTAGGAAATACCTATCACCTCTATTTACGACCAGGACTGGAAATCCTCAGAAAAGCTGGTGGCCTGCATAAGTTCAATACGTGGGATCGTCCTATCCTTACGGATTCTGGAGGATTTCAGGTGTTTTCGTTGACAGGCATACGAAAACTCCGTGAGGAAGGTTGCGAGTTTCGCTCCCATATTGACGGATCTAAGCATTTCTTTACACCAGAGAATGTGATGGACACAGAACGGGTAATCGGTGCGGATATCATGATGGCGCTTGACGAATGTCCTCCAGGTCAGAGTGATTATCAATACGCAAAGAATTCTCTGGGGCTCACTCAGCGTTGGCTTGAGCGTTGTGTAAAGCACTTTAACGAGACAGAACCGTTGTATGGATATAACCAGACACTCTTCCCTATCGTTCAAGGTTGTACTTATAAAGACTTACGCCAGGATGCAGCTAAGCATGTATGTGATGTCTTGAGCCGGTTGAACGATGGTGGCGGTGCCTCCATCGGCGGCTTGGCTGTAGGAGAACCCACAGAAGTGATGTACGATATGATTGAGGTGGTGAATGAAATTCTGCCCAAGGATCGTCCACGTTATCTGATGGGTGTCGGCACACCGCAGAATATTCTGGAAGCTATAGAGCGAGGTGTTGATATGTTCGACTGTGTAATGCCTACTCGTAATGGGCGGAATGCCATGCTTTTCACCTATGAGGGAACGATGAATATGCGAAACAAGAAGTGGGAAGATGACTTCTCCCCCATTGATCCGGATGGCTGTGAGATTGACCGTATCCACTCGAAAGCATATCTCCATCATCTCTTTAAGGCTCAAGAACTGTTAGCCATGCAGATTGCCTCCATCCATAACCTGGCCTTCTACCTGAGGCTGGTGACAGATGCCAGGCAGCATATCCTTGCAGGCGATTTCGTGCACTGGAAACGAAGTGTCATTGATCAATTAGGGCAACGCAGATGAAAAAGAGCAAATATATCAGAGTACGGTGCCGCAAGATGGGAAGATTCCTCGGAAAAGGTTTCCGATGGATGCGCAAGCTGAATCCTTTCCGTTTCTTGACGCGGCTGGACCGTTACATTATGTCCAAGTTCATCGGCACCTATATATATTCTATTGCGCTGATCATTTCTATCGCCATTGTCTTCGATGTCAATGAGAACCTTTCCAAATTCTCAACCTACGGGGCACCTCTGAAGGCTATCGTTTTCGATTACTATGCCAATTTCGTACCTTATTTCGCCAACTTGTTCTCACCGCTGTTTGTCTTCATCGCAGTCATCTTCTTTACATCCAAGTTGGCAGGTAATAGCGAGATTATCGCCATGTTGGCGGCAGGTGTCAGTTTTAAGCAATTACTGAAGCCTTATCTCCTCTCAGCTGCCATCATTGCTGTGGTAAATTTCTATCTCGGTTCTAATGTGATTCCTCATGGAACCGTTGTGCGTCAAGATTTTGAGGCGAAATACAAGAACAGCAAAAGGACGCTATCGGCCAGCAATGTGCAATTGATGGTTGCTCCGGGCACCATCGCTTATATTCAGAATTACGATAACAGGACAAAGACTGGCTATGGCTTTTCTCTGGATAAGTTTGAGAATAAGAAGCTAGTCAGCCACATGACGGCTTCTATTATCCGATATGATTCTATCAGCGATACCCGATATCACTGGAAGGCCAATAACTACAAAATCCGAAAGTTGAAGGGCCTGCGTGAGGAGATCATCTCGGGTAACGTGATTGATACCCTGATACAGATGGAGCCGATGGATTTGGTATTCTCCAAGGGACAACAGGAGACGCTGACTTCCTCTGAACTGAGACAGTATATCTCCAAACAGACCGAAAGAGGTTCTGGCAATGTCGTGCAATATGAAGTTGAGTATCATAAACGTATTGCGACATCTTTTGCGTCGTTTATCCTTACCATCATCGGTGTCAGTCTGTCTAGTCGTAAACGTAAGGGGGGCATGGGCCTCTATCTTGGTATTGGTTTGGCACTCTCTTTTACCTATATCCTTTTGCAGACCGTAAGTGCCACATTTGCCATTAATGCCGATACGCCTCCCATGTTAGCGGCTTGGATACCTAATTTATTATATATATTCATAGCATATTTCTGTTATCGACAAGCACCCAATTAATGGAATAAAATGAAATTTGAAGAAACATATCTGAACGACAATATTCTTGATGCATTGTATGATATGCATTTCGATGACATGACGCCGATCCAGGAACGTTGTATCCCTAAGATTTTAGATGGTTACGATGTACTTGGTGTTGCCCAGACTGGTACAGGAAAAACGGCAGCATACCTGCTTCCAATCCTTTCTCAGCTTGATGACGGCGATTATCCTAAGGATGCCATCAATTGCGTCATCATGTCTCCCACCCGTGAACTTGCTCAGCAGATTGATCAGGCGATGCAAGGTTTTGGCTATTACCTTGACGGCATCAGCAGCGTAGCTGTATATGGTGGAAATGATGGTGGACGATATGAGCAGGAGTTGAAGGGTATCCGTCTGGGGGCTGATGTGCTTATTGCTACTCCAGGCCGATTGCTAAGTCACCTCAAAGTAGGTAACCTCGACTTGTCGCGTTGTTCTTTCTTTGTGCTCGATGAGGCAGACCGCATGCTCGATATGGGCTTTATCGATGACATCATGAAAATTGTATCACAGTTGCCACAGAACTGCCAACGTGTGATGTTCTCTGCCACAATGCCGCCCAAGATCCGTGAATTGGCTGTGACGCTGCTCCATGATCCGGTAGAAATCAAGATTGCCGTCTCAAGACCTGCAGATAAAATCCGTCAGAGTGCTTATGTATGTTATGAACCTCAGAAACTGAAAATCATCAATCAGATCTTTAAGCAAGGTGACTTGAAACGGGTCATTATCTTCTCAGGCAAAAAAGATAAGGTGAAAGACATTTCCCGTAGTCTTAAACAAATGCATATCAACTGCGATCAGATGCATAGTGACCTTTCGCAACAGGAACGTGATGAGGTGATGTACCGTTTCAAGGCAGGAATGACGGATGTGCTTGTCGCAACAGATATCGTGGCTCGTGGTATTGACATTGATGATATCAGAACTGTCATCAACTACGATGTGCCTCACGATTCTGAAGACTATGTCCATAGGATTGGTCGTACAGCTCGAGCTGATCGCGATGGTGAAGCGATTACTTTTGTCAGCGATACTGACATCTACCGCTTTCAGTCGATAGAGCATTTCCTGGGTAAGGAAGTGGAAAAGACGCCCCTGCCGGAAAGCATTGGCGAGGGACCTGTTTACACGAAACGCGAAAAGAAGACATCCAACACCCGACGTCACGGGAGGTGGCATAGTAAAGGCAATTCCAATAAGAGTCATCATAAAAATCGTTCCAAGAAAAACGATAACAAATCATAATCAACTATCTTTCATTCAGACTATTATGATCACATTCCCTATCGCCAAAATCAATCTCGGACTCAATGTCGTAGAAAAGCGTCCTGATGGTTACCATAATCTCGAAACAGTATTCTACCCAGTACCTATAAAGGAAGCTTTGGAAATATATCCCATGGATGCAGATTTTCCTTCAGATGTTGATTGTGACCTCAAAGTCACCAATATCCACATTGAGGGTGACGAGCAGAAGAATCTGGTGGTGAAAGCATATAATCTGTTGAAACAAGACTTCCCTACTCTGCCCCGAATACACGCCCATCTTTATAAAGGTATTCCGACACAGGCAGGTATGGGAGGCGGTTCCAGCGATTGCGGATTTATGATTACGCTTCTGAATGAACAGTTTCAGTTAGGCCTATCGCAGCAACAGATGATACAATATGCAGCAAGGCTTGGTGCTGACTGTGCTTTCTTTATCGTCAATAAGCCTTGCTATGCAGAGGGGATCGGTGAAATCCTGACTCCGGTAGAACTTGATCTGAAAGGATGGTATCTCTGCATTGTTCGTCCTGATATTCCTGTATCTACGAAGGAGGCTTTTTCATTGATAAAGCCTGCTCATCCTGCAAAGAATTGTCGAGAAGTTGTCATGCAGCCTATTGAGACTTGGCGTGAGGAACTGACAAACGATTTTGAGAAAAGCGTCTTTGCGTTGCATCCTGAAATCGGGGCTATCAAGGAGCGCTTCTATGACATGGGGGCGGTCTATGCTGCTATGTCAGGTTCTGGCAGCAGTCTTCTGGGATTGTTCAGAACACCTGTGGATCTCTCTGAATTCAATCAGGAGGGAACTTTTAAAGTCTGTCTACCTTTATAGTTATGAAATGGGCTCGCGATTCACATCGAGAGCCCATAACAACACAAACACAAATACAGTCAAAACTTGACTGCTATTTTTTATTGGATACCGTCTTCGCGGAGTTTTTGCTGCCATTTCCAGGCACTCTTAAGTACTTCATCTGTCGGCGTCTCAGCTTTCCAACCAAGCACTTTGTTGGCTTTGTCAACATTGCCCCAAACCTGCTCGATATCACCTTCGCGACGTGGTGCATAAGTCCAGTTGACTTTCACGCCAGTGGCCTTCTCGAAGCCTTCCACGACCTCAAGTGTTGAAAGACCCTTGCCCGTACCAATATTGAATACCTCAACGGCATCTGTTTCTGGCTGATCCAGAACGCGCTCCATGGCCTTCACATGAGCCTTGGCCAGGTCTACTACATAGATGTAGTCACGGATACAGGTCTTGTCTGGGGTGTTATAGTCATTTCCGAAAATTTTCAGCTGCTCGCGGATACCCATAGCCGTCTGAGTCACGAATGGAATCAGATTCATGGGAACACCATTTGGCAATTCGCCAATCAGGGCTGAAGGATGAGCGCCGATAGGATTGAAATATCTCAGGATGATGCTCTTGATAGGTGCACCAGAGTGTACATAGTCCTGGATGATCTCTTCGTTGATCTGCTTCGTGTTACCATAAGGCGACATGGCCTTCTGGATAGGTGCATTTTCTGTCACGGGCAGATTCTCCTTCGCAGGCTGGCCATAGACAGTGCAGCTTGAAGAGAAAATGATACCCTTCACCTGATACTTCGGCATCAGCTCCAGCAGGTTGATAAGACTGGTCAGATTGTTGCGATAGTAGAGCAGTGGTTTCTCGACACTCTCTCCAACAGCCTTCGATGCGGCAAAGTGGATAATGCCTTCAATCTTTGGATATTTCTTAAAGATACCTTCCAATGCCTCGAAGTCACAGCAATCCACTTTCTCGAATGCAGGTCTGATACCCGTTATCTTTTCAATGCCATCAATAACGTTTGCGTTAGAATTTGAGAGATTGTCGATGATCACAACCTCATAACCAGCTTCCTGAAGCTCAACTGTCGTATGGCTTCCGATAAAACCTGTACCACCAGTTACTAATATCGTCTGTTTCATTACTTTGATAGTTTTTATTGTATATCTTTTGCAAAGTTAGTAATTATTTCCCAAACAATCAAACTTTTTCTAGATTATCTGTTTAGTCGAGGCCAAAAAGCACCTTCAGTCCGCCGTCGACACCCGAGAAGCCCATGAAAGCTAATGAGAGCAGTCCAGCAGAAAGCATCACAATAGCCATGCCCTGCATGCCCTTGGGAATCTTGACGAGCTCAAGCTGCTCACGCATGCCTGCAAACACGGTCAGAGCCAGTCCGAAGCCGATGGCCGTAGAGAAGGCATATACCACAGACTGCAAGAGGTTGAAGTCCTTCTGAATGACGAGGATGGCAACACCGAGCACGGCACAGTTAGTCGTGATCAGGGGCAGGAAGATACCGAGCGCCTGATAGAGGGCTGGCGACACCTTCTTGAGCACAATCTCCACCATCTGCACAAGTGAGGCGATGACAAGGATAAAGGCAATCGTCTGCAGATACTGCAAGCCGAAGGCATCGAGCACATATTTCTGTACAAGCCAGGTTACGATGGTGGCAAGTGTCAGCACAAAGGCTACAGCTGCCGCCATACCCAGCGAGGTGTCAATCTTCTTCGATACGCCAAGGAACGGACAGATGCCGAGGAACTGTGACAACACGATGTTGTTCACGAAGATGGCGCTAATGAAAATCAGTATATATTCCATAATTTATGCCTTTCTAAGTTTATTGACGATAGCAATCAGGAAGCCGAGGGTGATGAATGCACCCGGAGGCAGCACGAAGAGCAGGATGTTGTAAGTCTCAGGCAGTAAGGTAAATCCGAAGACCGAACCATTGCCCAGCAACTCACGGCAAATACCGAGGAGTGTCAGTCCCAGCGTAAAGCCGAGGCCAATACCAATACCATCGAAAAGAGAGTCAATGGGCGAGTTCTTGGCAGCAAAGGCCTCTGCACGGCCGAGGATGATACAGTTCACCACAATCAGCGGGATAAACAATCCGAGGGCAGCATCGATATCAGGCAGATAGGCCTTGATAACCATCTGCAGGATGGTGACGAAAGCAGCAATCACCACGATGAATACGGGAATACGCACTTTGTCGGGGGTCACCGACTTGAGGCACGAAATCACGAAGTTGGTGCAGATGAGCACAGCCATCGTGGCGAGTCCCATCGACATACCGTTGATGGCAGAGGTGGTAGTGGCTAGCGTAGGACACATACCAAGCATCAGGACGAACGTCGGGTTCTCCTTGACGATGCCATTCTTGATAATCTGTATTGCATTCATATCTTATTCCTCCTTTTCTTTTGGGGTTGCGCCTGTCTCAACATCAACGGGCGTAGCCTTGTAAGCACTATATGCATTGTTCACTGCGAGCAGGAATGCACGGCTGGTGATGGTTGAGGCTGTAATGGCATCCACCTGACCACCGTCCTTGGATACTGTCAATGGCTCCTTGGGATTCTTGCCGATGATATCACCCTTCTCACCCTTCTGGAACCACTTGTCAGCTTTGGCACCGAGTCCAGGTGTCTCAGCATGCTCAAGCAAGGTATATCCTAACACTTTTCCTTCTGGATCGAAGCCCACAAGCACCTTCAGATCACCACCGAACCCACCGGTAGTGCTCTCTACGGCAGCACCAAGATCTTTACCTTGTGCATCCTGTGTCTGATAAATGATATAGGTAAGTTCCTTACCTTTGGCATCATTCTGTCGCACTGTATCTGTCTTTGCAACCTTAATGTCGCTGACACACATCACACTTTTGATACCATCAGCAAGCGCCTTGGCCTTCTGGTCATTGATAGGCCCTTCCGTCAGGTGGTTCACGTAAGCGAGAATACCACCCATGATGACTGCTACTCCTGTGAGCACCAGTACCATATTCGTCAAAGATGATTCTAATTTCTTCATACGTCTGGTCCTCCTTTAGTTCTTGGCAGGCACTTCACCGAAGCGCTTGGGCTTTACATAATTATTAATAAGAGGCGTGAATGCGTTCATAATCAGAATAGCGAACGACATACCCTCGGGATAGGCACCCCAGTTACGGATAATGACCGTCAGGACGCCAATGGCCACACCATAGATGAGCTGTCCTTTGGGTGTCATCGGGCTGGTCACATAGTCCGTTGCCATGAAGATTGCACCCAACATCAGACCTCCGGAGAAGATGACTGAGATAGGATCAGCGTAGATAGGATTAGCCAGATGGAGCAGACCAGCAAACACGAACACCGTGCAGATAATAGATACAGGGATATGCCAGGTGATGATCTTCTTCCACAGCATGAAGGCCAGACCGAGCAATAGGGCCAGCGCACAGACCTCCCCCAGTGAACCAGCACCATAACCACAGTCACTTGGAAGGCCAATAAACATGTGCAGGCTCTCAGGGAGTTCATTTAATAATGAAGCATCCCCGCTCTTAATAGCTGCTTTCATGATAGAAAGAGGTGTTGCCCCCGTCTCTGCATCAAGATAACTGCCCAACTGTCCTGCCTGTGGCCACGACGTCATCTGGGCGGGGAAGGCGACAAGCAGGGCAGCACGACCTACAAGTGCAGGGTTGAAGAGATTGTTGCCCAGACCTCCGAATGTCATCTTGGCCACACCGATGGCGAAGAGCGCACCGATGAGGATGATCCAGATGGGGAGGTTTGACGGCAGGTTGAAGGCCAGGAGCAGACCCGTGAGGATGGCAGAGCCGTCGCAGATGGTGTTACGCTCCTGCTTCAAGATATATTTGCTGATAGCCCACTCTAAGAAGACGCAGGCTGCCACACTCGTTGCCGTAACGATGACTGAGCCAAGGCCGAAATAGATGAACGACACGAGCAGAGCAGGCATCAAGGCGATGATGACGCCGTACATGTTGCGCTCTACGGTATCAGTTCCATGTGCGTGTGGCGATAATGATACAATTAATTTTCCCATTGTATGTGTACCTTTTACTTTTTTACCTTTTTACTTTTTTGCAGCGCGGCTGCGGATGATACCCATGACGGTACTCTTTCCTTGACGGATGTTGTCGAGAAGCGGACGGTGGGCAGGACAGGTGAACTGACATGAACCACACTCAATGCAACTCACGATGTCCTCACGCTCAGCACGCTCCCAATTCTTCACCTCAGAGATACTGGCAAGCAGATAGGGTTCCAATCCCATTGGACAGACTCCTACGCACTTGGCACATCGGATACACGACTGCGGCTCCTTACGGCGGGCTTCATCATCAGAGATGATCGTCACAGAGTTGGTTCCCTTACAGATAGGCACCTCTGTCGATGTGAGTGCCTTACCCATCATCGGACCACCGGCCAGCAGTTTATTGTCACCCTCAGGCATACCACCACAGGCTTCGATCAGATCCTGCATGGGTGTTCCCATACGGACGAGGAAATTACCTGGATTCTGGAGCTTCTTTCCTGTCACGGTGGTATAGCGCTCGAAAAGTGGCTTGTGCTTCATAACAGCCTCATAGACAGCAAAAGCAGTACCCACATTCTGGACAATTGCACCCACATTCACAGGAATTGCAGGAGGTGCAGGCACTTGACGACGGATGACAGCATCCACCAACTGCTTCTCACCACCCTGTGGGTAGCGCTGCATAAGGGGAACCACCTCTACGTTATAGGCAGAACTGCCAAACTTCTCTGCGCATTTCTTCGTAAGCAGCTCGATAGCCGGCATCTTATTGGTCTCGATACCGATATAACCTGTCGTCACCTTTGCGCCCTTCATCAGCAGTTCGAGACCAACGAGGATCTCATCTGCATGCTCCATCATCAGACGGTAGTCGGCTGTGATATAAGGCTCGCACTCAACGGCATTGATAATCACGCACTCGGCTTTGGCTGTTGGCGGTGGTGTCAGCTTAATGAAAGTGGGGAAACAAGCGCCGCCCATACCAACGACGCCAGCATCTTTAATGCGATTGACAATCTCTTCAGGCGTCAGTTCCGGATGAGTTTCTACCGTCTCCAGTTTATCGGAACGGTCGATACTATTTTCCCATTCATCACCATTGACGGTAATATAGATAGCAGGCTTGCGATAGCCTGTTGCATCAATGGCTGTGTCAATCTTAGCGACTGTTCCGCTTACTGATGAGAAAATGGGCGCAGAAACGAAACCTCCAGCCTCAGCAATCATCGTACCCACCTTCACTCTGTCACCCTTCTGAACGACGGGCTTGGCAGGAGCACCGATGTGCTGGCTCAATGGGAAGATGGCCTGTTTCGGAAGTGCTGCCACCTGCGTCTTGGCTTCGTGTGTCAGCTTGTTCTCCTCGGGGTGTATACCACCTATTCTAAATGTTTTGATGTTCATAACGAAGGTCTCCTTTCTTATTTAATGGAAATAGAAGAATCTGTATCCAGAAAAGCACCACGGGAAGGTTCCTTCACAGCAGGCTTCTGCTCAACTGGTGCCTTTGGCTTTTCAACGGGCTTTGGAGCTTCTTTCGGCTTCTCAGCGGGAGCTGCTTTCGGAGATTCTGAAGGTTTCTCTTCAGGAGCAGGTTTCGGAGCAGCAGGCTCTTTCGGTTTTGGAGCAGGTGCTGGCGTTGGGAAGTTGACGTCGAGGATAGCCTTCTTCGGACAAGCGGTAACACACTTCCGACACAGACGGCATTTCTCAAAGTCAATGTAGGCGAGATTGTTCTCAACGGTAATGGCACCGAAGTTACATTCCTTCTCACACTTGCCACAACCGATACAGCTGACAGCACAAGCCTTCATGGCAACAGGACCTTTGTCCTTGTTGACACATGATACATACACTCTCCTACCCTTCGGACCTTTCTTGCGTAGTTCGATGATGTTACGTGGACAAGCCTTCACACAGGCACCACAAGAAGTACACTTCTCCTCATCGACAGCAGGGATTCCTGTAGCCGGATCAATGGAGATAGCACCAAACTGACAAGCGGCGACACAATCGCCACAACCCAGACAGCCATAGCCACAGGCAGTCTCACCTGCACCACAGGCATTCATGGCAGCACATGTACGGAGACCTGAGTATTCGGCGATACGAGGACGATGCTCACATGTGCCATTACATCTCACGACAGCTACCATAGGCTCGGAATTGGCTATGGCCATTCCAAGCAGATCAGCCACCTTTCCCATGACTTCAGCACCACCCACAGGACAAGACAGCCCGTCGATGCTTCCGGCATCAGCTCCTTTTACGAGCGCATCAGCCATACCGCTGCATCCAGGAAATCCACATCCACCGCAATTGGCACCGGGAAGTACCTCACTTACCTGAGCAATACGGGGATCTTCATAGACAGCGAATTTCTTCGAGGCGGCAAATAGCACAACAGCTGCTATCAAGCCAATGGCGCCCAAGACAATTACTGCAATCAAGATGAAATTCATAAACTTTTATATTTGTATAGTTTGTTATTAATTTGTTTCGAGTTGAAATGCCAGTTGCTCTCGGAGGTTATTCCGAAAAAGCCAAAGCACAAAATAATAAGGTATGAGCGATCCCAAGCCGGAGAGAGCCGCCAAGCCTTCTTGTCCTGTCAGTTGAAGGACGACCACCAGCACCGTCACAAGTACCACAAAAGGAATACCGAAAGCAAAGAGTAAAGCACGGCCTGCAACATCGCGCGAAGCACTGACCATGACAGGGTCTCCGACTTTCAAGGATACGGTATTGCGTACATTGAATACGTCGACAATCTTCTCCTTCGACTCCGAAGCACTACAATGAGCGGCAACCTTACAAGCTGCACAAGCAGATGTCTGGAGAATACGTACCTTGACACAATCTCCTACCACCGATTCGATAATACCTGAATGACTTATTTGATTATGCACTTTGCAAAGGTACGATAATCTCATGAGAAATCAAAGTAAAAAAGGGTATTTTTCACAAAAATATTCGTAATCGTTTGCAGTTACAAAAGATTTTTTATACTTTTGTGCCGACATAAAGAACAAAGGACAATGAAAACCAGCGAACAGACGCTACAACAGGTAGACCGTGCCATTAGGAAAATCGAAGAGAAGTTTCCTGCAACAGAAGAGGCTGTCTTAATGACAGACATTCATATCCGTGTTTCACAAGAGACGGGTGAATTGACTGTGTATAATGATGATGATAACGAGATTACCCGGTGTATCATCGAACAATGGATTGACAATAAAGAAGACGATTTCTACGAGCAGATAGCTTCTGTCTTGCGTGCAAGTCTTGAAAAGCATAAGAAAACCATTGAGGCGATGTCGCTGCTAAAGCCTTTCTCGTTCGTCCTTGAGGATGATGACAAGGAGTCTATCGCAGAACTCTTTCTGGCTGACGATGAACTGGTCATCATTAACCCCGACCTGATGGAGGGATTAGATGATGACCTGGATGAATTCTTGGAAAAGTTGCTGAAAGACTAGCCTACTCTTCTTTCTTACTGCTTCGAAGTGCGAATCTACGGGCATCGTCGATGTAATATACCTCTTCTGATTGCGCTGTTTGCCGTGTTTTAGAATAGTCCAGCAAATGTATTTCGTAATCGCTTGTGATTGAGAAATATTGCACAAACTCTTCCGGATTGATGTCGTCTTCCTTATCCTCGACAGCATAGAGGCATAACTTGTCGACGGGTACATATTCATTATCGAGTGAATAGAGCCAGATGGTATATTGCCCTTCATATTCATCAACTGCCAACAGCATCAAGCGAGCGCCCAAACTCTCCGGAAGACTGGCGGCTTTAGGATGAACACCTTTTTCGAGATTCATATATGAAATGATCTCCGCAGGCACCTCCTTGAAGTCGGGAAGGAATCTGACATAATCTTCTGTATAGCTGATAGGTAACGACTGAAGATACAGACTGTCATAGAACAATTTAAGCGGATTACTGGCATCTTCAAGGTTGATACCCTGAAGCTTTAGTTTCTCTCTAATCTCAAGTGCCTTCACGCTGTCAAGCTTATGCTGCAGTTCTTCAGGCGATAATTGTTTCCGGCCACCACATGAGAAACACAAGATGGCAATACCCAATAAACCAATAAGCTTTTTCATCCTGTTATATGTTATGCTGATTCCTATAGTTTGATTTTCTTCTTAACGGCCTTACTCTCGTTCTGAAGACGATCCAATGCCGTCACGACATATACCCATTTCTCCTTACCGTTCTTATAAGGAAGTGTGACGAATGTCTGGTTAGTGATGGCGAAGATCTTTGACGGATCATCGGTGTTGACGGTTTCACCCGGCGCAAAGCGGTAAACGACATATTTGACGGCTTCATCATCCCATGACTTATACTTGGGTGCTGTCCAGAAAAGCACATAGTCGTCATCTATCCACATGGGTTTTAGTTTCTTGACCTTTTTGGGGGCCTTGCCATCAATAAACGGCATTTCTGGTTGCAAAGCGGGATATTTCCAATACACATCACGCAGGTTGCTACCATAATTGCCCACATTGTCTACTGCTGCTTTGGCATACCATAACACGGTACCTTTTACATTGTTCATCTGCTTATGAAGTGTCATCTTTGCACGCTGTTGATGACTTTGAGGATTGATGGGGTCAGCATTCTTCACTGTCCGCTCAATGTCTTCACCAATGATGAGTGGACGCGCCCCGGCATATTGATTCCACCATTTAATCAACGTCTCGTAGTCAGCCACCTTATGGCCTATCTCCCAATAAATCTGGGGAACACAATAGTCAAGCCAGCCGTTGTTGACCCATAACAGGACATCTGCATACAGATCATCATAGTTCTGAGTGCCGTTTGTATTACTGCCAATCGGTGAATTCTTTTTGTTACGATAGATGCCAAATGGCGATATACCGACTTTCACCCAGGGCTTTGTCTCATGAACAGTCTTATAGAACTGTTCGATAAAGAGATTCACATTATAGCGTCGCCAGTCTCTCTGGTCTTTGATGCCATTGGAATTGTCTTGGAACAGTTCGTCATCAGGAATGCTGAGACCCTTCACAGGATAAGGATAGAAATAGTCATCCATGTGAATACCATCAACATCATAGCGGCTAACAATATCTTTTGCTACTTCACAAATATAATCGCGATTCTCGGGGATACCAGGATTAAGGATGAATAATTCATCGTAAGCAAAACAGTTCATGGGCTTGCGAACGGCGATATGCTTCGGTGACAGTTGGCGTGTACCTTTGGTCTTGGCTCTGTAGGGATTGATCCATGCATGCAGTTCCATGCCACGCTTATGGCATTCGGTAATCATCCACTTCAGGGGATCCCAATAAGGACTAGGTGCAACACCCTGTGTGCCAGTCAGGAAACGGCTCCAAGGTTCCAGTTTACTTTCATATAATGCGTCACACTCAGGCCGGACCTGAAAGATAATCACATTTACACCGTCTTTCTTCAGTTCGTCTAACTGATACGTCAGTGTCTGTTGCATCCTGGCTGTTCCAAGTCCTTGGAATTGTCCGTTAACACATTGGATCCATGCACCACGCATCTCACGCTTCTGAGCGCCGGCTATCGTTATTGAAAGGAGCGCTAAAATCAATAATATTGTTTTCTTCATTGTCTTTAATTATTTCAAATAGGTATATATGTCTTTTGTCCAGTCTTCACCATTCTTGGGGCACATCGTAGCGATGCCCAGTTGTCCGGCCATAGCCACGTTGGCTGGTCCGTCATCCAGGAAAAGGGTTTCTGAAGGATTCAGTTGCGCTTCATGTAGTACATGCTCGAAAAAGCGCCGATCAGGTTTCATGACGCCTATTTCATAGCTTAAGTAACACCCGTCCAGATAATCCTCGATCGAATGACCTTCGCCATCAAAGTCTGGTGACTTCACCCATGACATCATATAAGGATTGGTGTTCGATAGAAGGAAGAGTCTATACCCTTCTTCCCGGAGTTTCCTGAGCACATCCAGATTCCGCTTGGGAACTTCCCGTGCATAGCCGAGCCAGGCATAGCGGCATTCATCCCAGGAAACCTCCCGATTGACCATCTTGCTGATTTCACTACGGAAGGTCTCATCGCTGATGTTGCCACGCTCCAAATCGCCGAATATGCCTGTCTGTGTATAGGAATCAAGCTGTTTGACAGCATCATGCAGCCCTAACTCCCTAAAACGCCGGATTGCCTCCTGGGGATCAAGCGTTATAATAACGCCACCTAAGTCGAATATGATATTCCTAATCATTTAAACAAATCCAATTTATGCTTTCTTGCTTCTTCAAGATTCTTCAGAGATTCCTGTTCTTGTTGATAATCCTCACGCAGATGCTGATATTTCTCTGCCAGCTCCTGCCCTACCTCCTGCTCGTTAGTCATCAATCGGGCAGCGACAAGGGCATTCTGGGACGCATCCTTCAACCATACCACAGGACCGGAGTAGACTGGTGCTATTTTCAAGGCGACATGCAACTCGCTGGTTGTAGCACCACCTATCATAATCGGAATATTCAGTCCTGCTCGCTTCAGTTCTTTGGCCACATTGACCATTTCCTCGAGACTTGGGGTAATCAGACCGCTCAGACCGATGATATCCACATGCTCCTCCTGTGCCTTCCTGACAATCTGTTCCGCAGGAACCATTACCCCCATGTCGATAATCTCATAGTTATTACAGGCCATGATGACACCAACGATGTTCTTGCCGATATCATGCACATCTCCCTTGACGGTAGCCAAAAGCACTTTTCCGGCACTTTTGCCACCTTCAGCTTTTTCTGCTTCAATATATGGCTGGAGGATGCTTACTGCCTGTTTCATCGTCCGGGCGGTCTTCACCACTTGGGGCAAGAACATCTTTCCCTCGCCAAAGAGTTGTCCGACGGTATTCATACCCGCCATGAGCGGACCCTCGATGATGTTGATGGCATGAGGATATTTCTTCAGGGCTTCCTGCATGTCTTCTTCCAGATGGTCGCCAATGCCCTTGACGAGTGCTTGCTCTAGCCTGTCCTCAAGAGGCATGTCCTTTCTGGATTCATCCGCTTCTGCCGTTGTGGTTTCCTTACCGTTGGCAGCACTTGTCTGTTGCTCTAATAACCTGCTGGCCAACTCTACCAGTCTGTTGGAGGCATCGTGTTTCTGATTCAGGATGACATCCTCAATCACTTCAAGTTGATCGTGAGGAATATCTGCGTATGTTACTTTTGTTGAGGGGTTTACGATGCCGAAGTCCATGCCGTTATGAATGGCATGATAGAGGAATACGGCATGCATGGCCTCGCGGATATAGTTGTTGCCTCTGAATGAGAAACTCAGATTGCTGATGCCACCGCTGATATGTGCCCCAGGGAGATTCTGACGTATCCAGCCAGTAGCCTTGATGAAGTCGGCAGCATAGCTGTCGTGCTCTTCCATTCCTGTAGCCACAGCCAGCACATTCGGGTCAAAGATGATGTCCAGCGGATTCATGCCAATACGTTCCGTCAACAATCGGTAAGAGCGCGCTGCAATCTCTATGCGTCGCTCATAACTGGTGGCTTGTCCTTGTTCGTCAAAGCACATCACAACCACTGCAGCCCCATAGCGCTTCACGTCCTGGGCATGTTGCAGAAATACTTCTTCACCCTCTTTGAGGGAGATGGAGTTGACGATGCTCTTGCCTTGAACACATTTCAGTCCAGCCTTGATGACCTCCCAGTCTGAAGAGTCGATCATCAACGGCACACGGGCAATATCCGGTTCTGCTGCAATCCGGTTCAGAAAGTTCACCATCTCTGCCTTGGCATCCAGCAGACCGTCATCCATATTGATGTCGATGACTAAAGCACCGTCAGAAACCTGTTTACGGGCAATCGTCACGGCTTCATCATAATTCTTTTCTTTAATCAATCGTAAGAATTTTCGTGAACCTGCTACATTGCAGCGTTCTCCGACATTCACGAAATGGACATCAGGCGTAACGTCCAACAGTTCCAGCCCGCTGAGCCACATCGTCTGAGGCTTGGCTACCGGAATATGAGGTCTCTTCCCTTCTGCTATCTTTGCATAAGCAGCAATGAACGTCTCGTCAGTACCACAGCAACCGCCGATAATGTTTACCAGTCCTTCATCCACGAGTTCAGCCATCTTTGGCGTCATCGTTTCTGCCGTTTCATCATATAATCCCATGGAATTGGGAAGTCCGGCATTCGGATAAGCACTGATATAATAAGGTGCCCGATGGGCGAGTTCCTTTAGGAAAGGCTTCATCTGAGTGGCCCCAAACGAGCAGTTGAGTCCTACGGAGAAGATTGGGTAGGTACTGATACTGGCAAGGAAGGCATCGAGGGTCTGGCCACTCAGGGTTCGGCCTGCCAGATCACTGACAGTCGCAGAAAGCATGATGGGCAGTTCCCGTTTCTGTTGTGTCATGACGTGTATGGCGGCATCGATAGCCACCTTGGCATTAAGCGTATCGAAGATGGTCTCGATGAGTAAGACATCCACCCCACCCTCTATCAATGCCTTGATCTGTTCTTCGTAGGCCGAGAATAACACATCATAGGTCAGATCTCTTTTGGCAGGATTGCTCACGTCTGGCGACATCGAGCAGGTCTTGTTGGTAGGTCCGATGGAACCAGCCACAAAACGGGGTTTCTCTGGTGTCGACAGTTCATCGGCCACCTTTCGGGCGATACGAGCCCCTTCACGGGCCATCTCATAGGCCACCTCTTCGAGGAAATAGTCTGCCTGAGAGATACGCTGACTGCTGAATGTGTTGGTCGTGATAATATCGGCTCCTGCCACCAGGTAGTCCCAATGGATGGCAGAAATCACATCCGGGCGGGTAATCGACAGGACATCATTGTTGCCTTTCAGTTGACCGGGAATGTCCTGAAAGCGGTTCCCACGGAAATCTTCTTCCGTAAGCTCGAATGATTGGATCTTTGTTCCCATCGCTCCGTCGAGGATGAGTATCCTGTTCTTGATGATATCGGTAAGTCTAGTCATTATTTATACACTTTCATCGCTCTGTCGATCTCACGACGGTCTTCCTTCTCTTTCAATGTCTGCCGCTTATCATACTCTTTCTTACCTTTGCAGAGGGCAATGTCCATCTTGGCACGACCTTTGTCGTCGATGAAGACCAGCAGCGGCACGATCGTGTAACCGGTCTGTTTCGTTGCGCTCTCCAGGGCTCTAATTTCTTTCTTCGTCAGGAGGAGTTTGCGGTCGCGCTTCATCTCATGGTTGTTGTACGAACCATAGAAATAGGGACTGATGCTCATCCCTTTCACCCACATCTCACCATTGATGACGGTGCAGTAAGTGTCTACCAGACTGGCTTTTCCCAGACGGATACTCTTGATCTCCGTACCTGTCAGTACGATGCCTGCTGTGTAGGTCTCGATAAAGAAGTACTCAAACGAGGCCTTCTTGTTCTTGATCTGTATCGGACTCTTCTTCCTGAGTTGTTCCTCAGTCTTATTCATCTTTCTTCTATAACTTAATTAATGGTTGCGAAGCGCTCCAGATGGTCGTCTATATAGTGCGCAATGTTCTCAGTCCACTCTTCTTCATGCTCGATGAAAATATCATCAAGATTGTCAAAGTCGGGGAATTGCTCAAACAATGCCATAAACTCCTCATCCGAACACTCCTTCTCTATCTCTTCCCGATGCTTCAACCATAGGGTGTGAGCATCATAAATCAGCTTTGACGGGGCACGCATATCCCACAAACGGAGCACTTTTGCCAGTGGGTTCTTAAAGATAAACGGTCCGTATCCGTTATAGATGAGTTGAACGAAACCGCCGTCCATCACTTCCTTGTGCAGGGTATCCCAAGCCAGTAGCGTCAGCTGGTCGGTATTCAGTTCGGCCATCGTCTCTGGTGTCAATTCTCCGCCAATGGCCTCATAGATAGCCTTGACAAACACTTGGATAAAAGCGTCCATCCCGTCCATTGCTGCCTGCTGCAGATCAGCATCCTTAACAATCACTTCTTTCATTTGCTTTCAAATTAGTTCATACACTCCTGATGGCATCGTGCGGCGTAATATCTCCAATTCCAGATCCTTCCCGGGTATGATGCCGTAACTTCTCAGGATCGTTTCAACCGTTTTACGGGCCAGTTCCGGGTGGTTGTTCTCTTCACTGAGGTGGCATAGCCACACATGACGCAGCTGCTCGGTCATGTTTTCTGCCAGCGCCTGGCCGCAATCCGCATTTGAGAGATGACCACTGCCACTGAGTATCCGCTTCTTCAAGAACTCCGGATAGGGGCCGTTCACCACCATCTCCACGTCGTGATTAGCTTCGATCACCAGATAGTTGGCATGCGAGATGCTCTCACGGATCTCATCTGTTATCGTACCGACGTCTGTGACGATGACAAAGGTGACACCTTCGGCCTGTATCTCGTAGCCCACATTGTCTCTGGCATCATGCGGAACATGGAACGGCCTTATCTGGAAATCGCCAAGCTGGAACGTCTCATTGGCTGCAATATAGCGCTTCAAGTCATTGGCCACCTTCTTGACGATACAATAGTTCTGGTCGATACCTAGATGCACTTCACTGGTGGCATAGACTGGCACATGGTACTCATGACTGAAAGAGCCGACAGACTTCACGTGATCGGCATGGTCGTGCGTAATCAGCAACGACTTCACCGAACTGAGCGATATGCCGTAGTCCTTACAGTGTTTCTTCAGTGTCCGGAGCCCTACTCCGATGTCTATGATGAGTGCGTCTGTCGCGGTCGCCAGATAGTAGCAATTACCACTGCTGCCGCTACCAAACGATATAAATTTCAACATCCTTTATTAATTTTCGTGCAAAGATACGAATAAAAAAAGAATTAGGAATTAAGATTTACGATTAAATGCTGTGCCTTGTCTTTTTTTAACTATAATTGTTGAAAAGGATTTGGCGTCAGAATGGCAAACCGACGGCGAAATGGAAGGCCAAGTCACGACTCAAGTCAGGATGGATCAGCGGATAATGGGCTTCTTCCTCCGTCTGATAGGCAGGATTGATGGCCTTCATGCCGAGGTCGAAGCGCAGGATGAAGTAGTCGAAGTTCAGCCTGAGGCCGAGTCCGTAACTGACTGCCAGATCCTGGATCACATTATGGAACTTGAACTGTCCGCCAGGCTGCTCCGGATAGTCGCGCAATGTCCAAATATTTCCTGCATCAGTAAAAATAGCACCATCGAATTTCCAGAACAGACGGGCACGATATTCCAGATTGACATCCAACTTCAGGTCACCGGTCTGGGTGATGAAATTAATGCGTCCGTCTTTATCTTTGTATCTGCCAGGCCCCAGACTTCTGACACTCCAGCCTCTCACGCTGTTTGCGCCACCCGAGAAATAGCGCTTCTCAAATGGCAATACCTTACTGTTTCCATACGGATAGGCGATGCCAATACCAAAATGGAATACCAGTTGGTCGCGTGTTCCTTTCAAGATATTTCGTGTAAAATCGAAATCCGCCTTTACATATTGCGCATAGGCAATGTCAAAGACCTTATACTGTCCGAGGTCATTCATCTCACCACCGAAAAGTTGCGAACTGAGTTTAAGCAGGTTGCCTGCCGTCTCGAGATTGGCCTTGAGCGCATACGTACCATTATTATAGGTATAGCCGAATCCCATTTTCATGATAAACTGATCCTCGTAGTTGTAATGGAGGATCACGTTCGAGTTGGTCTTGTCATCCAGATACTCTTTGCGGAAGGTATCGCTGATCCAAGGCATGAACACATAGTTCAGGTCGATGAGATCCACGCGGTAGGTATCATGATGATTCCTCGGATTCCACAGATAGTGCCATCCGGCGGAAAGGACACGCCGCAAGAACTCCGGACGTGTTTGGGAGTCGAACATAAGCGTCAGTTCACTGGTGGCATTCACCCGCCTTCTGGCCTCCTGACTCAAGAACGGCATGATGAATCGGGGGAACGACAGGCGCGACTCAATGCTATACTCGATGAAGTCCTGATTGCTATAACCCTCCAGTCCTCTGATGGCCTCGTAGGCACCACGCAGCTTCAGACTGAACGTCTCCGAACCCTTGAACAAGTTGCGGTTTTGGTAGGTCAGCGAGGCGGCAGCACCAAAATCTCCCGCTGTGTTAGTGCCTTCTGGCTGGAAACTGATTGTTGAGGGCTTGTTGGTCTGTATCAGGATGCGGGTATCGAGCAGTGTGGTGTCGGCTACAGGCTGGAAACTGATATTCGTGTATTTCACCGCCCCAAGTCTGCCGAAGTGGTTGTAGGTGTTCTGCAGTCCTTTGGCCGAATAAGGCTCACCCTCTTCCAGAAACGTGTTCTCTCTGAGCACTTTCTCTCGCAGATGAATCACCGAGTCCATCGGATTGCCGCTCTCATAGCTGATGTGGCGGATCCAATAACGACTGTGCAGCGTGTCTCCCGAATGTTCGTCGCTCCGATACGGATGGAGTATCATCGTCAGTTCCACCTGTTTCGTGGCTTCGTTTTTCTTGGCCTGGTAATTGATGAACTCCTTGTGGAAGCGGAAATAGCCGTTATCCTGCAAGAACCTTGTCACTTGTGAACGTTCCTGATTCATGGCGTCGATATTAAACTGCATGCCATTCTTCAGAATCGGCTTGTAGTCCTTCATCAGCTCGGCAATCACCGAATCGCGGATGTCAGTCCGTAATCCTGTAATATAATAAGGTTGTCCCGGATGGAGAATATAGATGGCGTCCACCTTCTTTTTCTTCTTCTGGTCGATGAACAGTTCAACCTCGCCGTCCAGATAGCCTTTGTTCTGCAGGGCAGACTGAAGGTCCTTGCACGACTGCTGGGCCAGGAGCGTATCGTATCTCACAGGGGCTTCACCCATGTTCCTGAACGTACGGTTCAGCCACGAACTGTCCTTGCCGGCCATAGCATAGACACCAAGGGGAATCTTCAGCGCAGAGAACCAGCGCGTATTCCCCTTCTGGCGTACATAGTCCTTCATCTGAGTCCTGTTGATATCCTTGTACTTGCCGTCGGTGTACACTCTCACATTGTCGAGCATATAGGTGTCTTCCGGCAAATGACGCGTTGCAGAGCAAGCACATAACAACGACGCGCTTACCAGCCACAGAAAGGGATGCCAACAGGAGGATTTCATTATTTTCTTTCTTTCAATCTGCAAAAATACAAAAAACTCTTAATTCTAAATTCTAATTTCTAAATAAATTCTTATCTTTGTAGCGGAATTAACGACTTTTTTGAAAATGATCAGCAAAAACCAATTCAAATTCATCCGACAACTGGACCAGAAGAAATACCGTCGCCGTGAAGGTCTGTTCGTGGCAGAAGGCACAAAAGTGGTGGGCGACCTCCTGCTGCGCTATCAGCCCCATTCGCTTTTTGCAACGGCGGAATGGCTGGAAGCCAACCGTTCCATCCTCAGTTCGTCTTTGGCCATGACAGAAGTATCCTCCGATGAACTCCAGCGGATCAGTTTCCAACAGCATCCCCAACAAGTGCTGGCCCTCTTCCCTATTCCTGATCATGCTGCCAGCACAGCCTTTCAGCCTTCGGCGCTCTCTCTGGCGCTTGATGGCGTGCAGGATCCTGGCAACCTGGGTACCATCATCCGCATCGCAGACTGGTTTGGCATCAAGACCATCTATTGCAGCGAGGATACAGTCGATGCCTGGAATCCGAAAGTTGTCCAGGCCACGATGGGAAGTATCGCACGCATAAACCTTATTTATATAGACCTGCCAGAGCTGCTTGATACCCTACCCGACTCCTTCCCCGTCTATGGCACCCTGCTCGATGGTGATGACATCTATCAGCAATCCCTTTCCGAGAATGGACTGATTATCATGGGCAATGAAGGGAACGGGATCTCTGAGGCTGTCCGTACCCGTATCAACCACCGTCTGCTCATCCCCTCTTTCAGTCAGGGCGATACTGCCGAGAGTCTGAACGTAGCCATCGCCACAGCCATCACCTGCTCCGAATTTCGCCGCAGAAAGGCCACATAATAGTAGTTTTTGGCCTTATTAATAGTTAAAATTCAAAAAACACGCCATTCTTTATCCATATTCCGTTTTTTTTTCTTATCTTTGCAGCACAAAAATATATCAGTAATTAGATTAATCAGTCAAAACCATCCAAAAATGAAACATTTTAGACAAATTCTCTATATCAACATTGGTGTGTTCTCTATGCTTCTGATGTTTGCAGGTTGTCAGAATAGCCCTCAAAACCAGCAGGCTGACAATGTCGTCAGGAAAGACACCATGAAAACTGTCGCGAAGATGGATTCCGAAATGCAGTTGGAAATGGAACGTGCCGTGATTCTCGATTACGTGCAGAATATCTTCAGGGTAGTCAATGATGACCAGCGAACCATTACCGGTTTTGTGAATAGCGGACTATGCGACAGAGCCTTCTGCTCAAAATCCTGGAACAAGCTGATCAAGTCCATCAAGAGGAAGGAGTATCTCACCGGCACCCTCTTCTTTGAGGTTGATTACTGGACGATGACACGCGATCCGGGGATGGTGACCTTTGAGGATTTTGAGGTCACAAAGCTTGTGATGGACGAGAAGGAGAAGTCTGCCTCAGTATCATTTGTGGTCTGTGAATACAATGACGATGTTCCCGCCCGGGTTGATTTGGTCTATGAAGACGGCCGTTGGGTCATCGACAATTTCTACGACCTCCGCTACATGCTGAACCTCCGCCACTGCATGTGGAACTATCTGAACAACGATTTCATCTGATACTCCCGAAAGATTACCTGACATCTTTAAGTTCCGTATGAAGACATTCATTACAACATTGCTTTTCACATGCTCAGCACTGGTGACGCTGAGCGGATGCGCCACAGCCGAAGAGCGTGCTGCGAGGGCTGCAGAACAAGCCTTGAAAGTAAAGACGGCACTCACGCAGCGACGCTATAAGATCGACGTCAACCGCATGTACCCGATGAATGGCAATTCTAGAAACGTATCTTACGGCTACTCCGTAGAGGTGCGCAACGACACCCTCATCTCCTACCTGCCCTATTTCGGACGCGCTTACAATGTGCCATACGGCGGAGGTAAGGGCTTAAACTTCTCCGAACGCATCGGCAGCTATCATGAGACGCAGCAGTCTAACGGAGCGCGTGTGATAGATATCGAACTGAAGAACGACGAGGACATCTATCAATACACCATCAAGGTCTTCGACAACGGCAATTCCTCCATTGACGTCCAGTCCCGCCAGCGCGATCCCATCTCCTACTCCGGCGAAATGGTCTTCGGGGAATAATATAAATTGGATATTTGCAACTGGGGCCTGGCCTCAGAGAGCACTTTAGCCCACTCTCCAGGTGGGCTATATTCATTTTTCTCCCCAAAAACTTGGAACATTAAGAAATATTACCTATATTTGCACTCGTAAATTATAAATGTCAGCAAGATGAGTACACAAGCCATTACAGAAAAAATTGCTGAATACTTCAAGACGCAACCCGTTTTGAAGGCATGGATTTTTGGTTCCTTTGCCCGTGGAGAAGAAACGTCGGACAGCGATGTGGACATTCTTGTAAGATTCGACAGGTCTAAATCCTCTATAGGTTTATTCGCCTACATGCGCATGCATCGTGAATTGGAAGAGAGACTAGGCCGAAAGGTCGACCTCGCTGAAGAAGGTACCCTTCGCCCTGCCGCGCAACTAACTGCAAATCGTGACAAAAAATTGATCTATGAGAGAAGCAATTAGGGACATCGACCGTCTGCGACATATCGATGAGTGCATTGAGCATATTAATGACTATCTTAACGGGAAGTCATTTGAAGAAATGAAAGCAAACGCCATGTGTTTCCATGCTGTTGTCTATAACATCATGATTATTGGCGAGGCAACAAATCTTCTGACAAAAGATTTTCGTGACCGACACCCAGAAGTACCTTGGCGGGATATTGTTGATATGCGTAATGCTTTGGTGCATGGCTACATTACGACCAATGCTACGTTGGTTTGGGATACCTATACTACAGATCTGCCATTGTTGAAAAAACAAATTACTCAATTCATTGAGGAATTAAATAAATAATGTTGATTTCCCGTAGCCATTTTCGTCTTGAAGGTTTTCGATCAGTGGCAGCATGGTTCTTCTTAATGGTACTTTCCTTAAATGTGTTGAAATCTTCCTCCGTGATATTCATCAGGAACTTGTTCTCTTCATTCAAGCCACTCCATCCCTCGATAATCTGTTGAAAAAGCTGCTTCCGCTGATAGTAATTGCTAATATAGTTCTTTACACGCTCTTCCTTCAGCCTCTTTTCCATATAGGATAAATCCTTTCCACCAGGGTGCATTTAGCAAAATGCATAAAATCGCTGGGGATAATGGAGTAAATGAAGTGATTGTTAATGATGCTGAAATGTTGTATTGCTTTGTGGAAATTGATATTTTGTTATATCTTTCTACCAAAATATTATATATATCGTTGTTAATCAATAAGTTAATATGAAAAGTACTTTCTACTAACTTTCTACAAACTTTCTACTAGGTTTCTACTAACTCTCTACTAAAATATGGATTTATCGGTAATTAGTGGGTAGTTTGTTACCGAGTGACGGGTGGTTTGTTACCGAGTAAAAGGTGGTTTGTCGTAATGGGATTTGTAAATTCTCTAGAGAATTTTGTAATCTAGTACTGGCGGAGTTGGCATCATGTAGGGATAAATGCATGGAAAGGTATATTGTAAGTAGAAAGTTGGTAGAGACTTTGTAGAAAGAAAGTAGAAAGTTAGTAGAAAGATGATTTTGGATTAAATTACTTGTAATCAATCGTTTATATATAATATTTGTAGAGAATTTAAAGAAAATAAGAAATTTGAATAGAAAATAGTTGGATATATGAGATAATTATAGTAACTTTGCAGGCAAAAAAATGTATTTTGATATGAAAGTTACACTACTAAAAATCGCAAAGAACAAAGAGGTGATTAACCGTCTCGATCTGCAAGCGTTGGCAGACTTGATACGCAAGAATCCGGATGAGCGCAAGGTGTATGACCTGCGCCTGCACTATCAGTTTATGAAACCTGAACGTCTGGAGGACGGACAGATAGCCGTTGACGATGAGCATACGGTTAATCTGCCGCGTATCTGCTTTGCCATCGAGGGGGATAAATATAAGAATCGCGTGCGGACGCTGGCCTATAACGGACTGGTGGTAGTCGAGGTTAATGGTCTGAAACTATACGAGGATGCGGTCGCTGTGAGGAACAAGGCGGCGAAGATGGACGAGACGCTGATGGCCTT
Organism: uncultured Prevotella sp.; assembly: GCA_900314995.1. Classification (GTDB taxonomy): domain Bacteria; phylum Bacteroidota; class Bacteroidia; order Bacteroidales; family Bacteroidaceae; genus Prevotella. Next base: position 60,818 of record OMXK01000006.1, read on the forward strand.
CCTCGGGGCTTCGGGCAAAAGTGTGAAGATAGTGTGCAGGGGCGAACTGTTTAAGGAGGATGGCAAGGGGCTGCCCAAGACGGAGCAGGACATCAGGCAGTTCCATCAAAACCTCTATCACACGGCGCGCAGGGCTTATCAGAACCAGTTCGGCTTCGATATCGAATACCTGGATCCCAAGCCTGAGCGGACGGTCTATCTGAGTGCTGATCCTGAGATGTACTTCAATCCAGAGGCGCGCCCCTTCAAGGCTGATACGAAGCAGCACGACCAGGAGGAACCAGCAGCCATCTCGATGGAGAGCGACCTGCTGATGCCTGGGCGCACCGTTACGCGAACCTATCACTTCAATTGGCTCTTCATCGTGAAACAGGTGCTGGGCGACTACTTCGATCTGCCTGACGAGGACCGTCAGATGCAACTCCTGATGCGCATCGCCAGCATGTGTCTGGATCAGGGCATTCCCCTATCCCATGCCCAAGGTATGACGCTCGAACACCCGTTGCTGAACACGGATCCTGAACTGGTGAAGAACGTGTTTTCAACCGTCTATGACGTGGCTCTGCAGGCGGATTATCGCGAAAAGCACAAGATCCGTCCGCTGAAGAGCGTACCTGATGACCTGATTCAGACGATGAGGACTGAGATATTCCTGAATGCCAACTTCGACATGCGCAAGAATCTGATGACGGGCGTGGCCGAATACCGCTATAAATACGCTGAGGATCAGACGTTTAAGCCGCTCACCGAAGAGGTGCGCAACGATATGACGCTGCAGGCCATCGAACAGGGCATCAAGGGTTGGGACCAGAACGTGAACCGCTTTATCGACTCTACCCGTATCGAGCAGTATGACCCCGTGAACACCTGGCTCAACAAGTTGCCGGAATGGGATGGGCATGACTATATCGCCGAGCTGGCGGGGCGAGTGCCTACGGATCAGCCTCATTGGGAGAAATACCTCAGATACTGGCTCGTGGGTATGGTGGCCCAGTGGCGCGAGAGCGACAAACAGTTGACGGGTAACGCGCTGACTCCCTTGCTGATAGGTCGACAAGGGTGTGGCAAGACGCGCTTCTGCAAGATCTTGTTGCCGCCCGAACTGCGCGACTATTACAATGACAAACTGAACTTCAGGAACGAGTTCGACCTGAATATCGCGCTCACCTCGTTTGCCTTGATCAACATCGATGAGTTTGACAAGACCACCAACTCGCAGCAGATTGTGCTGAAATATCTGCTGTCATCGAGTGATGTGAAGTTCCGCCCACCCTACGGCAAAACCATCAAGCAGTATCGCCGTTACACCTCGTTCATCGGCACCACCAATCAGCTGCAGCCGCTGGTAGATCCGACGGGAAGCCGCCGATTCGTCTGTGTGGGTATTCCCAAAGGCAAGGGCATCGACTATACGGACAATCTGAACCATCGCCAGTTGTTCGCCCAGGCTTTATACCTATTTAATAAAGGAGAGCGTTTCTGGCTGGATGATGCTGAGATTCAGGAACTGATAGCTGAAAACGAGCCTTTCCAGCGCACCGTCGATCTTGTGGAGATGATTGGCGAGACGTTCCGCATTCCGAAAGGTGGCGAGGGCCGTTGGTGGGGAACAAATGAGATCCTGAGTTTGCTGGCAGAGAGATTCGATTATTTCGACAGTAAGAAGACTACGACGAATGCGCTTGGCATTGCGATGAGTAACTATAAGTTCAATTTCAAAAGAAGATACGTCAACGGGTTGGCGGAGTATTTTCTTCAGGAGAAATGAGTCCTGGGAGAAGCCTTACCGTTGGTTACTATTCATTATAGGCTTTCTCGCCGATGGTCTCCTGAGAGCCTATGGTCATCTGGCGAAGGTCATAATAAGAGCCGTTGTAGATATTGAAATCGACATTGCCCTTGATGCCGGGAAGACGGCCTACATCCGTGTGCTGCCAGAACTTCCAGGGACCCTTGTATTCCAGGGAATCTACATAATAATGGGCTATCCAGTAAGGATACTGGTCGAAGACGGAGTCGCTGAGATAACGCGTCTTGAATTTAAAGTAGGTATAGATGATGGGCTTCACCCGATAGTGCTTCTCGACGAGGTCAAGCCATTGCAGGACAGAAGCCTTGAACTCGGCATCAGTCTGGTCTTTGGGCTTATGCTCCACATCAAGTACAGGGGGCAGATCGCCATTCTCGAGTTTCACCGTCTTGATGAAATGATAGGCTTGTTGCTCCGCCGGGGTGTGAACGCTGTAGAAATGGTAGGCTCCACGGGTGAAACCATTTTCACGGGCCTGGAAGAAATTATCGCGGAAGTTCTCATCGGTCTGGGTAGCACCTTCCGTAGCCTTGATCATGATAAAGCTGATGGGGCACTTGTTGATGCTGCCGTTGTCCTTGAGGTCATCCCAGTCAATACGGCCCTGATGATGAGAGATGTCGATACCGTGGATTTCATAGCCTTCAGGATAGTTGACGGTACCATAGAGTGCTCGCCATCGGAAGCCGAAGGGGCCGACAAAGAAATAGTAGAAGAACCAAATGTAGCCCAGGACCACCGCAGCGCCACCAATCCACCAGCCCCAGGCAGGGACTCTCTGCAGGAAGCGAATGATGATGTTTGGCTTACGACGGCCACTAGGACCATGGTAAGTGTGACTGGTTCCGACACCTTTCCGGCGGATGACTCTTTTCTTGGCCATTAGAAATGAAAAGGCACGGATATAGAATCCGTGCCAAAAATATAAGTTTACTTAGCCTGCTCGAGAGCGAGGGTCTTCGTAGGCTGGTCGCAAACCTCTGTGGGTCCCCAGTACTGGATTGGACCAGGATAGACGTAAGCGGTCTTGCGAGCCCACTCGTCGCGATGAGCGGCAAACTCCTTGAAGGGAGCACCGTCGAGCTCAACGAGAGCCTTGCGGATAACGGGCTTCATCTCACCGGCACGCTTCTCCATGTTCATCATCATCGTGATGGGCACACCACCGGCAATCCACTGGTCAGCAGGAGCGGTCGTATTCTTCACGATAGCCATGTAGCCAGTCTTACCGTTGGCAATCAGCTGGGCAGCTGAAGTACCGAGGGCATAGCAGTAGTCGGCATCGAAGTTAGAAGGAGCAGCGCAGCGTCCCTCATAGCCGAAGAAGTGGTGCTGAGTGCCGAACTTGCCAGCATACTTGCCTTCCTTCTTCATCTTCTCGAGCTTCTGGGCTACCATCGTAGAGAGCAGCTTCTCGGTCTCGATCAGAGATACCTGAACGTTTCCGTGAGGATCGCGGTCAAGAGCCAGCTGGCGGGCAACACCTACAGGCAGGCTGTTGAATACGGCGAGGTTCTCAGGAGTGAGGTGGCTCTTGGCGAAGTCAACCTGCTCGTCGCGGCTGATCTCCTTTGCCTCAGGCAGAGCCAGCACGTCGTTGAGCTGGGCAATCAGCTTCTTGATAGCGGGGATGAACTCGATGACACCCTCAGGGATGATGACTGTACCGAAGTTGTTACCGTCGGCAGCGCGGACAGCAACAGCGTTGGCGATGTAAGACACGATGTCGTCGAGGCTCATAGCCTTCTGCTCGATCTCCTCGGAAATGAGGCAGATGTTAGGCTGAGTCTGAAGTGCGCACTCAAGGGCGATGTGAGAAGCCGAGCGACCCATCACCTTGATGAAGTGCCAGTACTTGCGGGCAGAATTACAGTCGCGCTCGATGTTACCGATCAGCTCAGAGTAGGTCTTACAAGCGGTATCGAAGCCGAAAGAAGTCTCAATCTGAGAGTTCTTCAGGTCACCGTCGATGGTCTTCGGGCAACCGATCACCTGAACGCCATACTTCTTGGCAGCATAGTACTCAGCCAGCACACAAGCGTTGGTGTTAGAGTCGTCACCACCGATAATCACGATAGCCTTGATGTCGAGCTCGCGGATGATCTCCAGACCCTTCTCGAACTGATCGACCTTCTCCAGCTTTGTACGGCCAGAGCCGATCATGTCGAAACCGCCAGTGTTGCGATACTCGTCGATAATCTCCGGAGTTAGCTCCATATAGTTGTGATCAACCAGACCACCAGGGCCGAGGATGAAACCGAAGAGACGGTTCTCAGGGTTGAGCTTCTTGATCTGATCGAACAGACCGGTAATCACGTTATGACCGCCAGGAGCCTGACCGCCAGAAAGGATGATACCTACGTTCATCTTGGTGTGATTAGCCTCTGTTGCGGGCTCAAACTCCACGATAGGCATACCATAAGTGTTGGGGAACAACTTCTTGATCTCTTCCTGGTCGCCAACACTCTGAGTGGGCTGACCTTCCTTGATTTTTACAGCACCCTGCAGGGCCTTAGGCAGTTTAGGCTGATAAGCAGCCCTTGCAATCTGTAATGCACTTTTTTCCATAATCTCGAAAATAATATTTAATGAGTAAATTCGTTTCTGACGTGCAAAATTAGTTCATTTTTGTTAGAAAAGCGAAAGAAAACAATGTATTTTATGCATTTTAATATTTTTTGTGGATGAAACGCTTGCCATATCGTTTTTTTTTCTTATCTTTGCTTACTGAATGTATCAAAATAAACAAATAAGGAGGTAATTTTTATGGCAAACAAGAGAACATTAAAGAAGAGTATTGAGGCTATTTGTGAGGATTTGTTCGTCAACGCGCTTGCGTTTTCGCTCTACGGTCCGACGCCTGATCCGGAAAATGCAAAGTCGCTCGGCAGTTCAATCATCAAGATGCAGGATAACTTTATCAGGCGCATCTCTCACCCCGAGCCCGGCATGAAAGCCAAGGAATATTATGAGAATTTGTGGAAAGAGTTCTGTGCTCAGGTCGGTGAGATACAGGACCAGATCAGTATATAATATAATATGTGGAAGAGTTTTTGTAACTGGCTGTTATATAAGCGCTGGGGGTGGAAAACTGAAGTGACAGAGGACCACCCCGACAAGTTTATTATATGTCTGGCACCCCATACGAGCAACTGGGACTTTGTCCTTGGGCAGTTGTATTCGGGTGCCTGTGGCATGCAGAGTAATTTCCTGATGAAGAAGGAGTGGTTCTTTTTCCCCTTGGGTATCCTCTTCAAACGGTTGGGCGGCATCCCCGTCGTCAGGCAGAAGCACACCAGCATGACGGACAGCATGGCGGAGGCTGCCAAGGCTGCCAAGGCATTCAAGCTCTGCATCACCCCGGAGGGCACGCGTTCGGCTAATCCAGATTGGAAGAAGGGCTTCTACTATATCGCCCTGAAGGCTGGCATACCCATCCTGCTCTACGGCGTGGACTATGAGAAGAAGCTGATCCGTTGCACGAAAACAATCATCCCGTCAGGCGATCTGGAAAAAGATATGCGGGAAATCAAACTCTATTTTAAGGATTTCAAGGGCAAGAAGCCCGAGAATTTTACTATTGGCGAGATATCATGAGAAAAATCACACTCGTTCTGTCGCTTATACTATCCATGTCGGCTGTTGCGCAGCAGGCTCTGAAAAATAAACTAGACAACTATCTGAGGGGGTATCGCCCCTCATTTCAGCATGTCCGTTCTGCTGCCCGTCTGAGCGATCTGGTCATCAACGATTCACTCCGTACCATCGACATCATTGCCGACAACCATCTGGGAGAACAGCTAATGACACCACAGGTAGTGGATGAAATCTACAACGATCTGAGGGCATTGCTACCCGACTCCACCAGAGACTATCAGTTAAGCGTCAAGACTGGCGGTTATGACCTTTATCAGCTGATACCCAACCGTTTGCGCAGCAAGGAGGACGTCAGCCGTACCTGGGGAAATATCGAATACAAGGGAAAGCCGTGGGTGAGCAACGCTTCCCTACCCTATGAGATTACAAGCGGACTATACAACCGCCATCTGACCGTCTGGGCCAGTCACGGGCGCTATTTCCATATCAAGGACTATGAATGGAAATGGCAGCGCCCGCCATTGTTCGGTACCCGAGAAGACCTGTTTACCCAGACCATCGTCATACCTTATTTAATACCGATGCTGGAGAATGCCGGAGCGGTGGTATTCACCCCTCGGGAAAGAGACTGGCAAAGGAACGAGGTAATCGTAGACAACGACACACCCCGCACCAACCTGGGAATCTATCAGGAGACCAACGGCTCTCATGGCTGGCAACGGTCTGATTCTGTGGGCTTTGCCTTTCATGCCGGTGTCTATATGGATTACGAGAATCCCTTCAAGGCAGGTACAGCCCGAAAGGCACAGGCTGTCGAACACAGCCACAATAAGAGTGAGATATCCTATCAGCCCAACATCCCCGAGGCAGGCAGCTATGCAGTATATGTCAGCTACCAGACCGTTCCGGGAAGTGTGGACGATGCCCATTACACGGTGTGGCATCAGGGCATACCGACTGAGTTCCGTGTGAATCAGCAGATGGGCGGTTCGACGTGGGTTTACCTTGGTACGTTCGACTTTGACAAAGGCAACAGCGCCCGCAACTGTGTGGTTCTGAGCAATCAGAGCGACCAGAAAGGTGTTGTGACGGCCGATGCCGTCAGATTCGGTGGCGGTATGGGTAATATCCGCCGAGGCTTTACCACCAGCGGACTGCCCCGTTGTCTGGAAGGTGCCCGCTATTATGGTCAATGGGCAGGAATGCCCTATGATGTCTATTCATCCAAGAACGGTGAAGACGACTATGGCGACGACATCAATGTGCGGTCTCACATGATGAACTATCTGGGCGGCGGTTCCTGCTATATGCCGGATACGACAGGTCGGAGAGTGCCACTAGAACTCTCCCTGGCCATTCACAGCGATGCCGGCTATTACAACGACGGCAGATCACATACGGGAACACTGGCCATCTGTACCACTTATCTGAATGACAGCATTCTGGGTACTGGCCATTCGAGGCTCTTGTCGCGTGACCTTGCCGATGAACTGCTTTCAACGGTGCCAAGGGATATGGTTCGGAAGTATGGCAACTGGCAGATGCGTGAGCTCTGGGACAGGAACTATTCCGAAACCCGTGTTCCCGAAGTGCCGAGTGCCATCCTGGAGACCATGTCGCATCAGAACTTTGCCGATATGCGCTTCGGCCAGGACCCCAACTTCAAGTTCGACTTTGCCCGCAGCATCTACAAGGCACTACTCCGCTATGTCAGCAGGATGCATCACACTTACTATACCGTCACCCCCTTGGCTCCCAATCATCTGCGTGTTGAGCTGACGAAAAAGGGACAGGCAAAACTCAGCTGGAATGCTGTTGCTGACATCGACGAGCCCTCTTCTACGCCCACGGGATACATTATTTATACAGCTGTAGGAAATGACGGTTTTGACAATGGCCGTTATCTCAAGGGGAATGACACGTCTGCCCTGTTGGATATCGAGCCGAACACGCTTTACAGTTTCCGTGTTGCAGCTGTGAATAGTGGCGGCAAGAGTTTCCCGAGTGAGGTCGTATCGACTTTCTATGTACCTGAGGCTCAGAAGAATATCCTCATCGTCAACGGTTTCCATCGTCTGGCTTCACCTGCCGTAAGAGATAATGCGGCAGAACAGGGCTTTGATCTTAAGATGGATGCAGGTGTGACCTATGGCAAAACAGCAGGCTGGGCAGGTTATCAGACAGGCTTCAGCAAGTCGATGATGGGTAAGATGACAGCCAACGGACTGGGTTTCACCAACGACTCGCTGGTTGGACAGTTTATCGCCGGCAATGATTTCAATTATATCCGTACCCATGCCGCAGCAATGGCTGCCACGCAGCGTTACAGTATCTCAAGCTGTTCATCGGAGGCTTTAATCAGCAACGAGGTCTATCCCACAGAATATAATCTGGTGGATCTTATTCTAGGTCTGGAGAAGAATGACGGTTGGTCGCTGCGCAAATATCAGGCCTTCCCTTCCATGCTCCGTAAGCATCTGCAGCTGTTCGCCAGTCGTGGCGGAGCCCTGCTCGTCAGCGGTTCCTATGTCGGTGCCGACATGAAGATGCCTTCCGACCGCCGTTTCCTTGAAGAGCTGCTGAAGTGCTCCTACCAAGGAACCAATATTGACAGTCTGCAACGTGAGCAGATCAACGGCCTCGGCATGCAGTTCGAGTTCTACCGTCATCTGAACGAGACCCACTATGCCGCCACCCATCCCGACATCCTCCAGCCTGTCGCCCCAGCCTTTTCTGCCATGACCTATGCCGACGAGTATAGTGCCTGTGTGGGCTATGACGGCAAGGACTATAAAGCCCTAACGCTCGGTTTCCCCTTCGAGTGTATCAAGGACGAACACCAGCGAGAGACTCTCATGAAAGGTATGCTCCGATTCTTATTACAATCTCAATAATTAACTAAAACCTATTTGTAAAATGAAGATTCAAACTAATTCGTCAGGTACAAGAAGTATCGAGATTGCAGAGATTCATCTGCAGACAATTGAGAAGTATCAGCTTTTCCGTGATCTGATCGACAGTAATGGTTACGTGGATGAGCAGGTTCTTGACAAACTGAAATTGAACATCCGCAGCCTGCTTGAAGGTGATGCCGGTAAAGACAAGGATCTGCTGGATCTCTGTCTGGATGTCATCTATCATCCCAACATGAAGGCATACGGGCTGCAGCAACTGGTTTTGCTCTTTATCAACTGGAAGAATCAGAGCAATGCGAACCTCGGTATGACAACTCGGGCCTTCCAGGGGACGCCATTTAATTGATGAGAGAATACAGACTGACAGATTTCCTGCCGACTACCAAAAAGGAACTGGATCTCCGAGGATGGGATGAGGTTGACGTCATCCTGTTCTCGGGAGATGCCTATGTAGACCACCCCTCGTTTGGTGCGGCCGTGATTGGTCGTACACTTGAGGCTGCTGGTTTCCGCGTCGCCATTATCCCCCAGCCAGACTGGCATGGCGACTTCAGGGATTTCAAGAAGCTAGGCCGTCCACGACTGTTCTTCGGGATAGCACCAGGATGCATGGACTCGATGGTGAACAAATATACCGCCAATCGTCGTCTGCGCTCTGAAGATGCCTACAGTCCTGACGGAAGGCACGATATGCGTCCTGAATACCCGACGATTGTCTATACGAAGATCCTGAAGCAACTGTTTCCCGACGTGCCTGTAGTTCTTGGTGGCATTGAGGCTTCATTGAGACGACTAACTCACTATGACTACTGGCAGGACAGTCTGAAGAAATGTATCCTTTGTGATTCGGGTGCCGATCTGCTCATCTACGGTATGGGCGAGAAACCTATTGTGGAACTGGCCCGGCAACTGGCAGAGGGCATTGCCATCCGTGATATCCGCAACATCCCTCAGACCGTTTACCTCTCCCGAAGAGAAGACATCCCCGACGGCATCCGTGAAACAGACATCGTGCTTCATTCCCATGAAGAATGTCTGAAAGACAAACGGTCGCAAGCCGAGAACTTCCGGCATATTGAAGAACAGTCGAACATGATGCATGCCCAGCGGTTGCTGCAAGGCGTGGATGGACAATTCGTGGTGGTGAACCCACCCTATCCTCCTATGACAACCGCCGAACTGGATGCCTCTTATGATCTGCCTTATACACGCCAGCCCCATCCTAAATATAAAGGCAAACGTATCCCGGCCTATGACATGATCAAGTTTAGTGTCAATATCCATCGCGGGTGTTTCGGCGGCTGTGCTTTCTGTACGATTTCTGCCCATCAGGGGAAGTTTATCTCTTGCCGTTCTAAAGAGAGTATCATTAAAGAGGTGAAGCAGGTGATGGAAATGCCCGACTTCAAAGGGTATCTCTCTGACCTCGGCGGTCCTTCGGCCAATATGTATGGCATGCATGGACGTAATCTCAAAGCCTGTGAGAAGTGCCGCCGGCCCAGTTGCATTCATCCGCAAATATGTCCAAACCTCGATACGAACCACAGCAAACTGCTCGATGTGTATCATGCCGTAGACAGTCTGCCTGGCATCAAGCGCAGTTTCATCGGCAGTGGTGTCCGCTATGATCTGCTGATCTATCGCAGCAAGGATGAAGCGGCGAATCAGACAGCCCAGCAATATACGAGGGAACTGATCTGCCGACATGTCAGCGGACGACTGAAAGTGGCGCCCGAACATACCAGCGAAAGGGTATTATACCTGATGCGTAAGCCTTCCTTCGAGCAATTCTACGAGTTCAAACGCCAGTTTGACCGCATTAACCGCGAAGAGAATCTGCGTGAACAGATAATCCCCTATTTCATCAGCAGTCATCCTGGATGCCGTGAAGAGGATATGGCAGAGCTGGCTGTCATCACCAAACATCTGGATTTCCATCTGGAACAGGTACAGGACTTCACGCCGACACCGATGACGAATGCCACCGAGACCTGGTATACAGGCTACGATCCGTACACGCTGGAAAAAGTATTCAGCGCCAAGAGCCCTAAGGAGAAATTAGCCCAAAGGCAGTACTTCTTCTGGTATAAGCCAGAGGAGCGTCGTGGGATAGAACAGAGTCTGCGGCGTATCGGGCGTCCTGACCTTATTAATAAATTATATGAAGATAATAGAACAAAGTATCATTCCGAAGAGCCCCGCAAAGAAAAGCGAAGACGGCCTGGTCATCACAAATGACTTTATTGCCGTTATCGACGGCAGCACTTCCAAGACACTTCGAAAATACATCCCCTGGATCAGCAACGGCCGCTATGCGATGCTGCTGATTAGCAGATATATTCGTCGGATGCCGGCAGATACCAGTTGCCATCAGTTCTGTGTGGGGGTTACGAAGATGATACGGAAGCACTATCGCTTTCGTTTTCCTGTCAGTCGCATGGCCTCGCATCCCGAAGAACGGCTTTGTGCTTCGGTTATCCTCTATAGCAGACTGCGACGCGAAGTGTGGCTGGTGGGCGATTGCCAGTGTCTCATCGGCGGCGAATTCTTCGATAATCCCAAGCCTTACGAAGCACAGCTGGCAGAATTGAGAGGTAAACGCGTCAGAGAACTGTTGGCTCAGGGTGTCGCAGAGCATTCGCTTCTGGAAGCCCATGATCCTGCCAGAGAAGTCATGATACCGACGATGCTTCAGGTGATGCAGAATCAGAATAAGACCTATGCTGTCGTCGACGGATTCCCCATACCCGAAGACAAGGTACCTGTCATCACCATCGGTTTCCAGCCAAATGAAATTGTTTTTGCGTCAGACGGATATCCATTTTTATGCAACACCTTGGCAGAAAGTGAACAGAAACTCGATGAACAGCGTCGTAATGATCCGCTCAACATCCACACATTCAAGGCCACAAAAGCGTTTGTCGAGGGCAATAACTCCTTCGATGACCGTACTTACGTAAGATTTACCGTCTGAAATTTGTATAATTCCAAAAAAATACCTACCTTTGCAGCCGATTTCCTAGAAATCACTAAAAGGTTGGTTCCGTAGCTCAGCTGGATAGAGCAACTGCCTTCTAAGCAGTAGGCCTCGGGTTCGAATCCCGACGGAATCACTTATTAAAATCCGCAAGATTCTGAATTTCAGTTTCTTGCGGATTTTTCTATTTACGCAATGCACCACATTTGCACCACTAAATAAAGCCCACTAATCAACAATTTTAATGTCTAATAGCACTTCCCAATATCCATTTTTATCCTCACCCACACGTCTAATAGCGCCTATTTCCTTTAAAACAGCAATATTGCGTCTAATAGTAGTTCTATCCACTCCAATGGTTCGAGCCAAATCCTCATAGGTTGCTCTATTATCCTTCAGCAAAACTTTTATTATAGCCGATTGCGTTTTATTCAGTTTTACAGGGGCATTTGCAGGGGCATTTACAGGGGCATTTGCAGATGCAGTATCAGATGTAGCTTTAGTAGAAGGCACAGGTAGCACCAATTCCACCTCGTCAACATCCAGTTTGTTCAACAGTTGCGGTTCACCCCAATTAGTTTCCTTCCATGCAGCGATTATCTTTGGGAATCCGGAACCGACATTCTCACCGAAGCCAATCATGCAGAGCATATTCTGTATCTTCGGATTGCGAGCCTTGGAGTTCCCGCCTCTATAGATGGTCTCTACGGGCAACTTTAGCAGTCCTGGATTACGGAAACAGAGTCGGTCATCATGTTTCTACCTTTTTCATCATAATACGCAGAATTTTAGTTGTCTGATTAGTTATTCTGTAAGAATTATCTGTCCTTAAGCCTACGAGCCACATGATTTTATCGTCACTATCCGTAAGAACCAATTGGCGCCGTTTGTCAGGAAGCGGCATCTTGATATCTGTGAGATAATCGCTGACAAGACGGTGGCCTTCCATGCCGAAAGGCGTGAAGATATCTCCTTTCTGAACAGGACGGATGGCTAACGGATATTTAACCTTTGCTGCATCTAATGTTATACAATCATCTGATTTTGAAATTGTTAAATCGTCTGTATGTTCAACTTTAAAAAGGAGATTATCATCGTATCGGTAGTTACCGTCTTCCGGGATTTTCATCGATTTCATCGGTAACTGAGAAGGGGCCAGAATGAGGGAATCGCGATCGATGAATAAGGAATGGGTAGCGGTCATAAACTCCTTACCCGATGCTCCATTCAGATGAGACAGTATCTGTTCTAACTGTGCTGCGTTGAATCCAAAAGGTGCCAGCCATTCGTGAAGCAAGCACTCTGGAGACGGTTGGCTTAGTAGCGCAGGAACAAGAACCTTCTGTGGGAACTTGTCAGGAAAACCCTGAATAAGATCCTGTCGCTGTTTGTCCATCGAAAGAGCATATACTTTCTCGGCTTCCCGAAGAAATACTGTGGTTTTATCGATATTTTCCGCCGCTTTGAGATTGATCTCTTTCAACAGAGGAAGAACGTTCAGGCGGATTTTATTGCGCACGACATCATCCACAAGATTGGTAGAATCAGTCACATAGTCCTGACCGATGGAATGGAGATACAGTTCTATCTCCTCCCTGCTCAAACAGAGTAACGGACGGACAACTGCCCCATTCTTTGGTCGGATACCCGTCAGACCATGAATGCCGCTCCCTCTGAGAAGGTTCATCAGGAAAGTCTCTACCGCATCATCCCGATGATGAGCGACACAGACCCCAGAGGCACCGACATCCTCACAAAGCTGATTAAAGTATCGATAGCGCAACTCACGGGCTGCCATTTCAATACTTACTTGATGCAATGATGCGTATTCTGTTGTATCAAAGTGAATTAAGTGAAGTTGTATCTGCAATTTCGAACACAAAGATTTGACGAAATCCTCGTCACGGTTACTCTCCTCACCCCGGAGATGAAAATTACAATGAGCCGCTTCTATCCGATAGCCTAAATGCCGTAAGATTCGCAACAGTGCTACGCTGTCAGCACCGCCGCTGAGTGCCACGATGTACAGACCGACGGAAGAAAGTAATCCTTCACGGTCGATGAAATCGCGTACCTTATTCAACATACAGGACTAGTCCTTTCAGATATTCACCTTCTGGATGATAGATGTTAATCGGGTGGTCAGCAGGCTGATGGAGCTGGTGGAGGATTCGTACCTTGCGGCCAGCCTGTGCCGCTGCTGTGAAGACGGCATTACGGAAATGATCCTTGGTAACCACCTGCGAACAACTGAACGTAAACAGGATGCCACCCGGTTCTATCTTCTGTAATGCCTTGTTATTCAGACGGGTATAGCCTTTAAGGGCATTGTGTAAAGCCCCACGATGCTTGGCAAAAGCAGGCGGATCAAGGATAATAAGGTTATACTGGTCGCCTGCCTGTTCCAGATATTTGAAAGCATCCTCGCAGAATGCCTGATGACGCTTATCTCCAGGGAAATTAAGCTCGACGTTACGGTTGGTCAGTTCGATGGCCTTGGCACTACTGTCGACGGAATGGACCAGTTCTGCCCCACCTCGCATGGCATAGAATGAGAAACCGCCGGTATAGCAGAACATGTTGAGAACACGTTTGCCTTTGGCAAACTTCTCCAGCAGTGAACGGTTTTCACGCTGATCCACGAAGAAACCGGTCTTCTGGCCACGAAGCCAGTCAACATAGAACTTCAGGCCATTCTCAAACGCGATGTTTTCATCACTTCCACCATAGAGGAAACCATTCTGCATGTTATCCATGAAAGGAAGCGTGGTTTCGCTCTTATAATAGACATTCTCCAGACGAGTGCCCATCACCTTGACCAATTGTTCGGCAATCTCCTTCCGGCAGAGATGCATGCCGATGCTATGAGCCTGCATGACTGCCGTCTTGCCATAGACGTCGATCACCAATCCAGGCAACAGGTCGCCTTCACCATGTACAAGGCGGTAAGTATTGTTGTCTGGATTATCAGCAATCCCGATGGACTGGCGCATTCTCAGGGCAGAGGCCAACCGTGAGGCCCAGAAATCAGCATCAACAGGTACGTCGCGGAAAGACAAGACCCTGACAGCGATAGAACCCGCCTGATAATGTCCTACAGCGATGAAATCGCCATGAACGTTAAGCACACGGACAATCTCACCTTCCGCTATACCGTCATCAATATGCTGGATAGCACCGGAAAACACCCATGGATGAAAGCGCAACAGGCTTTCCTCCTTACCTCGTTTCAGATATATCTGTTTCATCATTTTCAGATTTGACTTCGGGATCATTTACTACCAACTCGTAATCTCCCGTAGATTGCAAGCGCTTGATTTCCTCATAGATACGGACACAAGCCCAGGCATCTATGGCGGCATAGGACTTCTGACTGTCTTTCAGGATATCACGTTCCCAATTGGATAAACGGTCAGCCTTGCTGATACGTTCACCAAACAGATTCGCATAAATCTTCACAAGACTCTGATCCTCAATGCCGATCTCCCTGACAACCGTCTGCAAATCGACAAATGTACCTGCCTCGAAATGCCCCAATTCATGGAGAGACAGCAGGTCGTTATTCCATGCCAGACCTACTTTTGTGACGGTTTTATCGGATAATAACCTCGCGACAGCCGGACACATCCCGATACGATTCAGCCTGAACAAGAAGCATTTTGAATTTGTCGCCACCTGAAGGAGCGCACACTTGTAATGCTTTCCTTTCTCGAAAGAAGGACGTGTTTCAGTGTCGAGTCCGAGAATGGGCTGCGACAAAAGATAATCAACAGCTTTCTCAGCCTCTGAAGGCGAGTAAATCACAAAAATCTTTCCTGGGAAAAAAACCTTCTTCAGAAGACCTACAGACGCCTTATCAATCCTATTATATATTAACTTTTTCATTTCTTGGTGCAAAATTACAAAAAAAATGCGATTTTATGGTGAAATCTGACTTTTTTCGACTACTTTTGCATCAAATTTATGAAAACGGACAGAATATGGTAAAGAAAAAGAAAGATAAGAAGACAAACAGCGGTACCAGTTTCTCTGGTGTACTTGGTGTTGGCAAGATATTCCATAATGAAAAACTGAATTTCATTTTGGGCATCCTTTTAGTATGTATTGCAATCTATATGACGCTTGCATTCATATCCTACTTCACCACTGGGGCTGCCGATCAGAGTCTGATTGAAGACCCAAAAGAAGGAGAAATCATGAATGAGAACCGTGAATTCATCAATACTTGTGGCAGTATCGGTGCTTATACCTCATGGTATTTCATCAAGCGATGCTTCGGACTGCCAGCATTCCTGATTCCTTTCTTCATCCTCTTGCTGGGTATCCATCTTATCCGGGCTTATCGGGTAAACCTGCTGAAATGGTTCATGTCGCTGATGATCCTGATGATCTGGGCATCCATTACATTTGCCAAGTTCTTGGCTCCATTGTTCGAAGATGCATGCTTCAGCCCAGGTGGTGATCATGGCAATTATGTATGTCAGTATATCGAGAATTTTGTCGGTGCACCCGGTCTTACAGCCTTTTTGGGATTGACGGCTATTGCCTTCCTAACCTATATCAGCGCCGAGACCATCTTTATCATCCGTAAGCTGCTGAATCCAAGCAAGTTCCTTGACAAAGTCAAGTTTAAGATTACGAACAACGACCCCGAAGAGCACGTTGAATCGTATGAGAGTCAACTCGAAACCGAGGATGATCCTGAGGTGTTTGACGATCCTGCCCCTCAGACCGTTGAATTCAAGGGAAACAATCAGGCGGTTATTGTCGATGAGGTATTCCAGCAAGAAGAGGCACCGAAGCATTCACCAAAACAAAATGAAGAAGTTGGCATGGAGATTGAAGTCGCCAAGGTGGAAGACAAGGCTGATACGAAGACTGTCGCTCCTTCACTTGAGGATATGGAACCCTATGATCCAAAGCGCGACCTCGAAAACTATCGTTACCCGACACTTGACTTGCTGAAGAAATACGATAACGACGGCAAACCTTATATTGATATGGCTGAGCAGACGGCCAATAAGAACCGTATCGTTGAGGTTCTGCGCACTTTTGGCGTTGAAATCAGCAGTATCAAGGCCACCGTCGGCCCAACCATCACGCTTTACGAGATTACGCTAGCCCCTGGCGTCCGTATCTCCAAGGTCCGTTCCCTCGAGGACGATATCGCCCTGAGCCTCTCCGCCCTAGGCATCCGTATCATCGCCCCGATTCCCGGCAAGGGCACCATCGGTATTGAAGTACCTAACGCCAAGCCCTCTATTGTGTCGATGGAATCGATACTTAACTCCAAGAAGTTCCAGGAGTCTCAGATGGAACTCCCCTGCGCTATTGGTAAGACGATTACCAACGAGGTGTTCATGTTTGACTTGGCCAAAGCGCCTCACCTCCTCGTGGCTGGTGCCACTGGTCAGGGTAAGTCTGTCGGACTCAACGCCATCGTTACCTCTTTATTATATAAGAAGCACCCCGCCGAACTGAAGATTGTGCTCGTCGATCCGAAGAAGGTTGAGTTCTCTATCTATAACCCGCTGATCAACCATTTCCTGGCAAAGGTGCCAGACGAGGATGCCGATCCGATTATCACAGATGTGACCAAGGTTGTACGTACCCTGAACTCACTCTGTAAGTTGATGGATACGCGTTACGACCTGCTCAAGGAGGTTGGTGCCCGTAACATCAAGGAATACAACAAGAAATTCATCGACCGTAAGATTCCTCCCCGTGGAGGTCATGGTTACATGCCTTACATTGTCGTAATCATCGATGAGTTCGGTGATTTGATCATGACCGCCGGAAAGGAGATAGAACTTCCTATTGCCCGTATCGCTCAGTTGGCACGTGCCGTTGGTATCCACATGGTGATTGCCACCCAGCGTCCAACGACGACGATTATCACGGGTAATATCAAGGCCAACTTCCCTGCCCGTATCGCCTTTAAGGTTTCTGCAGGTATTGACTCTAAGACCATTCTGGACCGTACTGGTGCCCAGCAACTGATAGGTAAAGGTGATATGCTGTATCTTGGTGGTGCTGAGCCCATTCGTGTACAGTGTGCCTTCGTGGATACGCCAGAAGTTGAAAGAATCAACGAATTCATCGCCAAACAACAGAGCTACAACATGCCGTTTGAGTTGCCGGAGCCTGATACCCCAGATGCAGACTTAGGTGATGGTGGCAGTGCTGACGTGGATATGCAGCACTTGGATCCGCTATTTGAGGATGCAGCCCGTCTGATTGTTCTGAATCAAAGTGGATCCACTTCGCTCATTCAGCGTAAGTTTGCCATTGGCTACAACCGTGCAGGCCGACTGATGGATCAGTTGGAGAAAGCCGGAGTCGTTGGAGCCGCTATGGGTTCCAAGCCTCGTGAGGTGATGATTCAGGATGAAACGAGTTTGAACAACCTTTTAAGTAGTTTTAGATAATGAAAAAGATTTGTTTTCTGATAGCAGCGACACTCATCAGTGCCGCCACTTTTGCGCAGACCGCCAAGAGCGTACTTGACAAGGCGGCAGCCAACATCACGGTGAAATCGGGTGTTCAGGCCAAATTCAAGATGACTGGCAGCATGGGTAACACCAGCGGTACCATTGCCATTAAGGGCAGAAAGTTCCATGCCACTACCCCTCAGGCTATCGTGTGGTTTGACGGTAAGACGCAGTGGACCTATATGAAAAATAACGACGAGGTGAACGTCACGACTCCCACCGAGTCTCAGCTGCAGGCGATTAATCCCTACAACTTCATCAACCTCTATAAGAACGGGTATGACGCTACGCTGAATAGTTCTGGCAAGGATTATGTGGTTCATCTCACCGCATCTACGAAAGACAAGAAGATCCGTGAGCTGTTCATTACGGTCAATAAGAGTTCCAACACCCCTACTCAAGTTAAACTGCTTCAAGGAACAAAATGGACGATCTTCGATATCTCTGATCTCAAGAAACAGAGTGTCCCCGATAGTCAGTTCCGTTTTAACGCAAAAGATTTCCCCCAGGCAGAGATAATAGACTTGAGATAAATAGGCTGGAATGAATAGATACAAACTATACAGACTTCTTCGAAAGAATACGAATCTGAGCTACAAGCGCAGTCCGGTATTCGAGCAAAACAAATGGGCAAAAGCCCTCATGGGTATTGGCGGAGCCTTCTTCGGTCTATACCTTATTCTTTATGGTATTCTGATAGCGATGTCTGCCGATGGAGAGGCTGGCATGATGATCTCTCTGATGCCTATCATCCTGATGATCGATTTCTATTTGCGCTTTATCTTCCAGACCACGCCTGGAATGATGGTCAAGCCATACATCTTACAGCCGATTTCCCGCTTTACCGCCATAGAGTGTTTCCTCGTATCCTCCCATCTTAGCGGCTACAACTTCCTCTGGCTGATGATGTTTCTCCCCTATTCCTTCATCATCCTGATAGCCGGCGCTGGTTTCTGGCCTGTAACCTTAGAGCTTCTGGCCTCTGTCATGCTCATCATGCTTAACAGCCAGATATATCTCTTCTTCCGAACGCTTATCAACAGGAAGGTGGTGTGGATCATACCCGCTGCCATCTTCTATTTGCTGCCTTTCACACCATTACTCCTTAACTTCAAGGCTAGTGTCTTTGCCAAGATGCTGGACACTTTTGCCGACTTTGGAAGAGCATGGTATCTGGTTCCCGTCATCCTGCTGGCACTGATAGTTGTATTCTTCATCAACCGTCATCTCCAGTTCAAGTATGTCTACGAGGAGATTTCCAAGAAGAACGAAAAGGCATTGAAGCATATCTCTACTTTCTCCTTCCTTAATCGTTTTGGTCTGGTCGGAGAATACCTGAAGATTGAGATGAAGTCGAACATGCGCAACAAAGTGATGAAAAGCCGTTGTATCATGAGCATTACGATCATTATCATCTTTTCTTCGCTGATTGCCTATACCAACATCTACGACAGTATCTTCATGACCAATTTCTGGTGTCTGTATTGTTTCGCCATCTTCAGCGTCACATCCCTTGTGAAGATTATGGGCCAGGAAGGCAACTACATTGATATGCTGATGATGCACAAAGAGAATATCATCGCTTTGCTGGAGGCTAAGTTCTGGTTCTATACGGCCGCCCTACTGATTCCCTTCCTGGTGATGCTTCCTGCTGTGTTCAATGGCAAGTTCACTTTCCTCATGCTGATTGCCTATATGTTCCTGACGGCTGGACTACTCCATTTCATCATCTTCCAATTGGCAGTCTACAACAAGCAGACGCTTCCACTCCAACAGAAGGTAACGGGTAAGGGAAACTTTGAGAACGGCATGCAGATTGTCATAGAAATGATTGCGCTTAGCGGCCCTGGCATTATCGCCGCCATAGGGTTTGTACTGGTGGGCGAGACAGGTACTTTTATCTTCATGGCTGTTCTCGGACTTGGTTTCATGGTTACCCACCCGCTGTGGATTCGGCATATCTATAATCGGATGATGAAACGCCGCTACGAGAACCTGGAAGGGTTCCATACCACACGCGAATAACTTTTTTACAAAGAAATTCTGCAAAAAGTTTGGTGGTATCAAAAAAAGTGTGTACCTTTGCACCCGCAAAACGAAAGGATGCACCCGTAGCTCAGTTGGTAGAGCACCTGACTCTTAATCAGGGTGTCCAGGGTTCGAGCCCCTGCGGGTGTAGCTCAGTTGGTAGAGCACCTGACTCTTAATCAGGGTGTCCAGGGTTCGAGCCCCTGCGGGTGTACAGATTTTAAAGGTTAATACGAAGGGTTGCCGATATGGCTCAGTTGGTAGAGCAACGCATTCGTAATGCGTAGGTCCCCGGTTCGAGTCCGGGTATCGGCTCAAAAAAATCAGGAGAATTTATTTTGCGGAATTAGCACATCGGTAGTGCACGGGCTTCCCAAGCCTGGGAGGCGGGTTCGATTCCCGTATTCCGCTCTGATATAAAAAAGATGCAGGTTTCGCCGACCTGCATCTTTCTTTTTCCTTTTATCTCAACCGGAGACTTTCTCCTACCCTAATCTGATGGTCGGGCGACAGATGGTTCATCTTATAGAGATTCTTCAGACGGATACCGTATTTCTGGGCAATCGAGTACATCGATTCTCCATTCCTTACATAATGGAGACGACCCTTGTAATCCTTCGGTGCCTTCTTCTGCTTCTTCTTCAGCCACAAGATTTCGCCTTCTTCCAATTGATCGCGTTTGTCGCGCTCATTATATTTGGCTAACTTCCTGTAACTGATGCCTACCTCTTCGGCAATAGACTTAAAGGTATCGCCCTTGCGCACGATCAGATAATAATTCTTATTATAAGGTTTGATGATGTGCATGGAACCATTGACTGGATGATCCTTTGCACGATCAGACATGAACTTATCGTAGTCGTGGGCCTTGTCATACTGATAGAGCTTATACAATTGGATAATCTCTATCAACTTGCTGGCATAGGCAGGGTTCGTAGCATAGCCGGCAGCCTTCAGTCCCTTAGCCCAACCCTTATAGTCAGTAACACTCAGGTTAAACAGCGAGCGATAGCGCTGTCCGTTAACCAGGAACTTTGAGTGATCCTCATACGACTCATAAGCAGAATTATAGGCCCGGAAGCACTCGTTACTCTCGTCATCATCCTGATAAGTGGTCCGCCCAGTCCAACCGTGACATTTGATACCGAAGTGATTGTTGGCTCTCGTGGCCAGACTACTCCTTCCGGCTCCGCTCTCAAACACACCCTGAGCTAACGTGATGGAAGCTGGAATCTTATAGCGCAGCATCTGCTCGATGGCAATATCCTTATATTGATCGAAATACTGCTGATAAACCTGATTCCATCGTATCTGCGCAGAGGCATTCAATGACAGAAATAGTGATATGGTAATGAAAAACTTCTTCATGATGCAATTTTATTGCTGCAAAAGTAGCAATATTTCTCGAATTATTCGTATATTTGCCGAAAAATAACGCAATTTATGAAAGAAGTAGAACTAAAATCCGTCATTAAGGCCTGTCAGATAGAAGAATTGTCTGCCGAGGAACAGCATTTGGTGAACCTTGCCATTGAGGCCACACAACGTAGTTATGCCCCCTACTCGAAGTTCCATGTCGGAGCAGCCGTCCGTTTGGAGAACGGTGAGGTGGTGATTGGTTGTAATCAGGAAAATGCGGCCTATCCATCGGGACTTTGTGCCGAACGAACGGCCCTTTTTGCTGCTGGAGCCCAATATCCTAACGTTCCTGTTGAAACGCTGGCGATTGCTGCCCGTGGTACGGATGGTGAGTTGCAATATGAGCCGGTAGGCCCCTGTGGCAGTTGCCGTCAGGTCATTATCGAGTCAGAGACTCGTGCAGGACACCCTATCCGCATCCTGCTTTATGGCCGGAAATGTATCTATGTGATCGATGGAATCAGGGCTTTGATGCCACTGATGTTTTCTGAGTTCTAATAACACCCCATTCCCTTTGCCGTTGACTTCTCGTCAAGGTGGAAATCGTAGTCAAGGTTGTCCTCGTCGATCTTGACAAAGTGTAGTTTGCCCTGAACCTCATCATCCGGCTTCTCCCAAATGATATTCGTGAAACGCTCCGCGTCGTCAACTGCCGGTGTGCGGAGCAGACAACTGGCAAAATGATACTCGAAAGCAGCCTCACTCGTATCGTCTCCCATCACTACATCATCTTCATAGCCAGTCATTATCGAACCTATACATGTGATTTTCAGCGGATTGGCCGAAGCAGTAGTTCCTCTGTTCGAGAAGAAGAGGGCTGCACCGCGATCCGCTGAGAATGGATAGAACTGGGCTATCGTACAATAATTGACGTTTACTTCTCCGCCATATACTGCAAGACAATCGCCTCCGGCATTGGTTAATTGACAATAGTTCAAGGATGCGTATGAATTGACGATCTTCACGCCTGTACTATTACTATTATGTACTATACAATGATCCATTTCCAGCCGATAGACCGAGAGATCGAGCTTGGAAGAATCACAAACCAATGCTTCATCTGCATTCCGTATCTCTGTATATTTCAATACATTACCAGTCGAACTTTCGGAGAATCTCACGCCCTCCCATTGATTGCTGACGCGATCATAGGGCAGATAGTCAAACATATCGTCAAGCCGATCCCCTCGCATCGTTACATGATCCGTTTCCAACTGTCCGTCTACGTTCATTCCGGCACCATCGTGGAAATAGAGATCCGTATTCTTGATGGTCAGTTTCACACCTTTGTCTACCTGCAGGGTTCCATAAACGATCAACGGAACGCCTGTCTCTATCACCGTATCCTTCTTTATCTGCATGTCATAGAGCCTTTGGGCATCCCAGGCCCAGGCCCGAAGACAAACTTTCTGCTCTGCCCCACTCTCCAGTGCAAACAGCAGGTCGTCTTCCACCAGCAGCGGTTCCTTCTGACGCGTCTCTGGTACAGTCAGTTCTACAAACACCAACAGACTGTCCTTTCTGCGAATCTCCACATTGTTCGTCTGAGAACCGTTGGAATTGTCAAGATACACACCATCGACGTTTACGCGATAGCCTGACTGGTTACCCCGCTTCAGTTTCACCGTAGAAATCCTGATTCCATCGTCGTTATGGTTATGAACCCAGAACGCATACGTTGACGATGGGGTACGACTGAAAATCGTATCCATCTGTAAGGTGTCAACTGAGAAAGACAGGCGCAAACCTGTACTCGTCGAGAAAGAATCATCGTTCTCGCAAGCTACCCAAAGTAGTACTAATAACAAATAAAAAATCCGTTTCATCGTATAGATAAAACGGATAATTTGATGATTTATTGTGTAATTACTTGCCAAAGTATCTCTTCAGCAGTCCGGCGAAGCCTGCACCATGACGTGCTTCGTCCTTTGCCATCTCGTGAACGGTGTCGTGAATAGCATCGAAACCGGCAGCCTTTGCGTTCTTGGCAATGCGGAACTTGTCCTCGCAAGCACCAGCCTCGGCAGCAGCGCGCTTCTCCAGATTGGTCTTCGTATCCCAAACGCACTCACCCAGCAATTCTGCGAAACGAGAAGCATGGTCTGCCTCCTCGAAAGCATAGCGCTTGAAAGCCTCAGCAATCTCGGGATAGCCCTCACGATCAGCCTGACGAGCCATAGCCAGATACATACCAACCTCGCCACACTCACCATTGAAGTGGTTGCGCAGGTCATTGATCATCTCCTCGCTGACACCCTCGGGCTTGCCGTCGCCGATGCGATGAACGGTAGCATAGGTGGTCTCGCCATCTTCTTTCAACTCAGAGAACTTAGAAGCTGGAGCCTTACAGATTGGGCACTTCTCGGGAGCTGCATCGCCTTCATAGATATATCCACAAACGGCGCAAATGAACTTTTTCTTCATAATTGTATTTATCTTTTTTAGTTATTAATAATGTGATTCTTAAATATCGTCTGCAAATATACGAAGAAAAAATGAAATCCACAAACATTTTGCAGATTTCATTTCAATTTATACAATGTCTAAACTTTATAGAGCCAGCGGTTCATAGGGCAGACCGAATACATCGGCTACTGCCTTGAACACCACCTTACCCTCTACGATGTTCAGTCCCTTGGCCAGAGCGGCATCATCCTTGCAGGCCTTCTGCCAACCCTTGTCGGCCAATGCCAGAGCATAGCGCAGGGTGGCATTGGTCAGGGCCAAGGTCGAGGTGTTGGGTACAGCACCAGGGATATTTGCCACACAATAATGAACGATGCCGTCCTCGATATATACGGGATCGCTGTGGGTCGTGGGTCTTGAGGTCTCGAAACAGCCTCCCTGGTCGATGGCCACATCCACAAGAACCGTACCAGGCTCCATCAGCTTCAGCATCTCCTTCGTAATCAGATGCGGTGTCTTGTCACCGGGAACCAGCACACTACCAACGACGATGTCTACCGTTGGCAGCATCTTGCGGATATTATGCTCCGACGAATAGAGGGTATGCACATTGGCTGGCGTCTCGATGTCGAGCTGCCGCAGTCTGGGCAGAGAGATATCCGCGATAGTCACGTCGGCCCCAAGACCGGCTGCCATCATCGCAGCCGCCTCGCCAACCACTCCACCGCCAAGCACCAGCACCTTCGCAGGACTCACGCCAGGCACGCCGCTGATCAGCTTGCCCTTGCCGCCTTTCGTCTTCTGCAGATAATAGGCTCCATTCAATGTGGCCATTCTACCGGCGACCTCACTCATCGGCTGCAATAACGGCAGCGACCCGTTTGGCAACTGTACCGTTTCGTAGGCCAGACAGACGGCTCCGCTCTTCAGCATGGCGTCAGTCAGTTCCCTCTCACAAGCAAAATGGAAATAGGTAAAGAGCAACTGTCCTTTTCTCACCAGCTCATACTCAGGTTCGATTGGCTCCTTCACCTTCACAATCATGTCGCACTCCCGATAGACGGCCTCCATCGAAGGCAGGATTCGAGCTCCAGCTGCCACATAGTCGTCATCGGAAAAACCACTGCCTTCGCCAGCCGTATGCTGCACACTTACCTCGTGTCCACGACGGGCTAACTCAGCCACTCCCGCTGGGGTCATACCCACACGGTTCTCATTGTTCTTGATTTCTTTTGGGATTCCTACTTTCATAAGCCTCTAATTTTTGGTTAAATATATGTTTTTAGGATTGGTACGGATGATAACCCTACGATAAGCCACAAGATGATGGGGACTGTTATCGTGAACTTCACAGATCAGATGGAAGGTCTGTCCCTGAGATTCCTTTGGAATCGTAACCGCCGTCAATGGCATCGTTGGTGTGGCTATCTGCAGTCTTCCCTTGCCGATCTCAGGCTGTAGCCACCAGAGGAATGTCAGACCGTCGCCATCAGGATCCACGCTCTTTGAAGCATCGAGCCTGATTGTCTGTCCGGCTTCTTCTATAATATAAATAGGTGTAGGACTGTTGGCATCTCCATTGATGACGATCTGGGGGTTCCGATTTCCCTGTCCTTCTGAGGCCCACTCCATTCGGGCGATGAAATCGTTCAGTTCGTCAGGATAGAAGCGTTTCTTATAGCCGATGCTGATGCTGCGGACGGGATCTTCCCAGCTGGTCCAGGCCGTCGTCAGCGAATCGGGGCAAAGTCCACGTTCGTGATAGCCTGCCCAACTGGCCTGATAAGGGTCTTCGGGATCATTCAGACCATTTGGCATCACGTACAGGAAACTTGGGGTGTCGCCTTCCACGCCCCACTTATAGTCAGGATATTCCTTGCCCAGCGCACCTTTGCCCTGAATATGGCTGGCATGCTGCTGCCAATGTTGCTTTCCCAGTTCACACTGTTCCTGCCAGGTGCCTTCATCCCAAATGAACTGCAGATCGTTCTTAAACAACTTCCGCAGCCATTGATGAGAACTGTAAGCACGATCCATTCGCATATTATACTGCATATCCTGATCCGTAATCGTATAGATGCGGAACTTACTGACGAACTTCTTCAGTTCCTCAGCCGTTCTCGTCTGTTTGACGCGCCAGATAGCCTGAGCCAAGGTATTCGCCCCACCCCATGCTGCCACATAGATCGGACGCTCATCCTGCTCGTCAGCCAGTCGGATTAGCAGATTGCTGCCTGGTGAGTCATTGTCTTCACCGATCGCCTTGATGCCGCCACGCTGACTGCCCATCACAGCCCGACTCTTCAGATAGTCAGCACTGGGCCAGTAGCCCATCTTCTGACTGCCATTCTCCTGTTCCATCGGCAAGAATCCCTGCTGTGCAGAACGTTTCATCAGGTTATTGACATCCTTCCGATAGGCCTCAATCACACGCTGCAGATACTCCGCCCACTCCGTCGGATAAGGATCGCAGTTCCATCCCACCGATGTAATCAGCGCCTCGATCTCAAAGCAGTCGGCATAAGCCATCAGCCTCACCATCGACTCCATATCGTCAGGTTCCACATCGGCAGGCGCAATATCCGTACACACCACGAGCCTCGGCTTCAGCCCATTATCAGCCCTTGCCGTCCCAGCCATCGTGGCCGCTAATAATATTAATAAGGTGAAATGCTTCATAAGTTCGTCTTGTTGGTCTTTAGGTTTTGAATTATCATTGGCAAAGGTAATAAAAACTGCCGACATTTCCAAATAAATTCATCTTATTTCTTTGAACTTTCGATAATAATGTGTACTTTTGCAGCCGATTAATCATTAAAATTAGACTATTATGGGTATTATCGGATCAATTATTCTTGGATGTCTGGCAGGTTTCTGTGCTGGCAAGTTGATGAAAGGTGGCGGTTTCGGCCTGATTATGAATCTGGTGCTTGGCCTCTTTGGCGGTCTCGTCGGCGGCTGGCTGTTCGATCAGCTGGGCATTACATGGGGAGGCGTTCTTGGCCAACTCGGCACAGCCATCATCGGCGCCGTAGCCATCCTCTGGGTCGCCTCGCTGATCAAGAAGTAAAGTTCATCGTGCATACAAATGAATCGTGGGGCCAGTCAACATCTGTCCCCACGATTCTTATACTATAGTATCCGTCCTGTAAGTGTTAGTCTGAGCACTGGATACACACTCCACTTGTCGATGATTTTAGAAAGGTCATCATCTTTAGCCTCATTCAAGACAGCATTCAGCTCTTGACCATCCTGATACACCTTGATCTTACCCATGAACTGACAACCTGCCTCAATCCGGAAACCAACACGATTCTTGGGAACCAAGCGTCCGTAACCTAATCCTACGTATGGCCGAACAGATTTCACGCGGGCATCTCCTTCCACATTTCCATTCCTGTCAATCACAATTTTGTATTTGTCAATCTCAGCGGTAATCTGTTCAGAATATTCGGGGTGTTCTGAATAGAGCCTTGCCACCTCGCTACAATAGCCAGACAGTTTAGCTAACTTTTTTCCTCCAAAAGACAGGCCTCCGGCTATGAAGAATGCATTTCTGTCACCAAATGGATATACGCTGAGCCTTGCATCAAATGTAGTACGGCTG
>OMXK01000007.1 GCA_900314995.1 uncultured Prevotella sp.
CCAGAAGATACCCAGCCCGTCGATCTTGATGGGGTTGCCCTGCGCGATGAGCTCGATCATGCAGCTCGCCATCTTGATGAGCACGCCCTCGATGATGTCGCGCGAGTAGACGCACTGGTGCTCGCTCATGTGCTTGGCCAGACCTCGGAGCGTGATCGTCTCCTTCTCTACTGCCTTGGGATAATACTTGCCGTAACCGGGGTTGTTGGCGTTGATGTTCTTACGAATGTTAATCAGAAATTGTGGATTCTGTACCATAATTGATTCTCCTATAAATTTAAATTTGTGTTTGTGTTGCGACGATCTACATCGGTCCGCCGCTTCCCGCCTGTCGTTCCGGATTGACTTCTCTGTCGCGACTCTGCCATTCAAGTGCACTTGATGGCTCTCGCTGCTCCATCGATTGACAATGCAAAATTACATAAATATGTTTATATTCGCAAGAATTGTAATCGTCCGAAAGTACTTGTATAAACTTAATAGTACTTATGAGTACTTACACCAATTATTTTGCGCTTTCTTATGCCGTTTTCTCGTGAAAAATCAGTATCTTTGCAATATAGTTAGAAATCATCAAATCAAGCACAGTTATGGAACAATCAGCAAAATCATTCGGACGCATGGAGCTCGCACAGCTCTACTTTCCCTACATCCTGCCGCGCTCAGCCTGGCAGAAGTTAAAGTCACTCCTCGACGAAGATCCCGCTCTCCGGCATCTAACAACGCTGAAGCGCCGCTCATTCCTCCCGTCGGAAGTAAACATTATTTACCAACGACTCGGACACCCCTGAAATGCCCCGTTTTAGGGGCTTTTTAGCGATTGTAACTCAATCGTAATCCGAGCGTCCTTCCTCTTACGACAAAAACAACCTCTGCTTACGGTTGATTATGTCTTTGCCAGAGCTAGATTCAAGGGAGTATTATTGAATAGCGATTATGTAAAAAGTATTCGTAGTTATATGCCCTTGATTTCTAACATCTAACATCTAACATAAGCATTCGTCCGAATTACGTCTTATATAGCATTTACTTATTATATATATTATAATATATATAATAAGTAACTATTATATTATTGTTATAAGTAATAATTACCCCTCTCTTTGGCTCATTAATGCAATATAGTAAACCTTTACGTTAGATGTTAGATGTTAGAAATGCCTGTAGCTCGAGTGTATTATCCCTTACTGATTGATCCTTTTTGATCTTTTATGTTAAGTTTTGATCTATTTGCGTTATTTCGATCAAATTGTGGTATCTTTGCATGATGTATGACGAAGTACACAGTTGAAATAACAGAAACGTTGAGTCGCATAATTGAAATCGATGCCGATAGTGAAGAACTTGCCGTAGAGCAGGTGAGGCTGATGTATCAAAATTGCGACATCATTCTGGAGGCTTCTGATTACATAGAAACTGAAATCAGCGTGAAAAGATGAAAAAGCATAAGCGGATTGTTTGTTTAATCGCTAGAAATTATTAACTTTGCACCCGCTTATTGCTCTCAAAGAGCGCTGGCAACTTTGTGGAATTAGATAGTAGTATCTAAGTTCTAAGAGACTTTTAACGAAAACAGTCCACCAACTAACAGTAGTTACAGAGAGTCTCTGGGGATGAGGATACGCCTATTCTGTATAGGCGTACCCCTTCCTTTCACCTCTCTGTATGGGCTTCTGTGGTGGACGGCCTTCGTTAAGTGGTGAATAGGAGGAGGGTACGCTTTCTTTTGTCCGCAACTAAACGACAAAAGAGCAATGAGCACAGAAGCAAAACCATTTTTGAAATGGGCAGGAGGCAAAGGGCAGTTATTAGGCCAGTTGTCAGAACATCTGCCAAAGAGGATTAAGGCAGAACCTTTCACGTACATCGAACCGTTTGTTGGAGGCGGGGCGATGTTATTCTACATGCTACAGCATTTTGATACCATAAGGAAGGCGGTCATCAATGATGTGAACGAAGATCTGGTACTCACCTATAGGATTATCAAAGATGATGTTGAGTCATTGATCACTAATCTCGATAGGTTGGAGAAAAACTATTTGGCCATTACGGATCAAGACGGGAGAGGCCAGATATTCTATGAGGTTCGTGAACGATATAACCAACATGTAGGTGATACTATCGATCGGGTTTCGCAATTGTTATTCTTGAACAAAACATGTTTCAATGGGCTATATAGAGTTAACCGTAAGGGGCAGTTTAATGTGCCTTTCGGTAAATACTCCAATCCAACTATTTGCAATGCCAAGATATTGAGAGCCGACAGCCGGCTACTCCAATCGGCACAAGTCGAGATCTGTCATGGCGATTATACCCAGACCATAGAGCATATTGATGGCTTTACTTTCGTTTATCTTGATCCTCCTTATCGTCCTTTGGATGCTACATCGAGTTTTACAGCTTATGCCAAAGGTGACTTCAATGATGATGACCAGAGAGCCCTGGGTGCATTCTGTCATCAGCTTACTGACCGAGGATGCCTTTGGATGGAGAGTAATGCAGATTGTTCCGCCAAGAATCCTGAAGACTCATTCTTCGAGGAACTATATGCAGATTACAGAATCGAGCGAGTCTATGCATCGCGTTCTATCAATGCCAATCCTGAAAAGAGAGGAAAACTAACAGAACTATTAATCAAGAACTATGAATAAGAATTTTGATCTTTTTATGTCACAACTGAAAGAGACTAACCAGACACTGGATTTCTTTTGTGATTTTGATAAAATATCTGCTAATGTGGCAGAGGTAGAAATGAGTCTGAATACGCTTAATTATCTAATAGGTAAGGAGGATTTGGAAAAAGGCGTTTCAGAAATATGGCAGCGCGATCCAAAGGTGTTTGAGGTACTTGGGATTCTGATTGCCGTTAGGGATGAAGGTAAGAAACCTGTAGTAGATGAAAAGGGTGAAGTTGTGCTTCTGAAGAGCTACTTTGAATCAAAGATAAAAGTAGTAGAGTTTTTACAGGGAACAGGCTTGTCTGAAGTTTTTGAATCACGCCGTATAAAGAATCTCGTGGATTATGTGTTTGGCATTGAGACTGGTCTTGACACCAATGCCAGAAAGAACCGAAGCGGGCATATCATGGAGAATACTGTTGCCAAGATATTCAAGGATAACGGTATCAGATTTCGCCAAGAGGTGTATTCCTCTGAGTTCCCTGTATTGTCAGTACTAGGTACGGATGAGAAACGTTTTGATTTCTTTATCGACACACTCTCAAAGAAGTATCTGATTGAAGTGAACTTCTACAGTGGTGGCGGTTCTAAACTAAACGAGGTAGCCCGCGCCTATACGGAACTGGCTCCTAAAGTGAATTCTGTCAAGGGATTCGAATTTGTCTGGATAACCGATGGCATTGGGTGGAAATCAGCCCGTAACAAGTTGGAAGAAGCTTACAATACGATTCCTAGTGTATATAATCTCACCAGCATCTCTTCTTTTGTTGAATTGGTCAAGAAATGATAACGCCTTATTATAAGTCGGATGACAGGGCTTTTACCATTTTGAATGGTGATACCTTTGAATTGTTGCCGCAGTTCGATTTCAAATTCGATATGATATTTGCTGATCCTCCTTATTTCTTATCGAGTGGAGGCATTAGCGTGCAAAGCGGAAAAATCGTTTGTGTGGATAAGGGCGATTGGGATAAAACTATGTCACAGGACGAAATCAATGCCTTCAACCTGAAATGGCTCTCCTTATGCAGGGAAAAACTGAAAGATAATGGCACGATATGGATTTCTGGAACATACCATAATATATTCTCTGTAGCCAATTGTCTAACACAGTTGGGGTACAAGATCCTCAATGTCATCACTTGGGCTAAGACAAATCCGCCACCCAATATCTCCTGCCGCTATTTCACATATTCGACTGAGTTCATCATTTGGGCTCGAAAATCAGAAAAGATAGCACATTATTATAATTATGACCTGATGAAGCACATCAATGGTGAAAAGCAAATGACCGATGTATGGCGTTTGCCTGCTATTGCACCATGGGAGAAATCTTGTGGCAAACATCCAACGCAAAAACCGATATGTGTTCTGTCACGAATTATCATGGCATCGACAAAACCAGGTGCTTGGATTCTCGATCCGTTTGCAGGAAGTAGTACTACTGGCATAGCTGCAAATTTACTAGGACGTAGGTTCTTGGGCATAGAGCGTGAGGAAGAATTTGCAGCTATCAGCAAAGCCAGAAGTGTGGAAATAGACAATATAGAGAACTATGTAGGATTTAGGAAAAAGATACCTGACATTGTTAAGGCAGAAGATACTCAGACGGATTGCTTTGCTTGTTGTGAACCTTTACCCATAGAAAATCTGCCATTCTTTGAGGATAGAATGGTAGTAAAGAGAGTAGACCCTGTCAGATGGGTTTTTAATTGGCTCCTAATGAAGTCAACAGACAAGAAGGAAGATAGTCAAATGCTGGCTCCTGTGATATTCGATAATTCCGAGAAACTTATTCTTGGAGCCAAATTGTTAAGGAACGAGAAGTTAGAAACAGCCAAAGCTAATAAATTTTGGAAGTCTATTAGCCTTAAGTACAACAACGGTCGCAAGTTCTATGATAAGATCGATAAAATATGTTGCCTAAAAAGAAATAAATTAGCGCTTTGGGATTTATTCCAGCCTGATGGTAAGAAGAATGATATTGAAGAATATCTATTAGGACATCCACAAATCAAGGAACTGATTGTCTATGGAAAAGGCGTGTTTCGTTTTTATAAACCTAGTGAAACTGTCAAAAACAGAGTTAAGATTATAACGGATGAATTATAATAATACTAATAAGCAGAATACTTTAGAAGCTAAAATGAATCTAAATAGTTAATAAAGATCAAAAATGCATTGTTGCATAGTCGATACCTAACTGTGGATCCCTTTTTTTCGTATCTTTGCAGACAGGTATGGATAAGCAAACAAAACTAACGCAAAAGGAGGCAGTAAAAAGGGCTCTTGAAGAACTTGGCGGAAGAGCCAGGTTAAGGGATATCTATCCTCGTGTTATTCCATATATTAAGTATAAGCCTGAGAGCAATATAAAGGCCACCTTGCGCCGTTTACTTCAGACAACTCCAAAATTGTTTCGTCACACCGAAGGTAAAAGGGGCTTTTGGGAACTTGTATCGTATAAAGAACAATTAGCAAAGAAAGACAAGAGAATGAACGAAATAGCAAATGCTCATATTACCAAGGAGGTAATAATCAATGCTTTTAACGAGTGCGACAATTTGGCTGAAAGATGCGATGCCAAGTTAACAATGCAGATTCTGTTTGGAGATATTGAAGTATGGAAGGAGGCTTATAAGGAAATGAAAAATGCAGGCTATTTTAAAGACGAACAACCGCAGATAATTATCAACAATCCGCATTTTGATTCACTTTATACTGTTAAAGGAAACAAAGTAGTTAAGATCAGTAAATAACGATGAAAGAGAAAAAAGAAGAAAGTTTGGGCGTTACGTTTACTGGAGATGTGACATTTAATGGCCCGATGTTCGATATTCATGATAACGAGGTTGTTAATATTGGTAAGCCGGATAAAGAAATATGCAAGGGAAAGCCTGCTAAAGTTAAAAAGAACGATGAGAATACTGACAATAATGATGAGGAGCTATTCAAGTTTATCCATCCTTCGATAGATAGTGAGCAGGAGATAATTGTACATAATGAAGTAACACGGCTAGTGAAGCATCATGGCATACAGGAGATTTGTACATATCTGAAGCAAATGGCTGATGAGAAAAAAATCTTGCTTCCGATGAATCCTGGAATGGCGTATAAGGAATTAACACGGATAGGAATGCCCCAAGGTTCTGGTTTTAATGAAAAGACATTCCAGAAACATTATAAAAGATAAGTAAGGCAACAACCTGTTGCATTATTACTTGCGCCGGAATCATTTGATTTTTGGCGCTTTTTTTGTATTATCTCCAAATAAGAGTGGAGGTATTTGGAGATATTCAGAGATATTCGGAGGTATCCAGAGGAGTAGTATTATAAAGTCATCCGCCAATAAACAATAGTCCGTAATTTTGCGATGTGAAACTTTTAAATTCATCGTAAAATTATGGAGAAAATAGTAAGAATCAAGAGCCAGGGGCCGCTGCAGCAGCGGAACTGGACAAATCCGAGAACTAATGAGAGTATTCTGATCTCAAGTATTGAATTCCTGTTGACCGATGGTATTGACACTTTCGTGGCTGAGGTTACTGACCAGCAGGCTCTTTCCCTCAGCAAGAATCCGCTAGATCAGCAACTCGTCTACAGCGTACAGTGTCGTATTGACATTAGCGAAAAGAAGAATGATCAGACGGGCGAAGTGCGCCATTTCAACAAGATCCGTATCTCAAAAATCCAGGCTGTATGATCACGATTGCTTATAATGAGCGTTACGGTACGCTGGAGCGGCTGTATTTTGCGGGACTCGACGCGGATAAACGCCCGATGTGGCTGACGCTGAAACCTGGGGAACCGATTGTGAACACAGTTAATTCGGAAAGGATTTTGGGCAGGCAGGTCTACTGCCATCTTTGTCTGGAAGGCGAAGAGGCTTCCGCTTCTGTGATTGTCCGGGTCTTGGGGCTGGCATTAGAGGTGAGACCAGGGAGTTTTGCCATGCTCATGACGGAGACTCTTCGGGAGCTGAGGGCTATGAACGTGAGGTGGAAAAAGGAACCGGTAGAACTGGTGTTCACAGTCTACGACGAAGGCGAGGAAGATGACAACCGTTATCATCTGACGGTTAGGGATGGGGTGGGCATAAATATGGTGACAGATGCCTATTTCAGGACTTTCTCCGACACGGTTCTTGCCGTCACCCTTTACCTGTCTATCCTCAGAAAACATACGGGAATCCCGATAACGGGCCTGAAGCTGAGGGCTCCGAAAAAGCTGATCGCCAACTGGAAGAAGAAAAGTCCCGGTGCGTTCAACGACTACGCAGCCTTTGAGGACGAGTCTGACGATTACGAAGACAGGCACATTATAGACTTTGTATGAAAATTTACTATTCATCATTTAAACTATAAGGATTATGGCAACAAAACAATTGATTGAGGGAGGTTTCGACGTGAGACCTCAGAGCAAACCCGACGTCAGCGTGCGTGGCAGGCTGCTGAAGTGGAAGGATTCAGACTACGTGGCCTTCGAGCCGCAGAAAGCCCGTGAAACCCCTGCACGGACGGTGCTGAAGGAGAAGAAGGGGGGCTGCTTCTAC
Organism: uncultured Prevotella sp.; assembly: GCA_900314995.1. Lineage (GTDB taxonomy): Bacteria > Bacteroidota > Bacteroidia > Bacteroidales > Bacteroidaceae > Prevotella. The sequence continues at coordinate 7,231 of OMXK01000007.1, forward strand.
AAGAACGAGGGGGATAAGGAGAACTCGTTCTCGCTGCACGTGAACGTGGACGGCTCAGAGAAATATCCTGCCTACGCCGCGCTGGAGAAGGCCACGGAGATCCTGAAGCCGCTGATGAAGGAGGAGCCGAGGATCAACGTGAAGAAGTTCTTCGAGGATACCCCGGAACTGAAGGTGTGGCACAGAAAGGTTGACCGACAGCTCTGCGCGATGATCACCATCGACAGCTCGGTGCCTCAGGAACGGATGTCGTCGCAGCTGTTCCGTCTGGCCTCGGAGGTGAACAAGATCATCAACGCTAACAAGTTCTGAAGATATGGCATTCAGTTATCAGAAGAATTTCGGACTACCTACGGAGAATGTCAGCCATGAGCTGATGTTCTCCCTCCTGAGAGACCATAACTCGAAGTGGATGGTGGCTAAGATCCGCGAAATCAAGTCCACCGCCCATGAGCGCGACTGGACGCAGGATAAGGACTTCAAGGAGTGGATGAAGCGACTGCCGGCGAAACAGCAGGAGGCACTGGCCAAGAAGACGCCCGAGGAGCTCGGACTGGTATGGGCTGACGAGCTGAAGAAAGACCTGCCGCTGGTGACCTTCATCGGCAACTTCGACGAGACGTGGACGAATCCTGTGCAGAAGCCTGGGAAACCCAAAAAGGAGCCGAGGCTGGGACGCTGGCGCAAGAAGGAGGGGCTGCGGCTGAACGGTCTCTGTGTGATGGATCTGGACCACGTGGTGAAGAGTCACGCCCCCGAGGACGTGAGGCGATGGTGGAAGCAGGTGGCAGCACACCTCGACCTCACCGAAATCGGCATCAAGATGGTGTACGTGTCGGCATCGGGCGACGGCGTGAAGGTGGTGTTCAAGGCGCGTATGGAATGGGGCAACATCATCGACAACCAGCACAAGATGGCGGAGTTCCTGGGCATTCCGCAGTTCGTGGATGAAAAATGCAAGGACGGCAGCCGCGGCCATTTCATCACCACCGAGGAGGATATTATTTTTATTGACGAACATAACTTTTATGATTACTACAATGAAACATTCGATCAAAAATGGACTCCTGAATACAGGAGCGGTCATTCTCAGCCCACTCTGCCTTTTGCTGCTGGCAGCGGCATGGCTGACAGTCATCCCGGGAGCAACAGTTGTCAGAGTGCTACAACAGCCGACGGAAAAGATGACAAAGCAGACCATCAGACTGCTGATGATCTGACCTACAACGGGGTTGCCATCTCGAAGATCATCGAGGCATGGCTGGGGGGATCCGTTCCCATGGACGGCGAGCGCCACGATACCATGCGCAAACTCTCGCTAGATCTCCGCTACATTCTGGACAACAGTCCCACGAGGATCATGAAGGCCTTCGAGAGCCAGAAATGGATTCAGGATCTGATTGCCGAGGGTGACCCCGTGGAAGCGACTGTGGAAGGTGCCTGCAAGCGGCAATACGGTGACAAAAAACCTATCCGGCTGAAGGAGGTGCTGATGGCAGTAGGTGCCCTGGGACCGCAACAGGCGGGGGAGAATGTAGCTCATCCGCTCTTTCAGGATCTGCAGAGATGGGGTGAGCAGATAGAACAGCTGTTCGACTACTTCCCCCTGATGCGGGAGATCTGTCACGGACAGCGGGTGACGGCCTATCCCTGTGCCCTGTTTACGGGGGCGGCCTTCCTCGGAACGGACATGACACGCACATGGTATTTCTATTACTACCAGCCCGAAGTGGAGCGTCGCCTGAACTACTGCATCTATGTGATCGGCGACCCGACATCCGGCAAGTCGTTTGCCTCCAATCTGTATCAGCATCTGGCCGCGCCGCTCATCGATGCCGACAAGCTGGGCAACGATGCCATCAACCGCTACAAGAAGGCGGTAAAGGAACGCACTACCAGCAGCAAGGAACAGAAGAAGGAACCCCTGAAACAGCCGGAAGTGATGGTTCGCGTGCATGGTCCCCGAACGGCCAACGGCGTGTTCATAGAGGATATGAACAGGGCCGTGGAGATGGTGGGCGACAAGAAGATGCACCTGCACATGCTGACCTTCGACTCGGAACTGGACTCGTCGACCAATGCCTCGAAGGGTGGTCAATGGATCGACAAGAGCACGATGGAACTGAAAGCCTTCCACAACGAGGAGGACAACCAGCAGTATAAGAACGTGGACTCCGTGAACGGCCCCTTCAACGTGTACTGGAACTATGTCTATACAGGCACGCCGATCGCGCTGAAGAAGAAGGTGACCGAATCCAACTTCGGCAGTGGCCTTGCCACCCGACTGGCATGTATCCCCATGCCCGACTCCAACTTCAAGATGATTCCCCTGTCGCGTTGCAGCCATGTGGATCGGGAGCGTATCGAGAAGATGAGGTCGTGGGCTTACAAGCTCGACAAGGTGAGCGGTGAGCTGCCCGTGTGGCCGCTGGTTGAGGAGATATGGAATTGGAGTAACGAGCGCCTGCTGCTGGCCTCCATCGACAACGACAGGGCCGACGAGATGCTGATCATGCGCGTGGGCTACTATGCTATCGCCGTATCCGTGCCCTTCATCCTGATGCGCCACTGGGACGAGTGGCAGGCCAGCAGAACCCTGACCATCGACGAGAAGGACATCGAACTGTGTATGCTCATACTCGACATCCAGTATAAGACGCAGCACTTCTTCTTCGGCAAGTATGCCTACAACTATTATGATAATAAGGACAACGAGGTCAACCAGAACAAGCGCCGCAGGGGCAAGACCATTGCAGCCTTCGACAGCCTGCCTGATGAGTTCAAGACCGAAGACGTTGAGAGGGCTTTCAACACAAGCAGGGATTGTGCGTATGTCATTATCGGCAGATTTAAGAAGGACAAGCTGATTGATAAGATCAGTTCAGACAGGTTCAAGAAACTGCGTATGTCTCTTGATTAGTCGCAAATCTAACATCTATCATCTAACATAAGGTTTATGGATAAAGTAGAAATTAACAAGACTATCAAACTTTCCGAGCACTTGGCTTTGCCGAGTGAGGCTGCGCTCAGCCATTTGAGCGAGCTCAATGGCGTTCACTTAACGCCTCACTTTTCGCTCGCTGAGTTAACCACGACGAGTGTGAGAACTGCGGATGGTAATATTCCCAGTCATGTAGCCATTGAGAATCTGAAGAGGGTCTGCAAATGGCTTGAGGAACTCAGGTATAGCTATAACACGCTGTATTGTCTGAAGCCTGGGGAGGATTATGAGACCTCGGAGAATGTCGAGGGGATTATCATCAATTCGGGCTATCGCTCACCGGCGGTGAACAAGCTGGCGGGTGGGGTAGCGACCTCGAATCATTTGACGGGGTGCGCGGTCGATATCCGCGTCGCGGGCAAAGAACAGCTCATCCGTTATGCCTGCATTCTGATCGACATCGCCGACGACACTGATCAGGACTTCGATGAGCTCCTCCTCGAACACGGCTCTAACGGTGTCATCTGGCTGCATTTCGCCGTCCGTCCTCCCGGTCAGCATAACCGCCGCAAGATCAATTTCCTGCAAGGGTAATCTGCTTTGAGGTAATCTTTCCTCCTGTTACCACTATCATGAGATCAGGTTCGCGTAAAGGAACCTGATTCTCTTTCTTGTTATACTCGCGGATAAGCCGCTTCAACTCCACAAGATGTGACGCTCCGTCTTCAATCTCCTTGCTACCCAACTTACATTCGATCAGTGCGTAGCGGCCGTCTCCCAGATGCAGCACGAGATCTGACTCGAGCCCATAGCGGTCTCTATAATGTGAGATATGACTATCGAAATCAAGCGTATATGACTTAAAGTCACGAATGCACATCTGCTCGAAGATAAAGCCAAAGGTCTTCAACTGGGTCAGCAATGACTCGGGCGTTAGCGCCAATGTGGCAACAGTAATAGATGGGTCGACAAAAGCGCGCTTGGGACCTGTACGGATGGCTGTCTTGCTGCGAATGGCCGGACACCAGGCATCAAGGTCACATATCACGAAAAGCTTACGCAGTGCTCCTACATAGTCATCAAAAGTCGGCTCCGTACAAGACACCTCGCCAGAAGATGCCACATCCGCAATCAGCGTAGATTTCTTTGACAGAGTGGATATATTTCTTGCATAAGCACGCATAATCATTCGTGTCAGCAGCTCATCGCGCGAAACACCGTCCACTCGGCTGATATCCTCAGCGCACACGGTCTTTACATAATTGCGAGCAACCAGCGTTTCACCGTTGAAATGCTCAAGGCCTGTCACAACGCCCGTTTCCATGGCAAAGGCATTGGTTATCACTATTACATTGAGAAGGATGGAAAGGTATTCCAGACCCGTGATGAGAGTGAGGTCGGCATGCATGCCCGTCATTATAATGCTCATTCCATCGGCATCTGCTACGAGGGAGGTCTCGACGAGAAAGGCCATGAAGCCGACACCCGGACTCCTGCCCAGCGAGCAGCCCTCATTGCCCTGCTCCGCGCCTTGAAAGCCGATTACCCCGATGCCGAGATCATGGGCCACTGTGAACTCGAAGGTGTCCACAAAGCCTGCCCCTCGTTCTCCTGCCAAGAGTACAGAGATTACTTCGAAGGCCTGGTCAACTAACCTCCTCAAGCGACTGGAAATGCCATTGGTTCATTTCCAGTCGTTTTTGAATTTTAATACCCTTGTCATCAGCAAATATAAAACGTTTTTTGCTGTTTAAACTACAAAAAGTGCTCTAATTTTTTGCAGTTTAAAATATAAATCGTATCTTTGCGACCGGTAGTAAAAAGAAGCAATTATGACAGCATTAGAACTGAATGCGGAGATATACCGCGCCATGGGCGAGATAGCCAATGATGAAACGTTATTGGCCAAGGTGCTTAAGTATGTGAAGGGACTCGCTCCTGCGAAAAAGGCAAAGGATGATGCGGGATGGGCAACACGTTTTGTGGGTGCCTGGGAGGATGATCGTACTGCAGATGAGATTGTCAATGACATTCGCAGTGCCAGGTCTACAAACAATATTGATATCGATTTATGAAAGGCTACCTTCTTGATACAAGTACCTGTGTAGCTATCTTCAGGGGTAACCGCGAGGTAGCTGACAGAATGGAAAAGGTTGGAAAAGATAAGTGTTTCATTTCCCAGATTGTTGTCGCTGAACTACTCTTTGGAGCATACAAAAGCAATCGTGTAGAAGAGAACTTGAAACAGACGCACGCTTTCATAGAGGAAATGAATGTCCTGCCTTTTGAAGAGTGCTTGGAGACCTTCGCCAAAGAAAGGGTAGCGTTATGGAATGCAGGCAAGCCCATTGAGGATTTTGACTTGCTCATCGGTTGTGCTGCTAAGGCTGCAGACTTGACCATTGTGACACACAATGTTAAGCACTTCAGTCATATCGATGGTCTTATAATTGAAGATTGGATAGCATAATTCGGTATGTTTTATGAAATACCAGCTAGCTGGTATTCTCGATGACGCAGACGCGGCCGGACTGGCACATCCAGTCTTCGTGTTCTTTCAGTTCTTTTTCGGAGCGGAGTACCCAGCAAAGAGGGGAGTCCGCGATAGCGTCCCAACATCTCAATGGCGGATTGGAGCATCTCGGTATCTTTGTCTGTCAGGTCGGTCTTGAAGATGGAGAAACCGGGGTCGGAATAATAATAACAATAGTCGCCACTCTTCATCTTACGAGTGACGATAGGCGCATTATAACCATAAGAGTCGCGCATGATCTTGATGTCTGCCCGCAGGGTACGGTCAGGAATGTCAAAATGATCGTCAACGAGGTCTCTGAACACCTCGTTGATTTCATCCTTGAGTTGCTCGAATGTCTTGGGCGAGACACGATTTCTGAAGCATCTGTCCAAGATCCGATAACGCAGCTGCGCATTCTTGTTGGTTGCCATTACCTTAATTATATATTACAAATTGTCTCTGTTATTTGCTGCGATCTTTCAGGAAACGTTTCAGAAGGAAGGCCAAGAAGTAGGGGAAAGTGTAGAACTTGCCGTTATAGCCGATGTTCTTGTACCCCAGTTTGATACCATATTTCACATCAGGATAGGAGTCCCAATTTATCAGATTGTTCAGCGAGGCAGTGGCGCCGTCCTTGGCCTTGACCTCTACAGGTATCAGCGAATCGGCATCACGGATAAAGAAATCCATTTCCAAAGAGGGATTGTCGTGCTTGTAGAAATAAAGTTGTTCATAGCCTGACTTGCGGAGCATTTCGCCAACCATATTCTCGTAGATGGCACCTTTGTATGTTCCGAAGTTCTTGTTGGCACGCAGATCTTCCTGTGCTTCCTCGTCAAGCGAGGCAATCAGCAGGCCTGTATCGTGATAATATATCTTGTAGTAGTCGGTATCGTAATTGCCTTTCAATGGCAACTCCACATTGCTAAGGCAATAGCATACGTTGATGACGCCAGCTTCTTTCAGCCATTCCACAGCACCGATATATTCTCTGCTTCTGGCCCCCTTGGCTATCTTGGTAATCTGATATTTCTTGTTCTCTTTGGCCAGGAAAGTGGATATATGGCTGTAAACGGCCAAAACCTTGGCTTTATCTGTAGCCTTGGCATATTTGGTAATATCTTCCTCGTAGTCTTTCAGCAACTGGCGCTGTAGTTTCAGGGTTCCACCGTAATGACCGTTGTCGATATACATCTTTACCACTTCGGGCATTCCGCCCAGACTCATGTAGTCGCGGAACAGGTCGGTCATCGTATCCAGTTCAAGCTGTGAGAATGGCTGCAAGGCAGTCATATGCTGATAAAGATTGTCTATCTGTTCTGCCGAATAGCCTTTTGCCCACAAGAACTCCTCAAAGTCCATGGAGTGCATCTCGAAGTCTTCCTTGTAACCTACTGCGTTAGATTCGATTTCCTCATAGTAGATACCCATCATCGAACCGGAGCAGATGACATCGTAGCGACCATCCTGACAAAATGATTTCAGCGAGGTAGCACAGTCGGGGCATTTCTGCAACTCGTCGAAGAAAATCAGTGTTTTATTGGGTATGAACTTCCAATTCGGTTCAAGCAATGAGATGTTTTTGATAATCGTTTCAACCTCATAGCCATCATCGAAGATTGCCCTGAACTTTTTTTGAAGCACAAAATTGATTTCGATGACCGATTCGTAGTTGGCTTTACCGAATGCCCGGATGGATTCAGTCTTACCAACCTGCCGGGCACCTTTCACGATCAGCGGTTTTCTTTCCGGATTGTTTTTCCAGTCCAGAAGATACTTGTCAATCTTTCTTTTTAGCAGTTCCATGTTTGTAATGATCACATTTTCGGCTGCAAATATAAGCAAAAAATCACATTTTCGGATAGTTTATAGGATGAAAAATCACATTTTTAGATATTTTTTAAGATAGAATATCACATTTTTGGACATAAAAAGTGTACCATTCAGACGTAACGGACGTACAAGGGCCGCTTATCCAGTTAGGCGGCTTGGGGTAGGGGAAGACCCGCCTCCTCACGAAGGATGTTGAGGAGGCGGGTCATGTGTTTTTCGGTAAAGCGGTGCTTGCGGGCAAAGTCGTAGGTGGAAAGGCCGTCGAGCAGCATTTGGTGGAGTTCTTCAGTCAGACGGCCCAGACTGTACATGCAAAGTTCAATGAAGAACTAGATAAATATCATTATAATGCTGCAACTTTCTTCAGTTCGTTCTTGATGGCTTTGTTGATGAAATCATTAATGGTCATGCCTGTAGCAGCTACAAATGCTGCAAGCTTTGAATGTAATTCTGACGACATTCTAAGATTTAGTTTTCCGCTATAGGGCTTGGCAGGCTCTATACCGTCTGCCTTACAGCCCTCGATGTAACTATCAATCCCTTCTTCAAAGTCCTTTCTTAACTCATCGAGCGTCTGCCCCTCATAGAGAATCAACGCTTTGCTCATTCCCTGTACTTTTCCAAACAGACAATTGTCCTCCTTGCTATATTCTACGCTACCCTTATAGCCCTTATACTCCAAAAAATCCATATCTCAAATTATTTAATGTGACCATGTTCCTTGAGGTGCAGATATATCACCTTAATCATCCATTCTTTCATGATACTGCCTGGATGGGGGCGATGAATATCAATATAAACACCTGTTGTTTCATTCTTAAATCTAACACGAGAGCCTGAAGTTGTCCCCTTATTATGAACTTCATATCCAAAGTGCGCCAAAAGCGTAATGGTTTCTTCATATGTAAAGTCCTTGGGCTTCTTCTTGAAACGTTCTACCAATTTGTCTTTTGATCCCATATTGTTCTTTTGGGTGCAAAGGTACTAATTTTAGTACTAAACTCCAAATAAAAAACGTACTATTTTCAAAAAATGTCACAATTATGCAAATTGTACGCTAATTTTATAGGTATAAGCGATTTTACGCGTAGATGTTTCCGTCGTCGTCGATGAGGAGAATCGTGAGACGGGCATTGGGGAGGAGGGGGGCGCAATGGGTCTGGCAATGGCGGATGATGGTCTTGGCGAAGACGGGGAGTTGAGGGGAGGGGATCAGCTGCCAGAGTTCCTTGGCGAGGGTGATGGAGCTGATGTCGAGGGTGATGCCTGACTCGGCGAGCAGCTGGGCGACGAAGGTCTTGTCCATCGTGGCGCGTCGGCTGTGGGTGTCGAGGTGGCCTGCGGCGAGTTTGACAGCCTTGCCGAGCATCACGCCGAGGGTGACGTCGATGGTGCTTTGTCGGGCGATGATCTTGAGGGTTTCGCCGATGTAGTTGCCGTATTCCACGAAGGCTTGTTGGGGCAGGTCGGGGTAGAGGGCTTTGACGAAGCGTTCGCTCTTGCCGCCGCTGTTGATGACGATGCGGTCGGTGCCTGAGGCGATGGCGATGGTGACGCACTTGCGGATGGAGTCGATGAAGGCTTCTTCGGAGAAGGGTTTGACAATGCCGGAGACGCCGATGATGGAGATGCCGCCCTCGATGCCGAGACGGGGATTGAAGGTGCGGCGGGCAATCTCTGCGCCGTCGGGTACGGAAATCGTCACTTGGAATGAGGCGTTTCCCAGGGCTTGGAGGTTCTGGCGGATCATTTCGCGCGGGGCTTTGTTGATGGCTGGGGAGCCTGGGGGATAGTCGAAGCCTAGGAGGGTGATGGTGCCGACGCCTTCGCCTCCGAGGATCTCCAGGTGATCGGCGGGTGATACCGTGGCGCGGATCTCGATGCCGTTGGTGACGTCGGGGTCGTCGCCTGACTCTTTCCGGCAGGCGGCGTAGCCGGGGCCGTAGGTTACGGGCACGTGAATGGTTTCGCCATTGGGCAGTATCACGGGGACTTCCTTTGGAAGCGAAGCGCTTTGGCGGTGCTGGAGGGTGGCGGCGATGGTGGCGGCTGTGGCACAGGTGCCGGTGGTGAGGCCGCTGTGGAGGGGATAGAAGTCGGGCAGCAGATGCTCTACTGCGCGGCGCAATCCGTAGGGGCCGTTGACGATGCTGTGGCAGGGCAGCGGCTCCGGGCGTTTCAGCACCAGGATGCGCATGCCTCTGGCCTTGGCGGCGGCTACCTTTTCGGGGAATCCGCCTGAAAGTCCGCTCTCCTTGAGCAGGATGGCGTCGGCCTCGATGTCGATGGTGGTACCGTCGTGATAGTAGCACAGCTGGTCGTCGCTGGCGCCCTGCTGTCTGGCCAAGGCGACGGACGATTCTCGGGGCAGGATGCGATAGTAGATCTTCATGCCTGTAGCCTCGAGCGGTTTCAGCCGGGCGATGCTCTGCACGCCTGTTGTGGCGAGGAGCGAAGGGATGTCGCGGGGTATCTGGCTGTAGTCGTCGAGCCATTCCAGGCTGGGGTCTCGCTCAGGATAGATGCGTTCGTAGCGGACGACGGGGATCCGGCATTCGGCGGCTACGTTGAAGATGGTCTGGTGGAGGCGGTCAGCGAAGGGGTGGGCTGCATCGACGATGAGGCGGATGTCGCGGGCACGGCAGAAGGCTTGCATGGCTTCGGCATCGAGCGCTCCGTCGATGCGTCGGCCATGTTGCAGCGTGAGGTCTTGCTCGCCCGTCTTCGTGCTGTAAAAATAGGGCGAGCCTGCCTCTTCGAGCACTTCTGCGGCCTTGCGGCCTTCCGTGGTTCCGCCGAATACCAGTATCATGATGCCTTGTTGTCGTCGCCTTGACGGAAGAGATGGGTGAAGTGCCTGTTGTAGAGCTCGGAGAGTCCCTCGCGGTTGTCGATGGCTTCGCCCACGACGAGCATGGTAGTCAGCGTGAGTTTGTTGTCGTGGACAATCTTGGCCAGATCCTTCAGTTTGCCGCGATAGATCTTCTGGTCGGGCCACGTGAGATGGTAGCAGGCTGCCACGGGGGTGTCCTCGGGATATTCCTCGAGGAGTTCGCGCTGCACATCGTCGACGATGGCGGCAGAGAGGAAGATGCACATGGTGCTCTGGCTCTTGGCGAGCAGGTGGAGCTGTTCTTTCTCGGGCATGGGTGTGCGCCCTTCGCCGCGGGTGAGGATGATGGTCTGGGTGCGCTCGGGGATGGTGAACTGACTCTGCAGTTCGGCGGCAGCAGCGAGGAAGCTGGAGATGCCGGGGGTGATGTGATAGTGCATGCCTTGCTGGTCGAAGAAGGCCATCTGCTCCTGAATGGCTCCGAAGATGCAGGGGTCGCCGGTGTGCAGGCGTACGATGTATTTGCCCTTGTCGTAGAATCTTTTCATCAATTCGCATTGCTCCTCGAGTGCCATATCAGCCGAAGAGCGTACGACGGCGCCAGGCTTGTGGCACTCGGTGAGCGCCTTGGGCACCAGCGAACCTGCGTAGAGGATCAGATCGGCTCTTTCGAGCATCTTGCGGCCTCTGACGCTGATCAGGTCGGGGTCGCCGGGGCCTGCGCCTACAATCTCGATGTGGCCGTGTTTTTCCGAGCCCGACTCGCCTTTCTCCCGCTCATCGCGCAGATACTTATAGTCGATGGCGAGGGCAGCGGTCCAGTTCCTGCCTTTCACCTTGGGGACAATCAGTTTGCCATTGTTTGCTCCGAGGATGGCGGCTGCCTCACAGACAGAGGGCGTGCCCACGTGCTTCTGAACGGTCTTGCTGGGATTAGGCACTTCGACCTTGGCAAGTTGTTCGGCGGTGTAGAATACCAGTTCTTCGCCCAGGTCATCGACAAGCATCGCGCAGAACTCTTCGTCCTGTTTCACGTCGATGGTGCAATAGCGCTTGTAGCAGGGCAGTACGCCTATCTGGCTCATGGCCTCGTCGATCTCGTCGTAGATGTCCTCGTAGTCATCGGGATGGCTGGCGAGTCCGAAACCTAGGGAGGCTATCATGGGCACGAAATGGAGCTCGAGCACGCCGTAGGGTGGACAGAGATTGTAGGGTGTCACCATGATCACCAGCTTGAACTTCTTGGGGTCTACCTCTTCGAGGCTCTTGACGACCGTCACGTGGTCGGGCAATGTCTTCTCCAGATAGTCGGTACCCTCGTCGCAGATCTCCATCAGCAGGGCTGTAGGCTGGCGATTGACGAAGGCATAGATGCATTTGTTCATGTCGTCGTCGCTGGCAATGGCCCAGTTGAACCGCTCGGCAAACGTGTCGAGCGCCCAGAGTCCGGCATTGTCGCTCTGGGTGGTGATGACCTCCCGGGCGCCTGTCAGGGCAGCCACCTCACGGGCGAGGTCGTTGGCACCGCCGATATGTCCGCTGAGGACGGAGATGACGTTGAGGCCGAGGCTGTCGATGCAGACGACGGCGGGATCCTCGTGCTTGTCGTTGATGTAAGGAGCGATGGTCCTGACGCAGATGCCCAGGGCCCCGATGAAAATAAAGGCGTCGAACTTCTTCCACTGTCTGCCCACTTCCGTGCGCTGGATTACTTTGGCTTTCAGTTGGCGTTGCAGGATGGTGGCATTTTCCTCGCCCTCCTTGCTAATCTGGATAATGGCTATCTTTTGTGTCATATTTCTACATTTTTAAATGTATACATTTTAAAATGTCTATGGGGTTGTAGGCATTAAGTTGTATTTTGAGGGGTGGCTCTTGCGCGAGTCCGAGGGCGGCGCAGGCTTCATCCCATAGCTGGCGACTTCCAGGACGATCTGTCATCTTGGATACGACTGGTGAAGTGACGCTGTTGAATACGATGACGCCATCAGGTGCTAAGACGGTCAGTACCTTCGCGATGATCTCCTTCAGACGGCCGCCGTGTCCGCCGATGAAGACGGCATCGGGGCGGGGGAGCGTTGTGATGTCGGTCTGGAGAAAATCGCCGATGTGGATGTCGATGCCCGGGGCACCGAAGCGACGGGTGTTCTCCTGGATGATGGCCTCGCACTCAGGTCGGATCTCGAAACTGCATATCTGCAGATGAGGGAACTGCAGACGGGCCTCGATGGAGACGCTGCCCGTGCAGAAACCGATGTCCCAGAACACCTGTCTGGAAGCCAGTTCGAGAGCTTGGAGGGTCAACAGGCGGATGGGCATCTTGGTAATCATCTTCTCGCGGCCGTCGAGTAAAGCGAACGCGCTGTCGGGAATGCCGAAAGATCTCTTCTGGCGCTGAGTAATATCCTTTAGGCATGCCAAAATCATGCAGTTGGGCATGGAGAAGTCGCGGTGAGTGGCTTCTTCGAGGGAGAGGGTGGTGACTTTCTCGAGCGACGGGTTGCCAAGGTGTTCGCCTACGGACAGCTGATAGTCGTTATAGCCGTAGTCGAGCATGCGCTGGGCGATGGCGGCGGGGGTATGTTCGCGGTCTGTGAGGACGCCGATTTTCGTGGCTCCTTCGATGAGGGCCTTATCGAACTCAGGCCACGGGCGGCCAGTGAGCGATACGATGCGCATATCGTGGTAGGGCATCACCAGTCGGTGGGCCAGCATCTGCAGGGAGTTGAAGGTGGGGTAGACCACGATCTCTGCCTCGGGCATCTTGCGCTTGATCGTGTTGGCAAAGCCGAAGAACAAGGGGTCGCCACTGGCGAAAACGGTAATGGTGGAGGATAGGGCAACGTATTGTTCGAAGACGGCATCGAGGGGGACGGTGATGTCAATCCACTGGGCATCGGGTGGAAGCAGCGGGGCTACTATCTCGTGGTGGCGCTTGCCGCCGGAGAAGACTTTGCCCTGACGGATAACCTCCAACACCTCTGGGGGGAAGAAGGGCTGCGGATGGTCTGTGATTCCGATGACGTAGAACTTCATAGGCTCGTTGGGATTTGATAGAGGTGAGTGTAACTGGCCAATACGTTATGGTGGCGGAAAACGGGTGTCGGTACGGGCTCGCCTTTGGCATTGTAGACTTGGGTGACAGACTGCGGCACTTCGCCGAGGAACTGCGTATAGTGGAACTCATGGCCGCGATACGTCTGGCCGTCGAGTGTGAACTGCCGATAGCCGAGGGATAGTCTGCGGTCAGCCTTGCGGGCGGTGATGGCATAGGGGAGCACGCCGCACATGGGGTAGTTGCCCTCGTCGGTAAGGATCTCGCGACAGAGGTACATCATGCCGCCACACTCGGCCACGATTCTGCCGCCTTGTTCGGCAAACGCCTTGATGGCCTGGCGGCAGGCTTCATTCTGCACCAGTGCGTCGAGGTGTTTCTCGGGATAGCCGCCGGGGAGGTAGAGCAGATCGGTGTCCTCGAAATCGGGTACTTCGGTCTCGGGGTCGAAGAACGTGACGTGTCCGAAGCGGTCGATGACTTCCTGATAGATGAAGGAAAATGACTCGGCGTTGCGGGCGATGATTGCCTTTTCGCGGCTTTTATTGTCAGCGGATTGAAATAAAGACCGTGACTCTCGAAGAGAGCCGTGGAATCCGTGCCTAATAAAATACTCCCAATCGACATGTTCCTCTAGTTGATGGATGAGTGCTTGATTTTCGGGCTGTTCCGAGAAATCCAGGCCGAGGTAGCGGGAGCCTTGTTCGAGGGTTGGGTTCTTGGGCAGATAGCCGAGACACGCGATCTGCAGATCGTCGCACACCTGTTGCAGCATCTGGAAATGACGGGGGGAACCCACCTTATTAAATATGACGCCCGCTATGCGGATATCCTTTCGGAAGTTGACAAAGCCCGAGAGCAGAGCTGCCGTCGAGTAGGCTGCCGACTTGGCATCCACCACGAGGATCACGGGGATGTCGAGTACGCGGGCAATCTCGTAGGCAGAACCTCGTTCACGGTCGTAGCCGTCGAAGAGTCCCATCATGCCTTCCACGATACAGACGTCGGCCTCTGAGCCATAGTGGGCGAAGAGTTCGCGCACATGTTCGGGTGTGGCCATAAAGGTGTCGAGGTTGATGCTGGGGCGCCCACAGACAGCCGCATGGAACTTGGTGTCGATATAGTCGGGGCCGCACTTGAAAGGCTGCACCTGATAGCCCTTCGCTGAGAGCAAGGCCATCAGGCCTCTGGCAATCGTCGTCTTGCCGGAGCCGCTCGTAGGAGCTGCGATGAGAAATGCTGTTTTAGGTGTCATTATCATCGGTTTTGTGGTGCAAAATTAAAAAAAATCCATGAAATATGCATCATCTATTAAAAAAAGTTGTATCTTTGTCGCCGAATTAAGGCAATCTGGTGGCCGATGCCGCCTGATGTAAGGGAATCCGGTGAGAGTCCGGAACTGTGCCTGCAGCTGTAATCCTCGTTAAAGAGGTCTGCTTGTATAACGCCACTGGCCATGGGGTCGGGAAGGTAAAGCAGACTGAGGAAAGTCAGAAGACCTACCGAAACAAGGGAGGGGTGCGACGCCTGGCGTCAGTAGACCTGCCATAGACAAGTGAAAAGCCCGTTCAGGAACAGACGTGGCGGAAATTAAGACAATTAGATGAAACGTAGACAGAAACTGGCTATTAGCCTCTGGCTGCTGGCTGTCGGCACTTATGCCCAGAATGGTATCTGGCGTCAGGACAGTCTGCAAGAAGTCGTTGTGACGGGTACCGGCACCCAGCACCTGCTGAAGAATGCCCCTGTGCAGACAGAGGTGATTACCAGCAAGATGCTGAAGAACTATGGCGGACGGAGTCTGGAGGATATCCTTGCAGGCCTGACGGCCTCGTTCTCCTTCAGCGAGGACGATATGGGTTCGCAGATGCAGCTCAACGGTCTGGGCAACGACTATATCCTGGTATTGATCGACGGCAAGCGCATCCACGGTGACGTGGGCGGACAGAACGACCTGTCGCTGATCGATCCCCAGAACATCGAGAAGATCGAGATCGTGAAGGGCGCTTCGAGTGCCCTCTATGGCTCTGATGCCATCGCGGGTGTGATCAATATCATCACGAAGAAGCACAACGAAGGTCTGTTGGTGGAGAATACCACCCGTGTGGGCAGCTATGGCGATATCCGCCAGCACGACGGACTGGGCTTTGCCATCGGGAGACTCAGAAGCTATACGAATTTCCAGTTGCAGCACTCTGATGGCTGGCAGAATACAGCCACCGAGGATCCCAGCAGGACGGAGCATCTGATAGAAGACTCGCAGAACAAGACCGTGAACCGTCATACGAACTGGCAGGTGTCGGAACGTCTGACTTACGATGTGCTGAAGAATCTGGAGCTCTATGCCGAGGGCAGCACCTATTGGAAGCGTATCTACCGCCCCAGTGGCAAGTACCCCATCGACATGAAGTTCTACGATCTGATGTACCGTAACCAGAGTCTGGCGGGTGGCGGTATCTGGAAACTGAATAAGACCGACCAGGTGACACTCGACGTGAACTGGGACCGTCATGCGTACTATTATTATTATACGGCAGAGTGGGCGATGGGCGACGGGCTGGATCAGCATGGTAACTTTACCACCTATTATCCCTACTTCCGCGACGACGAAGTGCTGCAGAGCGACCAGCGCCGCATGATGGCCCATCTGAAGGGTGTCTTCTCGTTGCCCTACAACAACCGGCTGAGTGGCGGACTGGAGTGGCGCTATGACTATCTGAAGGCCCCAATGCGTGTGGAGGCGGGTAAGGCCACAGACCATACGGAGGCTGCCTACATCCAGGATGAGTTCAGCCATGCGCTGAGTTCCAGGCTCTCTGCCAATATCACGGGCGGTCTGCGCCTGAACCATAACGGACAGTTCGGCTTCCGGCTGACACCGAAGATCTCGGGCATGCTCTCCATCGGCGAGAATATCCGGTTGAGGGCTACGTGGAGTCAGGGCTTCAAGACCCCTACGCCCAAGGAGCAGCATTACCGCTACGTGAAGTATATGGGAGGCACCTATCTGTATCTGGGCAATGAAGACCTGAAGCCTCAGACCTCCAACTACTATGCCGTGAGTGGCGAGTATAACTGGGAGGGGCTGAACGTGACGGTGACAGGCTATCTGAACCATGTGGACAACATGATCACCCTCGTGACCATCCCCAATACACAGGCTCCGGCCGAGTATATCGCTACCTACGATCCGATGAAGACCCGTCAGTATAAGAATCTGGAGTCGGCCAAGACCAAGGGTGTCGATGTGTCAGTACGCTTCCGTCTGAACCGTGAGTGGATGCTGGGTGGCAGTTACAGTTATCTGGATACCGATGCCAAGAAATACGATGCGACCCACGACAGACTGGTGGATGTGGTTATCGACGGTATGGCTCATCATAAGGGCAGTTGGTTTGCCACTTGGAACCACGATGTGTCGAAGGCTTATCATCTGGGGGCAGGCCTGTATGGCCGTATGTCGAGCAAGCGCTACTATCAGATCGATGGCGACGGTAAGGGTTATCAGATATGGCGTATCGCCACCAACCATGAGTTCCCCGTGAGCAAGAAATGGCTCTTCCGTCTGGAGGCGGGCATCGATAATATCTTCGACTATGTGGATCGTACCTATCACGGTCTGCACCTGGGAACCACCACCCCGGGGCGTACCATCTACGGTACGCTGACCATCCGTTTCAGCCAAGGTAAGAAACTAAGATTTACTAACAATAAGTCCCAATTTAAATCAAATGAAAATGAAACAGATTAAGCATCTGGTGATGGCATTCGCAGCCGTTTGCCTCACCGCAGGTCTTTCCTCCTGCGAGAAAGAAAAGGAAGTGATCAAGGAAGTTCCTGTCGAGAAGATTGTCGAGAAGGAAGTCGAAAAGATTGTTGAGAAGACAGACACGGTGACCATTATCGACGAGAGCAACTGGGCTAAATACCAGTCGATCGTTACTGCCGACGTGTTGTCTCAGAAGAAGCACGACAAGGCCATTCTGCTCGTAGCCTTCGGTTCTACATGGGATCAGGCTTACGATGCTTTCGACACAACCATCGATGCCTACAAGGCAGCCTTCGGCGACTACGACGTGTTCCTGAGCTATTCTTCAGCCATCTGTATCAACCGTGCAGCTGCCGGTGAGAACACAGAGCCGCGTTATTACTATGCTCCTCCTTTCTGGCTCAATGCCTTTGCTGCTGAGGGTGTGCAGTATGACGAGATCGTTGTTCAGTCGCTGCAGGTAATCCCCGGTGAGGAGTACACCCGTGTGATCAACTACATCAAGGACTTCGCCAACAATGCCAATGGCGACCTCGACGATGACTATCTGGCAAATGTATCAGTCAAGCTCGGTGTGCCCCTGTTGCAAGATGCCGAGGAGGACGTTGCCCTGGTGGCCAAGGAGCTGAACGCACTTTACAGCGACGAAGCAGCTGAGGGTGTGGTTGCCTTCATGGGTCATGGTAACCCCGACTCTTACGACACCTATAAGGCTAATGTGCGCTATACCCAGCTTGAGGAGGCTCTCCAGACCTACAACAAGAACTATTTCGTAGGAACGGTGGATATGAAGGGTAACTTCAAGACCAACGTCTGGGCTCGTATGACTGCTGCCGGTATCACCAGCGGTAAGGTATATTGCCACCCGTTGATGTCAATCGATGGTGATCATGGTCACAACGATATGGCAGGTGATGATGACGAGAACTGGGATGGTGAAAAGTTCACGCCGAATGAGGAGGGTGAGGTAGAGGATACCTCTTGGAAGATGTACTTCCAACACCTAGGCTATGAGTGCAACGATGACACGATGCTTCCCTTCGGTCTGCTTGAACTGCCTACCGTTCGCCAGGTATGGATGAACCACACGCAGGATGCCATCGACGGTGATCCGCTCGATTACTATCACTCAAAGAATCCTGAGGAATAATCCGACTCTCTCTTAATATCAAATGAATAAAACACTTATTTTATTGATGGCAGCGCTCTTCTCAGAGAGCGCTGCTTTCTCGCAAATACACCAGATGGAGCGAATTGATAGCTCCGCTGTAAGTCGTACATATAATCTGAACCCGGTGGTTGTGACTGGTTCTGGTCACCACCAGCGTCTGAAAAGCACCGCTACCCCTGTTCATGTGCTCAGTAGTCAGGAGATCCGTGAACAGGGTATCAGTACCTTCGACGGGGCACTCATCCGCATGATGCCGCAGGCATCGATGGCACCCAGTTCGATGGGAACTTTCTTACGTCTCAATGGGTTGGGCAATAAGTATATCCTTGTCCTGATCAACGGTCAGAAACTCAATGGCGACATCTCGAACAACGTCGATCTGAACCGCATCAACATGTCGCGTGTAAAACGTATCGAGGTGCTCGACGGGGCTGCCTCTTCGCTCTATGGCTCGGATGCCATCGCGGGTGTGATCAATATCATCACCGATCAGCCCACGCAGCAGCTCATCGGTGTGACGAGTGATACCCGCGTATCAGGCAAGGGACAGCTGACGGAGAATGTCACACTCGATATCTTCAAGAACGGCTTTGGCTCCTATACCTCATATTCCCACGACCAGGCCGACAGTTATCAGAACAATGACCTGGAATACGTGAAGGGCTCGGATACAGAGACCCAGCGGACGATAGCCCCGCTGTTTACGGGTTATCGCGCTGACATCATCGGACAGAAATTTACCTATGCCCCGAATCAGCATCTGGCGCTGAATGCGGGACTAGACTATTCATATAAGAAGACTGACCGTCCGGAGACGCGTTCGGACATCACGGGCGGTACCGACTACGAGATGCGCTACAAGGGTTTCCGCTGGAACATCGGCGGTATCTATAAGTTCACGGCGAAGAACTCGCTTCAGGCGAATTTCACCGTTGACCGTTTCCGCTATGGCAAGGAGTACGATGTGGCTACGAAGAGCAATGCCGTGGGCGACTATGTGCAGTCGAAGAAACAGCGCATGATGGACGGTGAGGTGAAAGCCATTCTCGGACTCTTGAAAGACGCTACGACCATCTTCGGGGCCGACTGGCGCAAGGATTATCTGACGGCAACCTCGGGCGATATCAATGAGCATGTCTACAGTCTGGCGGCCTATGCCCAGCACGAACAGAAGTTCCTCAAAGATTTTACGGCTACCGTAGGACTGCGCCTGACGCATCACGAGACATTCAAGAACCATCTGACACCGAAGGCCACGCTGATGTATGCCCCGGGTAATTTCCGTTTCCGTGCTACCTATTCGGCAGGCTTCCGTGCCCCTGGTCTTGATGAACTCTACTATCATTATTTCTCCGTGAATCGTGGTAAGGCGCAGATCAGTTTCGGCAATCAGGATCTGAAGCCCGAGAAGAGCAACTATTTCTCGCTGAATGCAGAATACCGCGACGAGGTGATTGCCGTGAGCGTGACAGGTTTCCTGAACCGTATTAACGACATGGTGGTGAAACAGAACGTGAAGGTGACGGATGCCTCGTTGGCGATGCTCCGCAAGGAGTTCCCCGAGATGACGGATGACGAGGCTGCCAAACTCGAACAGTATGCCCTCTATCAGAACAGCGACAAGGGGGATGTGAAGGGTGTGCAGGTGAATGTATCCGCCAATCTCTTTGCGGGTTTCAATCTCTCAACGAACTATGTCTATACCTATGCCCGCAGTAAGAGTGGTGAAAGGCAACGGGTAGGCGAAGCGTCAGCGGAGGGAATGTGGTCGCCACTGGAGCGCAGTATGCGTCATGCAGCGACTATCGCAGCCAACTATCACCACGTCTGGGGGAAATACGGGCTGAACGTGAACCTTAACGGTCGTCTGCAGTCGAAGACCTATTATCCGGGCTATGAGGATGCCCCGGGATTCGGTATCTGGAACCTGCACACTACCCATTCCTTCGATGTGGCAAAGTGGGCTTTCCTCGAACCCAGCATCGGTGTGGATAATATCTTCGACAAGGTAGACCGTCGTATCGACTCTTCACAGCGTAAGTATGCCCTCTATTCGCCAGGCCGCATGCTCGTGGTGGGGCTGAAAGTGAGGTTTAAATACTAATAATTTGGTGGTTTAAGAGAATTGTGCTATCTTTGTAGGCAATATGGGAAAAATAATCGTAGCAGGCATCGGACCTGGCAGCAAGGAAGACATCACCCCCGCCGTACTCGAGGCAGTACGTCAGGCAGATGCCATCGTGGGGTATAAGTATTATTTCCAGTTTATCGAACCTTATGTCCCCGAAGGGTGCGAATGCATCGATACGGGCATGAAGAAAGAGCGGGAACGTGCCGAACTCGCTTTTTCCCTTGCGCAACAGGACAAGACCGTAGTCGTCATCTCTTCCGGTGATGCCGGCATCTATGGCATGGCTCCCCTGATCTACGAGATGCAAAACTTGCCTCTGGGGTCAGGCCCCAAAACCAAAAACTTGATGCTGGGGCCAGGCCCCGAGATAAAGTCTGAGGTTGAGATAGTGGCGCTGCCGGGCATCTCGGCGTTCCAGAAAGCCGCCTCGTTGTTGGGGGCACCAATCGGGCATGATCTGTGTGTGATTTCGCTGAGCGATCTGATGACACCGTGGGAGGTGATAGAGCGTCGTATCAAGGCCGCAGCGATGGCCGATTTCGTGACGGCTGTCTATAATCCGAAGTCGCATGGGCGCTACTGGCAACTCTATCGTCTGCAGGAACTGTTCCTGCAGGAACGGAGCGCTGATACCCCCGTAGGCTATGTGCGTCAGGCAGGTCGCGAGGAGCAGCAGGTAAAGGTGACAACCCTAGGCGCCTTTGATCCCGAGGATGTGGATATGTTTACCGTTGTGCTGATTGGCAATTCCCAGTCGTATATCGCTGGTGATAAGATCATCACCCCGCGTGGCTATTACCGGGAGGAAACCGGGGAACAAGTGAAACCCGGTCAGCAGATTATGATGGATTCTTTCCGCACGATTTCCCGAGAGTTGCAGCGGCAGGACTATCCCCTGGATCACAAATGGGCCCTGCTTCACGCCATTCACACCACAGCCGATTTTGATATGGAGTCGATTCTCTATACCGATGCCGGGGCCGTGGAGACCCTCTACAAAAAGGTGAAGGACGGCATTCTGAAGACGATTGTCACCGATGTGACGATGGTGACAAGTGGTATTCGCAAAGGTGCACTTCAGCGCCTGGGAATCGAGGCGAAATGTTATCTCTCGGATCCCCGTGTGGCCGAGATGGCTTCCTCGCTGGGTATCACCCGCACTCAGGCTGGTATCCGTCTCGCCGTAGAGGAGCATCCCGATGCACTCTTCGTCTTTGGCAATGCCCCTACGGCCTTGATGGAACTCTGCGACCTGATTCGTAAGGGCAAGGCTCATCCTGCGGGTATCATCGCTGCTCCCGTGGGTTTTGTCCATGTCCGCGAGTCGAAACACATGGTGAAGCCTTTCCGTGAGATTCCGAAGATTATCGTCGAAGGGCGCAAGGGTGGTTCCAATCTCGCAGCGACACTCTGTAATGCGATTCTGACCTTCGACGATGCCGCACAACTCAAACCAGGACGCGACTTATGAAAAGACTCCATCCCGTGATGTTTGCCGGAACCGGCAGCGATGTTGGCAAGAGTATCCTTGCCGCAGCCTTCTGTCGTATCTTCTTGCAGGATGGCTATCATCCAGCCCCCTTCAAGGCCCAGAACATGGCGCTGAACTCTTACGCCACGCCTGAGGGACTGGAGATCGGCAGAGCTCAGGCAGTTCAGTCAGAGGCAGCAGGCATTCCCTGTCATACGGATATGAATCCCCTGCTGTTGAAACCCCAGAGTGACCATACGTCGCAGGTGGTGCTCAACGGCAAGCCTATCGGTACGCGTGATGCCTATGATTATTGGCGTCGGGATGAAGGACCCGAACCCTTGCAGCATGTAGATTTCCGTCAGGAGGTGTGTCAGGCTTTCGATCGTCTGGCGGCTAACTATAATCCCATTGTGCTCGAAGGAGCGGGGAGCATCTCTGAACTCAATCTCAGGGATACCGATCTTGTGAATCTCCCAATGGCGCAACACGCTAAGGCTGATGTGATCCTCGTGGGCGATATCGATCGTGGCGGTGTCTTTGCCTCCGTCTATGGCAGCATTGCCCTCCAATCGCCCGAGGACCGGCAACGCATCAAGGGTATTATCATCAATAAGTTCCGTGGTGACCTGCGGCTCTTTGAGAAAGGCCGTCGCATGCTGGAGGATATCTGTGAAGTCCCCGTGTTGGGCGTCGTCCCTTACTACAAGGATATCCATATCGAGGAAGAGGACTCGGTGAGCCTTGAACAGAAGCGTCGCCAGTTGGCTGAGGGTAAGGTGAACGTGGCGGTGGTATTGTTGAGGCATATCAGCAACTTCACCGATTTCGATACTTTGGAGCGAGACCCCCGTGTGAATCTCTTCTATACCAATAATACCTCTGATCTGCAACAAGCGGATATCATTATCCTGCCTGGTACCAAGGCCACGCTTGACGATCTGTTGGAATTGCGTCGCAACGGTTGTGCGCAGGCTATCCAACAGGCCCATCGCAATGGTAAGATGGTTGTTGGCATCTGTGGCGGTTATCAGATGTTGGGCTTGACGGTTGATGATCCCGATGGTCTCGAGGGCAGTATCACGCGACTGCCAGGTCTCGCACTATTGCCGATCCATACGACGATAACCACTGAGAAGACGACGAAACAAGTCACGTTCCAGTTCGACGGACAGAACTGTCAAGGCTACGAGATCCATCAGGGTGTGAGCGACACCGATGAGCCGATCCTTTTCGGGGAACATTGTATCGGAACCTATATTCATGGCTTCTTGGATAATCCTGCGGTTATCAATCGTTTGCTTTCAGACTATGTGGACACGGATCAGGTGGAAACATTAGACCCGCAGGCCTTCAAGGAAGAACAGTATGACAAACTTGCAGCCCATGTGCGCAAGCATGTGGATATGGAACGGCTGTACCAGATTCTGACAGATGACTAATCCCTTTGCCTTGCTCGTTGGGTGGTTGCTCGATTTGTTTGTCGGGGATCCTGCTCGTCTGCCACATCCGATCGTCTGGTTTGGCAAGGCGATAGCCTTTGGTGAGCACTGCCTGAATAAAGGCTCTCACCGCAAACTGAAAGGTGCCCTGCTGGCCATCTTCCTGATTGTGGGCGTCTTTGTGCTGACTTGGTGCCTGCGGTGGTTGTTGTCATCGATTGGTTTGGCGACAGCTTGGCCTTTGCCTGATCTTATGGTTGTACTCCTCGATGCGATAATCATCTTCTATTGTCTGGCAGGCACGACCTTGATTCGTGAGGTGCGTGCGGTGTTTCTGGCCTTAGACCGTAGTCTTGATGAGGGTAGGGCACAGGTAGCGCGTATCGTTGGGCGCGACACCTCGGAACTCTCTGCCCAGGAGGTACGTACTGCAGCGCTTGAGACCTTGGCCGAGAATCTGAGCGACGGGGTGATAGCCCCGCTGTTCTGGTTGTTGTTGCTCGGCACCCCGGGGATGTTGGCTTACAAGATGGTAAATACGCTCGACTCGATGATTGGCTATAAGACCGAACGTTATCGTGCTTTCGGCTGTATCGCTGCCCATATTGATGACGTGGCGAATTATATCCCAGCTCGTCTGACGGCCCTGTTGATGGTCTTGGCATCGGGCAGGCTGTCTTTGTTGAAGTTCGTATGGCGTAATGGCCGCAACCATGCTTCTCCGAATAGCGGGTATCCCGAAGCAGCCTTGGCCGGTATCCTCGATTGCCGTTTCGGCGGGCCGCATTACTATTTCGGTGAGTTATTTGAGAAGCCTTATATCGGCGAACATGAGCGTGAACTGACCACAGCGGATATGAAAACAGCCGTACGAATCAATCGCACGGCTGAGATCCTGATGCTTGCCCTTGTGTTAGTGTACAGCTATGTCTATGGTCTTTGAGAGTTTGCGCTTGGCGTCGGATACCTTCAGTGTCAGGGAACCTGCTTTCTGAGCACTGCGCACCACAACGACCAGTTGTCCGCTGAAGAGCTTCATCGTTGGTTGCTTAAACGACTCCAGACTTGTGGCATCACCATTGCACACAGCCTCGAACGTGCCAGCACCTGTCACTTCGAAAGTCAGTTGGTCGTCCGCCTGTGGAATCAGGGTGCCTTCAGCATCTGTCAGCGAGACGGTGACAAAGGCGAGGTCATCGCCATTGGCCTGTAAGTTCTCGTTGGCAGTCCATGCCTCCAGTTTTAGGTTGGCAGGTTTGCCGGCAGTCTTTACAATCTCTTCACCGGCAGCGTTGCCATTGGCATCATATACCACCACCTTCAGTTCGCCTGGCTCATATTTCACGTCATTCCAGCGCAGACGATAACGGTCCAGACGCTCCTTGGGATTCTTCGTAACCTTACCCTGGCTCTTGCCGTTGATAAAGAGCTCGCCCGAAGGATAGTCGGTATAGCAGTACACGGGTGTCACCTTTCCTTTTCGGGCCTGACCCCAACTCCAGTGGGGCAGCAGGTGGATGGTGTGCTGATTCTTGTTCCAACGGCTGCGATACAGGTAGTAACGGTCTTTCGGCAGTCCTGCCAGGTCGCAGATGCCGAAATAGCTCGAGCGCGAAGGCCAGTACTCATCATAGGGTGTCGGTTCGCCCAGATAGTCGAAGCCTGTCCACACGAACTCCCCGATGACCCAGTCCTTGTCATCCTGCCATACCCAGTCGTCATCGGGCAGATTGCTCCACGAGCAGTATTCTACATCGTACGAAGAACATTGTCCGTCGGCTTTCAGAATGGCCTTGGGATCGTAGGCCGGTGCCCAGGAGGCGTATTGTGAATTGTCAGTCACCTTGACGGGGAACTTGTACACGCCGCGTGAACTTACCGTTGAGGCTGTTTCCGATCCCAGGAGGAATCCCTGTGGCAGTTGTTTCAGATTCTGCTCATACTTATGTACGCGGTAGTTGAATCCTGGCACATCCATCACCTGGGCAAAACCGCTCTTCAGGGCTTCCTCAGCCCGGTCCATGCCTTGTGTGACGGGACGAGTGGGGTCAAACAGATGACAGAGTCCCTGCAGATGGCGGGCTATCTCGCGCCCCTCTTCACTGCCTTGCTCAGGAATCTCGTTGCCGATGCTCCACATGATGATGCTCGGGTGGTTGCGGTTGGCGAGGATGAGGTTCTCGATATCGCGGTCGCTCCAGTCGTTGAAGAAACGGGCATAGCCGTTTTTGCACTTAGGATAGATCCACATATCAAAGCTTTCTGCCATCACCATCATACCCAGAGAGTCGCAGATATCCATCTGCATCTGACTCGGCATATTGTGCGATGTTCGGATGGCGTCGCAGCCCATCTCTTTCATCAGCTTGATCTGTCGGATGAGGGCGGCCTTGTTGACGGCGGCACCGAGAGGTCCCAGGTCGTGGTGCAGACAGACACCCTTGATCTTCCGCGTGATGCCATTCAGTTGGAAACCGCCTTCTTTGGTGACGCTGATGGTGCGGATACCCATCTTGTTGGTGATCTCGTCCAATAGTTTGCCGTCGTCATAGAGTCTGGTACGTACCTGATAGAGATAGGGTGACTCTGGCGACCAGAGTTTAGGTTGGGTGATGTTGAAGTCCAGTTCCGCAGCCCCTGCTACCGAGAGTTGGCTTTCGGCCTGTCCTACAATCTTGCCCTGGGCATCCATGATATCCACCATGATGCGGAGGTCGGGGGTGATGGTGGCAGGCTGTATCTGTGACGATACGGCTACATGGGCGCTGTTCTGGTCTGCGGAGAGGGTGCGGATAAAGGTTCCCCACTCATCGAGGCATATTTTGCCTGTCATGACGAGTTTTACAGGACGGTACAGTCCTGCGCCCGGATACCAGCGCGAACTCTCTTCTATGTTCAGCAGATCCACGTCGAGCTGGTTTTCGCCTGGTTTCATAAAGGGTGTGATATCCACGCGGAAGGCATTATAGCCATAGGCCCAGTAGCCTGCCTTCTGGCCATTGATACATACCGTAGGCTCTGACATGGCCCCATCGAATACTAGTTCTGCCCGTTCACAACCCTGTGGAATGTAGAAGATGCGGCGGTAGTGTCCGGCACCGATCCAGGGCAGGGCACCTGAGCGGCCGCTCTTTTCTGTGGCCTCTTTCTCGCCATTCTGTTCGATGGCCACTTTCTGCAGGTCCCACTTCTTGTCGAAGGGCCCTGCGATGGCCCAGTCGTGGGGCACCCGTACGGTTTGCCACTTCTCTTGTACCTTTCCTTCTTGTTCTGCCTGGAACTGCCAACCGTCTGTTAGAATCACTTCCTGACGGGGTTGGGCAAGGGTAGTTAGCGTTGTTGCCAGTAGCATCGTGATTAGTTTTCTTCTCATATCAAAATGTCTTTAGTTATCAATTATTTGCTGCAAAGATAACGATTTTTTTCGAAATTGTTGGCTAATTGACAGAATTAATGTATTTTTGCACCTAAAATTTTAATAATAATACATTGTAAAGATGAAACATCAGTTGAGAAGTGCAGTCTGTACCGAAGGCAGACGAATGGCCGGCGCCCGTGCGCTTTGGGTAGCCACAGGTATGAAACGTGAACAGTTTGGTAAGCCGATTATCGCTGTAGTAAACTCATTCACACAGTTCGTCCCCGGTCATACCCATCTCCATGAGATCGGACAGATCGTCCGCGAGGAGATTGAGAAGATGGGCTGCTATGCGGCAGAGTTCAATACGATTGCCATCGACGATGGTATCGCCATGGGTCACGACGGCATGCTTTATTCGCTGCCCAGCCGTGATATCATTGCCGACTCTGTGGAATATATGGTCAATGCCCACAAGGCCGATGCCATGATCTGCATCTCCAACTGTGACAAGGTGACGCCTGGCATGCTGATGGCTTCGATGCGTCTGAACATCCCGACGGTGTTCTGCTCGGGTGGTCCGATGGAAGCCGGTCGCTGGCGCGGCGAGAATGCCGACCTGATTACGGCAATGGTGAAGGGTGCCGATCCCAGTGTTACCGACGAGGAAATGGCTGAGATTGAGGGTTGCTCTTGTCCGGGCTGTGGCTCGTGCTCGGGTATGTTCACGGCCAACTCGATGAACTCGCTGACAGAGGCCATCGGTCTCTCGCTGCCAGGCAACGGTACCATTCTGGCTACCCATACCAACCGCATCGAACTCTTCAAGGCCGCTGCCCGTCAGGTGGTGAAGAACGCTTTCGCCTACTATGAGGATGGTGATGAGAGCGTCTTGCCTCGTAATATCGCCACTCGCAAGGCCTTTATGAATGCGATGTCGCTTGATATCGCCATGGGTGGTTCTACCAATACCGTACTCCATCTGTTGGCTGTGGCCCAGGAGGCTGGTACCGACTTCACCATGAAGGATATTGATGCCCTGAGCCGCAAGGTGCCTTGTCTCTGCAAACTCGCACCCAACACCCAGAAATACAGCGTTCAGGAGTGTGGTCGTGCCGGTGGTATCCTCGGTATCCTCAACGAACTGAATAAGGGTGGTCTGATTGATGGCACCGCTATCCGTGTGGATGGCATGACGCTTGCAGAGGCCATGAAGAAATATAGTATAGAAGCCTCCTCCGACCCCTCCAAAGGGAGGGGAGATGCGAATGATCCTCTTCATATTTATTTCTCTGCACCTGGTAATCGCTTCTCGACGAAGATGGGGTCTCAGAGTGAGCTTTATCCGTCCCTCGATACCGATCGTGCTGAGGGTTGTATTCGTGACCTCGAACATGCCTATACGAAGGATGGTGGACTGGCCGTGCTCTTTGGTAATATCGCTCAGGATGGCTGTGTCGTGAAGACTGCAGGTGTCGATGAGAGCCTCTGGCACTTTGAAGGCCCAGCCGTCTGCTTTGACTCTCAGGAAGATGCCTGCGAGGGCATCCTTGGCGGCAAGGTGAAGAGCGGCGACTGTGTGGTGATCACCCACGAGGGTCCGAAGGGTGGTCCTGGCATGCAGGAGATGCTCTATCCGACGAGCTATATCAAGTCGATGCACCTCGGCAAGGAGTGTGCGCTGATTACTGACGGTCGTTTCTCGGGTGGTACCTCTGGCTTGAGCATTGGACATATCTCCCCCGAGGCTGCCAATGGCGGTAATATCGGTAAGATCAAGGATGGCGACATCATCGTGATTGATATACCTTCTCGCAGTATCAGCGTGAAGCTTTCCGACGAGGAACTGGCAGCCCGTCCACAGCAGCCCCTGAAGCGCAACCGTGTGGTCTCGAAGGCTCTGCGTGCTTATGCCCAGAGCGTCTCCAGTGCCGACAAGGGTGGAATCAGAATAATTGACTAAATGTTCAATAGTCAATGCTCAATGGTCAATGGTGAATGTTCAATGGTCAATAGTCAATGAATTATGAGAGATAGAATTACAGGATCGAAGGCGCTGATGCGAGCCTTGCAGGCGGAAGGTGTGAAGACCATCTTTGGCTACCCCGGAGGTGCCATCATGCCCGTCTATGATGCGCTTTTCGACTATACACGAGGAGAAAAGAAATGTTTCGACCACATCTTGGTGCGCCACGAGCAGGGTGCCACCCATGCCGCTGAGGGCTATGCCCGCGTCAGCGGGGAAGTAGGTGTCGCCTTGGTCACCAGTGGCCCTGGTGTCACCAACACCCTGACAGGCATAGCTGATGCGATGATGGACTCTACGCCGATTGTGGTCATTGCCGGACAGGTGGCCATCTCGGCTCTGGGTACCGATGCCTTCCAGGAGGTGGACCTCGTGGGTGTGGCACAGCCTATCTCGAAGTGGTCGTATCAGATCCGTCATGCCGAGGATGTGGCGTGGGCCGTGAGCCGCGCATTCTATATCGCCCGCACAGGGCGCCCAGGTCCCGTGGTGCTCGACTTCCCGCGCAATGCGCAGGTCGAGGAGATCGACTGGGAGCCGATGAAGGTGAATTTCGTACGCTCCTATGTGCCCTATCCGAAACTTGATGCCGAAGCCGTGAGTCGGGCTGCCGAACTGATCAACAATGCCAAGAAGCCCTTGGCACTGGTAGGGCAGGGTGTCGAACTCGGCAATGCCCAGAGTGAACTCGTCAAGTTCCTCGAGAAAGCCGATATCCCTGCAGGTCGCACGATGCTCGGTCTCTCTGCACTGCCCTCCAATCATCCGCTCAACGCTGGTATGTTGGGTATGCACGGTAACTATGCCGTCAATCTCAAGGAACAGGAGTGCGATGTGCTCATCGCCATCGGTATGCGCTTCAGCGACCGTGTGACGGGCAATCTCAAGACCTATGCCAAGCAGGCGAAGGTCATCCATCTCGACATTGACCCCAGCGAGATCGACAAGAATGTGAAGACCGATGTGGCCATCGTAGCCGACTGTAAGGAGTCGCTGCCCGCCATCACGGCCCTCATCCAGAAAGCCGATCATAGCGAGTGGCGCGAGTCGTTCAAGGCGCTCGACGAGAAAGAGCGCACGAAGGTCATCGAGCCCGCTATCCATCCGAAGGAAGGTCCGCTGCGCATGGGCGAGGTGGTTCATACGGTGGCCGAGAAGAGTGCCGACGATACGGTTCTTGTGACCGATGTCGGACAGAACCAGTTGTTTGCGACGCGCTATTTCAAATACCACCACAAGCGCAGCATCTGTACCAGCGGCGGTCTTGGCACGATGGGCTATGGTATGCCCGCTGCCATCGGTGCCACCTTTGGCGCTCCCGGCCGTACCGTGTGCTGCTTTATGGGCGACGGCGGTTTCCAGATGTGCATCGAGGAACTCGGTACCATCATGGAGCAGCAGGCCCCTGTGAAGATGATCCTCATGAACAACCACTACCTTGGCAATGTGCGCCAGTGGCAGGATATGTTCTGGCTGCGTCGCAAGTCGTTCACCAAGATGCTCAATCCCAATTATGAGCTTATCGCCAAGGGCTATGGCATTCCCTATGCCGCTGTCACCGATCGTAGCGATCTGGCGGCAGCTGTCGAGAAGATGCTCACCACCGATGGTCCATACATCCTGGAGTGTGCCATCCTCGAGGAAGACAATGTGCTGCCGATGACGCCCCCGGGCATGAATGTAGATCAGATGATGCTTGAGATTTAGAAGAGTAATAAGTGATGGAAGAGAACAGAAAGAAACTATATACCCTGCTGGTGTATTCAGAGAACGTGGCAGGTATCCTGAACCAGGTGACGGCTGTGTTTACGCGTCGTCAGGTGAATATCGAGAGCCTGAATGTGTCGGCCTCCAGTATCCCTGGTGTCCATAAGTACACGATTACCGCCTGGAGCGACGAAGACCAGATTGTCAAGATTACCAAGCAGATTGAGAAGAAAGTCGACGTGGTGAAGGCCAATTATTTCACCGATGAGCAACTTTTCATCCGGGAGTCAGGCCTTTACAAGCTCTCTGCACCGATGGTGCTGGAGAATCCGGAGATATCGCGCACCATCCGCCGGTTCCAGGCCAGCATCATCGAGGTGAACGCTACCTACGTCATCGTCCAGATGCACGGCGTCACAGAGGATATCATCTCCCTCTATCGCGCCCTTGATACCTTCGGCTGCGTACTCCAGTACACCCGTTCAGGCCGCATTGCCGTCACCCGTGGCATGCAGGAGCAAGTCTCCGAGTTCCTCGAGCAGCGCGAGAATAACAACGCATAATGGGGTTGTCGGTATGTCGCTCAGGAGAATCTTGTTTGCTTGCTTTTTTTTGGTGTCGCTTGATGGCGATGCGCAAATTGTAGTGCCTGATTCCCTGCTGAACACCTCTAAATCCTATGTGTATAATATCACCAGTCCCGACACTGCTCAGGCCATCATAACGGCTGTCCGTAAGCGACAGTTGGAGCCTGCCTGGCGGATTGACTATGCTGAGGGTGAACTGAACTATAACATGCGTCGTTATAGGAAGGCTGTCTCATTCTTCGGGCGTGTGAAGGCCGAGTCTTCCCTTCGTGATAGTACCCTGCTGCAGTTGCTTATCAATAAGAGACTGATGGACTGTTATGACGCGCTTAATCTCCATGATGATCTTGTCAGGTCTATTTTCGGTCTGCGAAAGATGGCCAGAGAACATGGCAACAAGGCATTCGAGTCGATGGCTGTTTTCATGAGTGGCAAACAGCATCACTATCATGGACAAATTGACCAAGGCTATTCTTTCTGTCTGGAAGGTCTGGAGATTATGAAAGAGACGGATTATGCCTACAAACATATTGTTCTGCGCAACTACTATGCAGAGTTACTAAAGATGTACGTGCGCGATGGTCGTTTCGAAGAGGCAGTCCACATGTCGCAGCATCAGGAAGCCGAAGCACTTTATCCCTCTTCAGTCGTTGTGCGCAAAGCCCGTGAACGTGGATTGCGCCGGGTCTATGCCCTTCGTGCCAGCATGTATGCCCAGGCAGGGCGGATGGCTGAGGCCGATAAAGCCTATGCTGATTGGAAGAAGACTGCATGCGGTAATGCCGTCGACGATATGGATATTTTCGACTATTTGCAGCTTGGCCATCATTACGATGAAGCCCTCGATATCATTGACCGTTACCGTAAATTCCTTTATGAACAGGGCGATACCACCTCTTTTAGAATGCTGGATGCACTCAATCGCGAAGCCTTGCTCCATGTGGATATGGGTAATTATGAGCAGGCTTCTGGGTATGGTCGGCAAGTAACTAAAGTGGCTCATCAGCTTCATATCGACATGTCTGGCGAGCAGATGCAGACCACCTATAATCTGCTGATGGAGCAGTCTGCTTCCAAGTATAAGACGAAGTGGCTCATATTGTTGCTTGTTGTCCTCCTGATGGGCTGTCTCGTAGCTTTGGCCGTTCTCTATTACATCCGTAAGGAACGCCGTCGTAATCGTGAGATGACTCGTATGATCAACGTTATCGATGCTTATCGCCGGGCTGTGATCAATGCAGAGTCGCCCACGTCGCCCGAGGTGGTAGCTGCCATTGAACAGTTGCGCGCCATCAAACTACCTGACGCTGTAACATCCGAGGTAGAGGAGCCCGACGATGAAGACCGTCGTCTCTTTGTTGAGATGGATACACAGGTGACGCGCGATCGCATCTTCCTGAAGCCTGGCATCGGGCGTGAGGATCTCATGCGACTCATTGGTGTTGATAAGAACCGCTTTGGTAAGATGATGAGCAAATATTCCGACGCTTCTAACACCTCTGTCTATATCAATACGAAACGTGTGGAGTATGCTGCCAAATTGTTGTTGGAACATCCGGAATATACCATCGCTACGGTTGCTTCCGAGTGCGGAATGAGCAATACCGTCACTTTCAACCGCACATTTAAGGATACATATAACATGACGCCATCCGAGTATCGAGAGAAAATGAGCTCGATATCTGCAATTTAGGGGGGGATAGTTCTGATTTGTCCGATATTTACATATATCTTTGTTTGCCTTCAGGTAATATCAGAGCTATTTTTGTAACTTATTGGTTATAAGATCTCTTGACGGATTGTTGTATGCTTAATATGACGGATTGTTATTTGTTTAAAAACCAACAATCCGTCCATAATGTCAAGTATTTATCTCTGTTTTTGTTGTTTTTGCAATTAGGGATTTTTGCAAAAAGGACAAATTGTAACAAGAAAAAGACGTTTTGTTATAAAATAAGTACATGCGCATGTTCGTTATTTAATAAAAAAGCATTACTTTTGTAATCAAAAAAATAAGTTAAAACCGTGAAATTGGTCAAGAAAATATTCGTTTCTGTCGTTTTGCTCATCGCTTGTATGAGTGTAGATAGAGTAGGGGCTCAGACAGTAGCCCTTCGCAACAATCTATTGTACGATGCCACATTAACTCCCAACCTTGGTGCAGACATCCGTGTTGATTCCCTATGGACCATCGGTGCACTTGTGGGCTTAAATGCCTGGGATATCGACAAGGATAAAAACAAGAAGTGGCGTCATCTGCTCATCTCTCCCAATGTCCGTCGTTGGCTGGGTGATGTCCCCTTCCATAAGAGCTATGTCGAGGGCGACCTCATCTATAGCCATTTCAATGTAGGCAATACCAAGATACCTTTCGGACTCTACAGTGCCGTGAAGGATCGCCGATTGCAAGGCGACTTGGTTGCCCTTGGAGGCAAGTACGGTTATTCCTGGATCCTTGCCCGCCATTGGCGCATTGAGGCCGAGGCAGGTATCGCCGTCGGCTATGCATGGTTCAAGGAATACGAGTGTGCCACCTGCGGCAAACAGCTTGGCAATGGCGACCGTATCTTCCTGCTCCCCCAATTAGGCATCAATGTCGTGTATATCATCAACTAAGCAAAATAATTAAAAACAAAAAATATGAAGATTATGAAGAAACAATCCATTTATGCCTTGATGAGTGCAATAGCACTTTCCGGCGCCATCGGTTTCTCCAGTTGTTCCTCCTCGAACGACGAAGTGATTAACAATCCCGACTACAATCCTAAGGCAAACACGGTTAAAACCCAGTTCGCCATCTCTCTGCCCGAAAGTGTTTCTAAAACTAGGCAGACGGCTTCTACTGTGCAAGAATCATCTACTTTTAGAGGAATGGACAATATTAAGTTAATTCCGTTCTCTTTGACGAGTGGTGATGTCTTAAACACATCTGCAGCAAATAGTGCATTAATTGATTTACCAACTTTTAATGCTTTTTATAAAGATAATAGTAAGTCTAAAGTCTATGCAGATGTTGAATTGGCTACCGGTACATCAAACTTCTTATTCTACGGAAAAGCTATTGACGCAACTCCAGATGTCGAAATATCATCAGCTGCAGACAAGTTTCAGTATGGTTATCTTCAGGTTTCTGGTTTAATAGGAACACCAACTCTTTCGGATGTTGTGTTTACGCCCAAAGCTATTTATGAAGATGGAACAGCAGAAGAACAAACTGCCATAACAGCAGGAAAGACTGTGGGTACTAATTTAATTGCAGCTCTTAATGCTGTTGCTGATGCAACTCCTTCATCGGCATTGAGTGGCGAACAGACTCCTATGTTTAAAGAGGTGACACAAACTCAAAATGCCACAGTAAAAGGACTATTTGATACCTATAAAAAATTGACCACCGCATCATCGCATAGTGTTCAATCTATTTTCTTTAAACTCTATAGAGAACTTGATGGATTAGCTGCTTCTGAATCTACATCTGATGGATATAAATTATCTACTGCTATTAGAACAAAAATTGCGGAATATTGTGATATAACAGCTAGTGGTGGTGCAACAACTGCTGTTACTTTGAAGAGTTCATATACAGGGTATCCTGCTAGCATTAATCTTCCTGATGGAGCTGTTCGCGTTACTTATTCTGATGCAAACAAATCCTTCGGTGCTGCCACAGAGATGGCTTATGCAACTTCTTTGAATGTTACTGCATTGGATCATTACGTATATCCCGCCAACTTGCAGTATTTTGTGAACAGTCCGGTTAAAGTGTCTAATTCTGTAAAGTCCCCTTCATACGGCACTTCTACATGGACAACTATCATGGCTGATTTGTATACAGATGGTACAGCGGTGACAGGTAATACTCGATCTGTTGCTCTTACAAACCAGGTTCAGTATGGTGTTGGTCGTTTAGATGCTTCTGTTGCAGCACTAAGTGGTACATATTATGACTGGAATGGAGAGGTGGTTGATATAACTAACGGATTCACTTTAACAGGAATATTAATTGGTGGACAGAAACCTGTTGGATGGGACTTCACGGTTAAAGGTAGTACCGCTTATACAATATACGATAAGGCATTAAACGCAGGAGACACTTGGACGGTAAAGTCTGGCACAGCTTCATCTGCAAATTATACTCTGGTATTGGAAACTGATAAATATGAGGCTGAAGGTGAGGTAGGAGTTGTACGTGTTGCTCTTGAGTTCAAGAATAATGGAAATGATTTTGCAGGATTGAATGGAGAGGTTATTCCTAAGGATGGAAAATTTTATGTGGTAGGTGAATTGAAACCCGCTTCAGGCACTGGATATGATGCAGGAACAAAGGGAAAGGATCGTGTGTTTACACAGGATCATAAAACGATAGCTACTTTTACAATTAATAATGGCTCTGACGATTCATCAAATGCAAATTATCGGAAGGGTCTTGGTACTGCAACCAATGGCTTGCCAGACTTGCGCTCTTCATCAATGGAGATAGGTCTTTCAGTGAATTTGGAATGGCAGGAAGGCCTCACCTTTAATGTGGGTATCTAATTAAAATGGACAGAATAAGGAAGTCATATTGCCTATTTCTCCTTTTACTGACAGTTGCGAGCTGTTCGGTAATTGACGAGGATTTGTCGAACTGCGGTGAACAGGCGAAGCTGGACTATGAACTGCGCTTGGTGACGAACATGACCACGGAGTTGCGTACGGAGCTGACCACTCAGACCGACCTGCAGATTGCTCAAGCCCTGCGTGACGAGTTATCGAACGTGTTCTCTGACTTTGCCCATGACGTTGATCTCTCGTTCTACGATACAAAGGGCGACTCTGCCCGATTGCAGCATGATGAACATTTTATGGATGCCAACCAGGCCAGTTACGAACTGAACCTGCCCATGCGCCACTACATGCACTTGGCTACGGCCAATATCCTCGACAATAAGTTGGTGACTTTGGAGGAAGATGAAAGATGTCATCATTCAATACTTCGCCAGATTGACCGTGACACCATCGACTCGCATACGACTGGTATCTTTACCGCCCGACAGCCCATGGAGGTGTTGGAGGGTATCGATCAGAACTTCAACGTACATCTCTATATGGCCAACTGTGCCGCCACGCTGGTGATCGACCCGCGAGGGCATGGACAGCTCGACAAGATACGTGTCTACAGCACGGGATTTGCCACAGGTTTCAACATCTGCGACAGTGTCTATAGCTTTAATGGGAAAGCGCCTATTGTCCGTACCATGCGACTGGAGAATCCAGAAGAAGACGAGAGGCTGGCTTTCACTTCCGTTACCTTCCCTTCGCGGGATCCCGAAAAGTCCAAAGACACTCGTTCTGTGATTGAGACAGAGGAGCCGTTTATCGCTCAGCCCGGCGAGGAGGCACTCTGGGAGTTCCAAGTCTATGTGCCTCAGCCCAACGGAAGCATTACGAGAACCGTGCTCAACGTCAAGACGCCTTTGCGTTCAGGACAGTACAAGATTATTCAATGCTGGATAGGAGATGATGGTGAGATTATTGTTCCATCGGAAAATCCTGATCCCGATCCAGGTCCCGATCCTGGCCCTGGTCCCGATCCTGGCCCTGGTCCCGATCCTGGCCCTGGTCCCGATCCTGGCCCTGGTCCCGATCCTGGTCCCGGTCCTGGTCCAGACCCCGAACCCGGTCCCGATCCAAGTCCTAGTCCCGATCCAGGTCCTAATCCGGATCCAGATCCTAATCCCGATCCTGGTACTGTATCTAATGAGGTGAGTACTTCAGTGACACTCAACTGGCAACCAGGTGGAACATATAATCCTGAAATTTGAGTTAAGGTTAATGATGTACATGCAGAAAAGAAATAATTGGAAGATAAAGCAGGTTTTTAGCCTGATACTCTTTGTGTCTACAATACTTCTAAGTTGTTCAGAGCGGGTAGATACTGAGATTCAGGAGCCTAAACCTGTTGTCAATGAAGAGCCCGAGCCTTTTGGACTCGCTTTTGCATGTGCGTCATCATCAGGTACTCGTACTCGTCTGAGTTCAGATATAGTACAGGACGTTTCGCCTTATCGTGATATCTATGGTTTTTCTTTCATCGCCATAAAAAAAGAAGGTAACACAATCACTTCAGTCGCAAATACAGAAGTCGATCAACAGGAAGCACAAGATCATTTACCAATTAGATATTACCATTTTGGTTATTGTGATATGCCGAGAGATGCCAATGGTTGTCTGGTCTATGCTAAAGCTGTGGATGCAACTCCAACAACTGCCGTCTATAACGGCAATCTGCATGTGGTTGTACCTGACTATGTGACGTCAACCTCTGATATCTATGCTGAGCCTGTATCTATCATAAGTGATGCGGCTGTTGGCGAGGATGGAATCCCTGCCGAAGCATGGATTTTGGCCGATGCCTTGACGGACATCGCAAATATCGAAAACTGGAGCACCATGAATGATAATAATCTGAAGCCGTTGTTGGCCCATTTCACGAACTACGGTTATGATCTGGCAGGATCTGCTTCCTGTGTCAGTGCTTGGATAGGTGCTTTGAAGAAAACGGCTGAGGATATGGGTAGTTTGGGAGATGGTCAGGTGGGTGAATTGATCCGCCAGGAGATCATTTCTAAGGCGAGTGATTTCTTGGATCCGGAAAATGAAGATAACATTGTTGGCCTGTC
The DNA here is from genome assembly GCA_900314995.1 of uncultured Prevotella sp. Lineage (GTDB taxonomy): Bacteria > Bacteroidota > Bacteroidia > Bacteroidales > Bacteroidaceae > Prevotella. Next base: position 44,729 of record OMXK01000007.1, read on the forward strand.
TTATCCGCAGAATATTAATCTGCCTGATGGCGCAGCTGTCTTGCGATGGACGGAAGTAGAGGAGGGGGGTACTAAAGTGAAGAAGTTTGTGCCTCAGTTGCGCACGACGACATTGGATGATATCAACTCTGTATCGTTCTTTGTCTATCCCGCTGCGCTCTACTATTTTGTTGAGAGTGGTATCTGGACTTCTAATTCGAAGGTGACCTTTGACCAATATAAGGGTAGAAGCAATTGGAAAGGCAATGGTGACGATGCCGTACAGACGCTTTTCCAGGCAGGTGGTACAATTACAGGTAGTACCAAGACTGTTGCCATTGCCGATCCCCTGCAATATGCTGTGGCTCGGCTTCAACTGACGGTTGAAGTAGATGCTGATGTGGCAGAACTGAAATATAATGGTACAAACACGATTCCCTATAAGAATGATGAAGATGTTTACAATTTCCGTATGACAGGAGTCATTGTCGGTGGTCAGCGGAAAGTAGGATATGATTTCAAACCTATAGCACAGTCCGATGACGATGTGAAGTTTGTATATGACAGCCAGGTGGGTGATTCATATTATCTTAAAAAGAAGTCTGAATATGCTGGTGGTACAGTCGATCCTGCCAATACGCTGGTGCTACAGACTTGCGATAATGAAGATGTGAACGTCATTCTCGAGTTTGAATATACAGGAGATACAGAATTCAAGTGTCTTAATGGCTACGTTTATCCAGGAACCCGCTTCTATCTGGTAGGTGTGGTGAAATCTGCCGATTTCAAGGATGAAACAGGAGATGAAGCGAGCCGGGGACGCGTCTTCACCCAGGACTATACAACCACTATTGAGATGACGGTGAAATCGCTGGAGAAGGCTTACAATGTACTGCCCAACATCATTGCAAAGAATCTGGAGATTGGCGTGATGACCACCCCGAAGTGGAAGGCGGCCACGCCACAAGATGCCATTATCATGGAATAATAATATGAGGAGTAAGAGACGATGAGAGACAAAAGACGATATAACTTCCGATGGCTGAGCGGCATATTGATGTTGCTCCTCCTGCTGACGGGCTGTTCGAAGTCGTCTGAGAGTGATGAGAACGACGAGCCCCAGCCAGGTAAGCCCGTGTTGAAGGTCTATGTCTTTGCGCCTGACCGTCCAGTTGTAACCCGTGATGACAATGGTGATGTAGATGCCTCTGTGGCAGAAAACAAAATCAATAACCTCCATGTCTGGGTGTTTAGAAAGGATAATGGAACCCTTATCGGCCATATCAGTCTGAATAACGTGGAAATCTCTGAGGCCGGCAAGGAAGTGACGATGGAACTCGATGATGATTTTGCCAATGCAGAGACCAAACCTAATGTGGATGTCTATGTGTCTGCGAATGTTACGAATACCAGCTGCGGTCTTTCGCTCGATGCTTCTACGACCAAGAGCCAACTTGAAGACGCACTGATAAAGGAAAGTTATTTCGGCGTTTCTAACCTGATCAAGACGGTACCTGCAGATGGCCTGCCCATGTCGGGCGTGATGAAAGATAAGCCAGTCAAGGGCTCAAATAATGTCTATCAGGTCCATGAGAGTAATGAAGTAAGCAAGTTGGCCAATGTCAGGCTGGTGCGCGCCGTGTCGAAGATACGGTTCGTCGCTTGTAAGTCTTCTACCAACCCGGATGTCGTGACTGTCAATAGCGTATCCCTAAACGAGGGTGTGCTCCCGAAGGAGGAGTATCTCTTCCTGGATAATGCCTATGACCTGACGGCGACGCAGAAATGGAAAGTTAAGAATGATAATTATGTGGCTGAAACTCTTCTGGTAAACACTGTTACTGAAGTAGCGACAAACGACAGTCCTGCCTCCTATAGTTGGGATGGTACGATGACCGGGCAGGCTTACGAAAATTTGATCCAAGAAGGTATTGATGAAGGCAAACTTACAGAATTAGGCACCTTCTACCTGCGTGAGTCTGATAAGAAACTCGCAGGATTTATAGATTATACAATCAATCATACAGAAAAGGATGAGACCGTAACGACCATAAATAATAAGCCTGCTTTCGGAATGAAAACCGATGGCGATTTCTCACGTAACCATACGTGGATTGTGTATGCCTATTTTGTCAGCAGTGGCGATCTGATCATGGGCATGGTCGAGGTCAAGGACATGACAAATAGTGAAAATGCCTCTCAGAGCGTTTATAATTGGTAAGATAAAAATTCGATGATAAAGGACAGAATGACATATCGTTGGTTGTGGAGCTGCCTGATAGCAGGTAGCCTGCTGCTGACGGGCTGTGCAGACAAGTCAGAGGAGACTCCTCAGCCTTCACCAGAGCCAGAGGTAGGCAGTCCGCTTGAATTGCAGGCCGTGACTCGTACCAATGGCGCCACTTTGATTGGTGATGCCTCCTGTCCGGATATCAAGGCTATTCTGACCTCGGAAACGGAGACGGTACAGGAAGGTTACTTCAGGTATGTGACTGGTTCTGGCTGGACATCAGATCTCTCTGTCAAGGAGGAACGCCAGTATTATCTCTATGGTTATATGCCGGAAGTCATAACAGGACCCACCGTCACTGACACACCACCTGAAAGTGGTAAATATTCCGACGGTATCGACCTGTCGTTCCCAGGGCTGCCTGCCATCACTGAGCAGGATGTCTGTGTGGTGGTCGGCGTTCAGCGGGTGGATGGTATTGGAGAGAACACACCGGATGTTACGGAAGGCAACTTTAGCTATTTCTCAGGTATATGGGGCAGAAACTATGTCAACCTCCTGATGGACCATATATATGCGGGCATAGAACTGAACTTTAAGCTCGACGCTGAATATGCAAAGCTTCGTAGCATACACCTGAAAACAATCACGCTGAGTACCGGTTGTGGTCAAGTGAAAGCCACAGTGCAGCTGAGGAAGAATAAGGGTATTGGCCAGGCAACCTTTACCCCAGTCGCTAATACAAGTAGTGCCCCCATTACAATGCTCAGTGCTGAGAGCGCAGAGACGGTGCTTGACGACCGTTATACCATTACACCGCTGAAAATCAATAAATTGGCATATTGCTTCCCCTCTATCTTTGCGGCAGAGGGTGCGAATCTCTCTATCACCACGACATACGATGTATATGACAGGACCAAGAACAAGAACTTGGGTGAGAGGACATCAACAAATGCACTCAGAATAACGGCTGCGGCTATCAAGCCTGGCCAGAAGAAAACAGTTGTTATCACCGTACAACCCACCTACCTCTATGTCCTGTCGGATGGAGATCTGGATAATCCGGGAACGACGGTGGTCATTATTTAAGTTGTGAAGAAAATGAACATAATACGAACATATCATCCATTGGTGCCGAACGGCTTACAGCAGCTGCTCCTGTCACTGTTGTTGCTGATAGGAATGCAGGCTCAGGCCCAGATCAAGATTGGTGGCAACGTCTATGGCGGTGGCAATGAGGGTGATGTCGGTGGCAATACGGCAGTGACCCTCTATGCCGGTGACCTGAACAAGGTCTTCGGTGGTGCCCGCATGGCCGATATCGATGGACGTTCGTTTGTACACCTCGATGGTGAACATGCCTCTGATTATATACTCATCAACTATGTCTATGGTGGTAACGACATTTCGGGTACCATCGGCAAAATGACGGATACAAATGCGTCGGTAGCTACGATGCCAGGAGAACTCACAAAGGCAGCAGAAAATGGTATTTCAAATAAGTGGGATGCCTATGTACGCATATCCACCAAGACCACGACAACGGGTGAGGGTGAGAACACGAAGGTCGTAGAGGCCGAAGGCGCTCAAAAGATTTATATCGGTCAGCTCTTTGCCGGTGGTAATGGCGCCTACGAGTATACCGGTGATTTGGAAGGCAAGGGAGCACCCGATCTGAAGAGAACCTATCTCGAGATTCTCGGTGGTTCTATTGTCTATGCCTTTGGCGGTGGCAACAATGCGACGGTATCGGAGAAGACTGTGATACACGTTGAGAATCCGAGCAAGGTGGTAAGCAGCATTAAGGTAGGGGATACTGAACTGTTGTCACCAGAACGTATTGCGGAGATGGGTTATAACCCCGGTTTTACTTATCCCACGAGTGATGCCTTCCAGATTGGCAGTTTCTTTGGCGGCAACAACGTAGCAGCCATGGCTATCCGTCCTACATGGAATCTCAAGAGCGGCAAAATCCGTAACCTCTATTCCGGTGGTAATGAGGGCGATATGACCAGTACGGAAGGTCTGCTCGTGGAGATTCCTACCGCTTCAACCCTGAAGGTCGACAACCTCTATGGTGGCTGCCGTAAAGCCGACGTGATTCCTGGAGGTGATAAATCATCCCCGGCTCAGGTACACAATCTTGAGAACTACTTTTTCCCGGAAGGATTCTCAGCACGTGTGCTCATTCGTGGTGGTGATGTCAACAACGTCTATGGCGGTAACGATATTTCTGGTAAGGTCTATGGCGGTAACGCTGTCGGCGTCTATGCCTCAATCCGTGGCGATATCTATGGTGGCGGTAACGGCTCATATCCTTATTCCGACAAATCCGAATTGAAAGACGATCCTACATATAGAGACTTGTACTATGATAAAGGCACTTCTTCTGTGGATGCTCTCAATGCCTTCCGGCCCAATGCCGAGCAGGTGTCCATCCGTGTAGCGGGAACAAGTGCCTCTCAGCCAACTGTCATTCATGGATCCATCTATCTGGGTGGTAACAGTGCCACACTGTCGACAACAAAGACAGATCCAATCGTTGAATTGAAGATCGGTTCGCACGTCATTGCAGAGAATGTGTTCCTTGGCAACAATGGTGCGAACATGGTGAATAGCGATGAAGGTGGTGTCTTACGTATCTTAAAGGATGTCAATTCCATGAATCTGAAGGATGATGCAACTGTCTTTGCCAAATACATGGATGGCTGCGCCATGACCCTGATGCCCCGTGTGGAGTTTGATAATACTGCCAATAACGATCCGGCAACTTACATACCTTATTCCTCATATATCGGTTCCTTCTACTGTGGTGGAAACGTAGGTAGTATGAAGATATCGGGTAAAACTTCCATCGACTTTACTCATCCGGTTATTATATATAATAAGGTGGTGGGCGGCTGTAATAATGCCAATGTCTCCGCGAGTGACTATAATGCCGAATATCTGGGAGGTCTGTTAGAGGATCCGGCTTCTGCCCCAGAAGGAACCGTCGGCGACAAGTTGGAGCTCAACTTCGCAGGTCTGAAGATCCAGCCCATGCGCTGGAATACGGAACAGACGGCTCTGGAGTGGAATACCGTCAGTGCCTCTACAGGTGAGGAAATCGACCCGGTAACTGATAATACTGTAGCTTTCAATGCTACTGACCTCGATCGTCGTTTGAAGGGTGGTAACATCTATGGCGGTTGTTATAACAGCGGCCATGTGAATGGTAATGTGGTCATCAATATCAATGAGACATTGGTAGAGCGCGACAAGATTTTCGACATTGCGTCAGACGAGGGAGAGACTCTGTATGAGAACGTAGAGAGAGAATCCTATCAAATTACGAAACGAAATACGGGTGTCATTCTCTCTCAGCAGGGTATGGATGTGCTCGGTTCTGCTTTGAACGTCTTCGGTGGTGGCTTTGGTGCCCCGTCAGAGATCTGGGGTAGTACTACCATCAACTTGAACAAAGGCTATGCATTCCAGGTCTTCGGTGGTGGCGAGATGGGCGCTATCGGTAAGAAAGACAATGAGGGGCAATATGTGTATGATCAGAAATACAGCACTTATATCAACCTGAACGGTGATGCCAGTCTTCCTGGTGTGGCTAGAGGAGCTTCTGGTGACAGTCCTGACATGGCCGAGTGTGAGTTCATCTATGGTGGTGCATTCGAAGGTCTGATTGCCGGCGACACCCATATCAACCTCGGTAATGGTCGTATCTTCAACTCGTTTGCAGGTAGCTGTAATGCCGACATCCTCGGACATACGGAGACTTACGTAGGTCGTAAGAAGAAATCTGACGGTACCTATGAGGATGGTAGTGGCTTCCCCTGGATCCGTGATCATATCTATGGCGGAAACGACCTGGGTGGCAAAATCTTGGCAACAAATAGTCTGGATTTCAATGATCGTATCCGTGACGAAGTTAAAACAATGGTGGCAGAAACCCATCCCGTTTCTTCTTATATGGAGTACAACCAGGGTAGGGTGAGAAATATTCTCGGCGGTTGCTTCGGTGACTATGATTATTCACTTCCAGAATATTCTGTCAAGGAAAGTGATGAAGATGAAGCCTATAAAGTTGCCAATAAGCCTTATCTCCATAGTGCCTTCGTTAATTTCAGACCCAACACGAATGCCAACAATGCGGTAGAAAAAATCTTTGGTGCCGGAGAGGGATTCTCGGGTGACCGTGACGGCGACAAGTCGCAGGATCATAGTTATGTGCTAATCGACATTCCCGACAATGTGGAGAAATTCGCCAATACCGAGGTCTTCGGTGCTGGTGCCTATAACGGTCTGGGTATGCGTTATACAGCGGAAGAGACATTAGGTGAAAATCCCATTAATATCAACGAAGCTTCCGCTATCATCGACCTGATGCGTGGAAAGATAGGTGCAGCCTATGGTGGCAGTTATGAAGAGGGTGTCACCCGTCGTACGATGGTGAATGTGCCGGTAAAGGAAGGTAAAAAATCTACCATTAAGATCAACAATATCTTCGGTGGTGCTTATGGTATGAAGATTCTCCCGCCCTGTGATGTCTATGAGGCTAATGTGAACTACCAGAGTGGCGATGCCCGTGTGAACGGTGCCATCTATGGCGGCAACAACAATGTGCGCCGTACTATCTATGGCAAGGTTAATATATCTGCGCCGGTAATGAAGGAGAACGGTAAATCTGGCAATGTTTACGGCGCTGGACGTGGACAATTTACATGGTCGGAATACACCGAGGTGAACCTGGAGAGTGGTGCCAATGTGTGGGAGGTCTATGGTGGTGGAGAGTTGGGTAATGTGCTCAATGCCGAGAGTGTGCAGAAATACCTGCAACTCTATAGCTCTCAGCCTGCAGACATGGTGGCCAATGAAGATGATTATTGGGGTAATTCTGATAAATGGGTAGGCGGAACTGTTGGCGGTACGCTGAAGGAAGCATATAGGACTGAATGGCTGGAAGCTTGGAAGGATGCATGGACTTTAGGTGATTATTATGATCCTGTTGGAGAATTCACAAGATATGTAGGTAATCGATACACCAACCTCAGCAATCCACTTGTCACGGAGGCAGATATGGATGATAGGGATCTGAGTGGTTTCTCTAATGATCAGAAAGCAAGAACAGTTAAGAGATATAATACCAACGTTGTTATCAAGGCAGGGGCTACGGTTGGCAACTATGCCTACGGTGGTGGCTATGGCAGCGCAACCATTCCTTTGACTGGTGGTGTCTATGGCTCTTCCTATATCGCCTTGCTCGGCGGTACTGTCGCAAAGGATATCTATGCGGCTGGTACTACCGGTAGTGTGTGTGATATCTTTGGTGCCGGCGCACCGGGAGAAAGCAATCCGATGGGCTTTATCGCCACCGCCAATGCTTATGTAAAAGGTGGTATCGTACGTAATGTCTATGGTGGCGGCTGGGAAGGTAGCGTAGGATACCATGCTGGCAACATTAATGAACCTACTACTGGTGATATTCCTGGTGAAACACATGTCGTCATCGGAATAATGGATGGTACCAGTCTGGCTGATGGTATCCCGGCCATTGGGCGTAATGTTTATGGTGGAGGTGAAGGTGGCGCTGTATTCGGTACGGCATACACAACCCTTAATAATGGTTACGTCGGCTATAAGTGGACAGCAGAAAGCTACCAGGAGAATATTGTTGACGAGACATGGAAAGACAAAGATGGCAATTTCATTCCTAATACCAACTTGGAAACGAGCGGTAATGTATTCGGTGGTGGTTATGTCGATAACAGTAGTGTTGATATTACCAATGTCAAGATCTGTGGCGGTGTTGTTCGTAGCAGCGTCTATGGAGGAGGTGAGATTGCTGCCATCGGTCGTGGCGATGTCTATGGGGAGAATGAGTCTCAGGCAGGCTCTCTGAAGGGTATCTATAAAGCCGGTCAGACACATGTCTATGTGTACGACGGTTGGGTGAAACGAAATGTCTTCGGTGGCGGTAAGGGTCTCGATAACCTGGGACGCACAGGCTCACTCCATACCAACGGTTATGTCTTCGGCCAGACAGATGTCAGGATTCATGGTGGTGAGATCGGAACCGATGAAGGTGTGGCCCAGGGCTATGGTAACGTGTTCGGTGGCGGTGATATCGGTTTCGTGTACAGTGCCTTCGAATATCCTGATGGTAGTCTGGGCCTCGGTAAGAAGTCGGGGGCACGTTATGATGACCATGACGAGGGCTACTACTACAAGTCAAAAGGCAACAACTTTACGAATGACAATGGTACTACGCTCACAGAAAGTGAAGATAAGTTTATGACGGAGGACAGCCATGTGCTGATAGAGCCGCATTGTAGAGTAACTGCAAGTAATGGTGGAACAGAGGATAATCCTTCGGCAGCCGTGACCATCAATGGGCATAACTACTTCCATGGTGACTATGTTCCCACTTCTGACCTCAATACATTAAAGGATAAGAACACCTCTTCTGCCATTTGGGGTTGTCTGGATGTGGATGGTATCATCATTCATAATGCCATCTTTGCCGGTGGTAATGTGTCGTCGGGTAGTGACCAGGTGTATGCCAATGCCACCACCTTGTATGGTAATGCCACGGCATCTATTCACGATGTCTATCACCGTGACCTCATCACGGTGGGTACAGGTCATACCGGTGGTCTCTATGGTGATGGTAACCTGACCTTCGTTGATGGCTATCGTGGTCTGAACATCACCAACTATGGCACCGACTTTTATCACATCTCTGATGATATAACCCTTGAACAATATGAGAATCTGACTCCTCGAGAGGCTGCCTATTACGAATTGAAGTACAAGTGTGTACAAGCATGTACTGACAATGAGGAAACGACCTATTCCGTAGGTTCTACCATTGCCCAGGACGAGCTGATAGCCTTGTTCGCGGGACAAACGGATATTGTCTATGCAGATGGAACCGTCAATGAAGCATACTGGAAAAAGAATGGTGTGGTATCGAAATATGCAGGCCGCATCATGAACACCATCCAGCGTGCCGACTTCTGTGGCGTCTTTGGAAGTCGTATGGTGATGAAGGGTGCTCAGGACCGTGTGCCAGAGATCGTAGACTATACTAACTACACTATCAACCGTGTGCGAGAAGTATCGTTGAACAAAAAGGAATCTATAGCAAACGATACGGAAGCAAAGCACAAGACGCACGGCAACTACTTCGGTATTTACAATATTGTGAACTATCTTGGTGCGTTGACCAGTGATGTGAACTTCTACAATGATATACGCATGACAGACAATACCAATAGTATCTATAAGGCAGATATATCTTTAGATGGATCGACATATGCTTATGGTAATGCAGGTGCTACCTATTATAATTGGAAAAGAGCACATATCAACGACCGTACCCGCAACAATGGTACAAGCCATAATCAGGTGGCATTGGCATCAGGTGTCTATTTGGAACTGACAACCGAAGAGAAAACTGGCGACAATCTATGGACTAAAGAGTGGGGGTATATTACGGGTGTCGTCGAGTTGGATCTGATCAATGTACAGACAGGTGTCGGTGGCGGTTTCGTCTATGCCAAGAATGTGCATGGCGTACGTAGCAATTCTGGTAAGACGAACCTTATTTTGACCGACTTGAACCAAGGAGCGGTCACCAACAGAAGTTATATTTATAGCACTGACGATGCTTCACAGATGGAGTGGCAGAGTTCTGGTAACTTTGTACACGGCGAACAGACGATTATCGACGACTGCTATGATGTGGGTGGTAAGTATAAGGGCACAGATAAGGTGCCGGCCCACTATTGGTTCATCAAGGGTCAGGTCTATGTCTACGACCAGTATGTGTCGGCCTACACGGGAGCTCCGAATGCTTACAGCGAGACGGTTAACATCCCGCTGACCATCACAGCTGCCTCTCACGGTACGATGAGACTGTTGAATGTTCAGCCTAACCGCTATGCTTATTATTCTACCTATAATGGTTCAACACAGAAGAAACTGGAAGGTGATAATAAAGTGGTTATCAATGATGTGGAGTACCATCTGAATGATCCTATCAGCTATTGGGACTGGAACTTGCTGAGTAAGTCTACTGAGCGTAACCTGTTTGTTGAAGATACTTATGTTGTCATCGCTGACTGTAAGATAGGTAATAATGCATACGCTGAAGGTACCGTACTGTTGAAGAGGGATTATGAGGCATTAAAGCCGAATGGTGTTAAGCCTACCAATGTCACTCAGAAGAAGATGGTCGATGGAGTAGAGCAATATGTGCCCGTCGACTTCGACTTCGTATTCCGTTCGTCTAACAACCTCAGCCACGATACGGGTTATATCCTGACTTATAACGTGAATAATCCAGATGTTTGGAACAAGTACTACACACAGAATACACGTACAACAGACGATGATATTGTTAAGATTACCCTTGCTGATTACAAAGAAAAGGATGCCAATGACCAGGCAGCTTATACTGACGGACCTACCTATAGTCCTATTGCTGACGGTCTGTACGGACAGCGTGATTACAAGGTGAGCGATATCATCACGAAGGAGGTCTATGATACCTACCAGGCTGCCAAAAATGCTCACTCGTCAGCTATCCCGGCAACGCAGGCGGTATTCGAGCCGGCCTATGTGGTGACCTCTTACTTAGAGACTGTGAATAAGGATGGCACTGAGCAACGCCTGCAGGAAGGTGCAAGGTTGTGCGAATCAGATTATAAACCGGAAAAATGGACTGTCATGAGCGGCAGTGTGGCAGCGGCTTATGTATGTACAAGCACCATCCAGTTGTCGAAGACCGATTTCATCTATAATGGTGAGTTAATGTCTTTGGCACAGAAAAATGCACTGAAGTCGCAGTATGGTGAATTAGCTGCTGACATTGAAAATCTTGTGGTTCCTGCCTACTATTGCTCGACCGCAGGTCCTTATGGCGGTAACTATTACGAAAAAACTAAGAACTACCGAGCCCTGGAGGCCTTTAGCTCTATGTCGGCAGAGGATCGTGAGAAGTTCACCTTCAACTACGATGCCCTCGACCTGCTCATCGATCCCAACTATGGTGGAACGGAAGGTCAGAAGTATCAGTACGACGGTTATAGCTCTTATAGTGCAGAAAATGCCAGCAAGATGATTTACTCACTCGAGAAGCAGGTGGATTACACGGCCATATATAATGGCACGACTGAAACGACTGAAGGTGGGTTGGTGAATGGTAAAGAATATACCCGTAGTGATTATGAGGCATTGCCTAATGAGCAGCGTCACTATGCACCAATCAGCGTACCGAGAGCCGGCGATTATTATGTGGTGAATACACCTTTCATCATCGGTGAGACGCCTTACTCTGTAGGAACGGTGATAGAGAGCAGTACCTATAGCAGTCTGAGCGATGATATCAAGAGCAATAATGTGACGAAACTGACATTTACTGATAATCAGGTTGCTGAGGGTGGTAGTACGTACTACTATTGTCGTGAGAGCTATGATGGCACTGCTACTGTGACTGCCTCTAATGTTTCAGGTGGAGTTTCATATACCTCAGGTACAGTACCAGTAGGTGTGGTTATTGCAGAAAGTATCTATACACAATTGCCGAACAAGCAGAAGAACTTCAGTATCCACGGCACGGCTCCGACAGAGACCAGTACGCTCTTTGTATCGCGCACCTCTGATATCTTCGACTTGTCGAAGGATAAGATCATCACCGTGATTTACGAATATAACTACGAGGAGAGCGATGAGTCTGGCTTGCACATCACACCGGTGAGTGAACGCCATGTGGTGAACATCCACCTGCAGTTTAAGAGTGGTATTCCTACGGTCGAGGATATTACCAAGCCAAGTGTCGTAATACCGGGAACATCCGTGACGCTGCGCACACCTGATGTAACGCCTGGTGCCTATGAGGTAACTGGTGGTGGATGGGAGATCTTCGAGAATCTAAGTGATGCGGAGAGTCACATGAATGGTGTCGACTATTCACCTGCTACTGATCCGCTCTACTGGTATCAGGACGGTTATTACGTGGCCTATTACGCACAGACCTATCTCGGCAGGACCTACTCGAACCATGTACCGCTCAGCGTAGCCAACTATCACGACCTGAAGAAGGTGATGGACGATAAAAAGTATCATCTCCATGTGGACTATGACCTGAAGAGGATGAAGCGGAAGAGTAAGATTTATATCAACGACTATACCAGCAGTTCGCAGAATGGTCTCGACCTGCTGAAGGACTTCTACAACCTGAGTGTAGGTACATCATTAGATGGACATACTTCGCTTGATAGTCATGTCAGGGGCTGTAACGATCTGGAGTTTATCCTCCATAGCGACATCGACCACAGTGCTGCATGGACGTCTCTCGGCAACACAGTATGCTTCGCTGGTAATTTCCATGGCGATGGCCATACCATCAGCGGATTGAACAACTCATTGTTCGACAAGCTCTGTGGCAATGTCTATAACCTCGGCGTCACGGGTTCGTTCACCGGAGCAGGTATAGCCGAGACGGGTGATGGTTATGTGGAGAACTGTTGGATTAAGACCACGGGCACACCAGTGTCGGGTACAGGCCATTATGCTGTGTTTGGTAACCCATCACGCTCAGGTGAAAGCAATTTGGTACAGGTGGTCAACAGCTATTATCCTGCAAGCAATAACTACACTGTTCCTACTGGTGAAGCCCTCAAACATGGTAAGCCTATCCAGATGGCTGATAAGGCATTCTATAATGGTGAGGTGGCTTACGATCTGAACGGCTTCTACCTCTATAAGCGTTATTGCGACCAGAAGGTAAGTTCTGGAAATGATTATCTGTGCAACTATATAAAGAGTGATGGTACCATGGAACTGCTGACGAAGCACTATGGTACCTATGACAATAACACCGCTCTTCTCTGTTCTGCTGGATACGTTGAATCTCGATACGAAGATGGTGACTTCCGCTATGCCGATGGTAGTATACCTACCACAGAGGAGAAACGGTCATATACCGTGACAGATACAAATAGTAATGAGGTGACGAGGTATGCTCCGATTTGGCCAGATGACTATATATTCTTCGGACAGTCGCTGACGTTTGACTATTACGGTGCACACCAGAGTCATCCATCGACCATCAATAGGAGCGAAGGACGCCTCATGACGGGTACTGGCAGTAACCACGTGCATCGTGCCCCGGCATATTTCGGTTCGAAGACCATGGGCGTGGTTCACTTCAATCCGGAAGTTACGTTGGCAGCCTATTCAAAGCCGCTTACTGAGACGAGTACCGATGTGAAGGAAGCCTATCCTGGCATGACAGCCATCGACTTTGCTGGTCATGGTGATACAGAGTATAAGTTAGGACTCAATGGAGACTTCTTCTATCAGCCTCTGCTTGACGATGATGGCTTATACAGCATTGTGAATGCCGATGTGACACACAATCTGTTGGTCTATGCACCGACTGAGGCGGCGAACAAGAAGACTTACGACGTGTTGAATACTTACTTTGTTGAGCCTAAATATAGCGGTTATGCTCTCAATGACGGTTACGGCAGTGTGGCAGTTGCACCTTCAGCCGTCTTCGGTCACCTCGTGCAGAATGACCTCAAGACCACCGCTGACCATCTGCTTGTCGACAAGCACGACTTCAACTGTCCGATCTCATACACCATGGGTGATGGTTATCGGATGTGGTACCAGCGCACGCCGGATAAGTTTGTCAACATCGAGTCTGGCAACACCAAGGGTTGGGACAATATAAGTCTGCCGTTCGTGGTTAGTAACGTAACTACTCAGCAGAAGGGTGAGATTACCCACTTCTATACAGGCAGCACCACTGGCCACGAGTACTGGCTCCGCAAGTTTGCCGGTAATTTCCGTGAGACGAGCACATCGGGTGTTTACGCTGCCGACTTTAATCTGTTGAATCCTACAGATTCTAATGAGCCTGATCCTTATGTACAAAAGGAATATACAAATCAATTCCTGTGGGATTACTATTATTCCAAGAATCCTAACGGTAATGGTTATGGTGACGATAGAAACGGTGAGGATTATAAGCAGTATTATAACGAGAGCCATACTTATACCAACTATCCGTTGGAGCAGGCGGGCAGGGCTTATCTGATCGGCTTCCCAGGTGCTTCTTATTATGAGTTCGACCTGAGTGGTGAATGGACGGCTTCTAACACGGCATCACCTGCTCCTGCCAAGCTCGATAAGCAGACCATCACCTTCGCTTCCAGTCCGGCAGTGACGATAGCCGTCAGTGACACCGAACTCAGTTCGGGTAAGACGGTGAAAGATGGTTACGAGTATATACCTAATTATATCAGTAAGAAGTTCACCAACGCAGGTGATTGTTACATCCTGGCTGACGATGGTGCCAGCTATGTGAAGAATAAGGCCGACGACATAGTCAGTGCCTTCCGCCCATACATCGTCAAGAATACAGCCTCTCCGGCTCGAGGCAAGGAGACTCCGAATGTTGAGCAGGTTGTATTTGGCATGGATCATGATACAGACTTCCTCCCGCACAACGAGATTACCGACCGTCTGGACGGCACGTTGAATATCTATGCGAAGAAGGGTAAGATCGTTGTGGAGTCATCGCTGCGCTACACAGTCGATGTCAGCATCTATACACCGGCAGGTATAGCCATGTATAAGTTCCCGGTGAAGGCTGGTGAGACGGTAGAACAGCGTATTAACAGTAAGGGTGTTTACATCGTCCACTCCGATGATGGACAGCACATGAAGAAAGTGATAGTAAGGTAAAAAAGGTAAAAATTAAAATAGATACGATTATGAGAAAGGTAATGAAACGAATGATGACGATAGCCCTACTGGCGATGCTCAGCCTGGCGGTGTCGGCTCAGGAGGTGCGTAGCGTCTCGCTCATCGTCGATGAGTACGAAGGCGGTACCATTACTAAGACTGGTCAAACCGTGTCAAAGGAAGATCCCAGCAAGGTGGTGGTTACCATCAGTGTGGAGCCTGCTGCTGGCTATCAGATTAGCAAGGACGATATCAGTTTATGGGCTGTGCTCCCCCTCCCGGGAGTACCCGAAAACGGTACGCGTGGCCCCGAGGTGAGCTGTGAACTGATAATCGACGGTGACGATCCAAAAGATCTTACCGAAGCCCGTGAATATCAGGTGACGATCGATCCTGCCCTTGACATCTGGGTCGAGGAGGCTGGTTTCCAGAAAGTCGAGGAACCCGCGCCGATGTGGACGTTGGAGGATGGTGTGCTCACCATCTCTGGTGAGATAGATCTTAAGGCGGGATTACCTTGGGATGCCAAAGACGTGACAAGCGTGGTTATCGCGTATGATGAGGATGTGCTGGATCTGGCAGCACTAGGTATCACAAAAGATATGTCTGTCGATGTGCCGGGCAATCTGCTCAATGCTTATCTGTTGAGCTTCGAAGATTATAAGATCGACAGCGAGGACAAAACAGAGATCGAGGGCTTCTCGTTCGGTGAAAACAATGCCTACGACACGTTCGTGGCTACGACAGACATCATAGTACCCTCTGTGTTGAAGGCATACGTGATTACGAACATCACCGAGAAGGGACTTGAAATCAAGGAGGTCACCAGCATCGCCAAGGGTGAACCCGTCTTGCTGTTTGCCGAAGAGAAATTCAAGGAGATAGAGAAGTTCTATACGGTGACGACCGATCCCGTAGAGGCAGGCTCGAACTTGCTGAAGGTGGCTCCTGATGGCGGCAAGAAAGTAACCATCGGCCAGGTGTATATGTTATACAACGACGTGTTCTACTACACCCAGGCAGGAACGATCCCGGCAGGCAGCGTCTATCTGACGAAACCTGAACAGTCACGTACTCGCGGCTTCTATTCCCTGGGTGGTGATGACGATACCACAGCGATCTACAGCGCTTCGCTAAATGATAACGGAGGAATGATAAATGAGAAATGGTACGACCTCCAAGGCCGTCGTTACGACACCATCCCCACCCGCAAGGGCATCTATATCAAGGATGGTAAAAAGATGATCATTAAATAATTGTTATTATCGTAGTATAGTTTTTCTATAGAAGACATGAAGAAGACAACGATGAGGTTATTCGCTCTCGCTATGCTGATGATGTTCAGCATAGGCGCAGAGGCTAAGATAGACGTACAGATTGCTAATGATGGTAAGTTTGATGGCGGAACCATTGAGGTGACGAACCAGAAAGACTTGACCGACGGCGTGGAAGTAACCATTACCGTCACTCCAAATGGTGGCTATACCATCAAGAAGAGCGCTATTACCGTAGTCTCAACCTATCCCCCTTCTGGCAATTCCAACACCCGTACCCCGGAAATCGCCAATAACCTCACGCTTTACTATAATGGTTCTGAGAAAGAAGATGTTAAGGACTTATCCGCTAAGCGCGACTACACCTTCATCGTCCCCTCAGGCTTCGGCGCCTGGGTCAAAGAGGCAAAATTTACGCCAAAAGGGCGTAAGGGGCCTGGTGATGAAGATCCAGAGCCAGTAGACCTTGGTTATTCGGGAACATATTATATTGGAACTGTTGATCAGACAAATGGCTTTTATCTTTGTCCTACAAATGACTCTTATATATTCTATGATCCCGAAAATAACACATACACCACCGATAAAAATGGAAACCCTTTTCTAACTACCTATAAATGTAAGAGCACTAACGGATACAATTCAAGTAATGCTTTATGGATTATTGAGAAGCATCCCTCTCTAAACTATTATTACATCAAGCATGCTTCAGATGGTAAATATTTGACTTACAATGATGCTTTCTTTTCAAATAGAGGACGTGTGCGTGTCCATCTTGAGGACTCACCTGCAGATGATTATGCACTATTTGCAATCGAATACATGTCGTCAACGAATTCATACGACATTATTTCTAAATTTGCTGAAGACAACAATACATATCTAGATAACAATAAGGCAAGAAAATATCTGAATATCAATAAAGGAAACAAACAATCTCTTAAGGGAGACGGAGATCCTTTTAATGGGATAAATACAGGCGGAATTATTGGCCTTTGGACTGCAGGAAGTAGTGAAACCCAAGCTACTGGCCGGTTCTTTCTTGAAGACTATATTACCCGCCCGACTATTAGCTTTAACGAAAGCAACTTAATTGTAATTACGGCTCAATCAGGAGCAACATCACCAGTTATCAAATATACTACAAACGGCACTATACCTTCAATAACAAATGGTAAGACTTATTCCGAACCATTCGCCCCTGATGATGACGTGACAACAATTAAGGCTGTTGAAATTGTGGATGAAAAAGTATCGAATGTTGCAACCTTTTTTACTCCAGTTCTTTTTGGCGATAATCACAAGTACTTGATTCAGAGTCAGAACAACGGTTGGACGGTTGATGAAAATACTACGGCTTTCCATTTCTATATGATTCCTGGGGACGAGGAAAACAGTATTATTAAAGTAAATACGACAAGTTTGTTCCGCCCCACGATGGAGTGGTACTTCCTGAATGCGGGTATAGAGAATGGTGTCCAGTATTATTACGTTGTCAACAATGGGAACGGCAAGTATCTATGCTATGATGGAACCAATAAAGTGTATATGGATGATTACACAAATGAAAACAGGTTTAAATTTAAGATTGTAGAATCACCGACGGCTGGTACTTATAATATATACCCTTACGGGCAGAATATTATTATTAACAAGGCTACGGACAATGCCAATAACGGTGCAATTAATACCGCTAATTACAGTGCTAGCAATGCTAATTTGGGCAATACCCGCTGGAAATTTGTTTCATCCAACACTCTTGACAAGACTGCTCCGTTTACTGTTTCAGATGCCACTAGCACAAACTACTATAAAATTGCTAGTGTAGGCAGTGACGGATATTATATTGTTCCTCCTTCTGGTAATAATACTAATGCAACGACCTCGAATGTCGAAAGTGATGCCATGAAGTGGTATCTTGAGGAAGCGCAGGCTGCCAATGAAACTGACTGGCTGACCTATTACCATATCAGAAATGCTGAGACTTGTGATTATCTGTATTTCACAGAAGATGCCAACAATGCAGGAGCATGTCTTGTAATGCGGAGTGCGATAGAGGAGGGGAGTGAAGACCGCTATATGTTTACATGGGCAAAAACGGCTGATGCAAATGCCAACTACTATATCATCCCCAAGAACTTAAAGGATGTTTCGCTGAATCAGTTCAGCTCTTTGCAAAGAAATGGTGGAACTCTCCAAACCAATTTGACCAGAGGTGCAGGAACCTATGCCTGGACATTTGAACCATCTTCATACAAATGTGAAACTCCCGTAATAACCTACGACCCATTGACGGGTAAAATCTCTATCACATGTGGAACTTCAGGTGCGACGATTTATGTAGCCCATTACGACAGCGAACCCTCAAGTGGTGATATCCCGGCATTGGTTGAGGAAAATGTTTATAGTGGCGAATTCGACGCTTTGCCCGGCTATTACAAAGCTGTGGCATCAAGAAGTGTTAGTGGTGAAGATATGTCGGATGCCACAACTTCTGACCTGATAGACGAATTCCATTGCATGAGGCCAATTATTACAAAATCTTCTAATCATGTGACGATCACTTGTGCAACACCGGGGGCAAGTATTTATTACATTGCAGGTATTGGAGAGTTTAGTGAAAATGCTGCGAACTATGGCGGTACATTATATACAGAAAGTGGGTTTGATACATCGGAGACTATCATAAAGGCCATAGCCATCAAAGGTGGAGTATGGAGTACAAAGTCTGCAGAGGCTCGATACGATAAGACTCCGATTACGATCACTTCTGGCGCACAGATTACAAATATGGATGGTGTTTATATCGTGGGTGATTCCTTTACGCCATTATCTACGCCTATTGGCTCTGCCACAGACCCGTTCACAGGGGAATTTGATGGAAATTTCAAAGCGTTCGAAATCAGTCACCCACTATTCGCATACGTCAGTGGAGCAACCATCAAGAATGTTATTCTTGACAATGTATCGATCAGTGGTGGTACTAATGCAGGTGCTATCTGTAGCGAAGCAACGGGAGATACTCGTATTTACAATTGTGGCGTGTTGGCCTCTGAAAGTACGGTGAAGACCGATGATGATGGCTATACAACTATCATATCTTGCAGTAGCACTATTAGTGGTAGCAACTACGTTGGTGGTATCGTGGGTCTGCTTGACGGCAATTCTCGTGTCATCAACTGTTTCAGCTATGCTAATATTACAGGTGGAAACTATGTTGGAGGAATAGTTGGCTATAATAATGTTGCCACCACTTCTGCTGCTGACAACCAAAAGACGATGGTGATGAACTGCATGTTTTATGGTGACATTGATTATAATGCTACCACCAGTCGCGCTCCCATCTACAATGGTGAGATTATTACAAATAGAAGTGATGCCTCTGGCGTAAGCAATTTCAATTACTTCTGGTCAGAAGCTTCCTATGTGCAGAAACAGAAAATTACTTCAGGCAAATACAACTGCGCCCTTGCTGCAGAGACTCGCTATTTACAGC
This sequence comes from uncultured Prevotella sp., assembly GCA_900314995.1. Lineage (GTDB taxonomy): Bacteria > Bacteroidota > Bacteroidia > Bacteroidales > Bacteroidaceae > Prevotella. The sequence continues at coordinate 64,458 of OMXK01000007.1, forward strand.
GATTCGAGTTCTTCCGTCATTTGCTGAACAGCAATCGTGAATTGGCAGCATGGTGGGCTACGGGTAATCGCAGCAACAAGGACGAAATAATGAAGTGGGTTTTGGAGCCTTCGCAAATTAACTCCTCTACTCCTTATCCCATTCTTAAACCCTTTGACAAATACCCATCGGTGGTGAATATCGATGCAGATAACGCACCAACGGCAACAGAACGAAACAAAGGCGGCAAGTTAACGAGTATTGGTACAAATGGAGAGTTGCAAGTCACCATATCAGGAGCCACTATGAAGACTGGTGTTTCTAATACGTTTAATCTTGTTATTACGGATAAAGACCCAGACCATTTTAATTTTAACTATGGAAAAGTACAGTTGCCGTATTATAACGATTATTGTACGGGCAATTATACGGGAAACAAAGTAGTAACAGGTTGGGAGGTTACCGTTACTGGAGGTTCTCATGATTTTACAAATAGCAGCGAGGATGCAGACTTGGAGAGTATAAGCGATGATGGCGATCTCACGCTTACGACTCCCTATAACTTTGCCGACCGTAAAAGTACGCAAAAAGATAATTACAGCACAAACGGCAATCGTATCTTTAATCAGGGCGCTTACTTTGATGTACCAGAGGGGGTGACATCCATCACCATTAAGCCTCACTGGGCCAAGTGCGTATTCGTGGCTGACGAATATATGGATGTGGTGTACGACCAATATATGGACAATCCTACCAATGTTACCACTATCGGTGATGGCAAGCGATATGTAAGTAGCAACATTAACATAGAAGGTACTGATTATCCTGTTAAAACTTCCATGAGTGCCGCCTTATCAGCATTGAATCCTTCTTCTACTAGCACAGTTTACGATAATGCCATCGTGCTTGTGGGTAATGTCCATAACATAGGTATTACATCTACGAGTGCCGATAAACCGTTCACTATTATGTCCATTGATTTGGATGAGGACAATGAACCCGATTATTCATATATTCTTCGTTTTAATAGCCGTAATTCAGTCCATCCTGTGAGAATTGACTTTTTGAACGTCATAGGTCTTGGCATGGCTCAGAAGTCTACAGGTGGTACTGGTACTTATAATTTCGGTATCATGAATCCCCTTGATTGGTTTGAGGTGACGAATACCGCTCTCTTCCGGGTGACGCAGTTTGAATATGAGCATATGAATAGAAATGCGAAACCTATTATCCTTCATGGTGGTGTGATTGAACAGTGGGTGAGTGCGCAGAGTAATGGTAATGGAAACAAGACCAATTATATCCATGTTGGTGGTAACGTTTGGTTTAAGGAATTTCATTTGGGTTGGCATCAGGATAACCCTCAGTCTACTAAGCATCCGCCGGTGTCTGTTACTGGTGGTGACTTCGATAACTTCTATCTTACAGGTTTTTATGCCTCAACTGCAGCAAACTATGAAGATAATGCTGAGTGTTATATCAATGGCGGTCGCTTTGGCAAGGTGTCTGGCACGGGTATGGAGGGCATTGGTAAATCTGGTGGTAATGATAATACGGGTAATATCATCTGGCAGATTGATAATGCAGACATCGATGAATTTTATGCTGGTGGCATCAATGCCGCCCATATAGCAGAGGGCAACATTTATACCGTTATTTCAAATAGTCGGGTAGACCAGTTCTGTGGTGGTCCCAAGTTCGGTGACATGAATAGTGATAAAATAGTTGTCACCAATGCTACTAACTGCATATTCCGCACCTTCTTCGGTGCAGGATATGGTGGTAATTCCTATAACCGCTATTATCCCAGAAACAAGATCTCAATTATAAATATGGATAATCCGACATGGGATGGTTGGTTGCAGAATGGAAATACTGATTCCCCCACTTTTGGTGGCTATAAGAATGATTATATTGCAACCCGAAAGGGCGTTGAAGCACGAATTGACTATCAGTTCATTCCGATGTCGGATAACAAAACTAATGTAGCCCGTCTGTTTATTGACTATGTGAGTTTCTCATTGGCAACCACGTATAATGTCACTTCAAAGCTTACTGGTTGCACCATTACTACCAGTCCTCTCGGGAGACTCTCAATCTCCGATGACTATAAGTGTCTTGGCAACTTCTATGGTGGTGGCAGTCTCGGAACGGTTTCTGGCCCCGTCAAGTCAACGCTAATCAACTGCACAGTGGATGGAAATGTGTTCGGTGCAGGATACTCAGCTACATTGCCTGCTGTTAAAGTGATGAAAAACAAGTTCGAAACTCAGCCGCATTATGACGAGAATCTTGGTGCCTATTTGGAGGCAGAACTTCCTGCTGCCGAGACCTATACGTGGGAATACGCAAAGACAGTCAACTCCACAGCTACAGCGATAAATACTGACACAAAGAAACTCTTTACTACTGAGGACCTTACAGCCCTTGGTAAAGTGACTGGTACTGCCACGCTTAATATTGATGGTACAACTACTGTCGCTGGTAATGTCTATGGCGGAGGTGAAGAGTCAAATGTCGCAGGAAACACGCAGGTGACCATGAGTGGCGGTACCATTGGTAATGACGGTTCTGCTGATGCTGATCATGGAAACGTCTTTGGCGGAGGTAAGGGCGTTGCCGACAATTTCAAATGTGATAAAGCCATGGTGGGCGTTAATGATGATGGCAAATGCGCAGATCCTGGTTCAGATGACAATAAGAACAAAGGAACGAAAGTCACCATCAGTAACGGTCAGGTGAATGGTAATGTCTATGGTGGCGGTGAAGTGGGTCGAGTGGAATGGAATACGCAGGTGACGATAGGAGCTGGAGAAGGTACACCTATTATTAATGGTAGTGTATTCGGTGCTGGTGCAGGCGTAGCAACACATGGCTATGCCGCTTTGGTACGTGGTAATAGTACTGTCACTGTTCAGGGCAATGCCAAGGTTAGAGCAAATGTATATGGTGGAGGCGAACAGGCTACGGTGGGCAGATATTGGGTGAAGGGCATTAATACTACTCTTTGTTCTGACGAAGCAGAAGAACCTGCAGCTCCATCAACTTTGCCAGATGAAATGCCGTATAAAACGAGGCGTGGTGGAAAATGTACTGTCCTCGTTCAGGGCAATGCCCAAGTCGGACCAGATGACGGAGCAACAGCGATAGCAGGACACGTGTTTGGTGCCGGTAAGGGAGTAACACCTAATTATAATAATACGCAGGGTAATGTAAACAGGTCCAAGCGAATGGTGGATTATAATTCGGAGAAGCATACAGGTACACCAGGAACGACTTGGGATTATTACGAGGCATACACTGAAGCTCAAATAGCAGATACAAATTTCAAAAAATATGTCTGGGAATATTTTGCCACTGAGGATAAGTATTTTGAGTTCCTGCAAACTTTGGCCTTGGTTACCGGAACTGATGTGACTATTGGTGGAGGTACTGTCAAGGGTAATGTCTATGGCGGTAGTCAGAGCGGTTTTGTACAGGATAATACTGACGTAAAGGTTACAGGTGGCTCGATTGGAACAGAGGGTACGACCATGTATGGTAACGTCTTTGGCGGAGGAAAAGGTCTTGAGGAATTTGCTGAAGCCGGAAAGGTGAAAGGCACCACTACCGTTGCTATCAATAATGGCACTGTCAATGGTAATGTATATGGTGGCGGCGAGTTAGGCGATGTGGGTATCATTGACAAGACAAATAAAAATGATAAAGGTGAACTGACTTATAATTATTTCTGGAAGCAGACCGATGGCAGCACTGCCAATACTGCTGGCAATAATGGTATTACTGGCACCAATCCCAACACAGGTATTTGCACGGTTACTATTTCTGGTGGTACGATAGGTATTGACAATCCTTCTGATAAGACTAAACATGGCAATGTGTTTGGAGCCGGCCGAGGTAGTTCCGAAACATGGTGGTGCGAGAAAGCCATCGTATATGCAACGAATGTCATCGTCAGCGCTGGAACGGTGAAAGGTAACGTCTATGGCGGCGGCGAGGTAGGCCGCGTGGAAGATGATGCCAAAGTGACGATAGGAGATGGAGATAATGCCCCCACTATTACAGGTAATGTATTTGGTGCTGGTGCCGGTCTTATGACACATGGTTACTCTGCATTGGTGCGTGGTAACTCTGATGTCACCGTTCAGGGCGCAGCCCAGGTAGAAGGTAGCGTTTATGGCGGTGGTGAGACAGCTTCGGTGGGAAGATTTACTGTCGTTGGTGGATTGCCGAAACATCCTGATAGCGGTGGAACATGCAAGGTCACTATTCAGGGCAATGCCAATATCGGAACAAGTGGTACAGGACATAACGTATTTGGTGCCTGTAAGGGTGTAACGCCTGCTTTCGTGGCTTCTGGCGAGAATAGATCCAAAAGTATGCAGCTCCTTGCAAACGCACCAAGTGACGCTAGTTTGTGGAGTCACTATAATAATGATGAAAACTCACCATTTATCTGGAGATATTATCCAGATGAGGCTGCTTATCTTGACTTCCTGAAAACGCTGGCCTTGACCAGCCATCCCTATGTAACCATCAGTGGAAGCGCCTCCGTTTATGGATCTGTCTATGGCGGTGGTGAGAGGGGCGTTACCTTAGGTCATGTTAATGTCGACATTACTGGTGGTACCGTGGCGCAGGACGTCTATGGCGGTGGAGCTTTGGCAGATACAAATCTTGGCAACTGGGATGAGAATTCATGGGTTCATGAATCAAAGTCTGCATGGTATACTACTCATGTCAGCTTAACGGGTGGTACTATTAGCGGTGATGCCTACGGTGGTGGTCTTGGTCAGAAGGAATTTGGCACAAAAGGCCAGGCAGGATATGAGCCGGAAATAGAGGCTATGGTCTATGGCGATGTGCTAGTGGAACTGAATGGAAAGACAACAACCGAGAACAGCACCACAACTACTACCTCAGTTGCCGATGATGCCAAGGGTTGTATCGTCAACCGTGTCTTCGGTTGTAATAATCTAAACGGCACACCGAAGGGTAAAGTCCAGGTTTATGTGTATGCGACTCAAAAGTCTGAAGGCTCTAGTGTATCCGATAAAACAAAGGGCTCATACGATGTCCAGGCTGTTTATGGAGGTGGTAACTTGGCAAAATATGAGCCTGTAGACGCTACCTTGATATATAATGAAACAAATAAGGCAACGGTTGATGCTGCCCGCACAGAGGTTTACATTGATGGTTGTAGTGTGACCAGTATCAAGCAGGTATATGGTGGTGGTAATGCTGCCCCGGCTCCAGCTACATACGTGGAAGTGAGACGTGCATACGAGATTGACGAAGTGTTTGGTGGTGGTAACGGTTATGATAACTACTCGCTGAAGGAAGGTAATGCGACCGTATGGTATCAGAATCCAGGTGCGAATGTGGGTTATTATACCTATGCAGCCTATCCTAAAGCAGGGCAGGGATCTGGTACACAGGCAGAACCATATATTGCCGTTGAAACTGAAAAATTCTCTGGAGGAGCAGAACATAAAGATAACCGTTTGTCAATAACTGATCCAGACGCAATAGCTTTACGATACGGATCTGGTATTGCCACATTGGTGGTTAAAGGCGGAACGATTCATACCTCATACGGTGGCAGCAACTCGAAAGGAAACGTCAGGACACAACTCTCATCGACCTATTCAGCCATGTTTGATGATTGTGAAATGAAAGTTGGTACGTCGTATGGTGGTGGAAAGAATGCTTATAGCGATGCAGATGCTGAGGTGTCGGCAGATTGTGCCAAGGGTGTTGAGGAAATGTTTGGTGGTTCAAGGGATGCAGACTTCGATGGTAATATCAATCTTACAATCACTAATGGATCGTCGTTGAAACGCGTGTTCGGCGGTAATAACACCAGTGGGGCTGTGAATGGTTCCATCACCGTTACAATTGAAGAAGGCGGCTGCGAGCCTATACGTATTGAAGAGCTGTATCTCGGCGGATTCCTGGCACCGTATTCTGTCTATGGATATGAGAAGAATGAAGATGGTAGCTATAAGACAGAATCTGTAAAGTACCTTGATGAGAACAATGTCGAACAGACGAAACTGCAACGCATTCCGCTTGAGAATGGTAATCGTCTTTATAATGACCCACGTATCAATGTAATCTCTGCTACCTATATTGGCAATATCTTCGGTGGCGGCTATCAGGCAAAACTTGTAGGTAACCCACATATCAATGTCAATATGGAGAAGGGAAAGATTGGTGAAGACTACAGAAGTTCATATTCAGGTACACCTGCAATAGACGAATCTGGTAATCTGCCCATTGGCACTATTGGCAATATCTTTGGTGGCGGTAACCTTGCTGATATCGTAGGAGATACATATGTTGAAATCGGTACAGGCACATGGGTCACTTCTTGGGATAATGATGGAAAGGCTGTGTATGAAACTATTGCTCCAGCCCGCAATGCCGCCACGATTACAGGTAATGTGTTTGGTGGAGGTAAGGGTAAGGCTGATACATTCAAATGCGAGAAGGCCATGATTGGAGTTGAAAACCAAGACTTTGGCAGTACGAATGTGATTATCGGCAATGGTACAGTGGGATCTCTTGATGAGAATGGAAAACTCGTTGAGGGTACCGGTAACGTCTATGGCGGTGGTCAGATTGGTCGTGTAGAATTGAATACAAATGTGACAATAGGTCTTGAGTCTGGAACAAGTGAGCCGATTATCAGAGGTAATGTATTCGGTGCAGGTAAGGGCGACAATATTCATGGTTATGCGGCTCTAGTACGCGGCAACAGTACTGTCACCATTCAGAACAATGCTAAGGTTGGACTCAGCGTGTATGGCGGCGGCGAGATAGCTTCTGTGGGAAAATATAACCTTGTTAATGGATTCCCTGTTTCGTTAGTATCTGATCAGAGAGGCATTTGTAGTGTTACCGTTAAGGACAATGTCGAGATTGGCCCTGATGACATGAAGATGTACCATGAAGGGGTAGATGCTGCTGACGATAAGCCCGATGATGCTGGTCACGTCTTTGGTGGAGGTAAGGGAATCCTGCCCTATGTGGATATGGATGCAAGAGGTCCCGGTCGTATAGGCCCAGACGGCAATTGGGAGGATTATACGAATGATGAAACCAAATACTTTAATTATATTAAAACTTTGGCTTTGGTTACCCAGACCACAGTAAACATCGAAGGAAACACCTTCATTAAGGGTTCTGTGTATGGTGGCAGTGAGAATGGTCTCATACAGCATGATACCCATGTATTTATCAAGGGCGGGCAGATCGGTAATGGCGATGGCATAAACCGCCGCTATACGGCGGAAGAATGGGCATACGACGGGTCATCAGATGCAAAGTCACTGAAAGAGTGCGCCCACTGGGAGTATAAAGAACCATATTCTTCGTACGACCCGTTTGCCAATGCAACAGCTCCTTTGGACAATTATTCAAGTGGAGCATCTACGGAAGGTGGAAGAAAGATTGCATCAGATGGTCATACCTATTATGGAAATGTGTTTGGTGGAGGCTCTGGTAGCATACCTTACTTAAAGGATGGTATCAGTAAGTATAACAGTTCTGCGGGAACGGTTGAGGGCGACACATACGTGGAAATCAGCGGCGGGCATATCCTGACCAATGTCTATGGCGGTTGTGAGGCAACTAATGTGTTGGGTACTGCCAACGTCACTATGACGGACGGATCGATTGGTGTGCCTCGTACACCTCAGCAGATAAAGGATCACCCTGTGACCTGTTATCTCTTTGGTGCAGGAAAGGGTGACCAGCGTATCTTCTTCAACAAGGAGACGAATGTGAATGATGCTATTGTTAAGGTTGAGGGTGGCACGATTTACGGATCTGTATTCGGCGGTGGTGAGGATGGCCACGTACTGAGAAACACGACGGTTACCATAGGTAAGACTGACGGCACGGGTCCGACGATTGGTACAGTAGGTTCCACATACGTGGATGGAAACGTGTTCGGTGGTGGCCGTGGATTCGGTGGCGAGGCCCTGACTGCTGGTAATATAGGCGGTTCTGTTGATTTGACAATTGATGGTGGCACTATGCTTGGCTCTATCTATGGTGGAGGACGTTTGGCCTCAGTGGGCTATGGCCTCTATCTCACTACAGAGGATGGTTATGGCGTGATGCGAAAAGATGATGAGTACGATGGCTCTTATCCTAACCCAAGTTCAGAAGCTGCAGGAACATTCTATACCAAGGGGCGTGGACATATCAAAGTGACGGTTAATGGCGGAACAATCGGTAAAGAGTTTGCAGACGATGCAGAGGGCGAACATAGCGGTAATGTATTCGGCGGCTCTATGGGGCGTCTCACCAAACTGGATGGCACTCCTTTCGATGCTGCTGACCATTGGAAATTGTTGGCTACAGCAAAGTCGGCGACGGTTAATATCAATGGCGGTACCATTAAGCGCAGCGTCTACGGCGGTGGTGAGATGGGTACCGTAACAGAAAATACTAACGTAACTGTCTCTGGCGGTAGCATTGGTACATCTGGAAAGGGCGGTGCAGAATTCGGCAACGTCTATGGCGGTGGTAAGGGACTTACCACGGAGGTTCTTGCCGGTATCGTCAAGGGTAATACGAAAGTTACGATTAGTAGTGATTCTGAGTCGCCCAACATCTACCATAATATATATGGTGGTGGCGCATACGGTTCGGTGGGAGCATTCGATCTTTCCACCGAAGCTAACAAAGCCTCTTATCATGTTCCATACGCTGGTATGCCTGTTAACTGGACTGCTAACACAGGTAAATGCGAGGTAATTATTTCTGGAGGTATTATCGGTTCCGACGGCCATGAGAACGGTATGGTATTCGGTTCGTCGCGTGGTGATGTCGCAACGCCTGATAATGGTGTCGATCCCAACGATCTTTTGGCCTGGGTACATGATACGCATGTCACTATAGGCACTCAGAGTTCAGATGAAGGGCCACAGATCAATGGTTCTGTTTACGGCAGCGGTGAGAACGGCCATGTATTTAACAATACACAGGTTGATATCCATAGCGGTACGGTCGGTATCCTTTCTGGTACGCCAGTGGGAACATATACAGAAGGTGGTGCCACTTATCCATTCCGTGGAAATGTCTATGGTGGCGGTTGCGGTACTGATACTTACTCTGTTGGAACGGGGGATGAAAAGAAAGAGTACTTCAACCCCTTGGCAGGTATCGTGTTCGGCAATACTGAGGTTACCATGGATGGAGGTCGGGTGGTACGTACCGTTTATGGTGGTGGTGCCATGGGATCGGTGGGTACGTTTACCAATGATGATAATGGTAAGCCCGCTACTTGTGCTGAAGGCACCGGTCTCTGTACGGTTTCTATTAGCGGTGGTAAGATTGGTCCTGCGACGATGGCGATGCCCAATAACTACGGTAACGTGTTCGGAGCAGGTAGAGGTGAGGTGCACGATTTGGCTGTATATCCAAACCTTGAGAAGATGGCCTACTTTAACAATACTGAGGTGACGATTAGCGGCAGCGCTCTTGTGAAGGGATCCGTCTATGGCGGTAGTGAGAGCGGACATGTGCTGAACGATACTTGGGTGAAGATTGCAGGCGGTCAGGTTGGCTGTGGCAAGGACTTAGACGTGGCTTATTCTAATTGGGATCAGACCTCTATGGAAGAATGTCCTCATTGGCCTTATAATGAGGATGGTGCGGCTTATGACAAATATGCAAATGAATACGACTCCAAGGGTGGTTCTACGGCAGCTACCGACGGTCATACCTTCTATGGTAACGTGTTTGGCGGCGGTAGTGGCTATGAGCCGTATGCACCAGGCAAGTGGGTTCCTACTGCAGGACTTGTTGAAGGCAATACATTAGTGGTAATTTCTGGCGGTCATATCCTGACGAGTGTGTATGGCGGTAACGAGCAGACTGATGTGAATGGCAGTTGTACCGTCACGATGTCGGGAGGTACGGTCGGCGTGCCTCGTACGCATGCAGAAAGACAGGCTCACCCTGTTACCGGTAATCTTTTCGGAGCAGGAAAGGGTGATAAGAGAATCCTATTCAATACCTGGACTAACGTAGGTAGTACCGTCATCGATATCTCTGGCGGTAGGGTCTATGGCTCTGTGTTCGGTGGCGGTGAGGATGGGCACGTCCTGGGTGATGCTAAAACGACCATCAGAGGAGCGGAGATTGGTACGCTCGGTACTACTGGTAACGACGGTAATGTGTTCGGTGGCGGACGAGGATCTGTCTCGGCACGCACGGCAGGTGTCGTGAGCGGCTCTGTAACCCTTGATATTCAGGACGGTTTGATCATGGGCTCTGTCTATGGCGGAGGCCGTCTGGCTTCTGTGGGTACTTATCTGGTGCCAACTGACGATTCCAGATATGGTAAGCAGATTCCTGATGGAAAGAATCAGATTATCGGTTCTGCTAATGATGTGGATGCTCCGGGTGTGACGCATGGTCATGTCGATATTACGATCGCGGGCGGAACTATCGGTGCACTCGACGCTGACGGGAAGGTGAAAGAGTCTGCCAATTCTATCGGTGATGTCTACGGTGGCTGTAAGGGTACGACCGAGGGTGAATTCCATGATAAACTCGGTGTGTCGACGAATGCCACTGTCAATCTTCTGGGCGGTACGGTCGGTAACTCCATCTATGGTGGCGGAGAGGTCGGTAACGTCGGAGAACTTGGTGAAGATGATCCATCCTCTCCTACCTTTGCGAAAGTCAACCTGCTGGGTGGTTCTGTTAAGAATGTCTATGGCGGCGGATTAGGAAAGAAGACTTCCTCAATAGATGCCAAGGCGCTCGTGAAGGGTGATGTGACTGTAAACCTGAACGGACTGGAGAAAGACGATTATGAAACACTAGTTCTGCCTAATAATATAAATAAAGAAGATATATTTGATGAAGGACATACGGAAGATAATTATGTGTTCTATCGCGCTAAATCCCGTGCTAATGGCTGTAAGGTATTAGGCAATATCTTCGGTTGTAACAATGTCAATGGCTCGCCTACAGGTCATGCGAAGGTGCATGTGTTTATGACAACGCCAAAGACGGGCCAGTTAGAAACGGAATATGACATATCTGCCATCTATGGCGGTGGTAATCAGGCTGACTATGAGCCAACTGATACGAAACAGAGTACTGAGGTGATCATCGAGGGTTGCGATCTGACAAAGATTCAGCAGGTCTATGGTGGTGGTAACGCAGCTGCTTCGCCTGGTACGTCGGTATTGATCAAGGGTACGCAGCTGATCGATGAAGTGTTCGGTGGTGGTAACGGTGTGAGCACGGAAACCTTTGAGAACCCTGGCGCTAATGTTGGTTACCATACTGATAAAACACCATATACCTCCGGCGATGGCAAGGCTAATGTACAGCTGATGGCAGGAAACGTGCACAATGCCTATGGCGGTAGTAATAGTAATGGTGATATCCGGGGTGGCTCTTCAATCACGAAACCTACGCCTGTCTGGAGTGAGGGCGTTACATCCTGCTGTAAGGATCTGGCAGTGGATCAGATCTTCGGCGGCGGTAAGAATGCCGATATGAGAAGTGGTGCTGAGATCGTGATGGGTTGTATGCCTGACGACTGGATTGGAGAAATCTATGCAGGTGCTGAGATGGCCAATGTAAAAGGTGATGTAAGCCTCACGCTTACCAGTGGTAAGTTCGGTCGTGTGTTTGGAGGTAATAAGACCAGCGGTATCCTTGACGGCAGCATCACGGTGAACATCGATGAGAATGGTGCATGCGCTGTGCCTATCGTCATCGGTGAACTCTATGGCGGTGGTAACATGGCGGCTTATTCTATCTTTGGATATGAGGGTGATGCGCCTAGGACCAAGGCACAGTATGATGCACTGACAACGGAACAGAAAGCGGCCCTTGATCTGGAAGAGCCTCATGCCTCACCTGTGGTCAATGTCCACGGATTTACCAGTATCGGTAATATCTTTGGCGGTGGCTTTGGTGCAGATGCAAAAATGTATGGTAATCCTACGGTGAATATCAATGAGGTGATGGTAGAGGGCAATAAGGCTTATCAGTTCGCAAATGACCAATCAGCTAACAAACCTACGGAATTGATTGATGGCGAGAATGTGAAGCTGCATGATCATGTGGTGGGCAATATGGGCGTTATCAACAATGTGTTCGGCGGTGGTAACGCAGCCCTGGTGGATGGTAATACCACGGTCAATATCGCTACCGAGGAAAATGTCTATGTGGTGAAGCTTGTTGATGTAGGCAATAGCGTGACAGGTCTCTACAAACGTGTCAAGAACGAAACGACTGGAGTCATTTCCTATGAACTTCAAGGCGCTACTGATAAAGCTGTAGAGGGCTCGAATTACTATCAGAAGCAGACTGTCGTAGGTGCCGACATCCGAGGCAACGTCTATGGCGGTGGTAACGAGGCCGAGGTCACTGGTAATACCAATGTTGTCATCGGCAAGCGTAGCGAGTAGGGGATAGCATCGTTTTTTCAGTCCTATTGCGACAGATTTCATGCCTGTGCATGGAGTCTGTCGCAATTTCGTTTTGCTGTCGCTACAACCGAAGACAAAAAAGAGAAAAAAAGTTGGAATGAGCCAAAAACCGTCGTACCTTTGCGCTGTGATTCAGATTTGAGCGTTTCCCGCCAATCGGGAAAGCGGCGTAAGCCAAAAGGGTAAGATTAAACATTAAAAATAAAAATAGTATTAACAATTAAAAATTAAAGAAAGGAAAAGAATTATGGCAAAGACACCAGTTTCAATGAAGATCGACGGTTACAAGGACCGTGAAGTAATGATGGTAAACTACGAGTTCGATCAGGAGACCGACGTAGAGGGTCAGATGAGCGGTATTCCTCGTGGCGGTAAGATCCAGGTTCGCGTAAAGGCTCTGAACGATGGTACACCCGACCTGCTGGCTTGGATGACAGAGCGCAACCTCCCGAAGAACGGCAGCATCGAGTTCCTCGAGACA
>OMXK01000025.1 GCA_900314995.1 uncultured Prevotella sp.
CTCTACCGTTGCATTCCCCTCAGAGCAGCATCCTGCTACGATTTCAGCCGTCGGTGCGGTTGATGACAATGGCATGGTACACGTTGAAGCCACGCTGAAGCCACACCCGCATCTGTCACCTGGTATGACTGCATTTATAACTTTAGAGAAAGTTCCGGGCTCAAATCCGTAACCTATCCACTAATTACCAGATCTCGATGCGGTCCTTGGGAGCGAGATACATCTGATGTCCATCAGGTCGGCAAAGACCGACGGTTCGATGATGTTCTCTGATTCCGATTCGTCTGACGGATTGGTTGGATTGTCATCTATACTGTCTGCACAAGATACCATCATCAGGCTGTAGGTAAGGATGGCGGCCATCATCCATAAAGATTGTTTCCTCATATATAGTTTTTTTTATGGTTGAAGGGCCTCTTTTTCGCGTACATATATATTATTTGTAGATTGACGTAAGGCTTATTGGACTTTCGTTTTTCTTTTTTTTTGGAAATATTTGGCTGTTTAGGAAAGTTTTCGTAATTTTGTGGCCAAAGAACGCTTGCTGAATATGACGCTGATTATTGTTATTTTGCTGCTACTGGGATATGTGGTGATTGCCACAGGACATCTGACCGGTGTGAACAAAGCCGCTATCGCGATGTTTGTCGCTACCGTCGGATGGGTGGTATATGTCTGCTATGGTACGGATTTCGTGATGGCCCACCATGCACCGGAATACCTTGCCTTCCTGAAGGGCACCGAACCATCGAGCGATGCGGTGAAGTTCTTCATCTACGACGAGCTGTTCCTGTACTATGTGGGCCGTGCCGCCAGTATCGTGATGTTCCTGTTGGCCACGATGAGCATCATCGATATCCTGAACAATAACGGCTGCTTCGACTTTATCTCTAAGTGGATCCGTACGCGTAACTCCAAGCGCCTGCTGTGGACCATCACGCTGGCCACTTTCGTGATATCTGCCAATCTTGACAATCTGACGACTGCCACCATGATGCTGGTCATCATGCGGAATATCGTGCAGAACCGTCGCCAGCGGATGCTGATAGGCTCTGCCATCGTGATTGCCGCCAACTGCGGCGGCTGTCTGACGGTGATCGGCGATCCAACCAGTCTGCTGCTTTGGGGCGATGGTGCCGTTTCGGCTACGCATTTCACCTCGTACATGGCGCTGCCAACCATCCTGGCATGGGTAATACCGACGATGCTTATCAACAGGTCGCTGCCTGACAGGCTGGATACCCAATGGTCGCCGATGCCTTATCGCGGTGACGATACGAACCTGCGTCCGTGGCAACGGGTACTGATGCTCTTCGTGGGTATCGGCGGACTATGGTTTATCCCGACTTTCCATAACATCACGAAGCTGTCGCCGTTCCTCGGGGCTCTGTGTGTGCTCGCCGTGTTATGGGTGGTCAATGAGCTGATGAACCGCAAGCTGATGAATGCCGACCAGATGTCGCAGCGCCTGATTCCACGGGCCTTGCAGTATGGCGCCCACCAGCAGATACTGTTTGTGATGGGTATCATGCTGGCCATGGGTGTAGCAACAGAGACAGGCGTGTTTGCTGACGTGTCGGCCTGGTTCGATGAGAATATCCATAGTGTATGGGTGGTCGGTATCGTGTCAGGTGTACTCAGCAGCATGGTCGACACCTTTACGATTGCTGCCAGCGATATCTCGCTTTATCCCGTTCTTCAGCCATCGCAACTGGAACTGGTGCCCGATGCAGAATATATGGCGCAGTTTGTGAAGAACGGTGCTTATTGGAAGATTATCGCCTATTCAACAGCTGTGGGCGGTTGTCTGCTGTCTGTAGGCTCCACCAGCGGTATGGCGTTGATGAAGATGGAGCATGTCAGACTGAGCTGGTATGTGAAGCATCTGTCGCTCAAGGTGCTGGCAGGCTGGTTGGTCGGTCTGGCAGTATTATGGTTTGAAATCAATATGTACAACTAAACTTAAATAAGGAATTATGGCTAAGATTAAGACAATTGGAATTCTGACATCAGGTGGAGATGCCCCTGGTATGAATGCAGCCATCCGTGCCGTGACGCGTGCTGGTATTTACAACGGTTTTAAAATCAAGGGAATCTATCGTGGCTATGAAGGTTTGATCCATGATGAAGTGAAGGAGTTTACCACTGAAAACGTAAGTGGTATTATCACTCGTGGTGGTACGATTCTGAAGACGGCCCGCTCAAAGGATTTTATGACACCAGAGGGTATGCAGAAGGCATACGAAACCATTCAGAAAGAGGAGATCGATGCGCTGATAGTAATCGGTGGTAACGGTTCGTTGACGGGTGCCTGGAAGTTCGGTGTGGAGTATGACTTCCCTGTCATCGGACTTCCTGGAACCATCGACAATGACCTCTATGGCACTGATGATACCATTGGCTACGATACGACGATGAATACCATCATGGAATGTGTAGATAGAATCCGTGATACGGCGAACTCCCACGAACGCATCTTCTTTGTCGAGGTGATGGGTCGTGATGCCGGCTTCCTGGCACAGAACTGTGCTATTGCCTGCGGTGCAGAGGCAGCCATCGTTCCTGAGGAAACGACTGATGTTGACCAGTTGGCACAGTTCATGGGACGTGGTATCCGTAAATCAAAGAAGTCATGTATCGTCATTGTGTCGGAGAGTCCGAAATGTGGTGCTCTCTACTATGCCGATCGTGTGAAGCATGAGTTCCCGGAGTTTGATGTACGTGTGTCTATCCTGGGCCATCTGCAGCGTGGTGGTTCTCCCACAGCCCTTGACCGCATTCTCGCCTCTATCACAGGCGTAGGTGCCATCGAAGCTATCATACAAGGACAGCGCAACATCATGGTGGGCGTGCGCAATAACGATGTGGTCTATGTGCCATTCTCTGAGGCCATTCGTACTGACAAACGCTTCGACAAACGACTTATCAAGGTTCTTGACGAATTGAGCATCTAGGTCTATGCCTGAGATCAAGAAGATAGTCCTGACAGGCGGACCATGTGCAGGCAAGACTACCGCACTGGTAAAGATCGTCGAGTATTTCTCCGGGATGGGATATAAGGTATTCACCATCCCGGAGGTTCCGACGCTTTTCAGCATTGGCGGCTGGAACTATCTGACGCCTAACCGCCAACTCTATTATCAGGGTGAGCGCGCCATCCTTGAGACGCAGCTGGCTCTCGAGGATCAGTTCATGGCGCTGGCAGAGGTCTGTACGAAACCCGTGCTGATCGTCTGCGACAGAGGCGCTCTGGACATCTCTGCCTATATCAAACCCGAGGAGTGGGAGGAGATAACTCAGATGGCCGGATCGGACTCAGAGAGTCTGCGTAAGCGTTACGATGCCGTACTCCACCTGGTGAGTGCCGCTGACGGTGCCGAACAGTATTATACCACTGCCACGAATGCCACCCGTTATGAGAAAGCCGACGAGGAGGGTCTGCGCCTGGCGCGTGAACTTGACAAGAAAGTGATCAATGCGTGGTCGGGCCATTCGCATCTTCGTGTCATCAATAACCATGACGACTTCAATGCGAAGCTGAGTCGCGTCATCCAGGAGATCAGCAATGTGCTCGGTCTGCCGTTGCCTGTGGAAAAGGAACGGCTCTACAAGGTTGAGGTTATCGGTGAGATACCCGGTGCCATCGAGAGCCAGATTACCCAGACCTATCTGGTGGCCGAGCCGGGCTGTGAGGTCCGTCTGCGTCGTCGTGAATGGAGTAGGGGAAAGGTGGTCAATGTGCATCGCTCAAAGAAGCAGATCTCCGAAACACAGGTGATCGAGACGGAGCGTCAGGTGGACAACAACCTCTATGAGCAGATGCTGCAGCAGGCCGACCCCTATCGCTCGACGATCAAGAAGCGCCGGCAGAGTTTCATCTGGAAGGGTCAGCACTTTGAGATCGATACCTTCCTGGAGCCTGTCAGCGATCTCGTGATCCTCCAATCGAAGGGTGTTGCAGAGCAGGAAAGCGTGAAGTTCCCGCCGTTTGTCAAAGTGCTTGAAGACGTGACTGGGAATGTCCGATATTACAATTATCATATCGCTTTGAGGAAATAATCGCAGGAATTAATTTAAATTTCTTTAAAATTTTCTTTATTTGCAAGAAAATGCCTAACTTTGCAATCAGCTCTAACTCGAAAAGTTGAACTAAAAACAAATAAACAACTTAAATATTTACAGCTTATGTCACAAATTACTGGACACATTTCCCAGATCATTGGCCCTGTGATCGACGTTTTCTTCGATACAGAAGGTCAGGATGCTGAAAAAGTGCTGCCAAAGATTCACGATGCTTTGAAGATTGACCGTGGTGACGGGCGTGACCTGATTGTCGAGGTGCAACAGCACATCGGCGAGGATACGGTGCGCTGTGTCGCTATGGACAATACCGATGGTCTGCACCGTGGACTGGAGGCAATCCCGATGGGATCACCAATCGTGATGCCTGCGGGAGATCAGATTAAAGGTCGTATGCTGAACGTGATCGGTCAGCCTATCGACGGTATGAAACAGCTCGACATGACGGGTGCCTATCCCATCCATCGCGGTGCTCCTACCTTTGAGGAACTCTCTACGAAGAAGGAGATCCTCGCAACGGGTATCAAGGTGATCGACCTGCTGGAGCCTTACATGAAGGGTGGTAAGATCGGACTCTTCGGTGGTGCCGGTGTAGGTAAGACGGTGCTCATCATGGAGCTTATCAACAACATTGCCAAAGGGCATAACGGATTCTCTGTATTCGCCGGTGTCGGTGAGCGTACCCGTGAGGGTAACGACCTTATCCGTGAGATGATCGAATCAGGCGTTATCCGTTATGGCGAGAAGTTCCGCAAGGCGATGGATGAAGGAAAGTGGGATCTTTCCCTCGTTGATCCGGAGGAACTGAAGAAGAGTCAGGCCACGCTGGTCTATGGTCAGATGAATGAGCCTCCCGGGGCACGTGCTTCTGTGGCACTTTCAGGATTGACCGTTGCCGAGGGCTTCCGTGACGGAGGCGGTAAGGACGGCGGCGCTGCCGATATCCTGTTCTTCATCGACAACATCTTCCGTTTCACACAGGCCGGTTCTGAGGTGTCAGCCCTGCTGGGCCGTATGCCGTCAGCCGTAGGTTATCAGCCGACACTGGCTTCCGAGATGGGTGCGATGCAGGAGCGTATCACCTCCACCAAGAAAGGTTCTATCACCTCCGTACAGGCTGTGTATGTGCCTGCCGACGACTTGACCGACCCTGCTCCTGCTACAACGTTCACCCACCTCGATGCCACGACGGTGCTCGACCGTAAGATTGCAGAGCTAGGTATCTATCCGGCTGTGGATCCGCTGGGATCTACCTCTCGTATCCTTGATCCGCTGATTGTGGGTAAGGCTCACTACGACTGTGCACAGCGCGTGAAGCAGATCCTGCAGCGTTACAAGGAGCTGCAAGACATCATCGCCATCCTCGGTATGGACGAACTCTCTGATGAGGATAAGCAGACGGTGAACCGTGCTCGTCGTGTACAGCGCTTCCTCTCTCAGCCATTCTCAGTAGCATCTCAGTTTACGGGTCTGCCCGGTGTGATGGTTCCCATCGAGGATACCATTAAGGGTTTCAACGCTATTCTCGACGGAGAAGTCGACGACCTGCCCGAGCAGGCATTCCTCAATGTGGGAACGATCGATGACGCCAAGGAGAAGGCCAAGAAGCTGCTCGAAGCTGCCAAAGGCTGATCTTCATTGAACAATTGAGCATTGACCATTGAACATTGAAGATTATGCTGAATCTGAGAATTGTTTCGCCTGCAAAGGTTGAGTACGATGGGGAAGTCTTGAGCGTCGTCGTTCCCGGAACGATGGGTCAGTTCGAGATTCTTAACGACCACGCGCCTATTATCTCTACGCTTCAGAAAGGAGTCGTGGAGTATACGACACAGGAGGGGAAAGCATCGCTTGACATCCTGGGGGGCTTCGTGGAAGTGCAGAAGAATGTGGTTAGCCTCTGTGTGGAACTGTCCGCCTGAGGAAAAAAGTATAAGAGTAAGGAGTTGTTATGAACATCGACAAGTTGTGTATGAGCTATATCCGACAGGAACTGTTACTGGCAGTTGCCCTGTTTCTCATTGCCTTACTGGTGATGCGTGTATGGTTCATCGATACGATCCTGACCCCTGCCATCATCAGCGTAAGCTTCATGTTGGTCGTGGCCGTTTCCATCGCACTTGTGTGGCGCCGTGTGGCAAAAGGAGCACCTGACAGTCTGCCTACGTTCTTTACGGCAGTCTCGGGGTTCCGGATGTTGCTGGCCCTGGCCGTGATGTTCGTCTATTATGTGGTGAACAAAGACACCACGATGCTCCCGTTCTTCCTGGTGTTCATGGCCTTCTACTTTGCGTCATTGACACACCATTCCATATTCTTCGCCAGCGTGTCGAACCGCTCTTGACGTAATAGTTTGCTTACACATAATTAATAATAATGAAACAATTAAAGTCGATAATTCTCCTGATGATGGTAGCGCTGCTGCCGATGCCAGCTATGGCCGAAGAAGGTGATGGAGGTGAGAAGATCAATATTCCTGAGATTGTTCTTGAACACTTGGCCGACTCATACGAGTGGCACATCGCCTCTTACCAGGGAAAGCATCTGAGCATTCCGCTGCCGATCATCATCCGTAGTGAGAATACCGGTGAGTGGCATTTCTGTACGGCTCACAGTCTGCCCGATGGTTTCTTCTTCAGCGAAGAGCACCACGGGAAGATCTACGAGCGTATGGCTGACGACAGTGAGGTGCGCCCCCTCGATCTGAGTATCACAAAGAGTGTGCTCCAGATCTGGATTGTGGTGTTCGTGCTGATCGCTGTCTTCCTCTCTTGCGCCCGCTGGTATAAGAAACACGACGTGAAGGACAAGGCACCTGGAGGTTTCGTCGGCGCTATGGAGATGATTGTGATGACGATTCACGACGACCTGATCAAATCATCGATCGGCGAGAAGCATTACAAGCCGTATGCACCTTATCTGCTGACGGTATTCTTCTTCATCCTGACGTGTAACCTTATCGGACTGATTCCCATCTTCCCGGGTGGTGCCAACGTCACAGGTAACATCAATATCACCTTCTTCCTGGCGCTGTGTACGATGCTCGCCATCAACATCTTCGCCAACAAGGAGTACTGGAAGGAAATCTTCTGGCCCGATGTGCCCCTGTTCCTGAAGGCTTATCCGGCACCTATCATGCCGGTTATCGAGCTCTTCGGTGTCTTCACGAAGCCTTTCGCGCTGATGATCCGTCTCTTTGCCAACATGATGGCAGGCCACGCTGTGATGCTCAGCTTCACTTGTGTGATCTTCCTCGGTTGGTCTATGGGTGTCGGATTTGGTCTCGGTCTGAATGCGTTCAGCATCCTGATGCTCCTCTTCATGAATCTGCTGGAGCTGCTGGTTGCCTTCGTTCAGGCTTACGTCTTCACCATGCTGAGTGCGGTGTTCATCGGGCTTGCCCATCAGGACCATCATGCAGAGTGAAAATGTAACAATTATAAAATGTAACAATTAGAAGTAAATTCAATTATTAATAACTTAAAAATTTAAAAATTATGATTTCAGCTTTATTTTTAGCCGCTGAAGGTCTGGCTCAGCTGGGCTGCGGTATCGGTGCAGGTATTGCAACAATTGGTGCAGGTTTGGGTATTGGTAAGATCGGTGGCAGCGCCATGGATGCTATCGCCCGTCAGCCGGAGGCTACTGGTAAGATCCAGACCAACATGATTCTGACCTCTGCTTTCGTCGAGGGTTGTGCTCTCTTCGCCATTGCAGCTTGCGCATTCTTGATCTAATAAAGATTCATTTCTGTTTTCAAGTAAGTAACCCTAAAGAAAATAGCGAATGGATTTCAGTAAACTGCCAGCAATTCTCACGCCCGATCTGGGACTCTTGTTCTGGATGCTTCTGGCCTTTGCGGTAGTGTTCTTCGTGCTCGCCAAGTACGGCTTCCCTGCTATCATCAACATGGTGGAGGAGCGCAAGAAGTACATTGACGAAAGTCTTCTGAAGGCGCACGAGGCCTCCGAGCGGTTGGAAAACATCAAGCAGGAGGGTGAGGCTATTCTGCAGGAGGCTCGCGATCGTCAGGCCCAGATTCTCAAGGAAGCAGCCGAGACGCGCGATGCGATTGTGGAACAGGCTCAGCAGAAGGCCCGTGAGGAGGGAGCCCGACTGCTAGGTGACGCCAAACTCGCCATCGAGCAGGAAAAGAAGGCTGCCATCGCCGACATCCGACAGCAGGTGGCCACACTGAGTGTGGAGATCGCAGAGAAGGTTCTGCGTCAGAACCTGAAGGATGACAAGGCTCAGATGGCCCTGATCGAAAAGATGCTGGATGAGGTTTCTACTGACAAATAAGCTAGTAGCGTATGGATATAGGAGTCATATCGGTCAGATACGCCCGTGCACTTCTCAAGAGTGCGACTGACGCAAAAATCGAGGATGCTGTCTACACGGAGATGCAGCAGCTCGCCAAGAGCTATGCCGACGTGCCACAGCTGCGGTTTACGATAGACAATCCGATGCTCTCAAAGGACAATAAGGAGGCGCTGTTGCTGACAGCAGCAGGCAAGAACCCCTCCGAGCTGACCAAGGCTTTCATCCAGCTCGTGCTGAAGGAAGACCGTGAGGGCGTGATGCAGTTCATCGCCAATTCGTACGTCACGCTTTACCGCCAACAGAAGAATGTCATCCGCGGACGCCTCATCACCGCTGCCGCCGTTTCTCCTGCTACCGAGCAGAAGATGCGCCAGATGGTGGAGAGTAAAACTAATGGAACAGTGGAGTTTGAGACCGAGGTGAACCCCGAGATTATCGGCGGGTTTATCCTTGAGTACGACAGTTACCGCATGGACGCCAGCGTAAAGTCGAAACTCAACTCTATTCTCACCCAGTTGAGAAAATGAACGAATGTAATTATTGCATTCTTACATTATTAAATTTTTAAAATTAGAATTAATGTCAGATAAGATTAAACCAAGTGAAGTCTCCCAGGTCCTCATCGACCAGCTCAAGGGTATTTCCAACGCCGAGAAATTCGACGAAGTGGGTACTGTACTGACTGTCAGCGATGGTGTGGCCCGTATCTACGGACTGCGCAACGCCGAGGCAAACGAGCTGCTGGAATTTGAGAACGGCACGATGGCTATCGTGATGAACCTGGAAGAGGACAACGTCGGTTGTGTGCTTCTCGGTACCACCTCGGGCATCAAAGAGGGTATGGTCGTTAAGCGTACGAAGCGTATTGCCTCTATCCGTGTCAACGATAACATGCTGGGCCGCGTCATCAATCCGCTGGGACAGGCTATCGACGGCAAGGGAGACATCGACCTGAGCGACGCATTCGAGATGCCGCTCGACCGTAAGGCTCCTGGTGTGATCTACCGTCAGCCCGTGAAGGAGCCGCTGCAGACAGGTCTGAAGGCCATCGACTCGATGATCCCCATCGGTCGCGGACAGCGTGAGTTGATCATTGGTGACCGTCAGACGGGTAAGACCGCCATCGCCGTTGATACGATTATCAACCAGAAGAGTTTCTATGAGGCAGGCAAGCCTGTCTATTGTATCTATGTGGCCATCGGCCAGAAGGCTTCTACCGTTGCCGCCCTCGTGTCGACACTCCAGGAGCACGGTGCCATGCCTTACACCATCGTGGTTGCCGCTACGGCTGCCGATCCTGCCGCCATGCAGTATTATGCACCGTTTGCCGGTGCTGCCATCGGTGAGTACTTCCGCGATCGCGGTCTGCCTGCATTGGTAGTCTACGACGACCTTTCGAAGCAGGCTGTGGCCTATCGTGAGGTGTCGCTGATCCTGCGCCGTCCCTCCGGACGTGAGGCTTATCCCGGTGATGTGTTCTACCTCCACTCTCGTCTGCTTGAGCGTGCCGCCAAGATGAACGAGCAGCAGGAAGTGGCCGAGCAGATGAACGACCTGCCCGAATGCATGAAAGGTCATGTGAAGGGTGGTGGCTCGCTTACCGCCCTGCCTATCATCGAGACCCAGGCTGGCGACGTATCTGCTTACATCCCGACGAATGTGATCTCTATTACCGACGGTCAGATATTCTTGGAGTCAGACCTCTTCAACCAAGGTTTCCGTCCTGCCATCAACGTTGGTATCTCCGTATCCCGTGTAGGTGGCTCGGCACAGATCAAGTCTATGAAGAAGGTGGCCGGTACCCTGAAGATCGACCAGGCGCAGTATCGTGAGCTCGAGGCCTTCTCGAAGTTCTCAAGCGATATGGACGCCGTGACAGCGATGACGCTCGATCGTGGACGTAAGAACAACCAGCTGCTGATTCAGCCGCAGTACAGCCCGATGCCCGTAGGAGAGCAGATTGCCATCCTCTATTGTGGCGTTCACGGACTGATGCGCGAAGTGCCTATCGATAAGGTACGTGAGTGTCAGACATCCTTCCTCGACAAGTTGCGTTCAGCCAATCCTGAAGTCATCCAGACGCTTGCCAGCGGAAAGATCGACGACGAGACGACTGCAAAGATCGAGCAGGTGATGGCTGATATAGCAGGAACGTATAAAAACTAGTAGCCTATGCCAAGCCTGAAAGAAATTAAAGGCCGCATAGCCTCCGTCAACTCGACGCGAAAGATCACGTCGGCTATGAAGATGGTGGCCTCCAGCAAACTCCATCACGCACAGGTGGCTATTCAGAACATGCTGCCTTACGAGACGATGCTGGAGCACATCCTCAAGTCGTTCCTTGCTGCTGAAGCCGAGGCTCATACCGTCTTCGATCAGCCCCGCCCTGTCAAAAAGGCTGCGCTTGTGGTTTTCACCTCTAACTCATCTCTCTGCGGTGGTTTCAACGCCAATGCCATCAAAATGATGATGCATGCCGTTGATGACTATGCCGAGCAGATCGGGCGTGAGAACGTGGAGATCTATCCCATTGGCCGAAAGGTCTATGAGAAGGCGAAGAAGCTGGGACTGAACGTGCGTGGAGATTTCTCTGCCTTGGCTGACAAGCCCAATGTCAATCAGTGTATTGAGATTGCGATGGAGCTGGGAGGTAAGTTCTATGATGGTGAGATTGATAAGGTCGAACTGATCTATCATCACTTCAAGAGTGCAGGCTCTCAGGTGCTTACCCGCAAGACCTTCCTGCCCATCGATATCGAGTCGGAACTGAAAGCCGATCATGAGCGTGACTTGACGAGCGTCATTGCCACGAAGGAGTCAATGGAGTATCTCAAGCAACGCGGCGAGAGGCAGACAGATCGCTCCGAGGAAGTGGTGAAACCGCTGAACGATAACTTCATCGTGGAGCCGGATATGAACACCGTCCTTACGGAGCTCTTGCCCAAGTTTGCCCACCTGATGCTTTATACGGCTCTGCTGGACAGCAACGCTTCGGAACATGCTGCTCGAATGGTAGCGATGCAGACGGCTACGGATAATGCCGACGAACTGCTTCGTCAGCTCAATCTGCAGTATAACAAGAGTCGTCAGCAGGCTATTACGAGCGAACTGCTCGATATTGTCGGCGGTTCTGTCAATAATTAAGGAGAAAGGCTTGCGTCGCATCGCAAGCCTTTCTTCAATTCTAATCAACTATTCAAGAAATGAAGAAATCAATCATTATGGCGTCATTACTGATGCTGACTATGAATGCCCTGGCTCTGACCCCATGGACAAAGGGCGGCTTTGAGACGGGACAGTATCGTAACCTGTTCGTGGAGATGGGATACAAGCAAGCCGATGTCGACGCGAAGTTGAAGGAAGTGTTCAACGACGTGTTCCGTGGTCCCAACAAGGTGTATTTCGAGGTAGGCGACGACATGGGTTACATCTCCGATATCAAGAACAACGATGTGCGTACCGAGGGAATGTCGTATGGTTTGATGATTGCCGTACAGTTTGGCGAGAAGGATATCTTCGACCGTATCTGGCGTTGGAGCAAGACCTACATGCAGCACCAGTACGGGCAGCGTTCAGGCTACTTTGCATGGAGCTGTAAGACGGATGGCTCGCACAATGCCGAGGGTGCCGCCTCTGACGGTGAGCTCTATTTCATCACGGCCCTCATCTTCGCCTCAAACCGTTGGGGCAACGATACGGGTATCAACTACCTGGCAGAAGCCCAGAATATCCTTGCCAGTATCCAGCCGCGTGCCATCAGGGACGAGATGTCACCGCGTCAGATGGGGGATGGACCTATCGCCCCGCCGCGTAGCACCGTATCCTATCTCATCGACCCGAACACCAAGCTGATCACCTTTACCCCTGACGGCTTCGGACAGCGCTTCACCGATCCCAGCTATCATATTCCTGCCTTCTACGAGGTATGGGCCAAGTGGGCTGGCGACGGGGCTTCCGACTATTGGTATGAGTGTGCCCAGAAGAGCCGTGAGTATTTGCACAAGGCCACTCATCCCGTGACCGGTCTCAACGGCGATATGACGCAGTATGACGGAAGTGAGATGCAGATGCCCCGTTTCCCGGGAATGCCGGAACCCAAGGAGGGAGAAAAGCCCCGTCGCAACGGTGTGAACAACTTCCGCTACGACTCCTGGCGCGTACCGATGAATATCACCCTCGATTATGAGTGGAGTTGTGCCGATGCCGAGTGGCAGCAGCAATACGGTGAGAAGATCCAGAACTTCTTCTATTCGCAGGGTGTCGATACCTTCATGGATCAGTATCGTCCAGACGGTACGCTGCCTGAAGAGGAGGAAATCCTGCCTGCTGGCGGTTTCCGCAAACTACGTCACAGCATCGGCCTCGTGGCTACGACGGCTGCTGCCTCGCTGTTGTGCTCACACGACAAGAGCAAGGAGTTTGTCGATGCCCTTTGGAATGCCAAGCACGAACCCTTTGAGGATGGCTATTTCGACGCTTACTACGATGGGTTGCTGCGCCTGTTTGCCTTCATGCATCTCAGCGGCAACTACCGCGTCATCCCGCCACAGCAGTAAGCTGCCTTATCACTTAGAGAAGACCAGACAAGACCAGTCGTGGTCTTCTTTTTTTGTCTGAAGTCTGAGTCCCAAGTCTTCCGCTTTCCCGATGAGCTGCGCGTTATCCGCCGTGTAGAATCCGCTTAGGATCAGGTGGGCGCCTGCAGCCATCTTTGTGCAGAACTGCGGCATATCCGCCAGGAGGATATTGCGGTTGATGTTGGCCAGTACCAAATCAAACTGTCCATCTACCTGATTCAATACCGTCGCATCGCCCAGCAATGATTCGAAATGCGCATCCACACCGTTGATGACGGCATTATGGCGGGCATTGTCTACACTCCATTCATCGATGTCATAGCCTACGGCCTTTGTAGCGCCGGCCTTGAGGGCGCAGATGGACAGGATGCCAGTACCCGTGCCGCAGTCGAGTACGGCAGGCTTCGTCGATGTGGCATCGGCTAGTTCCAGAATCGTTTCGCAGATCATGCGTGTGGTCTCGTGGGTGCCTGTCCCGAAGGCCATGTGGGCATCGATCTCGATGGCGATGGGATATGCCGTCTCTGGCAGATGGCGCCCGTCGTGAATGGCCAGTCTGTCGGCAACGACGATGGGCTCAAAACCTTCCTGTTCCCATTGTTCGTTCCAGTCGCGGTCTTCTGCAGGGCGCACATCACAGGTGATGGTCGTACCTTCAAAGGGGAAATCCTGGATTACCGCGTCGAGGGCACTCATGTTGAACAGTTCCTGCTGAACGTAGCCCAGCAAGCCTGTTTCCGTCTCTTCAAAGGTCTCAAATCCTGCCTCGCCTGCCAATGCTGCCAACAAGTCGCTGGCATCGGCGGAGTAGGGGGAAATCGTGAATTCTACTTCGAAATATTTCATAATGGTGTTAATTTTTGAGGCAAAATTACAAAAAATAGGGAAAATCCTACCATAAGTTAGGGTTTTTCCTTAATTTTGCACTTAAATTGTTTGTATTTTTGCAACGTGAAATATTAAAACTTGAATAAAGATGAAAAAACTGTTACTGATTTCCATGCTCATCGGAGCTATGCCGCTGGCACTGATGGCTCAGGATGACGACCTCTACTTCGTTCCTAAAAAGAAGAAGATGATAGAGGAAACAACAGAGCGATATGCTGCGCAAAAGAGCGATGCCGTCAATAACGACGTGATTGATTTCACCCCCGAGCAGGGCGTCTATCCCGATTCGCTCGAGGAGGATTTCAAGATCACCAAGCGCATGAGCCGTTTCGATGATTACGTGCTGGCCGACAGCGCAGCCTTCTGGGCAGGCTATGAGGCAGGACGTGACTCATGGGGCTGGCATTCGCCTTTCTACTATAGCCGCTTTGGCTGGTACGATCCTTGGTATGATCCTTGGTATGATCCCTGGTATAATCCCTATTACTACACTAGATGGCGCTACGGTTGGTATGATCCTTGGTACTATGGCTATGCTGGATGGGGTTGGAGCTGGCCTTACTACCATCGTTATTATCCTACGTATGTGGTTGTAGGCGGTGGTCCGCGCCATTCTCACATCGGTACAGGCACCATTCGCCGTGATGGTACCACCGGCAGTCATTACTATGGCGGCTATCGTGGTGCTGTGGCAGGCAACAGCAGTCGCATGAGCAGTCTGCGTCATCGCGCAGAGTCGTTGGGCGGTTCTCGTCGCACCAGTGGCAATACGGTTCGTAGCGGCAGCGGTAACTTCAGCGGCTATCGTGGCGGCAACTCTGGAGGCAGCTATAACAACTCGCGTAGCACCGGTAGCTTCAGCGGTTCTCGCAGCTCTGGCAGCTTCGGTAGTGGCAGTAGCACGCGCAGCAGCGGTGGCAGCTTCGGCGGTGGTGGCTCTCGCGGTGGCGGTGGCGGAGGTGGTGTCCGCATGGGTGGACGTCGATAACGCCAAACATTGACATATTTGTAATCCATTAAATATTGACCATTATGAAGAAAATCTATTTAGCAGCCTTCGCGCTGATGGGTGCTCTGTCAGCAGCTGCACAGGATACATACGAGAGTGGCCGCCTTTTGGGCAGCGATCTCAACGGAACAGCCCGCTATGTGGGTATGGGTGGTGCGATGGATGCCCTTGGCGCCGATATCTCCACCATCTCTTCGAACCCTGCAGGTATCGGCTTTTTCCGTCACTCTAACATCAGTCTGAGCATGGGTGTCGTGTCTCAGCAGGATGCCAAGAAGTTCGACGATCTGAGCAAAACGAATGTCAGCTTCGATCAGGCTGGTTTTGTGTATTCCGCCCGTATCAGTAGCGGTTCGTTTATCAACGTGGCCTTCAACTACCACAAGAGCCGCAACTTCGACCAGATTCTATCGGCTGCCAATTCGCTCAGGGGTGCTTCCCAGAATGGACTGACCTATGACAAGGCAGACAGAGGTATCTACAATTTTGATTTCAATAAGCAGGGAGAGATCATCGGCTATGAGGGTAAGGATCGTTCTTGGTCGTACAGCGAGGCTGATTATATGAACGCCAACGCGCTGATGCTCGATCCCGACGATGCCTCCATCTATGCTATTGATGCCGATAAATACACCTTCGATCGCGCCCATCGCGGCTGGATTGCCAACTATGACTTCAACGTGAGTGGTAATGTGAACGACCGATTCTACTGGGGTCTTACCGTTGGTGTGAAGGATGCCAATTATCGCGGTTATAGCGAGTATGGTGAAAGTCTGGTCGACAAGAATGGCTCCTGTGGCTCTGTCGTGGTTGGCGACAGTCGGAAGATTCGAGGTACAGGTCTCGATCTCACCGCAGGTATCATCGTGCGTCCTATCGAGGAGTCGCCCTTCCGCTTCGGCTTGTCTATCAAGACACCTACCTGGTATGATCTCACATCTAGCAACAGTACTTTGATGGAGAATTATTCCGACTATGGTGCCTGGGATGAAGGCAAGAGCAATGAGTCCTACGACTTCAAGTACTATACCCCTTGGGAGTTTGGCGTGAGCCTTGGTCATACCATCGGCAATCAGGTGGCTCTCGGTGCCGGTTACATGTTTTCCGACTACAGCGCCTCTAAAAACCGCGTGAACAAGGGTGACCGCTACTGGTACGACGATTATGGCTATTCGCCTTCTTATACCGACGAGCCGATGGAGCGCAACACCGAGCGTTCGCTGGAAGGTGTGCATACCCTCAAGGCTGGTATCGAGGTGAAACCTGTACCCGAATTTGGTGTGCGTTTGGGTTACAACTACGTATCAGCCGCCTACGATAAGAACGGTGTACGTGATATGACCCTCGATTCGCCGGGCGTGTCCTATGCCTCCACCACCGACTATGTGAACTGGGGCGACACCCATCGCGTCACCTGTGGTCTGGGCTTTAAGACTGGTGGATTCAACGTCGATCTGGCCTATCAGTACAGCACCACGAAGGGCGATTTCTATCCCTTCCAGCCCTATGCAGGTTCCGGCAGCGTAGGTGTCAGCGAAGTCAAGAACAACCGTCATCAAGTGTTGCTCACGCTGGGTTATACATTCTGACGATTGGCAAATCAGAATAAAAACTGAATATCCATGCGGCTTTATACAAATAAGGCCGCATTTTTTTGTTTATTCGCCTAAAAAGTAGTAACTTTGCGGGCAATTTAATAATCAAATCGTCAATCGGAAATAGTTAAATTGTAAAATAGTCAAATAGTCAAATGAAAAAGCTTTTATTAGGAGACGAGGCGATTGCCCAGGGTGCACTCGATGCAGGACTGAGTGGCGTCTATGCCTATCCAGGCACTCCTTCAACGGAGATTACGGAGTATATCCAGGACTCTAAGCTCGCCAAGGAGCGCGGTGTGCACAGCCGCTGGTCGACCAACGAAAAGACGGCTATGGAGGCTGCTCTCGGTATGTCGTATATGGGTAAGCGTGCACTTGTTTGTATGAAACATGTTGGTCTGAACGTCTGTGCCGATCCCTTTGTGAATTCAGCCATGACCGGTACCAACGGCGGACTGATCGTGCTCGTGGCCGATGACCCCTCGATGCACTCGTCGCAGGATGAGCAGGACTCCCGTTTCTACGGTAAGTTTGCCATGATTCCCACACTCGAGCCCAGTTCACAGCAGGAGGCCTATGACATGATGGCCTTCGCCTACGAGCTCTCTGAGAAGATGCACCTGCCCGTGCTGATGCGCGTCACCACCCGTATGGCCCACAGCCGTGCCGTCGTTGAGGTCGTTGACGAGCCGCGTCCGCAGAACGAATTGAACTACGATGCCCAGGCCTCTAACTGGGTGCTGCTGCCTGCTTTTGCCCGCAAGCGTAATGTCGTGGTTACTGGTCAGCAGCCCGTGCTCGAACAGATGGCCGTCGAGAGCCAGTACAACAAGTATATCGATGCCCCCGACCATCAGCTGGGTATCATCGCCAGCGGTATTGCCTACAACTATCTGATGGAGTGCTATCCCGACGGTTGTCCTTACCCCGTGCTGAAGATCTCGCAGTATCCCATTCCGAAGCAGCTTATCCGCCGCATGACCGATGATTGCGAGTATGTGCTGATTGCTGAGGAGGGTCAGCCCTTCATCGAGGATCAGGTGCGTGGCGTCATGCCGGGCAATGCTGTCATCAAGGGTCGTCTCACGGGCGAACTGCCACGTACGGGTGAACTCAATCCTGACTGTCTGAAGAAGGCCCTTGGCATCGAAAGTAGCGAGAACTATGCTCCCTGCGAGGATGTCACACCGCGTCCGCCTGCACTCTGTCAGGGCTGCGGTCACCGCGATGTCTATACCGCCCTCAACGAGGTGCTGAAAGAATATCCCAATGCCCGTGTGTTCGGTGATATCGGTTGTTATACGCTTGGTTTCCTGCCACCGTATAAGGCCATCCACTCTTGTGTCGACATGGGTGCCTCGATCACGATGGCCAAGGGTGCCTCTGATGCCGGCCAGTGGCCCGCAGTAGCCATCATCGGCGACTCTACCTTCACCCACTCGGGTATGACGGGTCTGCTCGATGCCATCAACGAGAATGCCGACATCACCGTGATCATCTCC
Source organism: uncultured Prevotella sp. (assembly GCA_900314995.1). Taxonomy (GTDB): domain Bacteria; phylum Bacteroidota; class Bacteroidia; order Bacteroidales; family Bacteroidaceae; genus Prevotella. The sequence continues at coordinate 17,978 of OMXK01000025.1, forward strand.
GACAACCTGACCACTGCCATGACAGGTGGACAGGATTCTGCCGGCACCAATAAGTTCGAGGCTATCTGTAAGGGTCTGGGTCTCTCCGAGAATCATCTGAAGGTGGTGAACCCCATCCCCAAGAACATGCCCGAGATCACACAGGCCATCCGCGAAGAGATCAACTATCACGGAGTGAGTGTCATCATCCCGCGTCGTGAATGTATGCAGACGCTCCAGCGCCACCTCAAGCAGAAGAAGGCCGCACAGAAGTAATAATTTGGCACGGATTTCACGGTCTAAATAAACAGAACAGTATGAAAACAGATATTATACTTTGCGGCGTAGGAGGACAGGGTATCCTCTCTATCGCCACCATCATCGGCGAGGCAGCCATGAAGGAGAACCTCTATATCAAGCAGGCCGAGGTACACGGCATGTCGCAGCGTGGCGGCGATGTACAGTCTAACCTGCGCATCTCTAGCAACCCCATCGCCAGCGATCTCATCCCCCTGGGCGGTGCCGACGTCATCATCTCGATGGAACCCATGGAGGCGCTGCGCTACCTGCCGTTCCTCTCAAAGGACGGTTGGATCATCACTTCGAGCGCACCTTTCGTCAATATTCCTAACTATCCTGATATCGAGAAGATAAAGAGCGACTTAGACAGTATCAAGAACGTCATCGTGCTCGACATCGAACAGGCAGCGAAGGATAATGGCGTACCCCGCTCGGCCAACGTCATCCTGCTGGGTGCTGCCCAGAAAGCACTGGGTATCGAGTACGATAAACTCGAGGATGCCATCCGCCGTGTTTTCGGCCGTAAGGGTGAAGCCATCGTCGAGGCAAACATCAAGGCGCTGGCCATCGGCCGTGAGGCTCAGAAATGATTAATTGGCACGGATTCCACGGCTTTCTTCGAGAGTCACGGCTAAAAATTGAAAGCCGTTTCCGCTCGGCTATGTAGTTTGGCTCGTCCAAGAATCCGTGAAATCCGTGCCTAAAATAACAATTCAATGGAAACACCAATTAAGAAAGAAATCGTCGACGGCCTTGTGGCCGATCTTGGCATTAAGGACTTTGCCAAGGCCACCATCCGCGAGGTGAAGCAAGTAGCCGCCAAGGCAGAGAAAGCGAGTGGGGTAGAGTTCATCAAGATGGAGATGGGTATTCCTGGACTCCCTGCTGCCAAGGTAGGTGTCGATGCGCAGATCAAGGCGCTCCAGGACGGTATCGCCCATTCCTATCCTGATATCCAGGGCGCTCCAGTACTCAAGGAGGCAGCCTCGCAGTTCGTCAAGGCCTTCATCGGCATCGATATCGCTCCCGAGGGCTGTATTCCCGTGAGCGGCTCAATGCAGGGCACCTTCGCCTCGTTCCTCACCTGTTCACAGCGCGACAAGTCGAAAGATACTGTGCTCTTCATCGATCCTGGTTTCCCTGTGCAGAAGATGCAGCTCGAGGTGATGGGCGTGAAGTATCAGACCTTCGATGTCTATGACTATCGCGGCGAGAAACTCGGCCACAAACTCGAGGGCTATCTCAAGCAGCGCAACATCTGCGCCATCGTCTACTCCAACCCCAACAACCCATCGTGGATTTGTCTGCGTGAGGAGGAACTGGAGACCATCGGTAAGCTGGCCACCAAGTACGATGCCATCGTGATGGAGGATCTCGCTTACTTTGCCATGGACTTCCGCAAAGATCTCTCCACTCCGTTCCAGCCTCCTTATCAGGCCACCGTTGCCCGCTATACCGACAACTACATGCTGCTCATCAGCGGCTCCAAGGCTTTCAGCTATGCAGGTGAACGTATCGGTGTCACTTGTATCTCCGACAAACTGTTCCACCGCCATTTCGACGACCTCTCCGAGCGCTATCAGGGTCTGCCCTTCGGTCCCGTCTTCTCCACGCGCATGCTCTATGCCCTGAGCAGCGGTACCAGCCACAGCGCCCAATATGCGATGGCCGCCATGCTGAAGGCTGCCTACGAGGGCCGTTACGATTTCCGCAGCGAGATCAGCGTTTATGGCGATCGTGCCCACAAACTGAAGGAGATCTTCTGCCGTCATGGTTTCTATGTGGTCTACGACAAGGATCTCGATGAGCCCATCGCCGACGGCTTCTACTTCACGATCGGCTATCCCGGCATGACCTCTGGCCAACTCGCCCATGAACTGATGTACTATGGCGTCTCAGCCATCTGCCTGATCACCTGCGGCTCCGAACAGGAAGGTCTCCGCGTCTGCACCTCCTTCATCGAGGACCACCAGTACGCCCTCCTCGAGCAGCGCATGCAGATCTTCGAGGCCAATAATCCCCGCTAAAGAAGATTCCCCTCTCGGCTTCTGGCTTCCCCGCCGCAACCCCATCCAGCCGGAGTCTCTCTTCTGCCGCATCGCCTCCAGCTGTGCTCGCGCTTCCACAGGAGTCTCTCTTCTGCCGCATTGCCTCTCGCTGGGGTCTGGCACTGACGTAAAGTCGCAAGCGACTTTACGTCAGTGCCAGACCCCAGCGAGAGGCTTCGCCGCAAATACCCCTAGTAAGATTCCCCACCGCAATCGCCGTTGCATCTTCATTGCATCGGCAAAGTTACGAAGAAAAACCGACGCCAGCAAATTTAAGCACAAAAAAGGTACGCAAAAAAGCACGCTGCCATTTTTTAGGCTTTTAAACATCTGAATCCCTCTATATTATGTAACAAATATTCGTATTCTGCCATTATAATCTAGAATTCCCCATTTTAGGGCATTTCAAGTGATTCCAAATCAATCGTAAGCCGAATACCAATCCACTTACGAGAAAGACCCCTTCCGCTTACGACTGATTTATGATTGTAAAGAGCCGGATTCGATAGCGCACATTTGCTGCATAGAAATGTAATTTATATTCTTAATGTCGAATTTATACTGGTTCAGTGGTTCACTGGTTCAGTTGAAAGAATCCTATTTATTTGCTCACTTTCATTTCATATTTATATATATATTTATATATATAAAAATATGAGGTTAACGTGTATTTGTCAATTAGAAGTTTTATAACTGAACCAGTGAACCACTGAACCACTAAATCCACTTCTGAGTGTGTCTTTAGATGATAGTTTTAAAGAATAGCGCCTATTAAGACTGAATCTACCGACATAACGCAGTTAGTGCCCGCATCCCTGCGAGCACTAACTGTTTTCTAAACCATAATAACTAAAACAAACAACAATACAATATGAAACAAACTAACCAACTTATGTATGAATCTTAAAACTGTATGTGATTTCGCTTAATCACGATGCAAAGGTACGACGAAAAACGCCTCGTTCCAAAGATTATGGCAAAATCTTCCCCGACTTGTTGCGACAAGGGGAATGATTAGCGACAGAGTAGGGGGATTAGGTTCTTTCGTGTCGCAAATGGGCGCTAAAACTTTACTTTGGGGCCTGACCCCAGAAGTAAGTTTTTGGCCAGATGTTTGCAGATATCGGCAAGAATTCGTATCTTTGCAGCATGATGAAGAAACTGTTACTTGTTGTGTTGGTGTGCCTGTGTGGTTCTGGAGCAAGCGCACAGGGTTATAGACCGTATCTGACGGTGGGTAAAGAGAGTGTGAAGTTTCAAGGAGGCTATTCTGACTTGCTGGATCCAGGTTCCGCATTCAAGATAGGGGCAGGCTGCTATGTGCCTCTTATCAATGATGTGGAGTTTTACATCGTTCCTGAACTGTCGTATTCTTCCTTTAAGTTCGAAGATCATGACTGGATACCGCGTGCCCAGACTTTCCGCTATAGTCAGATCCACTTGCCAATAGTAGCCGACTATTGTATCAAGTTCACCGATATGGTAACACTGGATTTAGGTACGGGACCATTCGTAAGCTATGGCTTTGGGAAGGATGCCATCGATAAGGGACATATGGGCCATTGGAACACAGGCGTTGCGCTCCGTGCCAGTCTGCGTGTCTACTTCCTAAAAGTTGGCTTCTCGTACGATATCGGTTTGGTCGACATCCGCCGATATGGGACTTATGACGATTCGAAGGAAAGACTCTCCATGCTGGGTCTAAGCTTCGGCATCTGTATATAATAAGTGCCCGCCATCGTGGCGAGCACTATGAAGTTCCGAGCGGAAGGTGAGGGATTCAAACCCCCGATACCCGAAAGGGGTATACCGGATTTCGAGTCCAGCGCGATCGATCACTCTGCCAACCTTCCAATGTGTCAAATGCTTGTTAAGCCCTCGTTTGGGTTTAGCGGTTGCAAAGGTAGTGCAAAATTCTGAAACTACCAAAAGTTTTGCAAGGAAACTTCACGTCAGTCGAAAGAAAGTTTGGCCAGACGGTTCTTTAACTGTTCGGCTTCGCTTTTGCGGATGCTGAGTTTGATTTCGCAAGTGTTATCGTAAGTCTGTGAAACGATGCGGGGATTCATCTCCTTGACGATGCGCATCACATCGTTCATCATGGGGTAGGCAAAGGCGTAGGTGATGACCTCTTCTACCTGACGCGTCTCGATCTCACAGTGGGCGATGGCATCGGAGGCAGCTTCGCGATAGGCGACAATCAGTCCGCTGGTGCCCAGATTCACACCGCCGTAATAGCGCACTACCACGATGAGAATATCGGTGAGCTCGTTGGAGTTGATCTGTCCGAGAATGGGTTTGCCGGCCGTTGATGAGGGTTCGCCATCGTCGTTGGCACGGAACTCTGTTCGCTCGGGACCCAGCATATAGGCATAGCAGACGTGGCGGGCATCGTAGTACTTATTACGATAGTCAGCCAGCAGTTCCTTGATCTCATCAACGGTGGATACATGATGAGCGAAGGCGAGGAACTTACTTCGCTTTTCAGTATAATAGCCCTCGCCTCCGCTCTTTATGGTTTTGTATTCGTCGAGCATTAATTATTATACTCCTGCCAAGACTTGATCTTCACATCGTCGAGACTCATGGCGGTGAAGGCTTCGATGAAGGCCTTGGCCAGACGGACATTCGTCATCAGAGGAATGTTGTGGTCGATGGCACCGCGACGGATCTTATAGCCGTTGGTGAGCTCGCGTGAGGTGTGGTTCTTCGGCACATTGATCACGAGACCAACCTTGTGCTGAGAGATCAGATCCATCACATTGTTCTCGCCTTTCTCATCAGGCCAAGCCACGCTGACGGCCTTCACGCCGTTGTCGTTGAAGAACTTGGCGGTTCCGGCTGTGGCATAGATGGTGTAGCCCTTCTTGGCCAGCTGCTGTGCGGGCTCGAGCAGAGAGACCTTACCCTTGGCACCACCCGACGAGATGAGTACGGCATCCTTAGGAATAGAGTAGCCTGTAGCGATGAGCGAGTTGAGCATAGCCTCATTGAGGTCGTCGCCCAGACAGCCTACCTCACCAGTAGAACTCATGTCGACACCCAGCACAGGGTCGGCATTCTGCAGACGGGCGAATGAGAACTGCGAAGCCTTCACACCGATACGGTCGATGTCGAACTCGCTCTTCTCGGGCTTCTGATAAGGTGCGTCGAGCATGATCTTCGTAGCCGTCTCGATGAAGTTGCGCTTCAGGATCTTAGACACGAAGGGGAATGAGCGCGATGCACGGAGGTTACACTCGATAACCTTCACCTCGCGGTTCTTGGCCAGGAACTGGATATTGAACGGACCTGAGATGTTCAACTCGGCTGCAATCTTGTGGGCAATCTTCTTGATCTGACGGATCGTAGAGAAGTAGATGTGCTGGGCAGGGAATACCATCGTGGCATCGCCTGAGTGGACACCAGCATACTCAACGTGCTCGGAGATGGCGTACTCGATGACCTCGCCCTTATCGGCAACGGCGTCGAACTCAATCTCCTTGGTCTCGGTCATGAACTTGGAAACCACTACGGGGAACTCCTTGGATACCTCAGTGGCCATGTTCAGGAAGCGATGCAGCTCTTCTTCGTCGTAGCAGACGTTCATCGCAGCACCAGAAAGCACGTATGAAGGACGCACGAGAACGGGATAGCCTACCTGATCGACAAACTCCTTCACATCGTCGAATGAGGTCAGTGCGCGCCATGCGGGCTGATCGATACAGAGCTTGTCAAGCATAGCCGAGAACTTGTCGCGGTTCTCTGCGCGGTCGATATTTACAGGTGATGTTCCCAATACGGGCACACCCTGACGATAGAGCTTCATGGCGAGGTTGTTAGGAATCTGACCACCCACAGATACAATCACACCGCGAGGCTCTTCGAGGTCGATCACATCGAGCACACGCTCCAGTGAGAGTTCGTCGAAGTACAGACGGTCGCACATGTCGTAGTCGGTAGATACCGTCTCGGGGTTGTAGTTGATCATGATACTCTTGTAACCCAGTTTGCGAGCCGTGTTGATGGCATTCACCGAACACCAGTCGAACTCTACCGAAGAACCGATGCGATAAGCACCAGACCCCAGAACGACAACAGACTTCTCGTGAGCATAGTAGTTCACGTCGTGGGCTGCTGTGTACTGCTCACCCTCGGGATTGCCGAAGGCTGGCGTGTGGGTATAGGTGAAATACAGGTAGTTCGTCAGTTCGGGATGCTCTGAAGCCACCGTGGGAATACGCTTTACGGAAGGCAGGATGCCACGCTGCTTACGGTATTTGCGCACCGTCAGGTTCTCGTGCTCCATATTGCCGCCTTGTGGTTTCAGTACGAAACGGGCAATCTGGAAGTCGCTGAATCCGCAACGCTTCACTTCGAGCAGCAGTTCGTCGGGCAGTTCCTCAAGGGTATTGTATTTCTGCAGTTCATGCTTCAGGTCTACGATATGCTTCAGACGCTCCAAGAACCAGATATCAATCTTCGTGAGCTGTTCGATGCGCTCAACGGTGTAACCCTCTTCGAGTGCCTGAGCGATGGCGAAGATACGGAGGTCGGTAGGATTAGCTAGTTCCTCATCGAGGTTGTCGAACTTCGTATGGTCGTTGCCCACGAATCCGTGCATACCCTGACCAATCATACGGAGACCCTTCTGGATCATCTCTTCGAAAGAGCGGCCGATACTCATAATCTCACCCACAGACTTCATCGAAGAACCGATCTGACGGCTCACGCCAGCGAACTTCGTGAGGTCCCAGCGGGGTATCTTGCAAATCATATAGTCGAGGCTCGGAGCCACGTAGGCAGATGAAGTGGTACCCATCTCACCAATCTGATCGAGCGTGTAGCCAAGTGCGATCTTGGCAGCTACGAAGGCGAGGGGATAACCGGTGGCCTTTGAAGCCAGTGCAGAAGAACGAGAAAGACGGGCGTTGATCTCAATGATACGATAGTCGTTGGTCTCAGCATTGAAAGCGAACTGGATGTTGCACTCACCGACGATACCCAAATGCTTCACACACTTGATGGTGATCTCCTGCAGCATCTTGACCTGCTCCTCCTTGAGTGAACATGTGGGAGCTACAACGATTGACTCACCCGTGTGAATACCCAGCGGATCGAAGTTCTCCATCGAGGCAACTGTGAAACAGCGGTCGTTAGCATCGCGGATGCACTCGAACTCGATCTCCTTCCAGCCCTTCAGGCTCTCCTCAACAAGAATCTGAGGTGCGAAGGTGAAGGCCGATTCTGCCAGTTCGCGGAACTTCTTCTCGTCAGGACAGATACCTGAACCGAGACCGCCGAGGGCGTATGCAGAACGGATCATGATGGGGAAGCCGATCTCGTGGGCTGCCTTCAGTGCATCCTCCATCGACTCGACGGCATGGGATACAGGCACCTTCAGATTAACTTCGGCCAGCTTTTTAACAAAAAGGTCGCGGTCCTCAGTATTCATGATGGCCTCGACACTCGTTCCTAAAACTTCAACTCCATACTCTTTCAGCGTTCCATTCAGATATAGCTCTGTTCCGCAGTTTAATGCGGTCTGGCCTCCGAATGCCAACAGAATACCGTCTGGACGTTCTTTCTTGATGATTTCTGTAACGAAATGCGTATTTACCGGCTGGAAATACACTTTGTCTGCAATACCTTCACTGGTTTGGATGGTTGCGATGTTTGGGTTAACGAGTACGCTCTTAATACCTTCTTCGCGGAGCGCCTTTAAAGCTTGTGAACCTGAGTAGTCAAACTCTCCTGCCTGTCCGATTTTCAAGGCACCCGATCCGAGTACCAACACCTTTTTCAGTTCTTTCTTCATTTTTGGGTTGATTTTTGATATCCTTGTTCTTAAATCGCGTGCAAAGGTACAAAGTTTTTCGGAAACCACCAAAAATCAAACCAACGGATTGAGTAAAAGAAGCGTTAAAAAAACAAATATACCGCTTGGCGCATCCAAACGGTATATTTATGCAAAGAGGGACTGTATTTCCTATACCTTATTAATAATATACAATAGTACGCGAGGTGGTCATCTCCTGACCCATCACCTGAGTCTTGCGACTAATCCAGTTGCCTTTGTCGTCGAACTTGTAATCGGTATAGACAATCTCCATGTTATCGCCCATCTTCTGAGAGGTCAGTACACCCTTGTCATCGTAGATATTGGTCATCTTGACATCATTGCCCATCATGTTCATGGTCTGACTGGCTACTCTGCCGTTCTCCCAGGTGTACTTGACGTCTATCGTCTGTCCCATAATGGACATCTTGGCTGACTGGACATAACCGTCAGCATCATAGACGGCATCAATTGCCATCTTACTCTTACCATCTTCGGTAAAGTCGATGTTGACAGGATTGCCCATCATGTTCATGCTGATAGACTTGACGTTGCCCTTAGCATCATTGGCCTCAACGTCGTGGAACTTTGTTTGTGCCTGCATAGCGAAAGGAATAGCCAGCAAGGCAATCATCATCATAATTTTCTTCATTTTTCTGTTAGGTTTGGTTTGTAATGAATAAATCGCGACAAAGGTAGTGAATCTTTCTGAAATAACAAAGTGTTTTTCAAAAAATATTCGTACCTTTGCAAATGCTTATACGATTTGACAACGATGAACACAGAAATATTACAGCAATTGAATGATGGACAGCGGGTTGCAGTAGAGTACTGCGATGGCGCCAGTCTTGTGATAGCTGGTGCAGGATCAGGCAAGACGCGCGTGCTGACTTATAAGATTGCGTGGCTTTTGGAGCAAGGAATGGCTCCTTGGGAGATACTGGCGCTGACGTTTACCAATAAGGCCGCTCGCGAGATGAAGGAGCGTATCGGCCGACTGGTAGGCGAGGAGCGGGCCAGGTATCTGCAGATGGGAACCTTCCACAGCGTGTTTTCCAGAATCCTGAGGGCTGAAGCAGCGCAGATAGGCTATAACGCCAACTTTACCATCTATGATCAGACGGATGCCCGTTCGTTGGTGAAGACCATCATCAAGGAGATGAATCTGGATGACAAGGTGTATAAGCCGTCGTCCGTTGCTGATCGTATCTCTATGGCCAAGAATCATCTGGTGCTGCCCCAAGCGTATGTCGAAAGTGCTTGGGCGAAGGATGATGCTACCCAAAAGCGCCCCCAGCTCTCTAATATATATATAAGGTACGCGGAGAGATGCCGTCAGGCGAATGCGATGGACTTCGACGATCTGCTGGTTCAGACGTGGGTGCTGTTCAAGAATCATGAGGACATCCGTCAGAAATACGTTGAGAAATTCCATTTTGTGCTGGTAGATGAGTATCAGGATACGAACTTTGCCCAGCAGGCGATAGTGTATCAGTTGACGAAGGAGCGCCAGATGGTGTGTGTGGTGGGCGATGATGCCCAGAGCATCTATTCCTTCAGAGGTGCCAATATCGATAATATCCTGAACTTCCAAAGTCTGTATAAAAATACAAAACTCTTCAAACTGGAACAGAACTACCGCTCGACGCAGTTGATTGTTCAGGCAGCCAACTCGCTCATCAGGCGGAATGAAAGGCAGATACCGAAAAACGTGTTCTCGAAGAATGAGCATGGTGAACGGCTGCAGCTGAAGCCCGCCTACAGCGACAAAGAGGAGGCGATGATCGTGTGTCAGGACATCAAACGGCTCAAGCGTGAGGATCGCTGCAACTGGAGCGATTTCGCCATTCTTTATCGTACGAACTCGCAAAGCCGATCGTTTGAGGAACAGATGAGAAAGGACAACATCCCTTATCGCATCTACGGTGGACTGAGCTTCTATCAGCGCAAGGAGATTAAGGACGTGATAGCCTATTTCCGTCTGATAGCCAATCCCGATGATGAAGAGGCGTTTAAGCGCATCATCAATTATCCGGCTCGCGGCATCGGCGACACGACGGTAGGTAAGATTATCCAGACGGCCCAGAAATACGGCGTCAGTCTATGGCAGGTCATTAAGGAACCGGTATTGTTCCCGATGGATGTTAGCAAGGGCACGATGACGAAGATTCAGGCTTTCCGTGCGTTGATAGAGGGTTGGATAGGACGTGTTTCTACGGAGGATGCTTACGTGCTGGGTCATGATATCATCATGAATTCGGGCATCAGCAAGGACATCTATTCAGGGCGTAATCCGGAGGATATTTCCCGTCAGGAGAATCTGGAGGAGTTCTTGAGCGGCATGCAGGATTTCGTGGAAAGCCGCCGTGAGGAGGATATGGGCGACCAGGTCTATCTGACTGATTTCCTGCAGGAAATTGCACTACTGACTGACCTCGACAGCGATGAGGGCGATTGCAACGATAAGGTGACGCTGATGACGATTCACTCGGCAAAGGGACTGGAATTTCCGACGGTCTTTGTCGTGGGTCTGGAGGAGAATATCTTCCCGAGTCCGATGTGTACCAATTCGATGCGTGAACTCGAGGAAGAACGCCGACTGCTCTATGTGGCCATTACCAGAGCCGAGAAGCATTGCATCCTGACCTGTGCCCAGAACCGTTTCCGTTATGGACGGATGGAATATGATACGCCTTCAAGATTCATACGTGATATTGACCCGGAACTGTTGGATGTGAAATCCCAAGTAGGAGGGGGCGGCAGTTCGTTTGGCTCCAGTAGTTCATACGGTTCAAGTAGCCGGAAGTCTGAATGGATGCAGAATCCCCGACCTGTAGCCACACAGTTCAAAGCTGATCCTAAGCCGCGAATCGTTGCACCGAGACAACCTGAAAAACCTGTGGATCCCTTTGGACCAAATTTCAAACGCGTGCATCAGGCTGTGGCGCCTCGTCCTATGGCATCAGCCCCCAGTTCCGGTGATCTGCGTGAGGGATGCAAGATAGAGCATCAGCGTTTTGGCATCGGTATCGTAACCAAGATTGAGGGTACGGGTGAGAATACCAAGGCTACTGTTGAATTCCAGAATACAGGCATGAAGCAACTGCTGTTGAAATTCGCCAAGTTCAAGATTATCGGATGATAAAGATTAGAGCGACTCGTCATCGGGTCGCTCTATTTCTCTCTTGCCTGCCTTGGGCAGATGTTTCTTCTTTCGGATCCAGGCCGCCTTACGGGCCTCGTAATCCTCATGATGTTTCTCCAGGAATCCGTCAGCCATATCACTACTGATCTACGAATCGGGCATATACCACCTTTACCTCTATGGGGGAGTTCTCTCCACCAACAAGCTGGGTAGTCGACAACTCTATCTGATTGGTCACCGAAGAGACGACTGTTGAGTTCGTCGTTGTAGTAGAGGTTGCCGTAACGGGAACCAGAAGTACTTTATTCCAGTTAGGATGATACGAGCACCAGTCCGGATCAACCAGACAGCCCGCGAATTTGCTGGTAGCCATTTTTGAGACAACGCTGCTGATATTGCTGAAGGTGTAGCAATTCGACAACAATGTAGCAGCATAGGATGCCTTATTGTCATAATTCCTCTTTTTCTCGAAGAAGGTGTATAAACTGTCCTTCGGTATCATCAACAGCGTCGAAGGGCACTTCAACAGATAATCATTGTCGGTGACGGAACTGTTGAGACGGTTGAAACTGATGCTGACGGACAACAGCGAGTCGTTAGGGTGCAAGTCCTTAATGTCGTCAATGGGCAATGTCACCTCCGTAAAGATACCTGCCGGCGATTTGATATAGGTACACGTAGGATCTTCAATGAGCTTGTTCAGACTCTCTTTGTCGTTCGTCAACTTGGTCGTTTTCAGTACTTCCTTGGTTGATGACATGATCATCATGCTTTTGTAATCCTTGCTGTCGTCCTTGAGATGATACTTATAAGAGAATCGCAATTCTATATTCTTGAACATCGCCATCACACCAAGTCCGTCAACCATCTGGAAGAAGAATCCCGGACAGATGTTGTTGACAAACGAATAGGAATTCTTGAAATACTCTGGGTGCTCATAATAGTTATACAGGATATAATTGCCATAGTTTGAGTAAGTCTTGCCGTTTTTATCAGTATAGGCCTGATTCAGCGGAATACGTACTCTTTCTTCATAGGCCAAGAGATTCCTGACACTGTCCTTGTAAGTGAGGTTGTTCAGCGTAAAGGAAATGCTCTTCTTCAGTCCGTCAGTCCTGATATAACCCTCTGCCACCGGATCATAATTACTATAATAGGTCTTGGTCTCGCTCATGGGCTTGCTCATCTCCAGAAGATTGATTTTGACGGGAGTCAGCGTATCACCATAGCACTTTGACTCATCGAAATAGAGCCAGATCTCACAGGTGTCGACATTGATGCTGTCACCTGGCTTCATCACGAGCTTGTTCTTATCAGGCAGCGGGTAGTTCTCCAGCATGTTGAACTGGGTCATAAATTCGCTCTTGACGTATGAATTCGTCTCGGGGTCTTTCACGATACCGATATAACTGTCGAAGTCGCGGACATAAACGGAATCAGCAGCTACCGATCTGGAATAGGCCTTGAAGATGTCGGCTTCCAAATCCAACAAGTCAGACTCAAATGTAAGCGAGGTTCCAATCGTGCCTGTATCTTCGCTGCAAGACAATATCGCCATTGCGGAAATTGCAATCGCTGTTACTAACTTTAGTTTCATGGATGTTATTACTTATTTTAATCTTCTTCTACTTCAGGTTCATCGGGATAGATCTGATCGTAGAAAGCCTCATATTCATCTGCGAAATCCTCATGATAGCCAAGTACCGGAATATTCTTTCCATTGGCATAGTTAAGGAGTTCTTCGTTGACAACCTTATCTGCCTGAACAATACCGTCGCTATAGTCGATGGCCAGCTTGCCGAGCTCGATGAAATCGAAGTTGTCGTTATAGCCTTTCAACAATTCTTCGCGAGCCTCACGGAATTCCAGACATTTCTTGAAATTATCACCGAGATCTTTGTTCAGGTTCTGAGTGAACAATGATGACACCACCTTCGTATCGGCAAAGGAAGGCTCATCATGATAGGCTGTCTTGACATAGAGCGGTACGACAGCGCTCATCCAACCCTGACAGTGGATGATGTCGGGTACCCATCTCAGTTTCTTGACGGTCTCCAAAACACCGCGTGCAAAGAAAATGGCTCTTTCTCCGTTGTCGGGGTAATCTTCTCCCTGTTCATCTTTTTCCATCAGACGCCTGCCGAAATAGTCATCATTGTCGATGAAATAAACCTGTACTCTAGCTGACTGGATGGATGCGACCTTGATGATCAGCGGGTGATCCGTATCATTGATGATGAGGTTCATTCCTGAAAGACGGATAACTTCATGAAGCTGTCCACGACGTTCATTGATAGTGCCCCATTTCGGCATGAAAGTACGAATTTCATGATTTCGTTCCTGCATTGCCTGCGGAAGGTCTTTGCCCATGAGCGACAAATTATTGTCAGGGACATAAGGAGAGATCTCCTGATTGATGAACAAGATTTTTTTCTTCGCCATTTTTCTAAAATTTCAGCGCAAAGATACAAAGAAATTTGCACAAACACGACAAAATGAGTCGGATTTTAGGAAAAATAGACATTTTATGCGGTCTTTTTATGTTTCTTTTTCAACTTTTACTATGTAAAGAGTGTAAAAATGTCACTATACGTATTTCTGGATGAGTGCAATGAATCGCATGCCGTATTTCTGTTTCTTGTGTTCACCAATGCCCGAAATGTTACCAAACTGGTCTAGAGTGGTAGGCTTGATCGTAGCCAGAGAATGGAGCACCTTGTCGCTGAAGACTATATAAGGTGGGAATCCTTCCTCGTTGGCACACGTCAGTCGGAGCGAACGGAGGGCCTCGAAAAGCTTCGGGTCTTCGACACCAGTCGTAGGCGGTAGCCCGGGAATGGTAATAGTGGGTATCTCGAGTCGCAGCTTCGGCTTCTTCTTGGGCACTTCGTGGGTGCTATGGTCGATCACGCAGAGTTGGGCATTCTTCCTGCCGTAAAGCACATCCTTGCCGATATCGGTGATGATGACCTTGTTCCCGTCGTTGTAGGCAATCTCGATAAATCCCATCTGGAGCATCTGCAACAGGTAGTCCTGCCAGTCGTTGGTGGAGATGTCTTTACCGACACCGAAGGTCTTTAGCGTGTCAAATCCTCTTTTGACGACAGTCGGCGACTTCATGCCTTTCAGGATCTCGATGACCGTTGACACACGGATGGATTCTTCCGCACGTTTCACGGCGCTTAAGGCCATCTGTACATAACGGGTACCGTCGAAGCGTTGGGGTGGGTTGTCGCATACGTCGCAGTTGCCGCAATCGTGATCGGTCTGCTCGCTGAAATAGTTGAGGAGTATCCTACGCCGACAGACGCTGGATTCGGCATATTCCTGCATTCTCTTCAACTTGTCCATATTGATGTCCTGCTGGCCGCTTTGCTTGGCAAACTCGGTCAATTGGACAATATCGGCCAAAGAATAGAATAAGACGGTATCCGCAGGTGCACCGTCTCTGCCGGCACGACCGATCTCCTGATAGAAACTCTCGATGCTTTTGGGCATATTGAAATGGATTACCCAACGGACATTACTTTTATCGATGCCCATACCGAAGGCGATGGTCGCGCAGACCACTTGTATCTGGTCGTTCTTGAAGAGCTCTTGTGTCAGATCCCGTTCTGCTGTCGACAGTCCGGCATGATAGGGGGCTGCGTTGACGCCTCTCTTCCTCAAGTCGGTAGCCACCTTTTCTGTGGTCTTACGGCTCAGGCAGTAGATAATGCCAGAATCCATCGGTCTGGCTTTGATAAAATTCAGGATGAAGTTCATCTTTTCGGCAGACTTATAACCTCTTTTGACAGAGAGACTTAGGTTCGGTCGGTCAAAGCTAGAGATGAACTCTTTTACATGCTTGAGTCTCAGCTGCTCGACAATGTCCTGACGCGTGATTTTATCAGCTGTGGCCGTCAGCGCCATCATGGGTACATCGGGAAAACGGTCGCGTAAGGTTCCAAGCTGGGTGTACTCTGGTCTGAAATCATGCCCCCATTGACTGATGCAATGAGCCTCGTCAACGGCAAAGAGGGAGATTTGGATATGACTGAACAGGTAGTCAAGCTCTGCCAGGAGCTTTTCGGGAGACACATAGAGGATCTTGACGGCGCCAGACAGGCATTTCCGCCTGATAAGCAGGTCGGCAGTACTGTCGTTGCCGCTGTTCAGGGCTTCGGCATCAATGCCATTGGAACGAAGGGCCTCCACCTGGTCTTTCATCAGGCTGATCAACGGGGATATGACCACAACCGTACCTGGCATCGTCAGTGCCGGAATCTGATAGCAGATGCTTTTTCCACCACCTGTCGGCATCAGTACCAACGCATCGTTTCCTGCCATCACATGACGGATAATCGCTTCCTGGTTTTGTCTAAAGGATTCGTACCCAAAATAGCTCTTCAGAGCCTCAAATATGTCCATAAAATTGAAAATTTGCACAAAGTTAGTCATTTTTTTTAAAAAAACATTTAAAAAGTATTGTTTATTTGATTTTTTTTTGTATATTTGCGCATTAATCAACTAATCCGTGTTGAAAAATGGGTAAATATAACATCACAGAAAAGAAGGAAAAAGAGGCTGCTTACCGAAGCTTGGTAAGCCCTAGGATGATGGACGAAATGCAGGAAAAGATTATGAACATCATCGTGATGCAGAAGAAGTATCGTGACAAGGACTATTCCGCTAAAAAGCTGGCAGAAGACCTTGGTACTAACACACGTTACATTTCTGCCGTTGTAAATGTGCGTTTTCACATGAACTACACGTCGTTTGTAAACAAATACAGAATCGACGAGGCTATGACGATTCTTGTGGACAAGCGCTATCAGAATCTCCGCATGGAAGAGGTGAGCGACATGGTTGGCTTTGCCAATCGCCAGTCTTTCTATGCGTCATTTTACCGTGTAGTAGGAGTAACACCTCGTGATTATCGGCTGCAGCACCTGAAACAGCATCCCGCCATGAGGGCGAAGCGCGGAAAGAAGGAGCAGTAATCAGGAGGAACTGCTAACGTGGATTTTTGTTATCAAGATGAGCGATTTGCTGATTTGCAGTTGCTCAGGTATCGGTTGAACGGCTTTGACAAGTTGTCCTTGAATCAGAAGGTGCTCATTTACTACTTGTCAAAAGCCACTTTATTTGGCAGGGATATCACCTTCGACCAGTTCGGCAAGTATAATCTCCGCATCCGCAAGATGCTGGAGGTTATTTATTGTGACCAAACCATTCCCCGGGACTCCGATGAATTCAAGGCTTTCGAGGTCTATCTGAAGCGGATGTGGTTCTCCAGCGGCATTTATCATCATTATGGTTGTGAGAAGTTCAAGCCGGCATTCTCGTCAGCATGGCTTCGTCAGCAGTTGGAGCAGGTCGACGCCGTTAAGCTGCCGTTACGTGAAGGAGAAACCGTCGATCAGCTCTGCGAAGAACTGTTTCCCGTGATCTTCGATGAAACGGTACTTCCAAAACGGGTCAATAAGGCTGATGGCGAGGATCTGTTGCTGACTTCTGCCTGTCATTTCTACGACGGCGTGACACAAGAAGAGGCTGAGGCTTTCTATAACCAGCTGAAGCAGGAGAATGCGGATTCCCCGACGCCCGTATCCTATGGCTTGAATTCTACACTTGTCAAGGAAGACGGAGAGGTTCGCGAACAGGTGTGGTCGGCTAACGGCAAATACGCCAATGCTATCCGACATATTATATATTGGTTGGAGAAAGCCGAAACAGTAGCGGAGAACGACCAGCAGAGAAAGGTCATCAGGCTGTTGATAAACTATTATGAATCAGGTGATTTGCAGACATTCAATAAATATTGTATTGAATGGCTTCAGGAGCATGATTCCGCGATAGATTTCATCAATGGCTTTATCGAAGTGTATGGCGATCCGCTCGGGCTGAAGGGCTCATGGGAAGGATTGGTGGAATACATCGATGAGGAGGCGACGAAACGTACCCAGACCATCAGCCGCAATGCCCAGTGGTTTGAGGATCACTCACCCGTCGATGCCCGTTTCCGCAAACCGGTGGTGAAGGGTGTCTCGGCCAATGTCATCTGTGCTGCGATGCTGGGTGGCGACGAGTATCCTTCTACGGCCATCGGCATCAATCTGCCTAATGCCGACTGGATTCGTGCCCAGTATGGCTCAAAGAGTATCACGATCAGCAATATCACCGATGCTTACAACAAGGCTTCTCATGGCAATGGCTTCAAGGAAGAGTTCGTCATCGATAAGGAGACGCTCGGTTTCATCGAGAACTATGGTGATATCTGCGACGATTTGCATACTGATCTGCATGAATGTCTCGGACATGGCAGCGGACAGCTGCTGCCTGGCGTTGACCCTGATGCGCTGAAAGCTTATGGGAATACGATAGAAGAGGCGAGGGCTGACCTGTTCGGTCTCTACTATATTGCTGACCAGAAACTGCAGGAGTTGGGACTCGTGCCTGATGGCGAAGCCTATAAGTCGCAGTACTATTCATATATGATGAACGGTCTGATGACGCAGTTGATCCGGATCACCCCAGGCAATCAGATTGAAGAAGCCCACATGCGTAACAGAGCCTTGATAGCCCATTGGTGTATGGCACATGGCAATGCCGTCAGACTGGTGAAGCGTGAAGGCAAGACCTTCGTTGAAATCACGGATTATCAGGAATTGCGCTCATTGATTGCCCGTCTGTTGGCTGAGGTACAGCGCATCAAGAGTGAAGGTGATTTCGAGGCAGCCCGTCAGTTGGTGGAGCGTTATGCCGTGAAGGTCGATGCCGAACTTCATGCCGAAGTGCTGGAACGTTATCGTCATCTGAACCTTGCTCCTTACAAAGGATTTATCAATCCGATGATGCTGCCCGTCTATGATCACAACGGTGAAATCTGTGATATCCAGCTGAATTATTCGGAGAGTTATGCCCATCAGATGCTTCGCTATAGTTCAGAGTACGCCACCTTAATATAATAATATGGGGATCGATCAGCAGGTAAAGGATATCAAACAGTCGTTCCGTCAGATGATGGATGGATCGGTAGCCCAGTCGATGCGCAACAAAGGTGTTGACTACAAGCTTAATTGGGGTGCCACCTTGCCTCGACTGCAGGAAAAAGCCCGTGAAATCGGCAAGAATTACGATCTGGCCATTGCGCTCTGGAAGGAGAATGTCCGCGAATGCAAGATTCTGGCCACGATGATCATGCCTGCCGACGAGGTGCTGCCGGAGGTCATTGATATCTGGATGGAACAAATGCCGACACAGGAGATTGCTGAACAGGCTGCTTTTAACCTGTTCCAGTATCTCCCGTACGCTGCTGACAAGGCCTATACATGGATGGCCTCAGATAAGGAACTCTACCAACTTTGCGGCTTCCATATTATCAGCCGTCTGTTTATGAACGGCCAGTCGCCTAACGAACGGGGAATCAACGAGTTCATCGATCAGGCACTGGCAGCCTTACAGGGCACAAGCCTTTCCGTGAAGAAAGCGGCGATGTCAAGTGTTCAGCGTTTTGCCGAATTGGGGTTGGTTTATGAGCGTATTGCCAAAAGCGCATTAAAACAGGCTAATTTAGAAATTTTATAAATTAACTTTCTTTCGTCTCAACGAAAATGCGTACCTTTGTGCGGTTTTCTGAATTTTTCGGATGAAGGAGAGTAAAATAGCGGCCGTAGAGCGGATTCTGGATAACTATCTTGAGATGAATAATCATCGCAAGACGCCCGAACGCTACGCCATTCTCAAGGCTATTTATAATATCAACGGACATTTCACGCTAGAGGAACTCAACGAGAGGCTTGCCTCTGAACAGAAGTTCCCCGTCAGCAGGGCGACATTATATAATACCTTGAATCTCTTTCTGTCATTAAGACTGGTTACCCGTCACCGTTTTCAGGGAAGTACGAAATACGAAGCATGTTATGACAAGAAGAGCCATTGCCATCAGATCTGTACGATATGTGGCAAGGTGACTGAAGTCAGATCGCCAGACATTATCATGGCGGTAGAGAATATGCATCTGAAGCGTTTCCGAAAGGACGGGTTTGCCCTCTATGTCTATGGGATATGCAGCAACTGCCAGTCTCAGATGACGAAAGTAAAGAAACTGGATAAACAGGATAAGCAGAAAAGTAAGACTAAATAAATAATTATTATGAACAAAGGAAAAGTTGACGTCCTGCTCGGATTGCAGTGGGGTGATGAAGGAAAAGGTAAGGTGGTCGATGTGCTGACCCCGAAGTACGATGTGATTGCACGCTTCCAGGGTGGCCCTAATGCCGGCCATACACTGGAGTTCGAAGGTCAGAAGTATGTGTTGCGCTCTATTCCCTCTGGTATCTTCCAGGGTGGCAAGGTGAATATCATCGGTAATGGTGTGGTGCTGGCTCCCGATCTCTTCATGGACGAGGCAAAGGCACTCGAGGCAAGCGGCCATGATCTCCATTCTCGTCTCCATATCTCCAAGAAGGCTCATCTCATCATGCCTACTCACCGGGTACTCGATGCGGCCTATGAGGCTCAGAAGGGTAAGGATAAGGTGGGTACTACCGGTAAGGGCATTGGTCCGACTTATACCGACAAGGTGAGCCGTAACGGTCTGAGAGTAGGTGATATACTCGAAAACTTTGAAGTAAAATATGCCAAGGCCAAGGCGCGTCATGAGGCTATCCTGAAGTCGCTCAACTTCGACTACGACATCACGGAGGTCGAGAAGAAGTGGCTGGAGGGTGTCGAATACCTGCGCCAGTTCCCCATCGTGGATTCAGAACATGAGATCAACAACATCCTGAAGAGCGGCAAGAGCGTGCTTTGCGAGGGTGCTCAGGGTACGATGCTCGATGTCGACTTCGGCAGCTATCCCTTCGTCACCTCTTCGAATACCATCTGTGCCGGCGCTTGCACGGGTCTTGGCATCGGTCCTAATAAGATCGGCGATGTCTTCGGTATCATGAAGGCTTACTGCACCCGTGTCGGCGCAGGTCCTTTCCCCACGGAACTCTTCGATGAAACGGGCAAGACCATCCGCGACCTGGGTCATGAGTATGGAGCAGTCACGGGCCGTGAGCGCCGTTGTGGCTGGATCGACCTCGTAGCCCTGAAGTATTCGATTATGGTGAACGGTGTCACCCAGCTGATCATGATGAAGAGCGATGTGCTCGACGGATTCGATACCATCAAGGCTTGCGTTGCCTACAAGCAAAACGGCGTTGAAATCGACTATTTCCCCTATAATATAGAAGAAGGTATAGAGCCCGTGTATAAGGAACTGCCTGGTTGGAAGACGGATATGACGAAGTTTACCTCCGAGGATCAGTTCCCGAAGGAGTTCAGCGATTACATCGCCTTCCTGGAGAAAGAACTTGAGACACCTATTAAGATTATCAGCATTGGTCCGGATAGAGATCAAACGATAGTCCGTAAATAATTGGCAATATGGCACAGAAACCTAGTATACCAAAAGGAACGCGCGACTTCTCTCCGATGGAGATGGCCAAGCGCAACTATATCTTCGACACCATCAAGCAGGTGTACCAGCTCTATGGCTTCCAGCAGATTGAGACACCTGCGATGGAAACCCTCGGCACACTGATGGGCAAGTATGGCGAGGAGGGTGACAAACTGCTCTTCAAGGTTCTCAATAGTGGTGATTACCTCACGAAAGTCTCTGACGAGGAACTGCAGGAGCGAAATGCCCTGCATCTGGCAGCAAAACTTTGTGAAAAGGGTCTCCGCTATGACCTGACGGTGCCTTTCGCCCGCTATGTGGTGATGCATCGCGAGGAACTCCAGCTGCCCTTCAAGCGTTATCAAATGCAGCCCGTCTGGCGTGCTGACCGTCCGCAGAAGGGCCGTTATCGTGAGTTCTGGCAGTTCGACGGTGACATCGTTGGCTCTGACTCCTTGCTCAACGAGGTAGAGCTGATGCAGATCGTCGATACCGTATTCACCCGCTTTGGCGTTCGTGTACAGATTAAGATCAACAACCGTAAGATTCTGACGGGAATTGCCGAAGTCATCGGGGCTGCCGATAAGATTGTCGATATCACCGTAGCCATAGACAAGCTCGATAAGATCGGACTTGAGAATGTCAATCAGGAACTGCGTGAGGACGGTCTTACGGAGGAACAGATCGAGAAACTGCAGCCCATCATCTCCCTGGAAGGCACCAACGACGAGAAGCTCGATACCATCGCCCAGGTACTCGCTGCCAGTGAGACTGGCCTGAAGGGAGTGGAGGAGAGCCGTTTCATCCTCAACACCCTGAAGACACTTGGCCTGAAGAACGAAATCCAGCTCGACCTCACGTTGGCACGTGGCCTCAACTACTATACTGGCGCCATCTTCGAGGTGAAGGCGCTCGATGTGCAGATCGGCTCTATCACAGGCGGTGGCCGCTACGACAATCTGACGGGCATATTCGGTATGCCTGGCATTTCTGGCGTGGGCATCTCCTTCGGTGTCGACCGTATCTTCGATGTGCTCAATGCCCTCGACTGCTATCCGAAGGATGCCGTCAATGGTACCCAACTGCTCTTCATCAACTTCGGCGAGAAGGAGACGGCCTACTGTCTGCCCGCTGTGGCTAAGGCCCGTGAGGCTGGTATCCGCACGGAGATTTTCCCCGATTCATCGAAGATGAAGAAGCAGATGTCGTATGCCAATGCCAAGCAGATACCGTTTGTAGCACTGGCTGGTGAGAACGAGATGGCAGAGGGTAAGCTGACGTTAAAGAATATGTTGACTGGCGAACAGCAACTTGTTACTATAGAAGAACTTATAACTGTCGTGAACAAATGAGAAAGTACATTGTCCTTTCCGTTATAGCTGCTTTGGTGCTTGTCTTCTCTGCCGCAGTAGAAGACAAGACCACCACCATATTTATTATTGGTGATTCCACCGCTGCGAAGAAAGATCTCTCAACTGGCTCTCCTGAACGAGGCTGGGGAATGGCGCTGCAATGCTATTTCGACTCTGCTTATATCAGGGTGGATAATCATGCGGTCAACGGACGTTCTTCGAAGAGTTTTATCGACGAAGGCCGATGGGACAAGGTGCTCTCTGCGATGAAACCGGGCGATTATGTCATCATCCAGTTCGGCCATAACGACGAAAAGCCAGCTGTTGAACGCCATACCGATCCGGGGTCTACCTTTGATTATAATCTGGCAAAGTTTGTTCGGGAGACGCGTGAACGGGGTGGGATTCCCATTCTCATGAATCCCGTCGTTCGCCGCAACTTTGCCCAGAAACCCCTCAAGAACGATGACGACGAGAAACTGCGCAACACCACCTTTGCCGATGGTTCGAAGCTGGTGGAAGGTGATTCGCTCATCGATACCCATGGACTCTATAAGGTAGCCCCCAGAGACGTGGCCCGTCGGATGAACTGCCATTTCATCGATGCCAACCAGATAACGCACGACCTGGAGCAGTCGTTGGGCGTCGAGGGTTCCAAGAAGCTCCACATGTGGTACAAGCCTGGCGAAGAGCCGAGTCTGCCTCAGGGTCGTCAGGACAATACACATTATAATATATATGGGGCTCAGGTCGTTGCCAAGCTGCTCGCTGAAGCGCTGATAGAGGAAATCCCCGTTCTAAGCAAATATTACGTCGATGGAAAGCATTGAACCAATCAGGAAACCTAGCGGATGCCTCAAGGCATCAGGGCGTTTCGGCTGCTTTATGGCCATTTGTAGCGTACTGTTCATCGTTTTCTGTATCTGGATGACCATCTCATCAGAGGAACACATGAACGAACTGCGCGATGAATACGCAGCTTCCAGCCAGGAATATGAAGATGCTCTGGCTGCCTACAATGCAGATTCTGCCCATCTGAACGCTGAGTTCAATCGTATTTCTGCCCGGATTGACGAGGCTAACGCAAAGGGTGACTCGGTGCTGGCAGCCCAGTTGACCGATAGTCTGTCGCTCTATGCGGAGCCCGAGTGGAATCCGCGTGGCGCCATCGGCGTCAACATCGGCGCTGCTTTCTTTGTCGCCTTCGCCGTCTTCGCCCTGGTTCCGCTCACGGTTGGCATCATTCTTTATCTGGTCTACCGCTATCGCAAGCGCCAGTATCAGCGCTCCACGATGTTGTAGACCGTCATCTTCGAATTACGTTTGCTCTCGAATCCAAACTGCTGATTACTAAGCGCTAAGCCAAGTTTGATAAAGCTTGTCTTTGGGTCAAAGTTGGCATACCGCTGGGCTAGCAGACTGCGTATCTCCTCCAGCGTCCATCCCTTAGCTACCGTCTCTTCTGGCTTCGGCTTGCGGAAGGTCTCGGCAATCATCTCCACCAGGTCGTTAATCTTCTGGTACGGCTCGTTCTCTGCAATCAAAACGTTGATTTCATCGTCGTTCAGCCAATGGCGCTCTCCATTATTAAATAGGTGGAGGGCCTGGGCGAAGAGCTGCCGATGGTCCAGGTTGTCCTCGAAGTTGATGTTGCCTGTGACACCGACACAGACGAATCGCCGTGAACCAGTAGGGTCTACCAATGGCTTCTGCTGGTTGGTCGTACCTATGAAAGAGGTGTAGCGGCGATACTGTTTGATGGTCTTGCCGTATGGCGGACGGAACTTGACATCAGCCGACGATAGCAGATACTTCAGCACGATCTGCTGCGAACTGGTCGTTTTGTCGAATTCATCGATGTTGATCAGGGCAAACGAGGCGAGTGCCATATTCAGGTCGAACTCGTTCTTGAAGTTGATCTTGTCATTATAGTAGTCGCGCAGTTCCGGCGGCAGGAGTATCTTGCAGAAACGGGTCTTGCCGCAGCCCTGACGGCCTATGAGTAATGGCGTCAACGCATTGCCAGTCAACTGCTTGTCGCTTTCGCGCCACTGGGCTATCATGCCTACGATCCATTTCTTGAGATACATCTCCCAATGCGGCTGATTGGTAGGCACACGGGCTGCCAGTTCGGCGATGTAATCGTGTCCATTCCACGACGGCAACTTGTCGAGCCAGGCGTTCACGGGGTCGAACTGCTCGATGCGCGTCGAGTCGATAAAGCGGTTCACGTCGCGGTCCCAAGACTTCAGACCCAACTCCGTTGCCCGCAGGGTCATGTCGTTACGCACCTCTTCCGTCAGCGGCTTAAACGACTGATCCTCAGAGAATTTCTCGCGGAATTCAGCTACGCCTGTCATCAGATTCTTGCGCATGTCGTAGTTCGAATTGAGGAAAATCTCCGTTTTCATCGCCTGAATCGTGTCTTCGGGCACACTCTTCAGGGGCTTGATCTTGTGCTTCTCGGCATAATCCTTCTGTAGTGTCACGGCATAGACGGCCGAAAATGTCTTCTCCACCAGCAGTTCGTCCGTATTCAGCACGGGGTGCAGCAGCGTCATGCCCTTCGCATGAGCCAGCGGGATACCTTCATTCATGCAGCAGGTGGCCACCTTCATCAGCAGTTCTTCCAGCTGCCGTTCGTCGGGCAGGTCGAAACAGCGCCCCAGCACTCTCTCCACCACGAAGAGATAGTTCAGGTGATAGCTGCGCTCAAGCGTCCGTCCTGGCATCAGGTCGTCGTCCTCGTCCGTAACCGTCACAGGCTCTAGACCTTCATGGGCTACGGTATCAGCGTAGAAAGGCCGGGCCAGCGGATTGAAGCCCATCTCGGGATCGGCACTCATGTAGACCGTCCTGTCGAGGATGGGATTCAGATATTCGATGTTGAAACCAAACTGATTCTGATAGGCTTTTCGCGCTGTATTATATAAATTAAGGTGGAACCGGCGGATTTCATCGTCATCTTCCGGCAGTTTGCCGCCCTGGGGTTCACCGTGTTTAGGATATAGCTCGCCGCGACAGACGATCTTCACACTCTTGCCCGAACCGCCGATGAAGGCCATCAGCGTCTCAGGCATCTTCTTCGCCTGGTCTCTGATGGCGATGGCCTTTTCGTAGTCGTCCAGATTGTTCAATCCCCAACCACCAGCCCGTTATAGGCTTGTCTGCGCTTCTCGCCGCGATAGTTGTCATAGTCTACGGCGAAGTTGATGCGGGGTAGGGTGATATTCGGCTTGAAGTGGGCGTCTATCTGTCCGTCCTCCAACCGTTCCGGCCGCATCAGATGATAGACAGAACGCACATTCCACACTGCCGACTTGATGCGGCTTTCCTTGATAATGGCAGCAATCTCCTGAAGCTCCAGGCGATTGATGACCTCCTTGCTGCCAGACTTCTTAATGACTGTAACTTTCATACCGATATTTATAGTTTTTCAGCCTGCAAATTTACTAAATATTTCGGCAATTTCCAAATATTTTTCGCACGAAATTTACAAAAATCTATTCAACTCTACATTAAACGCATATAAATACTTGAAACCCAATTATTTGCAATTTTTCAACTATTCACCAACTCTACACTAACTCTTCACTAACTCTACACTAACTCTACACAGCCCCTCCAGTCATTCTACACAGCCCATCCACTTCCAATTCTTACCAATTTACATACCGACAAACCCATAGTTACATTACTACAAACACATGCTTACATTACGACAAACTACCAGTTAACCGTAAGCAAACCACTAAATT
Source organism: uncultured Prevotella sp. (assembly GCA_900314995.1). Lineage (GTDB taxonomy): Bacteria > Bacteroidota > Bacteroidia > Bacteroidales > Bacteroidaceae > Prevotella. The sequence goes on from OMXK01000025.1 coordinate 43,808, forward strand.
CTCTAGAGAATTTGGTAATCGCCTTCTGTCAACCTCCCGTTCATCTGCCGATAAAAGCCCCATCACTTACGCTCAAACTAGCACGTTGCTAGCACTATATTTGCCAAAAACACCCATTTTTGTGTAAAGTTAGTGTAGAGTTAGTGAATAGTTAGTGAATAGTTAGTGTATAGTTGGTATGATATCAAAACATTGATATACAACAAAATAGATAACTTTTGTGTAGAGTTGAATAGATTTTCATATTCTTCAGACTAAAATCTCATTTGATTTTTGCCAATTTTCGTCTAAAAACGTCGTAGTGTCTCTAAATTCTGTGGGCGCAAGGCCATTGTACCAGGGCTGGACTTCGTTTTTTAGACTTTTTTTAGCCTTTTATTTGCAAGATACATTTTTTTTTCTTATTTTTGCACACAGATATGAGTAGCAGAGAGTGCATAGATAGATTTTCAAAGATCCTTTTCTGGGATATTGATTTAAATGAAGCTGATATGGATAAGTATCCAGCTCATTTTATTCAGCGTGTCCTCGAATACGGATCGATGGACGATTGGCGACTCTTACGTTCTTATTATGGACTCCCCAAAATCGTAGAAGAGTGTAAGCAGTTGCGCACTCTTGACCCTGTTTGCCTTTCTTATATCTGCGCCATTTCCCACACAAACCCCAAAGAATACCGATGCTATCATACCAGACAATCGAACCCCACACCTTGGAACTCTTAAGGCAACTGATGGCGGAACCCTCCCTATCAGAAACACGACTTGTTGGAGGCACGTCGCTTGCTTTGCAGTATGGTCATCGAAATTCAGTAGATTTGGATTTCTTTGGTGCTCTTGATGACGATTTGTTTAATATTCGTAAATGTCTTACCAATATTGGCCATTTGAGTATCCTTAAAGAAACCCAAACCATTCGCATCTACGATATTGATGGCATAAAGATTGACATTGTAGATTACACTCGCTATCCTTGGCTAACAGATCCTGTGGTTGAAGACGGTTTGAGACTTGCTTCTCCTAAGGATATAGCTGCTATGAAGATTAACGCTATTGAAGGTCGAGGAACCCGTAAGGACTTTGTTGATGTCTATTATTTGTTGAAGCATTATTCTCTGAGTGATATTCTTGGTTTTTATCAGGAAAAATATCCTGAATATAGCTTGTTCAGAGCATTGATGAGTCTTACTTATTTCGAGGATGCAGAGAAACAGATGATGCCTAAAATGTTCGCCAAAGAATCATGGGATGAAATGAAATCTTTTATTATCAATGAGGTGGAGAAAATTTGATAGTTAAGAGCAACGTGGAAGGACGGGCGGCAAGGTTTCGCAACGTGACTCAGGGTTACACTACTGCGACATGTCGTTGGTCATCACCGTGAAGGAATAGAAGACAAATAAAACGGAAAACTATAAACAAAAGAATAGGGATAGGGGCGAATACCTCTATCTCTTTTTTATAGGTGTAAGTAGGCAGTTTTAGTAAAAATGAGGGCTAAAATGCAGATTTTTGAGAAAAACGCTTGTTATGTGAAATATTATTCATATATTTGCAACTGAGTTTCAAGTACCCTACGTGTAGGAGTGCGTTTTAATGGCTCAACTTAGTAAAAAAGAGCGATTGATGCTTATCCCAGTACCGAAATCTGGACAATTTCGACCAATGGGGAGAGTAGCAATAGGCTCACGTATTGTTTATTGTACCCTTATGGGCATAATATATCAGATCGTGGGCACTGTTGTATATTATCCATTGGTAGGTGGTCCAGAACCTCGGTCTGATAGTACTCAATAGTCCCACGCTTCTTAAACTACTAACCGCTATTCATCTTGGGAACTGATAGCATAATAACTAAAAAATGAATAAACTTATTTTTACTACATTCTTCTTGTTTCTTATGCCATTGCTAAATTGCATGGCTCAATCGGATTTGCATTCGGGGACATGTGGTTGGGGCCTCACATGGACATATTCGGAAGAAACAAAAACGCTCACTATTTCGGGAGCGGGTGATATGTCAGATTATGATCGCAAAAATAAAACTGCTCCATGGTACAATTTTCGGCGTGATATCCAAAACATCATTATTGGACCAGAAGTATATTCAATAGGTGAATGTGCATTTGTGGATGTCAGTACTGATTCTATTGCTATTCCCAATTCTGTTGCCCGTATCGGCAAATGGGCTTTCTTTTCTTCTGAATTGAAATCTTTGACAATTCCTCTAGGTATTACGACTCTAGAAGAAAGTACTTTCAATGGTTGCAGAAGTTTGTCAAAAATTAATTTGCCGAACACCTTGACCTCAATTGGAGATAAGGCATTCTATAAATGCAAAAGTATTATATCTATAGATATTCCTAACAAAGTGACCTCAATTGGAGAGTTTGCCTTCTGGGAGTGCACCAGTCTGACCTCAGTAACAATCCCCAACAGTGTGACAAAAATAGGATATAATGCTTTCGATGGCGATGTTGATAATACTCCAATCATACAAACCATAATTTCGTTGATAGAAAATCCATTTGAGATTGGAGGAAGGGCCTTATACGAAGATAATGAATATCGTGGAGTTTTCAGCAGGAAGACCTTTGACAATGCGAAATTGTATGTGCCCAATGGAACTATTGATAGGTACAAGGCGACTAATGGTTGGAAAGACTTTAATAATATCGTCGAGGCAGGTGGAAGTGAGCCGGGACCAAATTCTGGAGGTGAGGTTGGAGATGTCTTTGAGATTGATGGCCTAAAATACGAGATATGTGAAAGCAATACCGTATCTTTAATATCAGGTTTTAGTAAATTCTTATGTGATGTAGTGATTCCAGATCAGGTAACTTTTAATGGTGTTCCATACAGCGTGACTGCCATTGGTGATTATGCTTTCGAATGTTGCTATATTTACTCTATCACTATCCCCAACAGCGTAAGATATATTGGAAGTAGTGCATTTAAGGATTGTGGTGGTTTGATTGATGTGTATTGCTATGCGGAAACAATACCAGAAACAAATCGCAATGCATTTGGATCTGACGTTCTTAATGCCACACTACATGTGCCAGAGAGTCCCGTATCAACTTATAATAATACAGAACCTTGGTGTTATTTTAAAGAAATCGTACCATTAGATGGTTCAGGAGTTCAGGCATTAGAAGCGGACAATAGTGTAATTCAAATCAATTCTATTAGAGGTGAGAGGCTTGAGACACCATCTAAAGGCATCAACATCATAAAGATGAAAGATGGAACAACAAAGAAAGTTTTAGTAAAATAAGTGAAATTTGTAATGAATATTAAAACATGGAAGATTACAGGTCTAACTATAAAGGAAAGGTCTTTGGCATCAAAAGGATAGGTAGCTTCTTCGCTGTTGAAGAGGCTGACCTATTCGGTGACTTGTCCAAATATGATTTCATAATGAAAGATAAGCTCACATATAGCTACAATGGAAATCACAACTATTGTGCTGAGATTATGAAAGAAGCGTGTGCCGAACCCATATTCAATGGATGGAAGATTGACAATCTCTATTTCTATGGCAATTGGTACGGACAGGCTCCTGCATTCAATCTTATAAATGAAAATGGTGAGGAATATCATTCGCCTCAATTTACGCAAGAAAGGAATTGGTATGACAAGCAACCAGAAGTAATGATAAGGGAAACGTTATTGAAAGTGTTGAAATTCTCGGAACACCATTAAGCCGAGGATATTAGAATGAACATAGTATAGTATTAATTTTTAAATAACAACAAAATTATGAATTTATCACCTTTAGACAAATTGACGGTGTCTTCTTACACCTCGTTAGAGAAGCAATCCATTTACCAGTTATTGAGTGCTGCTATGGCAATAGATGGCGAAAGACATCCTTTGGAAAGACAAGTTATTGAGGATGTGGTTCATGAGATCGGTTTGACAAGTTCCGAGCGAGAATCCTCTCGTTCACTTAATAAGGAAACAATGGAAGGTATATTGCGTAATATGTCTGACAACAAGAAGGTTTACTTAGGAAAGTTTATTGCCCAAGTGCTGTTGGCTGATGGTAAAGTGACCCCTATAGAAGATAAGTTTGCTGCTTACATATTCAGTACATTACAAATCCCCAACATATATTAGTATGACAATCAACCCAACATGGCAAGAGGCTTTTCGCAATGATTTGCGAAATAACCTGAGCAGAATCTCAAACGGATTCGAAAAGCAACTATATTTAGGTGACCTCATGGAAGAGTGTATCTGGTATTCATGCGATATGTGTTTAGAGTATTATCGGCAGGGGGCATTTAACGGGTTCCTGCCTGATACAATAGATAATATATCGTATAATGTTTGTACGGCAATGTCCAGTTTGGTCAAAGCCTTTGGTGATAGTCAAAGGGAAACGGTCATGTCAAAAGTAAGAGAATTACTTCGAGATTCTTCAACTTACGAAATCCTTCAAAGTCAAATAGACAATTATTATAGACGCTAAAGTACTCATATATTGAAGATATAAAATGTTATTATTTGAATAGTGAATTCATATTTATCTTTGCATAGGAGTTATATAAAGAAATAGGAGGAAAGCTAATGGATGCAATATTAAATCGAAGTGATAATGATATCGTAGAGCCATATTGGAAGATGCTTTCAGCATTAGTATTTGTGGATGATGTAGAATTTATACAATAAAAATTATGAAAACAAGATTATTGACTATTGCAACCGCTGTGTTGCTGGGAACTGGCAGCGCAGTTGCACAGGATGATTTATATGGTGTGTTTAATCGTCTCGGGGTTAATGCTGGTATTAGTACGGAGGGTATCACTGTTGGGGTGGCAACTCCTATAACCCCGTATCTGGAGCTGGGTCTGGATGCGAACTTCATGCCGGGTATCAAAGTGAAAGGTACTGTCAATATTGGTGCCGGTGATATTCGAATCCCAACTACCACAGGTGGGGTAGACACCTATCACATCGACAAGGGAGACTTGGAAGGCAATTTCAGCCGTACTACATTTGATGCAAGGCTCAGCGTATATCCATTTGGTGACAGAAATGCATTCTTCATAGCCGGA
>OMXK01000031.1 GCA_900314995.1 uncultured Prevotella sp.
GGCTCTGCCACTTTCTTGCGACTGGACTTAGGGCTATTCCGTATGTTTGTCGCAGATTCGCTTCTTTGTCGCATAAACTTCAGACGAAATCCTGCAAAAGAATTGTTTGGTAATGAAAACCGCCGTACCTTTGCATCGGATTTAAGATTCACACATAAGTTAGTTAGAGTAAATTTTCTTTTTCATATTGCATTTGTTATTAATTAGGTTTGTTAGTTAAACAGTTAGCGCTCGCAGTGATGCGGGCGCTAGCTGCTTGTATGAAGATCTCTGTTCTTTAGGTCATACGGCTATTTTAATCTACCATTAAAACTACATCCGTCTTTTCCAAATCCCCTCCACACTTCGGGCATTTTCCTGTTTTCGGATTCCACTTCTGGAGATGTTCTGACCTTTGATCGACATTTGCGACAAAAGCGAGGCAGCCCCCGCCAGTCTACTATTTTTTAACGTAATCCTGATCGAAGTGCTTAAGATATTCTATGCTCAACTTCCGGTAATGTTCGCGCGTAGCAGCACTTGACGTGTCGGCACGCATGACTTCATAATACTCATGAGCGAGGCCTGGCTCCAGACCAGTCTCTGTATGGATGACATTGTAGAGCGAGTCTCCCAGCACGGGTTTGCAGAATTCCTCGGGGTTTACAGCATAGTACATGCGGTAGCTCTTCACCTGTATCTCTGTCTGAAGATAGTCGAATTCCAGATTTAAGAGGTCACCCCAGTAGCCATAGTCGCTGGTCTGGTGCTTGTGACGGCCGAAGGCGCCGTACTTAGTAGCTGTCGATTTGATGTCGTCGATGACACTGCTTATCGCATCGTAATCGCAGAGGACGGTGGTGCGTGCCAGATCCTTCAGTTCGAAAGGCATAGAGTTGTCGGTACGGCATTTACGCTCGGCACTCTGACGGGTCTTGTAATTCATAGGCGTCGTCTTTCCCTTGTGACGTGATGCCACCTCTTCGGCGATCGCCTGCGTCGACGGGCCATAGGCTTTGGCCCACGCCAAGGCTTCATCCAGTTGCGTCTGGAAAATAGTTTCTAACTCTTGTTGCTCGTTAACAGGGTTGTCTTCGCGGTTACAGGAGGCGAAGAATAGATTGCTGGTGAGAATGACTACCAGCAGCCATGATTGTTTTAGCATTTTCATATTCATATTTTTTTTGTTAATGGATTACAAATATACAAGGATTTGGTCATATTTCCCCTCGTTTCCCATCATTATTATATTTCTTTAACATAATCAGGACATTCCTGCCCTGATTGCCCGCCTCACGCTTTGACCCAGAACTCAGACAGAAGTTAATTGATGCGCTTTCTCCACATTTCGCAAAAATTTCTGAACTTGAGTATGGTAAAGCTCTTTCAAAATCTATAACACGACCTAAAGCCTTTAATCCTCTTTTTGCATTTTTTTGGAAAAAAACTTGTTTCTTTCTAAAAAATCCTTATCTTTGCAGGGTCAAATCAATTTTCTGTGAGGAAGAACTTTTTTAATAGCCTGTTAAATAATAATTAAGTATGAGAAAATTCAATTTGTTCGTCATTGCAGCCTTGATGGGCAGCATGACATTTACGGCTTGCACTCCTGAGGACAATGCCGTTGCGCCCAGTGCGCCCAGTGGTGAGTTGTCGGATGATATCGACATGTTCGAAAGTGTAAAGGCGAATGAGGGCGACCCCGCCGTGGTGGCAGCCCTGAAGTCGATAGAAAATGTCGCAGAGGTGAAGCCTTTCATCAATGTGGGCAAAAGCGAGGAGACCGCCCTCGGCCAGTGCTATTACATCAAGTACAAGCAGCCCATCGATCACGACAACGCCGCCCTGGGCACTTACGAGCAGCAGGTGGTGCTCACCTACGTCGGCTCTGACGCTCCCACGATTCTGCACACGCAGGGCTATGCGCTTGCTGGTGATCACGGCAAAAACCACAATCGTCTCGACAGCATCGATGCCCCCATGTTCATGTACGTGCTTGCCACCGGCCAGAATGCCGACGGCAGTTTCAAGTTCTCGACGAACTGCGTGCAGGTGGAGTACCGCTATCACGGCTTCTCACTGCCTGAGGGCGACGAGAACAGCTTCAAGTATCTGAGCGCCAAGCAGCAGTCAGCCGACCTCCACAACATCGTGACCGACCTGAAGAAGGCTCTGCTCAAGGGCAAGTGGCTCAGCACGGGTGTGAGCAAGAACGGCATGACCACCTACGACTATGCCTACTACTATCCAGGCGACGTTGACGTGTATGTGCCTTTTGTGGCTCCGTTGCTCTTCCAGAATGCGGATATGCGCATCGGCGACTACATGATCAACAGTGCTGTGAAAGGCTATCTGCCTCAGATCAAGGCCGCTTTCCAGAAGCTCGTCAGCGACCAGAAGGTGCTTGATGCCACAGCTCAATATGCACTGAAGTATTATAAGGAGGATCAGAGTCTCGATGTGCCCGCTGACTCTGTTCTGCACTATACCGTTGAATTTGCCTACGATCACCTCTTTAGTAAGCAGTCGTATGGCGACGTTGACGTATGGAGTAAGTTCATCCCCAAGGAAGGCGACGATCCTGCCACCTACGCCCTCTTCTTCAATCTCGACGAGAACGACCTCCGCATCTATAGGCAGCAAAGTGGGACTCGCGGTCCATTACGTAAGCGCGATGATCCGTTTGGGATGCAGGTTCCTGTTGACCAGGGTAACATCGGCTACAACTACAGCTGGGTTAAGGAGGGCACATTGCTGACGGCTAACGACAAGAAATACTTCGATGACAAGGAGAAGAAGTACACGGCAAGCGATAAGGTCGAGCTGTCGTATCTGGTCAAGGACTTCCTGAAAACGACCGACTGCAAGATGTTCTTCGTGTATGGCGAGAACGACCCCTGGACGGGTGCCGCCATCGACGATCCCACGAATGAGAACGTGAAGAAGCTGATTATCAAGAACGGTACGCACAACGATGCGATCCAAACCTATACCGCTGATGAGCGCAACCAGCTGATGGACTTCGTGAAGCCGATTATCTTTCCTGCAAGCACCACGAAATAAGTGATCAGGTTTAAATAAAAGAGGGTGTGTCAAAATAGGCACATCCTCTTTTTTTATTAAGGCGCAGAAATTGCGGCGGGGCCTCTTTTAATATTCAAAACTGCAGTCTTGGGGACAGATTTTGAGTTATAGCAGCCTCATACCCCAGCACCTGTCCCTACGGCTATCGACTCAACTATCCATCGACAAAGTTCCCCCGTTTCCGGTCTTGGAATCAGCACGCCTGGCTCTACATGAAAAGTCCGTCCGCAGAATTCGGCTATGCCCACCACATACTGCACAGGCTCAGCCTTTTCCAAACGTTGCATCATCGCTTCCAGTTCCGACTGCTCTGTTTCACTCATTTCGTCGATCTTCCCGCAGACGATATCCGTCAGCGAGAGACCGAACCTCACGTCCAGCATCCAGCGGACGATGGCCTTTGCCTCGTCTGTATCATAGATGCCCGTTAGTCTGTGCCAGAGTGTTTCGTATTTCATATCGTCGGCAAAGATACGAATAAGTGAGCGAAATACCAAATTTTTCTGGATATCTCTTCAATAAAACACGAAATGAGGAATCAGCAGCTGCTGACTCCTCATTTTCGTTTGTATGGTATTTATATGAAATATTACTCAACGGGAATTTCCTCTTCGGCCTGTTCCTGATCTCCAGCTTCTGCCTGATCAGGACGGTTCTTCAGACGCTCGGGCACGGGGTCAAACCAACTGTTGGGCACAGCCTTACGCTCGGGCATCCAATTAAGTGTGGTATTCACAGCCACCATCATCGGGGCCTGTCCTTGCATGCCAAATGGAATGGTTACCACAGTGTTTGTATTCATGTCGCGTACATTCACGCTGATGTTGTTGGTCTCTGGATTCCAGGCGTTGCCGAAATTTGTCAGCTCGATGTTGGGATCGTCGCTCAGCACGCCGGGGAACTCATCAGAAGTGTAAGAGTTGCCAATCTTCACGCTGAAGGGATAGAGACCTCCACGGTGACGTAAGAAGGCCTTCTGCTCCTTGGTGGTGGTCACGTCGTCAGCAGTGATGGTGCCGTTGGTCGTTGTCACCTTGTGTGTGGTGGTGGTGTTCTCAATCATGTCGATCACGATGTCGTTAAAGTCAAAGTCGTCGAGATCACCCAGATCCTCTACCATGTAGCGCTTGCTCAGAGTGGTTTTCTCGGTGTATTCATCCTCTTTGATGATAACTTCCTCAGGTACATTGGGATATCCTACCATGGTCAGCACCACGTCGTTGAAGTCATTATCACCGTCATTTACGTCCTCAATGCCAATATACTCCACCGTGCTATTGTCGTGGATCTCGATGCCATCAGGCTTCGCGTTGCCAGCATCCACCAAGATGGCATTGCCGGTGGCAGTGCCCACATTAGGTTTGTTGCCGCCGTTAACATTGTCGAGATATACCTCAATACGCGTTCCAGCAGGTACGTCTACATAGATACCCTTCATATTGGCACGTACTGGCCGGCCCCAACTATATCCAATTAACATACCGTTGCAGAATGGGCGGTCGTAAATGGTCCAGTTCTTATCATACAATAGATAAGAGGTGTTACCAACCTTTACATAGAGTTTGTGTGTATACATGCCCTGCACTGTCAGGGGGTAGATGACGAATGGATTGCCTGGAGCTACCAGTACCGCTTTCTGGCCTGTGTGTGTATCGCCATCTTTCAATTTATCTTTGATGGTATTGTAGATATCTTTGTTATTGGTCACATTATATGAATAGGTATAACCTCCCCATTTTGGGGTAACAGTTTCTTGCAAACCAAAGTCGAGTCCTTTGCAGACATAAACTTCCGATGTCTCGCCTGCACGTGTTGTTGCACCGAGCGTTGCACCAGATGTGAAGTCCCAAGTCTGGTTGGGATCAATTTCTCCGTACTTCTTTACGAAATTGTTTTCATACGATTTCTGCTGCTCTGCAGTTTTGTTGGCAGCAACAACACCTTCATCATAGAGGTCGTTGTTAGAACATGCGGCAAGGCTCATTACGGCCAGCGACGCAACAACACTTTTAAGAATTACTTTCATTTTTTTACTATGTATTTATTGGTTAAGTGCGGGGTTGGTTTTTTCGAGTGCAAAGTTAACAATAAATAACAATGTATAAATACAATAATTTTCAGTTTTGTTGCGTAAATGCTGCTTTCTTGACATAAATCATTTGCAGCGGGCGTACCAGTCGAGTAAAGAGGCACGGGGGACGCCGTTGGCGACGGCAGCGTCGAGGGCTGCGCGGGCTTCTTTCCGACGGCCCTGGCGCAGATAGACATCGGCCTTGGAGACATGGTAGCCTGCCTCGGAGGGATGCAGGCGGATGGCCTCATCCCAGTCGTAGAGGGCCACATCGTATTGCTGCTGCTCGGTCTCGAAGGCAGCACGTCCGGCATAGGCTTCGGCACTGTCGGGGAAGAGCTGCACCACCAGGTTCAGCTGATCCAGCGCATCGGCCTTGCGCCCCAGCTTCTGATAGACATGCGCCAGCCCCATGTTGGCCTCGAAATGGCGGGGACTGATGCTGAGGAACTGCTGATAGTCGGCCTTTGCCATATCGAGATGGTTGAGCTGGACGTGACAGAAGGCACGGAAATAGAGGGCTGCAAGATTGTGCTCGTCGAGGCGCAGCACATCGCTGTACTCATCGCGGGCATATTCCCACTGCTGCAGGTTGATGTTGGCCTCGGCCTTCTGAAGCTTCAGGGTGATATTCTTGGGGTGCAGGCGGATGGCCTCGATAAGGGTCGACACGGAGTCGCGCCACTGCTGCGGCGTCTGCGCCTGCGCGCAGACAGCCATCAGCAACAGCATTATCATCATTAACAATCTATGCATGCCTGATATAATTGACAATCCACTCTCCTACCTCACGGGTGCCGTACTTGGCACCGCCGTCGACCTGAATCTCCGGGGTGCGGACATTGGCATCGAGCGAGGCATTGACGGCTTCGCGCACGAGGGCACCCTCCTTGCTGAGTCCGAAATGCTCGAGGAGCATCGCGGCGGAAAGGATCTGCGCCAAGGGGTTGGCGAGGTTCTGGCCTGCAGCCTGGGGCCATGAGCCGTGAACGGGCTCGAAGAGCGGCGTGTGCTCACCGAGCGAGGCAGAGGGCTGGAGTCCCATCGAACCCGTGATGCAGGCCGTCTCGTCGGTAAGGATGTCGCCGAAGGTGTTCTCAGTGACGATGACATCGAAGAAGCGGGGCTCTGTCAGCACGCGCATCGAAGCGTTGTCGATAAACATATAGTCGGTACGCACCTCGGGATACTGAGGTTCCATCTCCTTGGCAATCTGACGCCACAGACGGCTGGAGGCCAACACATTGGCCTTATCGACCACCGTGAGATGCTTGTTGCGCTGCATGGCCATCTCGAAGCCAAGCTTCAGGATACGCTCAATCTCGGGGCGGGTGTAGATATCGGTATCGTAGGCCATGTTGTCGTCCTGGTGCTTCTCGCCGAAATACATGCCGCCCGTGAGTTCGCGCAGCACCACGAAGTCGGCTCCACGGATGATCTCATCCTTCAGCGGCGACTTGTGCAACAGACAGTCGAAGGTGACCACAGGGCGCACATTGGCATAGAGTCCCAGTTTCTTACGCATGGCCAGCAGGCCCGTCTCAGGGCGGATCTTGGCCGTAGGATTGTTGTCGTACTTCAGGTCGCCGACGGCAGCGAAGAGCACCGCATCAGCGCGCATGCAGACCTCATGGGTAGAGTCGGGATAAGGATCGCCCACGGCCTCGATGGCATGGGCGCCACAGATGGCCTCCTCGTAGTCAAACTGGTGACCACACTTGGCTGCCACAGCATCGAGCACAGCCACACCTTGCTTCATGATCTCGGGGCCGATTCCATCGCCTGCGAGAATTGCAATCTTCAATTTCATAATACGTTATTGTTTTCTTTTTCAAATAAGTTCAACATCTTAAAGGTAGCCTTGATGGCGGCTTCAGTCTGGTCGGCATCGAGGCCTCGGGTACGGAAGATCTTGCCGTTGTCGTTCCAGGTGATGACGGTCTGCACGAGGGCATCAGTACGCCCGCCTGGCGGAATGGTGACCGCATAGTTCTGGAGGAGGGGGAACGTGCGCCCGAGATACTTCTTATAGATATAGCGCAGCGACTTCACAAAGGCATCATACTGACCGTCGCCTGTGGCACTGGCCTCGTAGGCCTGACCGTTGATCTCGACCTTGATATTGGCACCAGGCTTCAGACCGTAGGCGGTAGACACCACATAACTGAGCAGCTTGACCTTATCCTCGGGTGCATCGTGCTTAAGCACATCGCTGACGATGAAGGGCAGGTCGTCGATCGTGACGAGCTCCTTCTTGTCGCCGAGTTCGGTGATGCGCTGTGTCACCTTGCGCGTCTGCTCGGGGGTCAGTTCGAGTCCCAGTTCCTCGAGGTTCTTGTCGATATTGGCCTTGCCGCTGTTCTTGCCGAGGGCATACTCGCGGCGACGTCCGAAGCGCTCAGGCACCAGATCGTTCTGATAGAGATTGCTCTTCTTGTCGCCGTCGGCATGGACGCCAGCCACCTGAGTAAACACATTGTCGCCGATGATGGGCTGATTGGGTGCTACGGCGATGCCGCTATAGCTCTCTACCAGTCGCGAGATATCGTTGAGCTTATTCTCGTTGATGTTCGTCTTGGCATGGAAATGATCCTTGAGGATCACCTGCACACTCGACAACGGGGCATTACCGCAGCGCTCCCCCAGCCCATTGACGGTGACATGAAGGCCCTTGGCACCACTGAGCACCGCTGCCAGCGAGTTGGAGACAGCCAGATCGTAGTCGTTATGGGCGTGGAAGTCGAAGTGGGCATCGGGATAGCGCTTGATCATCTTGCGGAAATACTCGATGCACTGCAGGGGATTCATGATGCCAAGGGTATCAGGCAGCATGAAGCGGCGGATGCCTATGTCGCAGAGGGCATCCATCAGCTGGTAGACGTAGAAGGGCGAATCCTTCATGCCGTTAGACCAGTCCTCGAGGTAGAGATTGACGGTGAGTCCTTTCGAGCGGGCGTACTTCACCTCACGACGGATATCGTCGATATGAGCCTCAGGGGTCTTCTGCAACTGTAGCTGACAATGGCGCAGAGAACCTTTCGCCAGCAGGTTGATGGTCTTTCCCCCACAGCTGACCACCCAATCTACGCTCTTACCGCCATCGACGAAGCCCAGTACCTCCACACGATCGGCCTTATCGATCTTGGCCGCATAACGGCAGATCATGCCTACGGCCTCCTTCTCGCCCTCAGACACGCGGGCAGAAGCCACCTCAATGCGATCGACGTTGAGATCGTTGAGCAGCATGCGGGCGATGATCAGTTTCTCATGAGGCAGGAAACTGACACCGCTGGTCTGCTCGCCGTCGCGCAGCGTAGAGTCCATAATCTCCACGAAGGGCTGCAGGCGATTGTACTGTCCTACTTGTTCTGCTGTTCCCATAATTCTGTCTTTTCCTGATTGGCCACCAAGAAGTCGATGTCGTCGAGTCCGTTCATCAGACAATGCTTCTTATAGCCGTTAATGTCGAAATGTTCGCTGCGACCTGTGGCGAGGTTGGTAACCGTCTGATTCGGGAGATCGACGCACACCTGCATGCTGGGGTCAGCCTTGATACTGGCGAAGAGTTCGGCCAGGAAGTCGTCGCTCACCTGCACAGGCAGCACGAAATTGTTGAGTTCGTTGTTCTTGTGGATATCGGCAAAGAAACTGCTGATAACCACTCGGAAGCCATAACCCGCGATGGCCCATGCGGCATGTTCGCGGGAGGAGCCAGAGCCGAAGTTCTTGCCCGCCACGAGGATACAACCGCCGAAGGTGGGGTCGTTGAGCACAAAGTCTTTGTTTGGTGTGCCGTCTGGCTGGTAGCGCCAGTCGCGGAAGAGATTATCGCCAAAGAAACTTTCCTCGCGGGTCGTTGCCTTCAGGAAGCGGGCGGGGATAATCTGATCGGTATCCACATTCTCCAGTGGGAGAGGCACACAAGTGGATGTTATCACGTCGAATTTCTGTTTCATCATTTCTATTTTTTAGAGCCTACATGAACTCCCTTGGATCAGTAATCACACCTGTGACGGCTGCGGCGGCAGCAGTCAGCGGCGATGCGAGGACGGTGCGGGCACCTGGACCCTGGCGACCTTCGAAGTTGCGGTTAGAGGTAGATACGGAGAGTTTACCTGCGGGTATCTTGTCATCGTTCATCGCCAGACAAGCGGAACAGCCAGGCTGGCGGATCTGGAAACCGGCAGCCTCAAGGATCTTGTCGAGTCCCTCTTCGCGGATCTGACGATCGACGGCCCACGAGCCAGGTACGAGCCAGGCAATCACATCGTCAGCCTTGCGGCGACCTTTCACGATGGATGCGAAGGCGCGGAAATCCTCTATGCGGCCATTGGTACAGGCCCCCAGGAACACATAGTCGACCTTTGTGCCCAGCAGTTTCTGCCCAGGCTTGAATCCCATATACCGGAGCGCTTTAGCCTCTCCTTCCGCCGATGCAGGAATGCTCTCCGTAATGCCGATGCCCATACCAGGATTGGTGCCATAAGTGACACGCGGCTCGATATCGTCTGCGCTGAACACCAATTCCTTGTCGAACACCGCATCGTCGCCACTCTTCAAGGTCTTCCAATAGGCCACTGCCTCATCCCAGGCTTCACCCTTAGGTGCATACTCGCGACCCTTCAGATAAGCGAATGTCGTCTCGTCGGGAGCAATGAAACCACCACGGGCACCCATCTCTATTGAGAGGTTACAGAGCGTGAGACGTCCCTCCATCGAGAGGCTGCGAACCACATCGCCTGCATACTCCACGAAGTAGCCTGTGGCACCGGAGGTGGTGAGCTTCGCCATCAGGTAGAGCGCCACATCCTTCGCCGTAACACCCTTCTTCAACTGGCCGTTGATGCTGATGCGCATCGACTTCGGCTTCTGCTGCAGGATACACTGCGAGGCCATCACCATCTCCACTTCGGAGGTGCCGATGCCAAAGGCCACTGCACCCATAGCGCCATGGGTGGAAGTGTGGGAGTCGCCACAGACAATCGTCATGCCCGGCAGCGAGAGTCCCTTCTCGGGTCCTACCACGTGGATGATACCGTTATCCTTCGACCACATGCCATAATGCGTGAGTCCGAACTCTGCCGCATTCCTAGCCAGGGCATCCACCTGCGCCTTAGACACAGGGTCGGCGATGGGTTTATCCTGATCATGCGTAGGCGTATTATGATCGGGCATACAGAAAATCTTCTCCGGGCGGAAACACTTCAGACCGCGGGCACGCAAGCCGTCGAAAGCCTGAGGTGAAGTCACCTCATGACAGTAGAGTCTGTCGATATAAAGCTGTGTGGGGCCGTCAGTCACCTGCTGCACGACGTGCTTGTCCCATATCTTGTCAAATAAGGTATTCATTCGTCCTCCTTCTTAAATTTGTTGATACAATCGATATAAGCTTCTACGGATGCCGTCACGATATCGGTATTGGCACCGAAACCATAATAGAGTGAACCGTCGTATTCCACCTGCATGTGGACCTTACCCACATCGTCGGAACCTTTCGAGATAGCCTGGATGGTAAACTCCTTCAGTGTCATCTGTTTCATGATGATCTTCTTCAGTGCCTTGATGGCAGCATCGACAGGACCGTTGCCGCTGGCGGCAGCCTCGAATTTCTGACCGCTGATATCAAGACCGATAGAAGCCACACTCTTCACCCCCTTTCCAGTAGTAACCTGGAGGAAGTCGAGCCGTACGGCATGAGCCTCAGCCATATCAGCCCCAGCGAGCATCAGCACGTCGGCATCGTTCACCTCCTTCTTCTGATCGGCTAAAATCAGGAACTTCTCGTAGACCTTGTCGAGTTTCTCCTCTGACAGCTCGACACCATTCACGTGAAGACGGTGCTTCAGGGCAGCACGTCCGCTGCGGGCTGTGAGTACGATGCTGTTGTCATCGATACCCACATCTTTCGGATCCATGATCTCATAAGTATGCACATTCTTCAGCACGCCATCCTGATGGATGCCGCTGGAGTGGGCAAAGGCATTACGCCCCACAATGGCCTTATTGGGCTGCACGGGCATATTCATCAGCGAGGACACCATACGACTCGTGGGATAGATCTTCGTGGTATTGATATTCGTCTCGATACCCAGCGCCTTGTGGCACTTCAGGATCATCGCGATCTCCTCGAGCGACGTGTTGCCGGCGCGCTCGCCAATGCCGTTGATGGTGACTTCCACCTGACGGGCACCAGCCATCACACCATTGAGCGTGTTGGCCGTCGCCATACCCAGATCATTATGACAATGGGTAGAGATGATGGCACGATCGATACAGTCGACATGCTCCTTCAGATACTTGATCTTCTCGAAATACTCCTGTGGCAGACAGTAGCCTGTCGTATCAGGGATGTTCACCACCGTAGCACCAGCCTTGATCACAGCCTCTACCACCTGGGCGAGATACGCATTATCCGTGCGACCTGCATCCTCGCAGTAGAACTCCACATCGTCGACGAAGCGCTTGGCATACTTCGTGGCTGCTACCGCGCGCTCGAGGATCTCCTCGCGGGTAGAGTTGAACTTGTACTGGATGTGCTCGTCGCTGGTACCAATACCCGTGTGGATGCGCTTGTGCTTGGCATACTTCAGCGCCTCGAATGCCACATCGATATCCTTCTCCACTGCACGCGTCAGCGCACAGATCACAGGCCACGTGACGGCCTTGGAGATCTCAATCACGGAATTAAAGTCGCCAGGACTTGAAATAGGGAATCCTGCTTCGATCACGTCGACACCGAGCTGCTCAAGTGCCTTAGCCACCTGTATCTTCTCTACGGTGTTCAACTGGCAGCCGGGAACCTGTTCCCCGTCGCGGAGTGTCGTGTCGAAAATAAACAATCTGTCACTCATCTTTTTGTCTTTTGTTAAATTTATGAATGTGTTACTTACCGTCCTTACAAAGAAAAGAGCCTTTCACACTCGGAAGTGAGAAAGGCTCCTTATATTCTTCAGTATCTGCATCTGACCTATATCCATGCCCTGTCACTTCCGCCTGCACCCTGCAGTCGAATAATAATCAGGCCATTAAGTAGATTCAGACTCTTCATACGTTGTAATTTCAAATTCGGGTGCAAAAGTAAACATTTATTTTCTAACAAACAAATAATTCGTAACTTTTTTGTTCAAATTCGTGTCATTTTATCACTTAATTCGCCATTTTGGCTATAAAAACATCATTTTTTGTTCGCCAGACGATACACAGCAGTCATATCGTCGGGTGTAAGCACCTCCATCGCGCCGATGTTCATCTTGCCCCCTCGGCTGCACTTCTCGACAAGCACCTTGATCTCATCCTCCGTTGCCTCACGGCCTATGAGTTCTGGAATGCTCGTAGGCATACCGATGGCATGGAAGAAACACTCGGTGGCCTCGATACCCTTCAGGGCCGTAGCCTTCGGATCAGTGAAATCGTTGGTGACACCCATCACATTGACGGCAAACTTCACAAAACGGCTGATGTGCTTATCCATCACGTAGCGCGCCCAAGAGCCCCAGATGGCAGCCAGACCAGCACCATGCGTCACACCGAAGAGTCCGCTCAGTTCGTGTTCCAGTTTGTGGCAGGCGAAATCCTTCTCTGTGCCGCACTCTGTCAAGTCATTGTGCGAGAGTGAGCTTGCCCACATGATAGCAGCACGATTGCGATAATCCTCAGGATTACGTAGTACCTCGAATACGGCATCCTTCACCGTCCGCAACAATGCTTCGGCAATGGCGTCAGTTAGCGTGGCATCCTCGTACTTGGAGAAATAGCGTTCCATCGTGTGCATCATGATATCCGTAGCACCTGCTGCCGTCTGATAAGGCGGTAAGGTATAGGTGCGCTCAGGATTCATAATGGCAAAGCGACAACGGCTCAGGTCGCTGTTCACGCCACGCTTCAGCATACCCTCGTCGTTGGTGATCACACAACTCGACGACATCTCGGAGCCAGCAGCAGGGATCGTGAGCATGACGCCGATAGGGAGACAAGCCTGAGGCACAGCCTTCCCATCCCAGAAATCCCACACGTCGCCCTCATAGCACACACCGTAGCCGATGGCCTTTGAAGAGTCGATCACGGAACCGCCGCCTACGGCAAGGATGAAGTCGACCTTTTCCTGTCGGCAGAGCGCAATACCCTCCTTTACCTTCGACAACAGCGGGTTAGGCACTACCCCACCCAATTCCACATAGCTGATGCCAGCCTCGCCAAGCATCTTGAAAACCTTATCCAGCAACCCCGAGCGACGGGCACTGCCGCCACCATAGTGTACCAGCACCTTGCTGCCACCTGCCTGCTGAATCAACTGCGGAAGCTTCTCTTCCGACTCTCGTCCGAAAACGACCCTCGTGGGCGCATAAAAATTAAAGTCCTTCATCACCTTATTATATTATATATATGTCATGCGATAATTTCATTGATTGCAAATTTATGCAATCAGCGTCAGCCCACCAAATCTTTTCAGATATTTTAGTAAACTTGCCGAGAATTTACAAATTCTTTGTATCTTTGCATCGAAAATGAAGAAAACGCTCACATATATCACCATAGTCATGACGGCTCTGATGGCGGCAAGCTATCTTATCAGCGAGCCAAAACATACCGGCATGAGTCTGAAGACTGTCGCCAAGGCCGACGATAGTCTGCACGCATCATCCAAGGCGTTGAGTCCAGATCAGCAACAACTGCTGGAAGAAGAACTGGACTATTATTTCGAACGCCACAATGTGCAGGATGAAGGTTACGAAATGGTTGTGGCCTTTGCCAACGGGCAGCGCCACCAAGTAGACATCCCTCGCCAAGTGCCCTTGACAAATGTAGGGCTTTGGGACAATAACTTGCGTGAAGGAACAAGCATTGTGCTCGACTCCCTGGGGCGCACCATTGTAGGAACCTGTCGCAACAACAGTCTGGAAACAGGCTGGCGCCCTGATTCGCTGGGCATCTACCAAGGTGAGTTCGCGGCAGAGAAAGCCCACGGGCATGGGGCATACCTCACCCCTGACGGCGGCTATTTCGAAGGACACTGGGATAACGACAAGCGCCACGGTTTCGGCATCAACCTGCAACTATCAGGCGACGATCCACGTCTGCACGTAGGCGAGTGGACGAAAGGACGCTTTCAGGGAGAACGGATGAAATACACCTCAGAGCGTATCTACGGTATCGACATTTCCAAATACCAACACGGCAAAGGTCGCCGCCCTGTGCCTATCCTATGGGATAAACTCCGTATCACAAACGTGGGCAAGCGCGGCAGCCACAATGTCAGCGGCACAGCCGACTATCCCGTATCCTTCGTCTTCATCAAGTCGACAGAGAGTACCACCATCCGCAATAAATTCTATGTGAACGATTATGCGCAAGCCCGCAAGCGCGGAATTCCCATCGGAGCCTATCACTTCTGGTCGATGCGCACCTCAGGCATAGATCAAGCCCAACATTTCCTACGCAACACGCTCTTCAAGGATGGAGACCTGCCCCCAGTGCTCGATATCGAGCCCAGCAAGTCACAGGTGGAGCAGATGGGTGCCGACCGTATGTTCATGCAGATACGCATCTGGCTCAGAGCCGTAGAGCGCAGCACAGGCGTCAAACCCATCCTCTATGTCAACCAAATGTTCGTGAACAATTACCTGTCAAAGCAGCCTGACTTGAAACGTGACTATTGCGTGTGGATAGCTCGCTACAGCGAATACAAGCCCGACTTGAGACTAGCCTTCTGGCAACTCTGTCCTGACGGCCATGTCGCTGGCATTCAGGGAGATGTGGATATCAACGTCTTCAACGGCTACAAGCTGCAGTTCGAGAAATTCCTGGAAGAAGAAACGATCAAGAGATGAAGACGCTATTAATACTTGTTGGCAAGACCAACGACAAGCATTTCCAGGCAGGCATCAGCAACTATGTGGATCGTATCAGCCACTATATGCCTTTCGAGCTCATGGTGATTCCCGAGCTCAAGAACACCAAGAGTCTCACTGAAGAGCAACAGAAGACAGCAGAAGGTGAACTGATTCTCAAGCAACTACAACCATCCGACACTGTGGTCCTGCTAGACGAGCATGGGCGCGAACTGCGCAGTATAGAGTTTGCTCGATGGCTGGAACAAAAACGGAATACCGCACGCAGACTGGTCTTCATCATCGGCGGCCCCTATGGTTTTTCACAGACCGTCTATGAAAGAGCCAACGAACAGTTATCACTCTCAAAGATGACATTCTCACACCAGATGATAAGGCTGATATTTACCGAACAAGTATATCGTGCATGTACCATCATCAAGGGCGAGCCCTATCACCACGAATAAAGAATAATCCCCCGTCTCTAAACTGAGCGGGGGATTGTTGAATAATGCTATTAGAGGTCGTTGTAATTCTGAATGCTAAAGGTGGATGTACGCATATCACCCGTTTCGAAGCCGCGCTTCAACCAGCGTTTGCGCTGATCGCTCGTTCCATGCGTGAACGACTCTGGGGTAGCCCTACCCTGCGCTTTCTTCTGCAACCAGTCGTCACCGATGGCCTTTGCAAGTTCAAGACCCTTCTCCAGATCACCATACTCCATCGAGTGGTTCATCTCTTCCTCATAATGAGCCCATACACCAGCATAATAGTCGGCCAATAGTTCCAGGCGCACACTAATCTGGTTAGCCCCCACCTTATCGCTCTGGTTCATCGCCTGATGAGCCTTGCCTAAAGAACCCGTCAGATTCTCGACATGATGGCCGATCTCGTGGGCAATGACATAAGCGTAGGCAAAGGTATTACCCTCAACACCAAGCTGACGCTTCATCTGCGTGAAGAACGACAGATCGATATACAGTTTCTGGTCGCCAGAGCAATAGAAAGGACCTACGGCAGCCGTAGCGTTACCACAGGCTGACTGCACCTGATTAGAAAACAACACAAGTGTCGGAGGGGTATAAGTACCACCCATCTCTTCAAACACCTTGCCCCAAACATCCTCCGTAGAAGCCAAGATCTTCTTACAATCGGATGCCAGTTCCTGTTCTTCTTCCGTAAAACTAGCCTCATCGATTGTCTCTGTCGGAGCAGTCATCTGCTGTTGGGCAGCCTGCAAGCCTGCCGACAAAGGATCGCCACCAGTCATCCAAGCAAACAAGGCAGCAACAATCACGGCGCCGATACCGCCAATACCAGCTTTGGCACCACCACTCATACCGCGGCGATCTTCCACGTTTGAGCTTTCTCTTCTTCCATCTAATCTCATAATTCTCTGGTTTTAAGTTTATTATGTTTAAATTTTAAAAGTAATTCTAGAATCATCTTACCGTCATGTGGAAACAGCCTTGCTTCACCTCGTACTTGATATAGCAACGCTTCTGTTCACGCATATCACGCAGGACTTCGCTGAGCACCCATTTCAACGTATCGTTGCGCACCATCCGACGTGACGGGCCCTTGGGATTCTCTACAGTACGATAACGATTATAGCAGATATCGAACGTCGTGCCATAAAGATGGCAAGAGTTTTCTGTGGCATTGCCATTACGCCGACGAAGCTTTGCCACATCCTCCTGCGAACGCAGCACACTCGTCACAATCAACTTATGCATGGGCACCCCTTTCACATAGAGACTATCGAAGAACGCCTGACCAATGTCCTGAAGGAGTACAGCAGCACGCGGCACAAGATAAGGGATACTGGAGTAGAGCGGATCTACATGGTAATAAGGATTAGCTCCCACATAAACCAACTCACGCTTGCGCGACTCAGCATCCTGACGATTCTTCACAGGAGTGACGCCCCACTTGTTGGCGGCCACCAGTTGAACAGCATTGGTATCAGGGAAAGCAGCCAGATAGTTGGGCACCGAATTGATGCGGTGACGACGCCGTTTAATAGTCTGCTTCTTGGCTGGGGCTGTGAGAGTCTGTTTATCGGGAGAAGCCGCAACAGTCTCCACCTTACTTTTTCCAGACGCTGCGACAGAGGGGAATGCCCAACGCACACACGCCAGTACAACTACGACGGCTACAAAGCCCATCAAATATCGTTTTTTTGTCAGTTTCATCCAATTTTTCTGATTTCGTTGGCAAAGATACGAATATTTTTTGTAACTTTGTGCCCAAATTTAAATTTTATATCATTTGATAGAGAAACATATCGTTTTAGAGGACATTGACCCTGTGGTATTCTACGGGGTTGGGAATTGTCACTTGCAGATGATCCGATCGTTATATCCCAAACTACGCATCGTGGCTCGTGACAATGTAATCCGTATACTCGGCGATGAGGAACAGATGGTCTCTTTCGAAGAAAATATCGAGAAGATACGTCAGCACGTTCTCCGTTTCAACGCACTCAAAGAAGAGGATATCATAGACATCATCAAAGGGAAACGGACGAAAGACGAAGTGCCTGAAGGAGTTGTCGTATACTCCATGTCCGGCAGGCCTATCAAAGCAAGGACCATCAACCAGCAACGACTGATAGAAGCCTACAATCAGAACGACATGATCTTTGCCGTAGGCCCTGCAGGAACAGGTAAAACATACCTATCTATCGCACTGGCAGTCAAAGCGTTAAAAGAAAAGACGGCAAAGAAAATCATCCTTAGTCGTCCTGCTGTGGAAGCCGGTGAGAAACTGGGATTCCTGCCTGGTGACATGAAAGACAAGATAGACCCTTACCTGCAACCACTCTATGATGCGCTGGAGGACATGCTCCCTCAGATCAAGCTGCAGGACATGATGGAGAAGCACGTGATACAGATCGCTCCACTGGCCTTCATGAGAGGACGGACGCTAAGCGATGCGGTGGTCATACTCGACGAAGCCCAGAACACGACACCTGCCCAGATACGCATGTTCCTGACACGTATGGGATGGAATACAAAGATGATCATTACAGGCGACATGACACAGATAGACCTGCCCCACTCTCAGAAGAGCGGTCTTATAGAGGCTCTGCACATCCTGAACAATATCGAGGGGATCGGTGTCGTCAATCTAGACCAGCGCGACATAGTACGCCATAAACTTGTGACACGCATCGTCAACGCATACGAAGAATACGATAAATCATATAAAGAACAATGAAAGCTTTAACAAGAACAGACTTCAATTTTGAAGGACAAAAGAGTGTTTACCACGGTAAAGTCCGTGATGTGTATAATATCAACGACGACCTGATGGTGATGGTAGCCACAGACCGTATCTCGGCATTCGACGTAGTGCTGCCGAAGGGTATCCCCTTCAAGGGGCAGGTGCTCAACCAGATTGCCGCCAAGTTCCTTGATGCCACCACAGACATCTGCCCAAACTGGAAACTGGCAACCCCAGACCCCATGGTGACCATTGGTCTGAAGTGCGAGGGATTCCGCGTAGAGATGATTATCCGCAGCATTCTTACTGGCTCTGCATGGAGAGAATATAAGAACGGATGTCGCGAACTCTGTGGCGTGAAACTGCCTGACGGTATGAAGGAAAACGAGCGTTTCCCCGAACCCATCATCACCCCTACTACCAAGGCTGACGAGGGTCACGACATGAACATCTCCAAAGAGGAGATCATCGCCCAGGGCATCGTTTCTGCAGAGGACTATGCCGTGATGGAGGACTATACACGTAAGATCTTCAAGCGCGGACAGGAGATTGCAGCCAAGCGCGGACTCATCCTCGTAGATACAAAATACGAATTTGGCAAGCGCGACGGTAAGGTGTATCTCATCGACGAGATCCACACACCAGACTCCAGCCGTTATTTCTATGCAGAAGGCTACGAAGAGAAACTGGCAAAGGGCGAACCTCAGCGCCAGCTCTCTAAGGAGTTCGTCCGCCAGTGGCTCATCGAGCACAACTTCATGAATGAGCCTGGACAGGTGATGCCTGAGATTACTGACGAATATGCCGAGAGCGTCAGCGACCGTTATATCGAACTGTATGAGCACATCGTCGGCGAGCGTTTTGAGAGAGAGACGAGCGATGACGATCTGGCCGTGAGAATAGAAAAGAACGTCAGCGACTGGCTCAAGGCTTTCAAGAATAAGAAGTAAGGCATGAACTACGAGCAGGAGAAGATCAATCCCTACGAGGACGGTGTGGAGAAAGCCCAACAGGTAGAGCAGATGTTCAATAACATCGCCCCTACTTACGATAAGCTGAACCACCGTCTGTCATGGAACATCGACAAAGGCTGGCGGAAGAAGGCAATTCGCAGTCTGAAGCCCTTTGAGCCCAAGATTCTGCTCGACATCGCCACTGGAACCGGTGATTTTGCCATTCTTGCAGCACAGATGCTTCACCCTGACAAGCTTATTGGAGCGGACATCAGTGAAGGCATGATGGTCATCGGACGAGAGAAAGTAAAGACGGCAGGACTACAGCAGGTGATATCGTTTGAGAAGGAAGATTGTACCAATCTCTCTTATCCCGAAGCGACTTTCGATGCTGTCATTGCCGCCTTTGGCATCAGGAATTTTGCAAACCTCGACAAAGGTCTGGCAGAGATGTGCCGCGTGCTGAAGCCGGGGGGACACCTGAGCATCGTGGAGCTGACATCACCCGTCAGTTTTCCGATGAAGCAGCTATTCCACATCTACAGCCACACCGTGCTACCTATCTACGGACGGCTCATATCCAAAGACACCAGTGCCTACAGTTATCTCACCAAGACCATTGAGGCTTTTCCGCAGGGAGAACTGATGGTAAGGATACTCAAGGACGCTGGTTTCAAGCAGGCTGAGTTCAAGCGGCTGACCTTCGGTATATGCACAATGTATTTTGCCACTAAATAAACAACGACAATGGATAAATATGGTTTAATAGGCTACCCACTAGGACACTCGTTCTCCGTCAGTTATTTCAATCAGAAGTTTGCTGACGAGGGGATCAACGCAAAGTATGAGAACTTCGAGATCCCAACAATCGACGTTCTGCCAGAGGTATTGGACAAGAACCCCAATCTGAAGGGATTGAACGTTACCATCCCCTATAAGGAGAAAGTCATTCCCTTTCTCGACTCTATCTCACCCGAGGCCAGAGCCATAGGAGCCGTTAACGTTATCCGTGTCACGCATGAGAAGAACAAGACGATTCTGAAGGGTTTTAATAGCGATGTCATCGGGTTTACGCAAAGCATTGAACCAATGCTCGAAAAAAAGTGGCACAAGAAGGCCTTGATTCTGGGAACAGGCGGTGCTTCGAAGGCTATCAACTTCGGACTGAAATCTCTGGGACTGGAAACAGTCTTCGTCAGTCGCTACGAGCGGCCTGATACAATCCAGTACAAAAGCATCACCCCCGAAGTGATCAAGGAATACAATGTGATCGTGAACTGTACCCCCGTCGGCATGTATCCGCACTCAGAGGAATGCCCCGAATTGCCGTATGAGGCGATGGATAATCACACGATACTCTACGACCTTATCTACAACCCGGATCAGACGCTATTCATGAGAAAGGGAGCTGAACGTGGTGCCAACGTCACCAACGGACTAGAGATGTTGCTGCTGCAGGCCTTTGCCAGCTGGGAATTTTGGCACGGAAAAGAAAAATAAGAATATGGACAACAGATATATGATGCGCGGCGTAAGTGCCGCCAAGGAGGACGTACACAACGCCATCAAGAACATCGACAAGGGCATCTTCCCACAGGCGTTCTGCAAGATCATCCCCGACATCTTGGGAGGTGACCCCGAGTATTGCAATATCATGCACGCTGACGGTGCTGGCACAAAGTCGAGTCTGGCGTATATGTACTGGAAGGAGACTGGCGACCTCTCCGTATGGAAAGGTATCGCCCAGGATGCCATTGTGATGAACACTGACGATCTGCTCTGCGTGGGTGCTGTGGATAATATCCTCGTATCTTCTACGATCGGACGTAACAAGATGCTGGTGCCTGGTGAGGTCATCTCTGCGATTATCAATGGTACTGACGAACTGCTCGCAGAACTCCGCGAGATGGGTATCGGCATCTATCCTACAGGTGGAGAGACCGCCGATGTGGGTGACTTGGTACGCACCATCATCGTCGACTCTACGGTCACTTGCCGCATGAAGCGCAGCGATGTGATCGACAATGCGAATATCCGCCCGGGAGATGTGATTGTGGGACTCTCCAGCACAGGGCAGGCCACTTACGAGAAACGCTATAACGGTGGTATGGGCTCCAACGGTCTGACCTCTGCCCGCCATGATGTGTTTGCGAAGTATCTGGCCGAGAACTATCCCGAGAGTTATGACCACGCTGTGCCCGATGAGCTGGTATATAGCGGCAAGTACAAACTGACTGACAGCGTAGAAGGTTCGCCTGTGGATGCCGGGCAGCTTGTGCTCTCTCCCACCCGCACCTATGCCCCAGTCATCAAGAAGCTGCTCGACGAACTGCGCCCCGAGATTCACGGCATGGTACACTGCACTGGTGGTGCGCAGACAAAAGTGCTCCACTTCGTGAGCGATAATTGCAAGGTCATTAAGGACAATATGTTCCCAGTGCCCCCACTGTTCAAGGCCATCCACGAGTGCTCAGGCACCGACTGGAAAGAGATGTATCAGGTATTCAACATGGGTCATCGTATGGAGATCTATGTGCGTCCTGAGGTTGCCGAGAAAGTCATCGCACTCTCGAAGAGCTTCAACATCGACGCTCAGGTTGTAGGCCACATCGAGGAAGGCAAGAAGAGTCTGACTATTAAGAGTGAATTTGGAGAATTCAATTATGGAGAATAACAGTATACTGCAAAAGCTTGACGGTTTGGAGGCACGCTTCGAGGAAGTATCGACCCTGATTACTGACCCCGAGGTGATCGCCGATCAGAACCGTTTTGTGAAACTGACGAAGGAATACAAGGACTTGGGTGACATCATGGATGCCCGCAAGCGTTACATCGCCTGTCTGAACGGCATCAAGGAGGCCAAGGATATCCTTGCCAACGAGACCGACCCCGAGATGAAGGAGATGGCCCGTGAGGAACTGGCTGCCAACGAAGAACTCCAGCCAAAGCTCGAAGAGGAGATTAAGATCGCCCTCATTCCGAAGGATCCTGAGGATGCGAAGAATGTGCAGATGGAGATTCGTGCCGGAACAGGTGGCGATGAAGCCTGTCTGTTTGCTGGCGACCTGTTCAAGATGTACAAGAGTTATTGCGAGTCGAAGGGCTGGCAGCTCTCTATCACCAGCGTGTCTGAAGGTGCTGTCGGCGGTTATAAGGAAATCGATTTTGCTGTGAGTGGAGCTGATGTCTACGGCACTCTGAAGTATGAATCTGGCGTGCATCGTGTACAGCGTGTGCCAGCCACCGAGACACAGGGACGCATGCATACCTCTGCTGCTACGGTTGCCGTACTGCCCGAGGCTGATAAGTTCGAGGTTCATGTGAACGAAGGCGAAATCAAGTGGGATACCTTCCGCTCGTCAGGTGCTGGTGGCCAGAACGTGAACAAGGTGGAATCCGGTGTCCGTCTGCGTTACATGTGGAAGAACCCCAATACAGGCGAGACCGAGGAGATCCTCATCGAGTGTACGGAGACCCGCGACCAGCCTAAGAACAAGGAGCGTGCCCTCTCGCGCCTCTATACCTTTATATATGACAAGGAGCATCAGAAGTATATGGACGATATCGCCTCTCGCCGTAAGAGCCTTGTTTCTACGGGCGACCGTTCAGCAAAGATACGCACCTACAACTTCCCGCAGGGCCGCGTCACCGACCATCGTATCGGCTACACCACCCACGACCTGCAAGGGTTCCTGGGCGGTGACATCCAGCCCATGATTGATGCCCTGACCGTGGCCGAGAACGCAGAACGAATGAAAGAAACAGAACTGTAATTATGACAAGACAAGAGTTAATACAACAAATTCGCGAGAAGCAGTCGTTTCTCTGCGTAGGTCTCGATACAGACCTGGACAAGATACCCCAGTGTATCATCGACGAGGCAAAGAGTCACGACGGCGAGGAGTATCTCTTCCGTGCCCTGTGTGAATTCAATGCACTCATCATCGATGCCACAGCCCCCTATTGTGTGGCCTACAAGCCCAATCTGGCCTTCTATGAGGCTTATGGCGTAGACGGCATCATGGCTTTCGAGGCAACCATCGATTATCTGAAAGAGGAATACCCCGACCATTTCATCATCGCCGATGCCAAGCGCGGCGATATCGGCAACACCTCGAAGATGTATGCCAAGACCTTCTTCGAGCAGTATGACGTCGATGCACTCACCGTTGCGCCCTACATGGGTGAAGACTCTGTGACACCCTTCCTCGGCTACGACGACAAGTGGGTCATCCTCTTGGCACTTACCAGCAATAAGGGTTCTCACGACTTCCAGCTGACGGAGGATGCCCAAGGCGAGCGTCTCTTTGAGAAAGTGCTCAAGCAGAGTCAGCAGTGGGGCAATAAGGATAACATGATGTATGTTGTAGGTGCCACACAGGGACAGATGTTCGAGGATATCCGCAAGATTGTACCGGATCATTTCCTGCTCGTACCTGGCGTCGGAGCCCAGGGCGGCAGTCTGCAGGAGGTATGCAAGTATGGCATGACGAAGGATTGTGGCCTGCTCGTCAATTCCTCGCGTGGCATCATCTATGCCTCCAAGGACAATGACTTTGCAGAAGCGGCGGCTACAGCAGCCAAGTCACTACAACAGGAAATGGCTATCGAACTTAAAAAGGCAGGGCTTTAACCCTGCCTTCACCTTTTATTAGAATGAAGGAAGCAAAGATTATCAACGACCCGGTCTTCGGATTCATCAAGATACCGCGTGGTCTGCTTTACGACATTGTCGAGCACCCATTGTTCCAGCGTCTGAACCGCATCAACCAGTTAGGGCTGGCCTCTGTGGTCTATCCCGGTGCCCGCCATACCCGTTTCCAGCATTCGCTAGGTGCCTTCCACCTCATGGGCGAAGCGATACTCTCCCTACAACAGAAAGGCATCTTCATCTTCGAATCTGAGGCCGAAGCAGTCCAGGCTGCCATCCTCATGCACGATATCGGGCACGGCCCCTTCTCTCACGTACTGGAGGACACACTCATCCACGGCATCTCTCACGAAGACATTTCCCTGATGATGATGGAAGAGATCAACAGCCATTTCAACGGTCAGCTGAACCTCGCCATCTCCATCTTTAAAGGCCAGTACCCCAAGAACTTCCTCCACCAGCTGATATCGAGCCAACTCGACATGGACCGCCTCGACTACCTGCGGCGCGACTCTTTCTATACCGGAGTCACAGAGGGCAATATCGGCTCTGCACGCATCATCAAGATGCTCAATGTGGTCGATGATTCGCTCGTGGTGGATCATAAGGGAATCTACTCGTTGGAGAACTATCTGACCACCCGACGGCTGATGTACTGGCAGGTGTATTTGCACCGTACCTGTGTGGCTTACGAGAAAGTTCTTGTCAATATGCTCACCCGTGCAAAAGATCTCATCAAGGCTGGCCAGGATGTGTTTGCCTCTCCTGCCCTGCACTATTTCCTCTATAACGATGTCGACAAGGCTTGGTTTGACACCCACCCTGAGGCATTGGCCAATTACGAGGAGCTCGACGACTCTGACATCTGGTGCGCCATGAAAGCATGGAAGCATCACGATGACAAGATTTTATCCACTTTGGCTACAGACATGCTCGACCGTCACATCTTCAAGGTGGAAGTCTCTGAAGAGCCGATTGAGGAAGGCAAGATCGCAGAAATAGCCGACGCGATAGCGGCAAAAATGAACATTACTCCCGAGGAAGCGCAACACTACCTGATGAGCATCAACACCATCCAAAAAGACATGTATAGCGTAGACGACGACAGCATCTCAATTCTTTACAAAAACGGAGAAATCAGAGATATTTCAAAAGCTTCCGAATTGCTAAATGTTCAATTACTTTCTAAAAAAATAAGAAAATATTACCTCTGTTATCAGCGTTTCGAATAATTTTTGCTAACTTTGCAGAATATTAAAGCAGATATCACAAATTATGGAATTTAAAGCCAAACAAATCGCGGAATTAATACAAGGCAGAGTTGAAGGTGACGAGAATGCTATTGTCAACACCTTCGCCAAAATCGAAGAGGGGGTTCCTGGGGCCATCTCTTTTCTCTCAAACCCCAAATACACCCATTACATTTACGAGACCAAGTCGAGTGTAGTCCTCATCAACGAGGATGTCGAGTTGGAAAAGCCCGTCAGCGCTACGCTTATCCGTGTGAAGAATGCGTATGAGTGTGTAGCCAAGCTGCTGCAACTATACGATTCGATGAAGCCGAAAAAAACCGGCATCGATCCTCAGGCATCTGTTTCGCCCAAGGCTACCGTCGGCAAAGATGTGTTTATCGGTGCCTTCGCCGTCATTGGCGACGGGGCTGTCATTGGCGACGGTTCTCAGATTTATCCCCATACTGTAATCGGCGATGGCGTCACCATAGGTGAGAATTGCCTGCTCTATCCTAACATCACCGTCTATCAGGGATGCAAATTAGGAAATAATGTTACAATCCATGCAGGTAGCGTGATTGGGGCTGATGGGTTTGGCTTCGCACCGAACACAGAGGGTTACGACAAGATTCCACAGATTGGCATCGTCATCATCGAAGACAATGTGGAGATTGGTGCCAACACCTGCGTAGACCGTTCTACGATGGGGCAGACCGTCATCCATAAGGGTGTGAAACTCGATAACCTCATTCAGGTGGCCCATAACTGCGAGATTGGCGAGAATACCGTCATGTCTGCACAGGTGGGCATGGCCGGATCCACGAAGATTGGTTCCTGGTGTATGGTTGGAGGTCAGGCAGGCTTCTCTGGTCATATCCATGTGGCTGATAAGACCTTCATTGGTGCCCAGTGTGGTGTCATCAAGAACACAAAGGGTAACGGCGAGTCTCTCATCGGTTCGCCCGCAATGGATCCGAAGATGTTCTTCAAGGCCAAGGCCATCTACGCCAAACTGCCTGATATGTATCGCCAGATTGCCCAGCTGCAGCGCGAGATCGACGAACTGAAGAAGAGCGCTGGTGAGAAATAGATAGTCCAATAGTGAAATCGTCAAATTGTCAAATATAGCAATGAAGCAGAAAACGTTAAAAGGCAGCTTTTCTTTGTTTGGAAAAGGACTGCATACCGGTTTGAACCTCACAGTAACATTCAACCCCGCCCCCGAGAATTCGGGCTATAAGATCCAGCGTATCGACCTGGAGGGTGAACCCATCATCGACGCTGTTGCCGAGAATGTGGTCGACACCCAGCGCGGCACGGTACTCGGCAAGGGCGAAGCACGCGTTTCTACCGTTGAGCACGGACTCTCAGCACTCTATGCCATGGGCATCGACAACTGTATGATCCATGTCAACGGCCCCGAGTTCCCGATTCTCGACGGTTCTGCCATCCAGTATGTGGAGAAGATCAAAGAGGTGGGCATCGAGGAACAGAATGCTCCGAAGGATTACTATGTCATCCGCAAGAAGATTGAGGTGAATGATGAGAAGACTGGCTCTTGTATCACCATCCTGCCCGATGACTCCTTCTCACTGACGTGTATGTGCTCCTTCGAGTCGAAATTCATCAACTCGCAGTTTGCCACCATCGACGATCCCGCCAAGTATCCCACAGAGATTGCCAGTGCCCGCACCTTCGTCTTCGTCCGCGATATCGAACCGCTGCTGCAGGCAAACCTCATCAAGGGCGGCGACCTCGACAATGCCATCGTCATCTATGAGCGTCAGACCACTCAGGAGCGCCTCGACATGCTGGCAGACATGCTCCATGTAGAGCATCGCGATGCCACCGATCTGGGATATATCCAGCACAAGCCCCTGCAGTGGGAGAACGAGTGTACGCGTCATAAGCTGCTCGATGTCATCGGCGATATGGCGCTCATCGGCAAGCCGATCAAAGGCCGCATCATCGCTACCCGCCCTGGCCACACTATCAACAATAAGTTTGCGCGCCTGTTGCGCAAGGAGATCCGCAAGCATGAGATCCAGGCACCGGTCTATGATCCCAACGAGGAGCCGATAATGGACGTGAACCGTATCCGCGAGCTGCTCCCCCACCGCTACCCCATGCAGCTGGTCGACAAGGTGGTAGAGTTAGGTGCCACGACGATTGTAGGTATCAAGAACGTCACGTCCAACGAGCCCTTCTTCCAGGGCCACTTCCCGCAGGAGCCCGTCATGCCTGGTGTGCTTCAGATCGAGGCTATGGCACAGTGCGGCGGACTGCTCGTACTGAACACATTGGAAGAGCCCGAGCGCTGGTCTACTTACTTCATGAGGATCGACGGCGTGAAGTTCCGCCAGAAGGTGGTGCCTGGCGATACGCTGATCTTCAAGGTCGAGCTGCTGGCACCCGTGCGCCACGGCATCTCATCCATGAAGGGCTACATCTTTGTTGGCGACCATGTTGTGGCCGAAGCAACGTTTACTGCACAAATCGTAAAAAACAAATAGAAGTTTATGGCAAATCAGATACATCCTTTAGCAGTGGTCGATCCAGAGGCAAAACTGGGCGACAACAATATCATCGGACCGTTCTGCGTCATCGACAAGAACGTCGTGATAGGCGATAACAACAAGCTGCTCAACAGCGTGACGATCCACTACGGTGCCCGCATCGGCAACGGCAACGAGTTCTTCCCTGGCGCCAGCATCTCTACCAAACCGCAGGATCTGAAGTTCAAGGGCGAGGATACCACCTGTGAGATCGGCGACAACAACTCCATCCGTGAGAATGTCACCATCTCGCGTGGCACAGCCTCTAAGGGCAAGACCGTGGTGGGCAGCGGCAACCTGCTGATGGAGAACATGCACGTGGCTCACGACTGCGTAATCGGCAACGGCTGCATCATCGGCAACTCCACGAAGTTCGCCGGCGAGGTCGAGGTCGAAGACTGCGCTATCATCTCGGCCACCTGTCTGTTCCACCAGTTCATCCGCGTGGGCAGCTACGTGATGTTCCAGGGCGGCTCCCGCACGAGCCAGGACATCCCGCCTTACGTGATTGCGGGCAAGGAGCCCATCCGCTATGCAGGCGTCAATCTCGTCGGCTTGCGCCGCAGAGGTTTCCCGCGTGAGACCATCGAGGCCATCCACGAAGCTTATCGCATCATCTACTCACAAGGCGTGCTGAAGGATGGTGTGGCCATGGCCCGCGAGCAGTTCCCCGACTCGAAGGAAGTGGAGTACATCTGCTCCTTCATCGAGAATTCCAAGCGCGGCGTTATCAGATAACTCGACCATTGGAAAAGACGCTGATAGTCATCACCGGACCAACGGCTGTGGGGAAGACAGCGCTCTGCCTGGATGTGGCGAAGCATTTCCATATCCCGATCATCAACGCTGACTCCCGACAGATCTTCCGGGAACTGAAAATCGGTACCGCTCCGCCTACTGAAGCCCAGATGCAGCAAGTGCATCACGACTTCGTGGGCATATTAGGGCTCGACGACTACTACAGCGCTTCGCTCTTTGAACAACAGGTTTTGGAGTTGTTGGGCCGTCAGTTCCTTTCGAGTGACTATGCCCTGATGGCTGGCGGCAGCATGATGTACATCGACGCTGTCTGCGACGGTATCGACGATATCCCTACCATCGACGACCAGACGCGCACCATGATGAAACAGCGACTTGCCGACGAGGGACTTGAAGCGCTCTGCGAGGAACTCCGTCAGCGCGATCCCGAATACTATGAGATCGTAGACCGTCAGAACCCGCGGCGCGTCGTTCATGCGCTGGAGATCTGCCTGATGACGGGCAAGACCTATACATCCTTCCGCAAGCGTGAAAAGCGCCAGCGACCCTTCAACATCATCAAGATCGGACTGAACCGTCCGCGCGAAGAACTCTACGAGCGCATCAACCGTCGTGTGGATCAGATGATGGCCGACGGGCTGCTCGAAGAAGCCAAAGCCCTCTACCCCAAGCGCCACCTGAACGCGCTGAACACGGTAGGCTACAAAGAACTATTCGACTACATCGACGGCCGCTGGCCGCTGGAGGAAGCTGTAGAGCGCATCAAAGGCAACACCCGCCGCTATGCCCGCAAACAGCTCACCTGGTTTAAGAAAGACGAAAGCATCCGCTGGTTCCACCCGGATGAAACAGAAACAATAATCAAGTATATATGTGGCAAAAAATCCTGCAAGCAATAAAAGGCATCTGGCCTTGGTACAAGAGCCTCTATCAGGGTCGTCCCTGGTACATCAAGATTCCCGTGGCCCTCGCCTCGCTCATCGTGGCGTTCTTCCTCTATCTGGGAGCCGTAGACATCAATTTCCTGTGGCTCTTCGGCAAGTCGCCTTCGATGTCGACCATCAAGAACAAGCGTCCTGCTGCCGCTTCGATCATCTATAGTGCCGACGGCAAGCAGATCGGCAAGTTCTTCAGCGAGAACCGCACACCCGTCACCTACGAAGAGGTGAACCCCGTCTTCTGGCAAGCACTCATCGATACCGAGGACGAGCGATTCTACAGTCATCACGGCATCGACTATACGGCTTTCATGGCTGTAGCCAAGGAGTATATCCTGCATCGCGATGCCCGAGGCGCCTCGACGATTACCCAGCAGTTGGCGAAGAACCTGTTCCGCACGCGCTCGGAATATTCCACTGGTCTGCTGGGCAATATCCCCGGCGTCAAGATGCTCATCATGAAGAGCAAGGAGTGGATCACCGCCTACAAGCTCGAGTTCTTCTTCACCAAGGAGGAGATTCTCACGCAGTATGCCAACACGGTCGATTTCGGCTCCAATTCCTTTGGCATCAAGACCGCCTGTAAGACCTACTTCGGCTGCGCACCGAAGGATCTCACAACCGAGAATGCCGCCATCCTCGTGGGCATGCTCAAGGCCACCACATTCTATAATCCCCTCATCAATCCCGACAATTCGCTGAAGCGCCGCAACATCGTGCTCGACCTCATGCAGCAGCACGGACATCTCACACAGGCTGAGTGCGACTCGCTGAAGAAGATCGAGATCAAGCTCGACTACAGCGTCGAGAGTGTCTACGACGGCGACGCCAACTATTTCCGCGAGGCCGTGGCCGACTACCTGAAGGACTGGTGCGAGGACTACTACGACAACCGCAACGCCCTCTACACCGAGGGACTGAAGATCTACACCACCATCGACTCCCGCATGCAGCAGTATGCCGAGCAGGCTGCCTACAAGCAGATGAAGCAGCTGCAGCAGACCTTCAACAACCACTGGGGCTCCACCAACCCCTGGCAGGATGCCCACCACGTGGAGATCAAGAACTTCATCGAGGATATCGCCAAGCGACAGCCTGTCTACAAGTATCTCTCCAAGAAGTTCAACGGCAACGAGGATTCCATCAATTACTACCTGAACCTGCCCCACACGGTGAAAGTGTTCGACTATGAGAAAGGCCGCGTGGAGAAGGAACTGTCGACGATGGACTCCATCCGCTACATGGTGCGCTTCATGCATTGCGGCTTCGTGGCGATGGAACCTCAGAACGGCCATGTCAAGGCCTGGGTGGGCGACATCGACTTCCACTCGTGGAAATATGATAAGGTGACGGCCCAGCGACAGCCAGGATCCACCTTCAAGCTCTTCGTCTATACCGAGGCCATCAATCAGGGTGTCACGCCCTGCGACTACCGCAAGGACGAGTATTTCTCGATGAAGGTGATGCAGAACGGCGAGGAAGTGACCTGGGCACCTCATAATGCCGACGGACGTTTCACCAACGCCAATATCTCACTCAAGCAGGCTTTCGCCATGAGTATCAACTCCATCGCAGTACGACTGGGACAGGAGTGCGGTATCGACAATATCGTGAAGACAGCCCACGACATGGGTATCAAGTCAAAGCTCGACCCCACCCCGTCGCTCACGCTCGGCGCCAGCGACGTGAACCTGCTGGAGATGGTCAATGCCTACTGTACGCCCGTGAACGACGGCGCCCATATCGACCCCGTGCTCGTGGCCAAGATCGAGGATCGCGACGGCAACGTCATCTTCGAGGCCCCGACGAAGACAGAGCAGGTCATCTCCAAGCGCTCCGCCTTCCTCGTACAGCAGTTGCTCAAGGGCGGCATGAGCGGCACCAGCTCGCGACTGATGGGATTCGTGGGCTACGACAAGGCGGCTGATACCGATTTCGGCGGCAAGACGGGTACTTCGAACAACCACTCCGATGCCTGGTTCATCGGCACCACGCCCAAGCTGGTCGTCGGCGCATGGGTGGGCGGCGAATACCGCAGCATCCACTTCCGCACAGGCATGCTGGGACAGGGTAACCGCACGGCACTGCCCATCTGCGGCTACTTCCTCGGCTCAGTGCTCAACGACCCCGCGTTCAAGCAGTATCGCACGAAGTTCAAGCCCTATACTGGCTCCGACGTGGCCGATGCCATGTACAACTGCGGCGGCTACTTCAGCGCTCCTGCCGATTCCGACTCCATCAGTGTCGACTCGCTCGCCTACGACAACGCTGATCCCGATGCCGCCTTCTTCGACGACTTCGGCAATCCGCTGCCGCGACCCAAGAAAGAGCCGGAGCCCGACAACGCCGACAACGAACCTGCACCAGAAGAGAATGCCGACGCCATAAAGGAAGACTGATGGAACTCGACCTCGACAACAAGGAGTGGCAGGATGCCCTCCAGATCATCAACTATACCCGTCGCTCGCTCTTCCTCACAGGGAAGGCCGGCACGGGTAAGTCTACGTTCCTGAGATATGTCGCACAGACCACCAAGAAGAAGCACGTGATCCTCGCCCCCACTGGCATCGCTGCCATCAACGCCGGAAGCTCCACGCTCCACAGCTTCTTCCGACTGCCATTCCACCCCCTGCTGCCCAACGACTCGCGCTACGACCGCCGCCACATCAAGGAGACCCTGAAGTACACGGGTGCCCAGCGCAAGCTCATCCGTGAGGTCGAACTCATCATCATCGACGAGATATCGATGGTGCGCGCTGACATCATCGACTTCATCGACAAGCTGCTGCGCATCTACACCCGCAACCCAGAGCCCTTCGGCGGCAAGCAGCTGCTGCTCGTGGGCGACATCTACCAGCTCGAACCGGTGCTCAAGGACGACGACCGCCAGCTGTTGCAGCCCTTCTACCCCAGCTCGTATTTCTTCAATGCCAAGGTGTGGCAGCAGATGCCCATCGTATCCATCGAGCTCCGCAAGGTGTACCGCCAGACCGACGATCAGTTTATCGCCATCCTCGACCGCATCCGCAACAACACAGCCACTACGGCCGATCTCAACACCCTCAACGCCCGCGTGCTGAAACCGCACGACAGCAAACCGTCGAACAGCAAATTGGAGATTACCCTCGCCACCCGCCGCGACATCGTAGACTATACCAACGAACAGCAGCTGGCCGCTCTCGACGGCAACCCCTCAACCTTCTTCGGCGTCATCAAAGGCGACTTCCCAGAGACCTCACTCCCCACGCCCATCAAACTGCAGCTGAAGCCCGGTGCCCAGGTCATCTTCATCAAGAACGACAAGGACAAGCGTTGGGTGAACGGCACGCTGGGCGTCGTTGACTACATCGACGAGGAAGAAGGTCTGATAGGCGTCATTACCGAGGACGGCCGCGAGCACGATGTAGAGCGCGAAGTGTGGGAGAACATGCGCTACACCTTCAACGAGAAGGAGCAGAAGATCGAGGAAGAACTGCTGGGCACTTACACCCAGTTCCCCATCCGCCTCGCCTGGGCCATCACCGTCCACAAGAGCCAGGGACTCACGTTCTCGCAGGTGCAGATCGACTTCGGCGGCGGAGGCGCCTTCGCCGGCGGACAGACCTACGTGGCCCTCTCCCGCTGCACATCGCTCGACGGCATCACCCTCAAGGCACCCCTCCGACAGAGCGACATCTTCGTACGTGCAGAGGTCGTGCAGTTTGCCAACCGCTACAACGACCAGCGCCTGATAGACCAAGCCATGCAGGAGGGCAAGGCCGACCGCGAGTACCACGATGCCGTGCGCTTCTTCGACCGCGGCGACTTTGAGCATTTCCTCGAATCCTTCTTCAAGGCCATCCACTCGCGCTACGACATCGAGAAGCCCCACATCCGCCGCTTCATCCGCAAGAAACTCGAGATCATCAACCGCCAGAAGCGCGAGATCGAGACACTCCGAACCCAGCACGCCGCCGAGCTCGAAGCCCTCAGGCAGGAGCTACAGTCGAAGCAGGAACTCCTGAAGCGCCTCGCTGCCGAATACACCATCCTGGGCCGCGAATGCGAGCACGAGCACATGCCCGAAGCCGCCATCCGCAACTATGAGAAAGCCCTCGAGCTCTACCCCGACGCCGGCGATGCCCAGCGCCGCCTGAAGAAACTCCAGTCAAAAAGAAAATAAGTCAAAGAACGCTGAAGAGATAATCGCTTGACTGAAAAACCTTAATGTCAAATGTCAAAAGTCAAGCGATCTTCTTGTAAGTATCCTTTTCGGTTGGCTCTATCTTACCGCTCTTCTTCAGCCGCGACAGCATCTTCCTGCCACCGGTCTCCTTATCCGGCGTGTAACCGTAGACGGCGGCAAACTGCTCATAGCTGAACGACTCCGGCAGACGGTCGAAACACTCGTCGTACTTCGAACGGCGCTGGCGGTTCTGTGAGTCGCGCTGCTGATTGTCGAAGTACATGCGCGCCAGTTCGTAGAACCAGTAGTGCTGCGTCTTATACTGCATGTCGAGTGCCAGCGAACAGAGTCTCAGGTCGGTCTTGTCGATGCGGTAGGTGCCTGTCTGGTTCAGCTCATCCTTATGGCGGTCGTCGATGAAGGGCACGGCCATCGCGATGCCATAGTAACAGCAGCGCTTGATGAGCAGCTCGTCGGCATGGTCGTCGTTGAAGGCGGCTATCTCCATGCGTTCCTTCGTCCAATAGTAGGCATGCTCTATCAGCTTGCGGATGGGCAGTTCGCCATGACGGCGGTCGAGCCGCGCGGAAAAGTCGTCGAGCACCTTCAGCTGCTTGCTGTTGTCGTAGGTCTCGGGCATCAGCTCCACCATCTCGAAGTTCGACGGCGGCAGCGGTATCACGGCCAGTCGCGTGGCCAGACCGTCGCCGAAGTTCCGTTCGTTCACCTTGCGGTAAAGGGCCAGCGGCGTACCTGTGAACAGCAGGTTATAGTGGATATACATCGTCACAGGCACCGAGTCCTTGTTGGCATACTGCTGACCGTCCTTCTCGTTGTGGAAGGCCTTCAGCTCGAAAAACTTCTTGTCGATCCATCCGCCGCTCTTCGCCATGGTGGTCGTGTTGTCGAGTTCCGAGTCAAAGGTTGTCAGGTGCAGCTGCATCTCCCTGCCGTCAACCCACTCCTTGGCGTTCAGGTGGTCCATGATAAACTCCGCGTTCGAGGTGCGTGAGTCGTGGTCGCGCTTCACCACCTTCGGTCTGGTGATGGCATCCTTCTTCTGCTCCTTCGTCGAGTAGGTGCGCCCCTGCGTCTGCAGCTTGAAGTCCATCAGCTGGTCGATGGCTTTCTGGTCGGCCTCTAGGATGGGCCGCATCAGCAGTTCGTAGATATCACCCACGAACGACTTTCCCGTAGCCGGATCGCCGATCACGTGTACATCCGAGTTCAACCGCCTCACCTTGGCAGGCTGGTAGTAGTGGCGGTAGGTACAGCGCGTCATCAGGTTCACCCCGCAGT
The DNA here is from genome assembly GCA_900314995.1 of uncultured Prevotella sp. Lineage (GTDB taxonomy): Bacteria > Bacteroidota > Bacteroidia > Bacteroidales > Bacteroidaceae > Prevotella. The sequence continues at coordinate 34,742 of OMXK01000031.1, forward strand.
GACCCGTGGTGAAGAAGGCTGCCGGCCACTGGTGATGATGACTGCAGAGCCCCTGGCACACGGCCTTCAACGGCGGGTAGTAGCGCCACAGCGCCTTGATCTCCCGCTCCCACTCGTCGTAAGGCAGGTCGGCCAGCGGATTGCGGTTAGCCTGCTGACGACTCAGCAGCGCGGCACTGGCCTCGTTCTCTGCGGCGGCAAGTGTCTCCTTGCGGTAGTCCTCGCGCGTGATGCCACACTTGGCCAGGGCATCCATCATCCGCTTGGGCGGCATCTTCGTCTCCTGGTAGCCCATGGCCGACTTCACCGTGCCGCCTACATTCTCCTTGCGCTCGGTGACGATATCCTGCACCCACGGCTGAGCCCTCAGGATACGCTCTATCCACTCGGCATCGCTGCCAGTGATGTAACGCAGCTGGTCGGCCAGCCAGAGCGACGTTTTGTGGCGCTGAGTCGGCTTTGGCGTAGCGTCGCCTACCCAGGCATCCACTATCTGCTGGATGGGCACCCCGCAGAACTCGCCCAGTTCCAGATCCTCGATGTTCACTACCCGATCAGCCTCAGCAGCCGGTCCGCTCTTGCTCTCAGGGCGACCAGCAGAGGCCTCACTATGACCCTGACGATACAGTTCGCCGTACTTCTCTTCGTATAAAGGATTATCATAATTGATCAGTCGTTCTTCGTCGATATAAAACACTTCCTCAGCCATCGGCGTGAAGCTCATGCGCGAGGCATCCTTGCAGCTGTCGTCGAGTTCTACGCCGAGCAGCCGGGCCATCTCCTGCATGTTGTCGATCAGGTTGCCCCACTCCATGCGGGCGATGAACACCACCTTCACACCTCTGCCAGAGGGGGTGATGAAGATCATCAGGACGCCCTGTTCCTTCAGCCACGCTTCGCCCTTTGCCAGCCATCCGTCGATGATCGCCTTCGGATTCTCCACATGGTCTACATCGAGCATGCAGAGCCCCGTCAGAACGGCATTCGACTGCAGGCGCCAGCAGCCCGTCACCCCGTCTTTCTCCGACTCCGTGAACCGTGCCTGATAGGTAAAGCCCGGCAGCGAAGTCTTATAAAAGGCTTTGCCCGTCTTGCGGAACATGAGGATATTCCGCTTCGTCTCCGGCGACTTCAGGATCTCCCAGAGCAGCTCGCGGGTAACGGGCTGCGTGGGAGATTTCATGTCTATTTGCACATAAAACATAAGGCTACGCGTGGTTTAGAGGTCGTTGTCATAGAGGAATTCGCTGGCCACCTCCGACTCGAGCTTCACCTGCTTCCACGGGCAGAGTCCCGTCTCCGTCAGATTGAAGAACATCGATACACGGGCAGTCATCGCCATCGTGTTCACCGATACGCGGCCGTGCTCCAGCTTCCGCCACACCAGTTCCCGCCTGTTGCGCTGCCCGTCGGCATAAAGCCTCATATCCATCACTCTGGGCGAGATGAGACCGAGAGATCCCCTCAGCCGTCTGCCACTCTTTACCAGTCGCTCGTAATCCTTGTCAGGAATGATTAATGTTACTTTCATAATTGTTGTCGCTTACTCGAGTTTATTAATATAGAAATTGTTCACGAAAATACTAAAGCGGAGCCCGGCCGGGGGATCCGATTGCAAAGATACGGTGCAACTATCCAACTGAAAAATAAGATAATCAGTTGGATTCAATCTCTCTCACCAAAAACATCAGGAAGCCCTTTATAGAGCGAAGAAAAAAAATCGGAAAAAAATAATGCAACTGAACAAGAAAGATTCAGTTGCATATTTTCAGTTGGATTTCAAGGCTGTTCTATCCTTTCCTGTTAGTATTTACGTAATCCTTAATCCAGTCAGAAAAACTCTGGTTTTTACCTCTGCCGAGATAGGCGGCAAATGTTTTCCCATTCTTGTCGCCATTGACAGACTTATAATATTCACTCCCGACGATTGCCTCGGCTATCTTCTGATAGCTACCCTTCAGTACACCGGCATCTTTCAGGCATCCAATGACATATCCTCTGATCAGATCCCTTTTATCGTTCTTACCCCTGATGCTCCAATCCCGGGCTATCTCATCTCGGCACTCTGATGCCATCAATGCATCAACAAAAGCTTCAAACCATTTACCGGTATATTGATGATCAGAAACGAAATCTGAAATACAATCGTCTGCCAACAACCGCTTTAAATGATTCGTTGGCTGGAAGTAGTTCAATTCTTCCTCCTGCTCGGCACTATCCTGAGAGGCCACCTCTTCATTGATGACGTTATCAACCAGCGCTGTTTGCATTTTCATATCCTTGTCAAAATTTGCAATCAGCGTATCTACATGGCCGATATTCTGCCCTACCGTATTATGGAAATGGAACTCAAAATGGTTCCCATGCTTATCTTCACTCATTCGCCTGGTTGTTGATTAGAATAAATAGTTCCGTTAGGTGCAACGATTCCTACAGGCTGGTAAAAGTTCAAATGCGTCTTCCGCTGTTCAATGGCAAATTCCATCAGCTTGTCTGTTTGCTTCTTGCATCTCTCTGGAGCTTTGTCATACATCCTTCTAAGGCCGATCTCTGTATAAAAACATGCGTCAATGCCCAATGCCATTGCCTGTTCCACCAACCTGTCTAACAGCTCCTGCTCCTGCTTTCTGTCTGAATCATGTCTGGCATTCTTCAGGCTGTTCATCATCTCATCCAACTGTTTGTCTTTGTATTGCCCCTCATCAATCAATCTCTTGATTTCTACATAAGGAGAATATAAGCCTCTTTCTATATACTCGCGGATCTCCACCAAACGCTCTTTAACAGCATCACCAAATAATGACAACTGACGTTCCCGTTCTAAAGCATCTGAAATGTACTGAATAACGGATAACTTATCTTTCTGGCATTCCTGCATGGATACCAAAGCCTCAATAACAGATTCATTGAAATTACTGGTAAGCGCCTTCCAATTCTCTCTCTCCGCCTCATGCGAAGACTTGTAAACCAACTTTTTTGCTATAATCATTTTTGAAATTATTAAAAGATTAATGATTTGGGGCGCAAAGGTACATAAAAAATCCCAATCCATGTGTAGAATTGGGATATTATTTTGAAACAATTGAAATCTTATCGCATAATGGTTCCTAAAATCCGCGTTATTGCCTCTAGGGCCAGGCCCCGAAGTAAAGTTTTCGCGGCTTTTGCGACACTCATCAGAGGCACTTCCCCTACTCTGTCGCAGAATGACGTGGCTGTCGCAACAACTCGATGAAGAATTTGCCATAATCTTTGGAACGAGCTGTTTTTCATCGTACCTTTGCATCGTGATTAAGAGAAATCACAGTGATTATAGATTCAATCATTTGGTTTGTTAGAGTTTTTTCATATTGTTGTTTTAGTTATTGGTTTAGAAAACAGTTAGTGCTCGCAGGGATGCGGGCACTAACTGCGTTTGATCCGTATAAGGTTCATTCCACAACTCGAGATTGTGGATTGAATCGCGAATCTGCTGAAGCATATCTTCGCCGACTCTAAGCTGTTGTAAAGATATCGATGCCATCGCGTTCGATCTGTTGACGGAAAAAAGGCCGCAGGTATTGATGGTCGCGTATCAAATCTACACAGCAACCAAGAAGCTTCTCTAAATATTGGGCGGCCTCGATGTAATTATAAAGTTTAGGTGGCATGGTGACAAAGAGGTCAATATCGCTGCCAGGGTGCTGGTCGCCTCTGGCCACAGATCCGAAAAGACGCATCGAGGTGATGCCAAAGCGCTCTTGCAACTCTGACTGATGCATGCGGATGAGGTCGATATATGTCTGGGACGTATTCATCTTGCCATTTGTTCATTATATATTTTGTTTGCAAATATAGGGAGAATATCTGAGATTTGCAAGTTTTTGGGGGACTTTTTGACTTTTGACTTTTGACATTAAGGATTTTCAAAGTTTTGAAGTTGAAATTAAGTGTGGAGGTTGACTTTGAAAATAATATTTGACAAAATTTGATTACTATTTATATATTATATATAATATATAAATAGTAAAGATTTGTATCAAGTGAGTAAACTGTCAATTTTGACGTATTGTGCATGAAATGGGAAAATGATACCTTTGGGCTCGTTTTAAGAATGAGACAAATGGTATATAGTTCAAAAGATT
>OMXK01000075.1 GCA_900314995.1 uncultured Prevotella sp.
ACAACTGGGACAGTATCCAGATCAAGGAAGGCGACAAGGTCGATTTCCTGTATTTCATGGGAGGAGGCGCGCGATGATTGACTTTACAGAAGAACAGATCCAGCGCTATTCACGACACATCTTGTTGCAGGATGTAGGCGTGGAGGGCCAAGAGAAGATAATGAACGCGCGTGTGCTCGTGGTGGGTGCTGGCGGCCTGGGGGCTCCCGTGTCGCTTTACCTCGCTGCGGCAGGCATCGGGACCATTGGCATCGTGGATGCTGATGTGGTGGACCTCTCGAACCTGCAGCGCCAGGTGATTCATTTCACGAAGGACGTAGGCGTGCCGAAGGTGAAGAGTGCCGAGGAGAAGATCAAGGCCATCAACCCTGACGTGAAGGTAGAGACCTACTATAAGTTCCTCGATTCGTCGAACGCACTCGATATCATTAAGGAGTACGACTTCATCGTAGACGGTACGGACAACTTCCCCGTGAAGTTCCTCATCAACGATGCGTGTGTGATGGCGGGCAAGCCCTTCTCGCATGGGGGCATCCTGCGCTTCAACGGCCAGACGTTCACTCATCTGCCAGGTACGGCCTGCTACCGTTGTATGTTCAAGGAACCGCCTCCCGTAGGAGCTGTGCCCACTTGCTCACAGGCTGGCGTGCTGGGGGCCATCGCTGGTATGCTGGGCACCATCCAGGCCGCTGAGACGCTGAAGTATTTCACTGGAATAGGGGAACTGCTGACCAACCGCCTGCTCACCTTCGACGCCAAGACCATGCAGTTCCGCACGGTGCCAGTCCGTCATCGTGACTCGTGCGCCATCTGCGGCACGCATCCCACTATCGACCATCTGATAGATTACGAGCAGGCGGCGTGCGACTTAAAGCATTGACCATTGAAAAAATGAAGATACCACAAGAAATCATTGATAAATTGATCAGTCAAGCCCAGCAGGACGCACCCAACGAGACGTGCGGCTACCTGCTGGGCAACAGCACGGACGAGGGCGATGTCGTGACGGAGAACTACTGGATGGAGAACATCGACCACTCGCCGGAGCACTTCTCCTTTGCCCCGAAGGATCAGTTTGCCGCCCTCCGATATGCACGCAGCAAGGGCTTAAAGATTCTCGCCAACTGGCACAGCCATCCAGCCTCGCCCTCACGCCCCTCGCAGGAAGACCTCCGCCTGGCCGTCGATCCCACCATCCGCTATGCCATCCTCTCGCTCCACGAAGGCATCCACCTGAATTCCTTCAAGATCCTGAATGGCGCGGTCGTTGACAAAGAAGTACATCTATAAATTTCTAGGATATTATTCATGTAATTCCAAAGAATAGTGTACCTTTGCGCCCACAAGACATTAAATTAGAAAGAAATGGGAAAAAAGATTGTTTTTGTAACTGGTGCCAATAAAGGCATCGGATTTGGGATAGCCAAGCATTTGGGACTCAGTGGTTGGCAGGTGATTATCGGCGCACGCGATGGGCAGCGTGCTTCAAAAGCCATTGAGGAATTGAAGTCTCAGGGTATCGAAGTGGCAGGATGGGTGGATATCGAACTAAAGGACCTTGCAAACATCGACAAAGCCGCCAAGGAGGTCTCGGAGAAATATCCGGAGTTGTCGCTGCTCGTCAATAATGCTGGCATCCCTGGCGACATGAGCGTGGACAGTGAGCATACTGAGATCAATGTCATCCGCGAGACGCTCGATGTGAACTTCATCGGCACCTTCGCGCTCACCAAGGCCCTGATTCCACTGATAGCTAAAAACAGTGGGCGCATCGCCAACATCACCGTGCCCTCGGAGATCAGTCCCTACTGGCACCCGCTGGCCTACGTCACCAGCAAGGCGGCGCAGAATGCGATGGTGGGCGTGATGGCAGTCGAGTTCCAGCAGGGCAATACGCCAGTGGAGATATTCTCCGTTCACCCTGGCCCCACCACCACCGACCTCAATGGCAACATGGCACTGCCCGGCTTCCACGACATCGACACCGTCGGACAGAAGTTTGCCGAACTCATCAACGACGGTCAGACGCATCAGGGCGAGTTCATCGAACTCTATCCCATCGTGAAGGAAGACTAACGAGAGGCGTACAATCAGAGGGAGTCGCGAAAGTCGCGGCTCCCTCTGAATATTATAGAACGCCCCCTGGATTAGAATCTGTAACCCACGCTGGCCATAATCACGTGGACACGACCTAAGATAGCCGGCTGGTATCTGTAGTCTGCGCCAATGAACCAGTTCTCACCGAGGTTGTATTGCAGTCCTGCACCTATCTGGAAACCACCATCGGTTTTATTACCTCCCTCAACGGTGATGGAACTTTGGCCGTTTGTAGTTGTATACGTATCCTCCTTCACGAAGGCAAATCCATAACCGATCTGCGGATATATCTTGAACTTATCACTGATGTGGATCAGGTACTGAACGTCAAGACCCAGCTGGAAGTCAGATACATGATCATTCTTGGGATGATAGATACCCTCCAGGTCGAGGCGGAAGTGCTTCGAGAGATTGTACTGTCCGAATGCGCCAATACCGAACCGAGTAGATGTATCGCTCCATTTACCGAAGTCAAACCTGACAATATCGATGCCGCCACGCACGCCAACAGCGAAATCACCTCTCTCCTGAGCCTGTGCACCCAGACTGAGCAGGGCTACACATAGTGTTAACAACCATTTCTTCATAATACCTTTCTCTTTCATTTTCATTGTTTGCCCTTCCGGGACTTGGATTTTAATTTTATTACTTATTTTTATTTATTCTCTTACTGTCTTTCAGAACTTGTCTTGTCTGATTGACGGTGCAAAGGTACGGCGGTTTTCATTACCAAACAATTTTTTTGCAGGATTTCGTCTGAAGTTTATGCGACAAAGAAGCGAATCTGCGACAAACATACGGAATAGCCCTAAGTCCAGTCGCAAGAAAGTGGCAGAGCC